>CAUDQR010000040.1 GCA_958451615.1 uncultured Collinsella sp. | reverse complement strand
CCGAGCCGTCTGATGACTTGAAGAAGGGGGAGGCCTCGCGGCCTCCCCCTTTTTTTGCGTTTACGGGGTGTAAATGACTCAATTACACCAGACGATCTTGTTGTTTTTGGTATTGAGCCTTTATTTAAAGAAAATAAATCGTATAACAAGGGCAACTACTATGGCCGCAATGGTCAAAAGCAGAATTGTCAGCTGATGCTGCTTGCGTCGTTTACTTGACGAAACGAAGATTGACTTTCCCTGTTTTGGCGTTTCGAGATAGCGAGCCGAATGCGTCAAGGTTTGCTTGGGTCGAGGCCCTCTTTGTTGATGGACGGCGGATGCTTTCATCGGCTCATCACTAGCTACGCTGTTTTTAGATAATGGTGCGTCTTTCAGATATACAGGGTCTCCCGAGGCGACGCCCATATGTTTGCGCCCCGTTTGTGCTTCTTCGAGTGTTTGATATCGGTTTCTTGTCACATATTTGGGCTCTGGATCATTGATGGGCTCTTGCGAGATGTGGGGGCGATGGAATCGAATCGGTTGCGGGCTGGATGCTTCGTCCTGCTCCGGCATAAACGTGTTGTCCTGTTTTTGATCGTCCATGATGCCCTTTAGCTCGTTACCAACAACGTGTACGCGCTCATTGTAAGCCCCTTGTTATTTGTAGCTGCGAACATACTTGTTATTTAAGCTCTGGTTCAAAGAACCTTAACCTTACTAAAACCTGAGTCATACACACTTAGATATGCTTATAGTACTGGACTCAAAAAACTTTATAGTCGATGTATATATGGGCACTGGGTGGGCATATATAAGAGCGTCAAAAGAAGTCCCAGTCACCTAGAAGATGGCTCGGCAGCCCTTAAAAGGAGTGGTAAACATGGCAAGCATGGTTCCTTATCGTTCGGTTTTTGGCGTTCGTCCTTCTGCTAGCTCGCTGTTCGATCTGTTTGATGATATGACCGACCTTGCAAACAACTCGATTGCCTCCAAGGCGTTCCCCGTTGACGTTGAGGACAAGGGTGATGGCTACGAGGTCAAGGCGTATCTGACCGGTGTCGCCAAGGATGACATCGACGTTGAGCTCAATGAGGGTCGCCTGTCGATTAGCGTGAACGTTGTGGAGGACGAGGAGAACGAGGGCAAGAACTTCCTGCAGAAGGAGTTTAGCTCGTACAGCGCGACGCGCGGCGTGTATCTGAAGGACGCTTCGAGCGAGGGCCTTTCGGCTAAGTATGCTGACGGCATCCTGACCGTTACGGTTCCCAAGATTGTCGAGAAGAAGAACGTTACGAAGATCTCCATCGACTAACGATGGCTCTGCTTCAATCGAGAGTATGAGTTAAGGGGGGCTGGGAAGTGATTCCCAGCCCCCTTTGTTGTCTTGAGGGGCTATTGAATGGTTGTCGGTTGATACTGGCTTGCAGGGCGTATCGAGAGCTTCCGTGGCCCTTGAAGACGGGTGGCAGAACTGCCGAGTTCATCATCGAGACTTGCATCAAGCGCGTTGGCATAGCTTTTGACGGTAAGGCTTGGACGATTATTGTCCTGGCTGATGTGCATGGCGATGAGTTGTTCGGTGCGATCGGTAACAAGTTCGCGCGCGGCTTCGGCGGCCTGGTTGTTGGAGAGGTGCCCCTTTGTGGACAGGATGCGCTCCTGAAGAAAGCGGGGGTACGCTCCTTCGCGCAACATAGTTACATCGTGGTTACTTTCGAGCGCGAGAACTCGACAGTCTTTGAGGATGCCTATGGCCTTGCTCGATAACTCTCCGGTGTCGGTGGCAAACCCAATGGAATCATCGAGAGCATTAAATCGATAGCCGACAGGATTGATGACATCGTGCGATGTTGAGTAGGTTTGCACGTGGATGCCGGCAATGGGGAGCGTGTCGCCGGGGTCAAATTCCTCTACGGGCAGGTGCGCGAGGTTTTCTTTGCATGAAAGGGTATCCCTGCTGGCAAAGAGGGGACCATGCCAGTGCTTGCACCATACATCGAGCCCCTTGATATGGTCACCATGCTCATGGGTGATTACTAGAGCGGCGACGTCGTCTGCCGAGAGGCCAAGCTCCGCCATGCGTTTAAGTGTCTCGCGGCGGGACAGGCCGTTGTCGATCATGATGAGCCCCTGAGGCCCCTCGACGAGTGCGCAGTTGCCTTTTGAGCCGCTGCTGAGGATATGAAGGTGCAGGCGAGACATAAGATTCCAAAGGATACAATGGGTGCGGACGAATAGAGGAGGAAGCGAATGCCAACGGTATCTCAGCACTATGGACATCATGCCGCGCCGAGGACGGATAAGAGCGCCCTGGCAACGCGGCAGGCCGCTGCCCCCGTAGTGCTCATGGTATCAGGCGGTGCGGACTCGACGGCGCTGCTCCTTATGGCTTGCACATCAAAGCTGGATATCCAGGACGGGCGCGGCGTCGCTCCCATTGCGCGCGAGCGATTGCACGTGCTGCATGTAAACCATCATCTGCGCGGGGAGGCATCCGATGGCGACGAGGCCTTTGTACGTGACCTGTGCGCGCAATACGGCTTGCCACTGTGTGTTGAGCATGCCTATTTTGATGACGAATCGGGCAATATCGAGGCTGCGGCTCGCGAGGTGCGCTATGCCGCGGCACGGAGATATGTTCGCGAACTTTGTGCCGAATCGGGCGCACCGCGGACGGCGGCTCGTATCTGTACCGCGCATACTTCGTCGGACCGCGCGGAAACATTTTTGATGAACGCCATTAAGGGGTCGGGTCCCGCGGGTCTATCGAGCATTCCGCGCCGTCGGAACATTGTGGTTCGCCCCTTGCTCGACCTCACGCACGATGAGCTCGTGAGCTATCTGCAGGTGCACGGTCAGCCATGGCGGGAAGATGAAAGCAACGAGGACGTTTCGTACCTGCGCAACTATGTACGCCATCGGGTGATGCCGGTGGTGGCACGGCGCAACGCGAGCGTCTGTAAGACGATTGGCGCCGCTTGCGAAATTCTGGGCGACGAAGACGCCTTTCTTTCCCAGCTTTCGGCACAGGCGTTTCGAAGCTGTCTGCGCAAGGAAGCGGCGGGCGCACTGGTGCTCGATGCGCGCCGTCTTGCCGCCGCTGAGGTTGTGATTGCACGGCGTATCGTGCGGTTGGCGATTAAGCGCATCGATCCCGACGCGCGACCGGAGATGCGGCACGTGGAGCGCGTGCTCGCCTGCGTCGCTGCGGGCTCGGGCTCGGTAACGCTTCCTGCGGGAATTGATGCCCGTGTGGAGTTTGGCATGCTGGCGTTCAAGGCCCCGGCGGCGCGCGAGGGCTTAGTGGCCGATTGGATCTCCGTTCCCGGTCATCTGCCGCTGGGGGCGGGGCGTATGCTGACAGCAGAGCCGATGGCTGTGGAGCCGGGGCGCGATATCGTGCACCGTGCCCGCGAGCTTGCTGCTGCCGGAGAGGTTGCGGCCTTGGTGGATGCGGCGGCCCTGGGGTTCGCCGACCGCGATAGCGAGCGGATGCTAGCCGGCTCGCGCGGGGAGATTCCCGCCGAGGCGCGATTGGCGCGCCTGTGGGTGGATAGCCCTGTGCCGGGAGACGTGATGTGCCCGTTGGGGATGAACGGCCGAAGCAAGAAAGTGTCAGACCTGTTAAACGAGGCGCGCATTCCTGTTTCAGACCGCTCTGGCGTACCCGTGGTAAGAACGGCTCCGGGAGGTGCCGTAGTATGGGTCGCGGGCGTTCGCGCGGACGAGCGTTTTAAATGCACGGCCACAACGCGCGTGGCATATCTGCTTCGTGTGGTCGATGCGGAATAGCGCTTCGCGCCAGCTATTCTGTGCGACGTTGACGGTATTCCCGCGCTGATGGCGCACGTGCTGGTAAATATACCCCGTGCGCTGCTAGAATGTGTAGTTCGCGTCCATGCGGCGGTGCGTGGGCGATAAGCACAAGAAAGGGTTGTCATGGCTTCTCAACATCCGGATATCGAGAAGGTTCTGTTTACGCAGGAGGATATCGACGGTATCGTCTCTCGCCTAGGCGAGCAGATTACTCGCGACTACGCGGGTAAGGATCTGGTGCTGATTGCGGTCCTGCGCGGCGCCGTGGTCTTTATGGGCGACCTGATGCGCAAGATCGAGCTGCCGACCAACATCGATTTCATGGCTGTTTCGAGCTATGGCGACGGTGTGAAGTCCTCGGGCATCGTGCGTATCATTAAGGACCTGGATATCGACATCCGCGGTCGCGACGTGCTGATCGTCGAGGACATTCTGGACTCGGGCCTGACGCTCAAGTATCTGATGAAGAACCTCGAGAGCCGCAAGCCCGCCTCGCTGGAGGTTGCCGCCTTCCTGTGGAAGGACGTTGAGGACCGTACCTCGGCCGTCACGCCCAAGTATGTTGGAACCCATTGCCCCGATGCCTTTGTGGTGGGCTACGGCCTCGACTATGCCGAGCGCTATCGTAACCTTCCGTATCTGGGCATTTTGAAACCGGAGGTTTATTCGTAAGATGCCCGACGACCGTAACGATAACAATTCCCAGACTCCCCGGGAGCCTAAGATCCCGGGGATGCCCGGAGGCAAGAAGCCCACGCGTACGGGCTGGCTGTATTTTATTTTGGCTTGCGCGCTTCTGGGCTACGCCTTCTTTAACATGGGCTCCGGC
>CAUDQR010000039.1 GCA_958451615.1 uncultured Collinsella sp. | reverse complement strand
CGACGAATTCTAGGCGGTGTCCCCTCCCTTTCAAGAAAGGGCGGAGGCGGGGCATTCCCCGCCTCTTACACCACATCTCTGCGCGCTACCTTCGAATCGCTCAAAGGAGGCAATTTGCTCTCGATTTTGCTGCTACTAAATTGGTGACAGTACTCATATTTGCCACTTTTTGCCCACGAGGTGTTCAGAGGAGCTCTCGACAAGCATCTAACGCTACAATAACTACCACGTGGCTGGGTTTGCCGGCCGAATGTGCGATGCCGTGGGAGGGGACATGGTCGAGTTTACAAAGACGATTAAAGATCCGTTGGGACTGCATGCCCGCCCGGTTGCGCTGCTCTACGACATCATTGCCAAACATCGTAGTGATGTGTCGGTCAGTATCGGCGATCGCCATACCGACGGTCGCGACGTTATGGGCCTCATGGCTCTCTACGGCGAGTGCGGCGAGGACATCATCTTCCGCATTTCGGGCGTAGACGAGGCCTCGTGCGTCACGTCGATCAGAAACCTATCGCTCTAAGCGCAACAATGTGACAAAGGGACAGTCCCTTTGTCACATCTGTTTCATATGGGAAACTTTTTCGAAAACTGAATGGGAACCCTTTCCAAAAAGTTAACCACGTGCTAGTTTACTATAGCGAACATAGACGTGGTTAACTTTTGCTGCGTCGATGTTGAGGACGAACTGACGTTAGGAGCTCACTCATGTCTTGCGGACCGCAGATGCCGGCCATGCCGCTTTCGATGGTGAAAGCGGGCGAAACCGTGCACGTGTCTCGTGTAAAGGGCAATGAGGACATGAGGCACCACCTCAAGGACCTCGGCTTTGTCGAGGGCAGTGAGGTTCACGTAGTGAGCTCGAGTGGCGCCAACATCATCGTCACGGTGCTGGGCGCTCGCTTTGGCATCGATTCCAAGGTTGCCATGCACATCATGACCGTCGGTTAGTTCGCAGCATTTCATAAAAGCTGAAAGGGGGAAAAGAATATGAAGACGTTGGGTGACGTTAAGGTGGGCGAGAGCTCTACCATCGTCAAGCTTCACGGCGAGGGCGCACTTCGCCGTCACCTTATGGACCTGGGGCTCATCAAGGGCACTTCGTTCAAGGTCGTAAAGGTTGCACCGCTCGGAGATCCGGTCGAGATCAACGTGCGCGGCTACGAGCTTTCCATCCGCAAGGAGGAGGCTGCCGTCGTCGAGGTCCAGTAAGGGCCGGCGGCACATATTTCTGCAGATAAAGTTAGGTTTTTCTAACTCAATGATGCAGTGTTGAAGCACATTATCCAGCCCGCGCGGAGAAAGCAGCGCGGGCACACAAGGAAGAAGGATTGAATGGCGGATTCTCAGATCCATGTCGCGCTGGCGGGTAACCCCAACTGCGGCAAGACCACGCTTTTCAACCTGATCACCGGCGCCAACGGCTACGTTGGCAACTGGCCCGGCGTCACGGTTGAGAAAAAGGAAGCCAAGCTTCTGAGTGACAAGAACGTCACGATTACGGACCTCCCCGGCATCTACTCGCTTTCCCCCTACAGCCCCGAGGAGCAGTGCTCGCGCGACTACCTCATGAGCGGCGAGCCCGATGTGGTCGTCCAGGTTGTCGACGCGACCAACCTTGAGCGCAACCTGTACCTGGCACTTCAGGTCGTCGAGACCGGCCTGCCCGTGGTCGTCGCCCTCAACATGGCCGATTTGGTCGAGAAGAACGGCGATAAGATCGACACGGACAAGCTTTCCAAGAAGCTCGGCTGCCCGGTCATGATGATCTCGGCCCTTAAGAACAAGGGTATCAACGAGCTGTTCGAGCAGGTCAAGAAGTCCGCTGCTTCCAAGGGCCAGGTGCCGGAGCACAAGTTCGATTCTTCTATCGAGGACGTTCTGACCCACATCGAGAACAACTTGCCGGCGAGCGTTCCCGCCAACAAGCGTCGCTACTACGCCGTCAAGCTGTTTGAGCGCGATGCGGACGCCTGCAAGCTCATCAACCTCACCAAGGAGAAGGCCGCTCGCGTCGAGCAGCTGGTCGCCCAGTGCGAGCAGGATTGCGACGACGATGCCGAGTCCATCATCACCGGTGAGCGTTATGGCGTGATCGCGCACATCATCGACGAGTGCCTCACCAAGGCTCCTGCCAAGATGAGCACTTCCGAGAAGATCGACCGTGTGGTTACCAACCGTATCCTGGGCCTGCCGATCTTTGTGGTCATCATGTTCTGCGTGTACTACATCGCCGTTTCCACCCTGGGCGGCACGGTGACCGACTTCACCAACGACCAGCTCTTCGGTACTGACGGTTGGTACGTACTCGGTCAGGGTCGCGACGCCTACGACGCGGCCGTCGAGGCTGCGGGCGACAACGCCGACTCGGTCGACCCGGCGCAGTACGGCCCCTATGTCCCGGGTATCACCACCGCGGTGCATGACGCTCTCGTGGCGGGCGGTACCGAGGACGGTGGCCTCGTCGATTCGCTGGTCTGCGACGGCATCGTGGCTGGCATCGGCGCCATCATGGGCTTCGTCCCGCAGATGTTCCTGCTCTTTGTGATGCTGTCTTTCTTGGAGGACTGCGGTTACATGGCCCGCGTCGCCTTCATCATGGACCGCGTGTTCCGCCGCTTTGGCCTGTCCGGTAAGTCCTTTATCCCCATGCTCGTGTCCTCGGGCTGCGGCGTCCCCGGCGTCATGGCTACCAAGACCATCGAGAACGAGAAGGACCGCCGCATGACGGTCATGACCACCACGTTCATCCCTTGCGGCGCCAAGCTGCCGATCATCGCCCTGCTTATGGGTTCCATCATTGGCGACTCTTCTACCACCGCTGCGTGGATCAGCCCGCTCTTCTACTTCCTGGGCGTCTTTGCCGTCATTGCCTCGGGCCTCATGCTCAAGAAGACCAAGCTCTTCGCCGGTCGCCCGACGCCGTTTGTTATGGAGCTTCCTGCCTACCACTTCCCGGCGATCCGCTCTTGGGCGCTGCACGTGTGGGAGCGCTGCTTCGCCTTTATCAAGAAGGCCGGCACGGTCATCTTTGCGTCCACCGTCGTCGTTTGGTTCCTCTCCAACTTTGGTAGCTACAACGGCGCCTTTGGCTACCTGCCTTCCATGGAGGGCATCCCCGAGGAGTTCATGGATTACTCCGTGCTTGCCATGTTCGGCAACCTGGTCGCTTGGATCTTCGCCCCGCTCGGCTTTAGCACCTGGCAGGCCACCGCACTGACCGTCTCTGGCCTCGTCGCCAAGGAGAACGTTGTCGCCACCGCCGGCTCGCTGCTGTCCGTTGCCGACGCCGGCGAGGCCGACCCGAGCCTGTGGACCGCGTTTGCGGCTATGTTCCCGACCATGGGCGCTTGCGTCGCCTTTGGTGCCTTCAACCTGCTGTGCGCTCCGTGCTTTGCCGCTATCGGCACCATCCGTAACCAGATGAACTCCGGTAAGTGGACCGCGATTGCCATCGGCTACGAGTGCGCCTTTGCCTGGGTGATCGGCCTGTTCATCAACCAGTTCTACAACCTGCTTGTCCTTGGCCAGTTTGGTATTTGGACGGTTGTAGCCATCGTTCTGCTGGTTGCGATGCTCTTCCAGATCTTCCGTCCCATGCCCAAGCACGCTTGGACCGACGAGGACGAGACCAACACCGCTTCCGCTGCAGTTTCCGCTTAAGTCCGAATAAGGATCAGCCCCTTTCCACGAGCCCGGGTGTCCCAGCGACACTCGGGCTTTTTGGTGAGGGAGATGTGGCGTTTCCGCAGATAAAACCGACCAAAATATACCTGTCCCTTTTTGGCAGGTGGAGAATGGGGTAAAGTAAGTGGTGGTTAACTAGAGGAGGCTTGCTATGGCACCTATCGATATTGTTGTGCTGGCCGTTATCGCCATTGCGTTTGTCGCCGTGTGCGTGCGCATTTATCGCAAGGGCACCTGCGCCGACTGCGCTCAAGGTGGCGTTTGCACGGGACATTGTTCCAACAAAAAAACCTGCGCCGCGCTTAAGGGCGTGGACAAAATTGCCGAAGACTTGGGCCGCGGTATCAAGTAAGGTCCGTCATCCAAGCGCCCCGCGAGCATCCGTTCGCGGGGCGCTTTGCACATTTGGGGGCGAGCGTGGCGAGTTGAAGGGTGATTTTGGGGTATCGTTACCTGTACTGTTAATTGGCAACTTATCTATAACGGAGTAACCCCATGAGCGCTCGCGTAACCATGAAGGACATAGCCGCCGAGCTTGGCGTTTCCATCAATACCGTGCATAAGGCCCTGACGGGCAAGGCCGGCGTGAGCGAATCCGTGCGTGCCAAGGTGAATGCCAAGGCCGAGGCCATGGGTTACCACCGCAACACAAGTGCCTCGAGCCTGCGCCGCAAGGATATCAACTTGGTGTTTTGCCTGCCCCGCGCATCGCGCGAGGGGGCGTACTTTTTCCGTTACCTTTGGGAAGGCTGCAACCGCTTTGAGCAGGAGGTCATCGATCAGGGCATTACGGTTGAGCGCGTTGAATTTGGCGTGGGTGGCTACGCCGATGCGCTCGAGCAGATTGATGAGCGTCTGCAGGTGGGCGAGAAGATTGATGGCCTGCTTGCCTATGTTCCGGGCGATGACCGCGCAACCGAGCTCTTGAGGCAGATTGCCGAGGCGGGCGTGACAATCGAGCTCGTAGACGGCGACCGCCCGCACCTCGATCGCCTGGGTGCCAGTCTGGCGGACTATTCCGCGGCGGGCAGTCTTATGGCGGAGCAGGCGGCAAATCTGGTCCACGCTTCTGGGGTTGACGCCCGCGTGCTCCTGTTGGCGGGCGACCCCTATACCGATTCACACTACCTGACCGCCCGCGCCTTTCATAATTACCTGCGCAAACACGATATTCCATGGCAGGTTGAGGACCTTGCCGGCGCCCATGCGCAAGTCAAACAGCTCGAGCGCGAGCTTGAGCAGCGCTTGAGTGCGCCGGATGCTCCCGAGCTCATCTGTAGCGTTTTTGCCGTTGGTTCCGAGGTGGTCGCCGACGCGCTTGTTTCAAGCGGCAAGGCCGGCAAGGTCATGGTAATCGGCAACGACCTGTTCCCCGAGAGCGCCTTGGCCTTGCGCCGTGGCATCTTTACCAATATTGTCTATAAGGACCCGGTGAGCCTGGCCTACCGTGGCGCCAAGACCTTGGGCGAGTATCTGCTGTGGGGTAAAACTCCGGCGGAGCCCGTGCAGAAGGGTGCTGTGGAGATGGTGTTTGCCAGCAACGTCGACCGCTACTGCGAGCTTGCGGGAATTTAGCCGTTTAGTCAGGTACCCCCTCTTGCGACGTGCATTTTTTGGAGTATTCAGCAATGGCGTGTCCCGAAAGAGGTTAGGACGACTGTTTTAAGTGCCCCCGATGGCGTAATTCGCCATCGGGGGCATTTATTTAGGCTCTGTTAGACCAAGGTTGACATAAAAACGATGTCACCGCGAGGCGGTACCC
>CAUDQR010000038.1 GCA_958451615.1 uncultured Collinsella sp. | reverse complement strand
CGAGCCGTCTGATGACTTGAAGAAGGGGGAGGCCTCGCGGCCTCCCCCTTTTTTGTATCTCGGGCAATTTGTCTCACATAGTAGCTGTGTTTTATAACCCTCGTTTGTCGCATCTTCTGTGAACGGGCTACAATAACTTAGTCTGTGCGATATGGAGGTGAACATGGCTGAAGCTGGTATCGGCGTTGATATCGTCGAGATTTCCCGCATGAGATCAATTCTTGAAAAGACGCCGTCGTTTGCTCGGCGTGTGTTTACCGAAGAAGAGCGTGCGTATTGCGATGCATCATCGCGTCCCGCTGCTCACTATGCGAGCCGCTTTGCTTCGCGCGAGGCGGTGCTTAAAGCTCTCGGCACGGGTTTTAGTCAAGGCGTGGGTCGCAAGGATGTTTCGGTAACGCGTGATAAACTCGGCAAACCGAAGGCGCTGCTTTCGGGCCGTGCTCTCGAGATCGCTCAAGAACTGGGTGTTGTTGAGGTCGCTCTTTCCATTACGCTTACGGGAGACTTGGCCGTTGCGAATGCCATCGCGATTACCGAAGATGCTCGGCCTAAGCCAAAAGATGAAAAGGTGAGCACCAAGAAACGCGTTGCGCAGACATTTAAAGAGGCTCGCTCTGTATTAGATGAGCTCGAGCAGCTGCAGAATTCAGCATTGACGGAGCACCTGGGCGATGCTTCGCAAGATACGCTAGGAGCATAGATGAAACCGGTTTTGAGTACCGAAGAAGTCGTTCGTCTCGAGGATATCATCGAACGCGAAGGGACTTCGAAGGCCGAGCTTATGGAGCTAGCGGGTGAGTTTGCCGCTAACGAGGTCTTGAAGCTCAATCCCGATCGGGTTCTCGTTTTGGTCGGTTTTGGTAATAATGGTGGCGACGGTTGGGTTGCCGCCGATATCCTGAGCCATAAGGGTGTGGACGTGGATATCGTTTCTCCGGTTGAACCGGATGAGATTCCTGCTGCTCTGGCACGTCATGTTGCTCGTCGTACTGCCGGCCGCGATGTGCACGTTTGCGTCGGCCCCTCGCGTGATGAACTCGAGGTTTTGATCGATAAGGCCGATGTTGTTGTCGATGCCATTTTTGGTACCGGTTTCCACGGGAATCTGCGTGCGCCGTTCTCCATTTGGATTCCTACGGTCAATGAATGCGCCGATTGTGTCGTATCCATTGATGTCCCCTCGGGCCTGAATGCAGAGACGGGCGTTGTTGATGACGACTGCATTCGTGCCGAGCGCACGGTGACGATGATTGCGCCCAAGATTGGTCTGTATAGCGCTGATGGTCCTGAGTATGCTGGCGATTTGATCTGCGGCAATCTTTACGACCGTCTTGACGAGGTCATCGATGATGTCGACCACGCCGCCGAGATTGTCGAGCCCGGTGACTTAGTTGATTACTTTGCTCCGCTACCATCGAATATCGATAAGTATTCCCGTGGCTCCGTGCTTATTGTCGCCGGATCTGCGCAATATCCTGGTGCTGCCATTATGGCGGCCAAGTCTGCAGCTCGCGCGGGTGCTGGTTACGTGGCAGTCGCGGCTCCTGACGCCTGTGCCAATCTCATTCGCATGGCACTTCCTTCGATTCCCGTCTTTGCTATTCCGTCTGATTCCCGCGGCTCCTTTGGCGCCGCTGCGCGCATGACGGTGTGCGAGATCGCAAAGAAGTACAGCTGCGTGCTGTGCGGTCCCGGTATGACGACGTCTGCCGGCGCTATGCAGGTGGTTTCGGGCTTGCTCGAGCTTGATGTACCGCTAATTTTGGACGCCGATGCACTCAATTGCCTTGCTAAGATTGCCATTGACGGTATTGATAGTAACCCCGAGATGTATCGCCGCGAGCAGCCGTTGGTTATGACGCCGCACTATCGTGAGCTTTCGCGTCTGGTTGCCGGTGACGAGGTGAACGACCTTGGTACCGCGATTGCGGCCGCGCAGAAGGTTGTTTGGGCTGCAGGCTCCGACAATCTGGTGGTCATTGCCAAGGGGCCGACGACGGCTATCTGTGGTGTTGAGCGCGTGCTGCTGCCACTCTCGGGTCCGGCTTCTCTGGCAACTGCCGGTTCGGGTGATGTTCTGGCGGGTATTTTGGCCGGCACGCTTGCCACCATGCGCGACGAGATGGATCGTTGGGAGTTGCTGTATTCGTACGCCGTCGCACTTCACAGCTACGCCGGTTTTGCCGCGGCGACGGAGTATGGTGAGAAGAGCGTTATCGCAACCGATCTTATCGACTTGATCGGTCCTGCCATGGAGCTGGCGGCAAAGGATGCGCTCGAAGATCTGGGAATCATGGACGAAGGGTCGGATGACTAATCATGAATAAAGCCGATTTGACGCGCTGGTCCTGGGTCGAGATCGACCGCGGGGCGCTCCGTCGCAACACGAGGGCCTATAAGAACTTGTTGAATCCGCGTCAGCGCCTGTGCTGCGTGGTCAAGGCCGATGCTTATGGTCATGGAGCTGTTGAGTGCGCCAAGATCATGTATTCGGCCGGTGCCGACATGTTTGCCGTGGCGACGGTTAACGAGGGCGTTGAGCTCCGACAGGGCGGGATTACGAAACCCATCCTCATCCTAAGCGAGCCGCCTATCGAGGCCATTCCGACGTTGCTCGAGTTTGATATCATGCCCTCGGTCTATACGTCTGACTTTGCTCTTGCGTATGGCGAATGTGCCGTCGCGGCGGGCAAGGTGGGCAAGTATCATCTCGCCATCGAGACGGGCATGAACCGCATTGGCGTACATTACACGCAGGTGCTCGACTTTGTCCGCGGTATTAATTTCCATCGCGGTATTCAGTGCGACGGCGTATTTACGCACTTCGCCACGGCCGATGAACCTTCGGGCTGGGACTACAAACTGCAGTGTCAGCGCTTTACTGAGGCCGTTCAGGCCATTAAGGATGCGGGCTTTGAGTGCGGTATCGTGCACTGCGCCAACACGCCGTCCTCGATGCTCGATTCTTCAATGCACTTTGACATGATTCGTGCCGGCATCGGTTTGTATGGTCTGCAGCCATGTGAGCTGAGTGGTCGCGTGATGCAGCTTGATCCCGTTATGAGCGTCCATGCGCGCGTGACGCGCGTGGCACACCCTGCGATGGGCGAGGGCGTGGGCTACGGTTTTACCTACCGCGTACCGCGTACGCGCGTTCAGATCTGCACGCTGCCGATCGGTTATGCCGACGGCCTATCGCGTACGCTTTCCAATCGTATGGATGTGCTGTATCGCGGCGAGCGCGTGCATCAGGTTGGCAATATCTGCATGGATCAGTTTATGGTCGCCATTCAGTCCAACCCGGCGCATGAGATTCCCGAGGCCGAGTATGGTGACGAGATGATCATTGTCGGCTGCGATGGAGATGCCGAGATTACCATGGACGAGATGGCGCGCCTACGCGGCACGATTAACTACGAGGTCGCTTGCGGCTTTGGTATGCGTCTCGACAAGGTCTACGTGTAGGAGTCGCTATGGGCGTCATGCACATCCCCGGCCATAGCCATCAGGCGCCGCGTGAGGTCGCACTCGAGGAGATCGAGGCCGTTCTGGGCGATTGTCACCTTTGCCAGCTTTACCAGTCGCGCCATAACATCGTGTTTGGCGTGGGAAACCACCACGCTCGCGTGATGTTTATTGGCGAGGCGCCGGGCCGCAATGAGGATTTGCAGGGCGAGCCCTTTGTGGGGGCGGCAGGCGAGGACCTCAACGGCATTTTGTCGCTGGCGGGGCTCAAACGCGAAGACGTCTACATTGCCAACGTGCTTAAGTGCCGCCCGCCGGGAAACCGCAATCCGCGTCCCGAGGAAGTGCTGGCTTGCTCGCCATTTTTGCGTGAGCAGATTCGAAGCATCTGGCCCGATATTATTGTGACGCTCGGCAACCCCGCGACGCACTTTGTGCTAAAGACCGAGATTGGCATTACTAAGCTGCGCGGCAGGTTCCACCAGATGGGGCATTTTGTGGTAATGCCCACGTTCCATCCGGCAGCAGCGCTGCGCAATCCGGCGTGGCAGGAGCTGCTGGAGGAAGACTTTAAGATGCTGGGCGACTATCTGGAGCGACATTCCGCGCCAGAGGACGCCTCGGAATAATAAGGAGCATATATGTCCCTGGAGCGCCTGGGGGTAGGTACTTACAAAACGACTTGCGCTGCCGATACGGAGTACTTTGGCGAGCTAATTGCACCGTGCCTTGAGGACGGCGATGTGCTCATCCTGACCGGTGGCCTGGGAGTGGGCAAAACTCACTTTACCAAGGGCGTCTCGCGCGGGCTGGGCGATGGGCATATGGTTACGAGCCCTACGTTCGCCCTCATGGCCGTTCACGATCAAGGTCGTATTCCGCTGTTTCACTTTGATCTATACCGCCTGGAGCATGCCTACGAGCTCGAGGATACGGGCATTTTCGATGTGCTGGGCTATGAGGGTGCTTGCCTGCTGGAATGGGGCGAACAATTCCAGGACGAGCTGACGGATGAGTATCTTTCGGTGACGCTCAGGCGTGATGAGGGCGACAGCGACGTGCGAACGATAACGCTTGAGGCGCACGGTGACCGCGCAATGGAGCTTTCCCATTTGATTGATAAGGCTGTACAAGATGAGCTTGCATAACGACAACGCGCTGGTGGTGGCGCTCGATACCTCGACTGACATGCTTGCCTGCGCGGCAAGCTGGATTGATGGGCAGACGGGTGAGACGAAGCTCGCGAGTGGCGACCACATGTGTCGCCGTCACGCCAACGTTGAGCTCGTGAATACCGTTGATGGCGTGCTGGCTCAAGCCGGTCTGGATCGCAGCGATGTTGGTTGCTATGTGGTCGGCCGCGGCCCGGGGTCCTTTACGGGTGTGCGCATCGGCATCTCCACTGCCAAGGGCCTCGCGCGTGGTGCCAATGTTCCGCTGCTGGGCGTGTCGACGCTCGACGCTTGCGCTTGGACGGCGTGGAAGGCTGGCGTGCGCGGCAAGCTTGGTATCTTGGCCGATGCTATGCGCGGTGAGGTATATCCGGCGCTGTATATGCTGGTCGATGAGGGTCCCGAGCGTCAATTTGAGCGCGAACACGTGGTCAAGGCCGCCGTGGCGCTCGATGAGTGGCGCCAAGCAGCGGACTGGGGCCAGGTTCAGCTGACCGGTGACGGTCTAGTGCGCTATGGCAAGCTGCTGGGTGAGGACGAGGCCGCCCGCTGCGTGGAGCGCGACCTGTGGTGGCCTTCGGGCGAGGGCTTGCTGCTCGCGCACGCTGCGGGTGACGGCGATCCGGCCCGCGTCCTGCCGATTTACACGCGCCTTTCGGATGCCGAGGAAAACGAGCGCAAGCGTCTTGGTCTTGCCGAGAGTGCGCAGAGCGAAATTACGGGTGTTGCCGATGAGCTCGCCGGTCGTCATCTGCAGTTCCGTCCCATGGGCGCGGCGGATGCCGAGGGCGCAAGCGCGCTGGAGGCTGCCTGCTTTGAAGGTGCCGGACACGAGGCATGGACGCCGGGCATGTTCCTGTCCGAACTGGGCGAGGACGTCGCTGCGCCGCGTAGTTGGTGGGTGGCACACGACGACGGCAAGCTGCTGGGCCTTGCCGGCGGTATGGTCGTGGACGGTGATGTGCAGATTCTGGATGTCGCCGTCGACCCGGCACATCGCCGTGAGGGCATTGCCCGCAAGCTGCTGTCGCATGTGAGCTATGATGCCCAGATGCTCGGCTGCACTACGGCTTCGCTCGAGGTCGAGGACGGTAACGAGGGAGCGACCGCGCTTTATAACGCTCTGGGCTTTACCGAGGCTGGCCGTCGCCGCGGCTACTATGGTGCCGGCAAGGACGCCATCGTCATGACGGCTCCGCTGCCCCTGGTGCTTCCGGTCGATAATGCTTCGCCCGAGCCGACGGCGGCAGAGCAGCGCGTATGGCCGCTGCCTGCGCCTGGGCGCTCCGAGGGGGAGCGTGCCGAAATTGAGCGCCGCCGCCTAGTGCTCGCTATCGAGAGCTCCTGCGACGAGACGGCCGTGGCGATTATCGATGCGGATGGCAATATGCTGGCCAACCAGGTGTCGACACAGATTGATTTTCACGCCCGCTTTGGCGGCGTGGTGCCCGAGATCGCCTCGCGCAAACACGTTGAGGTGATTGTGAGTGTCGTGGATGCGGCGCTCGAGGATGCCGCAGCATCGCTTGGTCTTGAGGGCGGAGCCATCGCGCCGAGCGAACTCGCCGCTGTTGGCGTGACGCAGGGTCCGGGCCTGGTGGGTGCTCTGGTAGTGGGCGTCGCCTTCGCCAAGGGCTTTGCGTATGCTGCCGGCAAACCGCTGGTGTGCGTCAATCATCTGGAGGGCCACCTGTTTGCCAACCTGTTGGCGCAGCCCGACCTCAAGCCCCCGTTTATCTTTACGCTCGTTTCGGGCGGGCACACCATGCTCGTGCACGTAAAGGCATGGGGCGACTATGAAGTGCTTGGCGAGACGCTCGACGACGCCGTGGGCGAAGCCTTCGACAAGGTGGCAAAGGCACTGGGTCTTGGCTATCCCGGAGGCCCTATCATCTCCAAGCTTGCCGAGACGGGCAACCCCAAGGCGATCGATTTCCCCCGTGCGCTTAACAGCAGGGGGGACTATCGCTTCTCGCTTTCGGGCCTCAAGACGGCGGTGACGCTCTACATCGAGCAGGAGACCAAGGCCGGGCGCACGATTCACCTGCCCGACCTAGCGGCCTCGTTTGAGGCAGCCGTCTTTGACGTTCAGTACAAGAAGGCCAAAAACGCCCTGCATGCCACCGGATGCAAGGAATACTGCATCGGCGGTGGTGTCTCGGCTAATCCGCATCTGCGCGAGATGATGATCAAGAAGCTCGGGCGTCAGGGGATCCGCGTAACGGTGCCACCGCTTTCGGCGTGCACCGACAACGCCGCCATGATCGCAGAGGTTGCCCGCCGTAAATTCGACCGAGGAGAAATCTCGCCGTTCGACGTCGACGCCGATCCAAACATGACGCTGTAGCTGGTACGGCGCGGTCCCCGGACGGAGGGGCCGGATATAAGGTTTCCTGCTCTACAGTCCTGCGCAAGACGAAGGCCACAT
>CAUDQR010000037.1 GCA_958451615.1 uncultured Collinsella sp. | reverse complement strand
GACCAATGAAGTGCCCCCGTTCTGCTCCGTCGGAGCTACGAACGGGGGCACTTCTGGTCTGCGGGACGTTTTCAAAACCAAGCCCGGTCCCGGCCTGCGATGACGTTGCTGGTGGTTCTTGGGCATCGCTTGCTGGCGGGGTTCCTTGGCTGAGTTAGACTTGGTTGGTAGGGTCTCCTGTCCCGATCGCTGGTTCGCGCTTTGCGCGAACGGCGCGCTACTGGGGGAACGTTAGTCGGTCATTGTTGGGGCCGATGTGCCGTCCCGGCTCAACATCGCCCTCAACTTCTCAAAGCTTTCCTCGCTCAGGCAGTGCTCCATGTGACACCCCTCTTGTGAGGCAACCTCTTCCGAAACGCCTGCGTCCTCGAGCAGCCCAACAAAAAAGCAATGGCGCTCCCACATTTGGCGAGCGACCTCCAGGCCACGCTCCGTCAGATGAACGTCGCGTTTACCCATTTCGACATAGCCGTTGTTCTCCAGCGTCGCCATGGCTTTAGAGACGCTCGCCTTGGTCACACCCAGGTATTCAGAGACGTCGATTGAGCGCACCGTGCCTTGGCGCTGCGACAGAACGTAGATCGATTCGAGATAGTCTTCTCCAGATTCACGTAGGGCCATGGGCCGCCTTTCGCGATGGCTTCTAGTTAGCCTTTGGATACTTTTGCTTGATTTACTTTACCGCAAAAGTTGCCTATGTCTTACTACGTTGTCTAAAAAGTTAACCGTGTTTCACAAAACGCACGGGACGAAAACAAAGCGGGGACACGCCCCGCAAGGAGTGCCCCCGACTGCCGGCGCAAAAGGAACGTCCCCAAGTGCCGAATCCGTAGCTATAGCAGGCCAAAGTGCTCGGCGGCGTTGTAGATGCCGTCGTCGTCTACGGCGGTCGTCACGTAGGTCGCTGCGGCCTTCACGGGATCCTGCGCGTTGCCCATGGCCACACTCGTGCCCACGGCCGAGAACATCGACAGGTCGTTCTCGCCGTCGCCAAAGGCGATCGCCTCGCTCGCGTCGACACCCAGGCGCTCCAGCGTCGCTGCCACACCCAGGTCCTTGCCGCCGTTAGCGGGAATAATGTCGCAGAACAGGTCGCACCAGCGCGTGGTGAGCGAATGCGACACGGCGTCGGTCACGATATGCTCGTCGGCCGGATCCACAAAGGCGCAAAACTGGTAGACCGGCGCGTCAAAGGCGTGCTCAAACGGCTCCTCGTGGTAGACAATTCCCGCGTTGCTGCCGGCCGTCACCACGCGCTCGGACAGGCGGTTCACAAACGAGTTCTCGCCCTGCATGCACAGCGAGTCGTAGCGCCCCTCGGCCACCTGGTCCACAATCACCGCAACGTCGTCCGGATCGATCGGGCAGCTACGGTAAACGCCCTCGGCATCAAAACAGTGCTGGCCCGAAAGCGTAATGTACGCATCCCAACCAAGATCGAACAGCCAATCGGGCATCTGGTAGGTCGGGCGACCCGTGGCAATGACGCACGCAATCCCCTGCTCGTGAAAGCTGTCGAGCACCTGCTGCGCCGACGCCGGAATCCGGTGCGTCTCAAAGCTCAGCAGCGTGCCGTCGATATCAAAAAACGCGGCCTTGATCATCCTCGCCTACTCCTCGCCCTCGAGCTTTTCACTCGCCTCGAGCCACGCCATCTCCAGCTCGTCCATGGCGGCGTGGGCCTCGTCGATCTTTGCCTGTTGCTCGCCCAGCGCCGTGTAGTTGGTGGGATCGACCTGGGCCATGGCGGCCTCGGCCTCCTCCACGCGAGCGCGCTGCGTTTCCATCTTGCGCTCGAGCGAGCTCACCTCACGACGGAGCTTTTGGCGCTCGGCATTGGAAAGGCCGTTGGGCTGACCGCTCGACTTGGGCTTTTCGGCCGCAGCCGCCGCGGCACCGGTGTCGAACGTACCGGTCTTGGCGCTCGGTGCACCCACGGGCTCGCCCTCGGCGGTGGCGTTGCACAGGCGCAGGTACTGGTCGACGCCGCCGGGCATATGCGTCAGGTGGCCGTCGAGCAGCGCCCACTGCTGGTCGGTCACGCGCTCCATCAAAAAGCGGTCGTGCGTCACCAGAATCAGCGTGCCGGGCCAGCCGTCCAGCAAGTCCTCGACAATCGCCAGCATGTCGGTATCCAGGTCGTTGCCGGGCTCGTCCAGGATGAGCACGTTGGGCTCGTCCAGGATCGTCAGCAGCAGCGACAGGCGACGGCGCTGGCCGCCCGAAAGATCGCCGATGCGGCTCCAGAGCTGCTGCGTCGTAAAGCCCAGACGCTCGCAGAGCTTCTCGGGTGAAGTCTCCTTGCCGTCAATGACGTAGTACTTCTTATAGTGGCTGAGCACCTCGCGGATCGTGTCGCCCATGTAGGGTTCGAGCTCCTCGAGCTGCTGCGACAGCACGCCAAAGCGCACCGTCTGGCCGATCTTCACGCGGCCGCGCAGGGGCGCGATCTTGCCCTGGATCACGTCGAGCAAAGTCGACTTGCCGGCGCCGTTCTCGCCCAAAAGACCATAGCGGTCGCCCGCACCAATGAGCCAGGTCACGTCGTTGAGCACCTGCTTGGGCGCGCCATCGGTATCCGCATAGCCGGCGTCCACGTCGACCACATCGATAACCTGCTTGCCCAGGCGGCTCACGGCCAGGCGCTTGAGCTCCAGCTCGTCACGCACGGGCGGCACGTCGGCGATCAGCTCGCGAGCGGCATCCACGCGAAACTTGGGCTTGGTGGAGCGCGCCTGGGCACCGCGGCTCAGCCACGCGAGCTCCTTACGTGCCATGTTGCGACGGCGCTCCTCGGTAACCGCGGCCATGCGGTCGCGTTCCACGCGCTGCAGGATATATGCCGAATAGCCGCCCTCGAAGGGATCGACCTGGCCGTCGTGAACCTCCCACATGCTGGTGCAGACCTCGTCCAAGAACCAGCGATCGTGCGTGACCACGAGCATCGCGCCCTGACCGCGCTGCCAGCGGGCCTTTAAGTGACGCGCAAGCCAGTTGATGGTGCGCATGTCCAGATGGTTGGTGGGCTCATCGAGCATGAGCACGTCATAGTCGCCGATCAGCAGGCGCGCGAGGTCCACGCGGCGGCGCTGACCGCCCGAGAGCTCGCCTACCATGCCCTCCCAGGGCACATCGCTAATGAGGCCGGCGAGGATCTGGCGCGTACGGGGGCTCGACGCCCACTCGTACTCGGGGGCGTCACCCACAACGGCATGATGCACGGTATCGGTATCGACAAGCTGGTCCTTTTGGCCGAGTAGACCGATCGTGATGCCGCGGCGGTGCGTCACGCGTCCGTCATCGGGCTCCAGCGTGCCGGCGAGCACGCTCAGCAGCGTCGACTTGCCGTCGCCGTTTTTACCGACAATACCAATGCGGTCGCCCTCGCCCACGCCGAGCGTCACGCTATCGAAAATATGCTTGGTGGGAAACTCTAGGCTGACGGAATCGCATCCCAAAAGAATCGCCATATGCCCTGCTCCTTCGTAGAAATTCAACGTTCTCCATGATAGCGAAAACCACCACAAAGGGGACGGGCGCCTTCGTGGTGGTTTTGGGCAAGCGCACCAGCACACAACACAAAAAGGCGGGCCATCTCCCACAAGAGATGACCCGCCTCTCCAATCAGTCCCGCGGCAACCGTGGCCGCCGCGGGCCTCAAGCATGTCCCGGACTAGGAGAACATGCCGGTGAGGTAATCATTCAGCCGCTTATCCTTGGGCCGTTGGAAAATCTCGTCGGTCTCGTCGTACTCGACCATATCGCCCATGTAGAAAAACGCCGTGCGGTTGGACACGCGCGACGCCTGCTCCATGTTGTGCGTCACGATGACGATGGCGCGGTCGGCCACGATCGACGACATGAGGTCCTCGATCGCCAGCGTCGAGATGGGGTCGAGCGCCGAGCAGGGCTCGTCAAACAGGATTACGTCGGGGTTGAGCGCCAGCGTGCGCGCAATGCACAGACGCTGCTGCTGACCGCCCGAAAGCGCGTAGGCGCTCTTGTCGAGCTTGTCTTTGACCTCGTCCCACAGCGCGGCACCGCGCAGACTTTCCTCGACCATGCGGTCGAGCTCGTCACGGTCGGTGATGCCGTGGCGCTTGGGCGCAAAGGTGATGTTGTCGCGAATGGACTTGCGGAAGGGGTTTGGCTGCTGGAACACCATGCCGATGGAGCGACGCAGCTCGTACGTGTTCTCGGTCTTGGTGTTCACGTTGCGCCCGCGGTAGTTGATCTCGCCCTCCACGCGACAGCGGCGAATCTCGCGATTCATCAGGTTGAGGCTACGCAAGAAGGTCGACTTGCCGCAGCCCGAAGGCCCGATGAGCGCCGTGATCTCACCCTTGTGGAAGTCGAGCGACGTATTGTGCAGCGCATGGTGGTCGCCATAGTACACGTTGACGTCCTTGGTGGAGAGCACGACCTCGTCGCTCACGGCCTTGCCGCTCACGCGAACACGTTTCTCGCTCTCCCCCACGCTCGACAAAAAGTCCTGGGTGTCGGACGATGCCGCCTCGGTTGCGGGCGTCGCATTCGTCTCGCTCATTCGGCCGTCATCCTCCTTGCCAGTTGCTTGCCCACGATACGGGCGACTACGTTAAACAGCAGCACGCAAATCATCAGCAGTGCCGCAGTGCCCCAGACGATCTGCTGGGCCTCGGGGCTGCCCTCGCCATAGATCTTGTAGATGTGCACGGCCAGCGACTCGCCGGGACGGAACACGTTCCAGGCGCAGGTGGGGCTCGACAGGTTAAAGCTCAAGAAGTTCAGGCGAACCGGCGAGCTCATGCCCGAGGTAAAGAGCAGCGCCGCGGCCTCGCCAAACACGCGGCCGGCCGAAAGCACGATGCCGGTCACGATGGCGGGCATGGCCTCGGGAATCAGGATGTGCAGTGTGGCCTCCCAGCGAGTGAGGCCCATGGCCAGGCATGCATCGCGCTGGGCCTGCGGCACGTCCTCGAGCGCCTGCTGAATCACGCGCACCAGGATGGGGATGTTGAACATGGTGAGCGCGACGGCGCCGGAGATGATGGAGTACTTCCAGCCCAGCTGCACCGAGAACACCAGAAAGCCGAACATGCCTACGACAATGGAGGGCAGCGAGGACAGCGTCTCGATGGCGGTCGAGGCGATGTCGCGAATAGGCCCATCGGGCGCGTACTCAACCAAAAAGACCGCGCCGCCCAGGCTGATGGGCACCGAGATGATCAGGGTGATCAGCAGCAGATAGAACGAGTCGAACAGCTGGTAGAGCACGCCGCCCTGCGTTCCGTTGGCGCGTGCGGGCTGCGTGAGAAAGCCCGGCTGGAACAGCGTCGAGATACCCTCGAACAGGATGTAGGCCACCATGGAGACGACGATAAGCATGACGATGGCGACAATCGCCGTCAGCACGCCCGTGGCGATGCGGTCCTGCTTTTGGACAAGCCCGAGTCTCGCCTCGTCGATGTGGATGCGCGTGCTAGCCACGAGCCTTCGCCCCCTTGCGGCCAATGAGATGGATGATCAGGATAAAGATGAGGCTCATGCCCATCAGCAGCAGACCGAGCGCCCACAGGACGTCGTCCTGCGCCGAGCCCTCGGCATAGACCGCCATGGACGTGGTGAGCGTGGTGGTGATGGTAGACGCCGGCGACAGCAGCGACGTCGGCATGGCCTCGATGCCGCCAATGACCATGCGCACGGCGAGCGTCTCGCCAAAGGCGCGGGTCATGCCAAGGATGACTGCGGTCATGAGCGAGGGCATGGCGGACTTGAGCACCACGTGCCAGATGGTCTGCCAGCGGGTGTAGCCCAGCGCGAGCGAGCCCTGACGGTAACTGTCGGGCACGGCGCGCAGGCCATCGACCGAAAGCGTGGTCATCGTCGGCAGAATCATGACGGCCAGCACGATGGCGCCGGGCAGGATGCCCAGACCCGTACTCACGTGGAAAACGCTCTTCATAAGGCCGACGACCACGTGAAAACCGATCAGGCCAAAGACGACCGAGGGAATGCCGGTCAAAAGCTCAATCAGTGGTTGGAAGACCTTGGAACCAAACTTAGGCTGGATCTCGACCGCAAAGATGGCAGAGCCGATGGCGATGGGTAGCGCGATGAGCGTGGAGAGCACCATGACCGCAAACGAAGTGACGATCAGGGGAAGGGCGCCGGTATAGGGCAGACCGTTTTCGGCCGTGTTGTCCAGGTCCCACTTGGTGCCGGTAAAGAACTCGACGATCGAAACGCCGTCCTTGAGAAAAGCCGAGAGGCCCTTTTGGGCGACCATAAAGATGAGCGCGGCGACAACAAGCGTCACGAGCGCTACGCACGCGCCCGTGACGCCCAGGCCCACGTTCTCAAGGTCGCGCTTTGGCAGCTGTTTTGCCATTGCAAACCTTTCCGGGGGCGATTACTTATTTAGCGGAGACCTTGCCGCTGGCGTCCTTGACGACCTTCATGGCAGAGACGGGGATAAAGCCCTGCTCCTCGACGAGCTTGCCCTGGACGTCGTCGGAAAGCATGAACTCCAGGAAGGCCTTGGTGGCCTCGTCGGCGTCCTTCGCGCAGTACATGTGCTCGGTCGCCCAGATCTTGAAGGAGTCGTCGGTGACGTTTGCGCTCTTGGGCTCCACGCCCTCGACCTTGATGGCGTTGAACTTGGAGTCATCGAAGTGCGAGAAGTCGAGGTAGGAGATGGCGTTGTCGGTGCTGCCCATCTGAGTCTGGACGTCGCCGGACTTGTCGAGCTCGGCGTCGCCCTTAAAGTCGACCGCCTCGTCGCCAAAGACGGCGGCCTCGAAGGTGGCGCGGGTACCGGAGCCGGCTTTGCGGTTGAGGACGACAATCTTGGCGTCGTCGCCGCCGACCTCCTTCCAGTTGGTGATCTGGCCGGAGAAGATGCCCTTGAGCTGCTCGAGGGACAGGTCGTCGACCTTGACGTTCTTGGAGACGACGGGACCCATGCCCACGACGGCGACCTCGTGGTCGACGAGATTCTTGACCTGGTCGGCCTCGAGCTTGGTCTCGGCAAAGACGTCGGAGTTACCAATGGTGACGGTGCCGGCGGCAACGGCGGTCAGGCCCTTGCCCGAACCGTTACCCGAGCCGGAGACGGAGACGTCCGGGTTGGCGTCCATGAACTTCTCGGCAGCGGCCTCGACGAGAGCCTGGAACGAGGAGGCGCCGTCGTAGGTCACCTCGCCGGAGACGGACTCGGCAGCAGCGGCGCTACCCTTGTCGGCGGCGTCGGATGCGCCGGAGCCGCCGCAACCAACGAGACCGAGACCGACGATGCTGGCAAGACCACCAGCGAGGCCGAGGAACTGACGACGAGAATAAGCCTGATCGAGCATGATCTTCCTTTCATACAAGCGACTCGCGGGCACCCTACCCGCTTTGCTGTTTGGAAAGATACGGTCTCGATCGGGCAGCGCCCGCGTCAGCTGCGCTTTATTACGGGCATCTGATAGACCCTTACCGCAAGTGCGGCTCGGCTTTACAAACGAATAACAAACCCGCCACCAAGCATGACCCGCCTTTTACACCAATAAAAACAAAGTTGCGGTGAAATAGTTCCTGCTTGGCCATCAAATGGCCCATTCTAGGAACTATTCCACCGCAACTTAAAAAGCCCGGACGAAAGGGGTGCTAAGTTGTTAAAACGCCGCAGCCTTAAAGCTCAAGCTCGTTCAAACGTAAGATTGCCACGATGTAGATCTTGAGCGACTGCTTGAGCTGTTCTTCGTTGGCGCACTCGTTGGGGCCGTGCATCTGGCCGCCCCACGTGGGCAGCTCAAGGCCGGTCTCCTCGGGGCCAAACGACACGGCGCGGGCAAAATTGCGTGCGTACGTGCCACCGCCCATGGCGAAGGGCTCGGCAAGCTTACCCGTAAACTCGTTATAGGTGTCAATGAGCGCCTTCACGGCCGGGTCGTCGGCCGAAACTGAGAACGGCACCTTAGCACGACCCACGCGATACGTCACACCAAAGCGGCCGACGAGCGGCTCGAGCTGCTCGCAAATGGTATCGACGCTCGTGCTGTCGGGGAAGCGCACGTCGATGACCTGCTCAATATGGCCATCCGCCACGCGAATGACGCCAGCGTTGCAGGTAAGCGGGCCAAACGCCGGACTCGTCGCATCGATACCCAGGCCGCGGCCATAGGCATCCGCATGCACAAAGGCCAGGAACTTGACGAACTCGTGCTCGGCAGGCGTCAGCAGGCGCTCGTCGCGTGCACCAAACGCGTCTTCGGCCTCGCGCAGATACGACACGATCAGGCCGACGGCGTTGATGGTGCCCTCAGGCATCGAAGCGTGGCCGCCAATACCGTGGGCGAAAATCTGCGCATGCCCGTTATCAAGCGCCGTGATCTCCAGGCGGTCGGCGTTCTCAACGGGCGCCGGCAGCTCATCGGCGGCAATCGCGAGCTCGCAGATGGACTGCGACGGAATGGCATTGCTCGCCTCGGAGCCGCTCCACGACACGATGCGCCCGCCGTCGATCTTGGGACTCACGAACGTCGCCCCAAACTGGCCCTTCTCGGCATTGCAGACCGGAAACTCGGCATCGGGCGTAAACAAAAAGTCGGGGTCTGCGTGGTTCTCCAGATAATGGTGAACGTCGGACATGCCCACTTCCTCATCGCAGCCCAGCAGCGCGCGGAAAGTATAGCGCGGGGTAATGCCGTGCTTGAGCAGATAGGCGCCGGCGTAGAGCGACAGCACCGCCGGACCCTTGTCGTCGATAACGCCGCGGCCGAGCAGCCAGCCCTCGCGACGCTCCATCGCAAACGGGTCGGTGTTCCAGCCCGGGCCGGCGGGCACCACGTCCACGTGGCAGATGGTCGCGAGCTGCTTGTCGCCGCGGCCAGGAATATCGGCAATGCCCACATAGCCCTCGTCGTCGCTCGTCTGATAGCCGAGCTTCTGCGCGATGCCGAGCGCACAGTCGAGCGCGTCACGGACCGGGCGGCCAAACGGCGCGCCGGGCTCTGCATCGGCAGAAACTGCCACGGACGGATAGCTCACCAGCTGCTCGATATCGGCGACGACATCTTCCCAGACCTCGTCGACATACTCAGCGACGCTCTGCTCCACCTGATTCATAGACTGCCTCCTTACCAATGAGCGGCAAGCGTACCCGCCCCTCACATTTAGTTCCTAGATAGAGAAAAGTTTAGCAAGCTCGGCCACCGAGTGCACCACTGCATCGGCACCCGCCGCCTCATGCTCACCCGGCGCCGCCGCGCCCGAATAGATGCCGATGCACGGCACGCCCATCGCGTGCGCGCCCTCGACGTCGTTAAAGCGATCGCCGATCATCACGGCATCGTCCGCCGTCGCGCCGAGCGCCGCCAGGGCATCGCGAACCGAATCGGCCTTGGTCTCGCGCCCCTGCGGAGGATTCATGCCAACCACGGCTTCGAACTGAGAAAGACCAAGCTCATGCACCATGTCGATGCATTTGGCCTCCATGCGTGACGTCGCCACGGCCATACGCTTGCCCCGGGCGGCCAACTCATCCAGCAGCTCGGGAATCCCATCGAACACGGGGTACTCCTCCGGTCCCAGCTCATCAAAAAAGGCGCGGTACTCGTCGGCCACCACAAGCGACTCCTCGCGGGAAAAGCCGTAAAAGTCGTGAAAGCTCTTCCACAGGGGCGGCCCGATCATGCGGCGCAGATCACCCATCTGCGTCTCCGAAAACCCGCGCGCAGCCAGCGTCTTGCGCGTCGAGGTCATCACTGCCCGACCCGTATCGGCCACCGTACCGTCAAAATCGAACAGCACAACCGGCCGCTCGCAAAGTTGCAATGCCGCCATCGGCACCCTTCTTCCCCAGTTGATGATTTCCACACCGACACTTCAAACTGTTGACTATTCAACAATTGAACCTAGTAATGTGGAACGACTCCACTATACTTGTCGCACTTTGCTCTCAGAAGGCGGCGCGCAAGCGCCCCAACGAAAGGTGCAATTATGTCTTTTGCCATCATAACCGACTCCACGTCGGACATCTCCCCCGCCCGCGCCCAAGAGCTCGGCATTTACGTGATTCCGCTGCATGTGATTATCGAGGGCGAGGACCTGCTCGACCAGGTACAGATCACCGCCCGGGAGTACGTCGCCCGCATGGCTGGCTCCGAGCAGCTGCCGCACACCTCGCAGCCGAGCGCCGGCGAGTTCAAGGCGCTCTTTGACCGCGTGCTCGCCGACGGCCACGACAGCGCCATCTTCATCTCGCTGTGCAGCGAGTGGTCCGCCTGCTATGCCAACGCCAGCCTGACGGCCGAAACGCACGAGCTCGACGTGCGCTGCATCGATTCGCGCACCGGTTCGGGTGCCGAGGGCCTGCTAGTGGAGTACGCGCTTGCCATGCGCGAGGACGGCCGCAGCCTGGACGAGACCGAGGCGCAGATCCGCGCGACGCTGCCCGACGCCCACCTGCTGCTGATTCCCCGCACGCTCGAGAACCTGGTCAAAAACGGCCGCGCCCCCAAGCTCGCCGGCCAGCTGACGCAGATGCTCAACATTCGCCTGGCCGTTTCGCCGGAGTGGAAATCGGGCGAGATCAAGGCAATCAAAAAGGGCCGCGGCGCCAAGCGCATCGTCGCCAACACCATGGCAGATTGCCTCGCATTTTTGGCCGAGCATCCGGGCTCCAGCGTGCGCGTGCTCACAACCGGCGCCGCCGAGGAGCAGGAGCTCGTCAACCAGGCGCTCGCGGGCCAGGACTACGTCGATGCCGGCACTGGACCCATCGGCTGCACCATCGCCACCCACGTGGGCGTGGACGCCATCGCCATCGGCTACTGTCCCCGCTACCAACCTGCCAATTAGGGACAGGTTTATTTTGGCAGGTTTTATCTGGGCAAACGTTAAACGCTAACAGACCTGTCCGACAAGATCGGACCTGTCGGGGCTGTCGAACAGCCATGGTGCAACCAGCCCCAGCAAAGCCGTCACGCCGGCGCGCCCCAACTCAAAGCGCACCGGCGTTGCTTTAAGAGTTGCGGCGGGACGGTGACCGCTTGAGCCGAAAAGCCGCGAACCGCTTCCCATTACGCCGCAACTTCATTGCCGCCCAAGGTAGCGCGCAGAGATGTGGTGTAAGAGGCGGGGCATGCCCCGCCTCCGCCCTTTCTTGAAAGGGAGGGGACACCGCCTAGAATTCGTCG
>CAUDQR010000036.1 GCA_958451615.1 uncultured Collinsella sp. | reverse complement strand
GGGTACCGCCTCGCGGTGACATCGTTTTTATGTCAACCTTGGTCTAACAGAGCCATTTTAATAAGCGTGCTTTTGCCCGCCCCGTTTGCACCAACAAGGGCGCAAAGCTCAGATTGATTCACCTCAAAGGAAACGTCATGCAACACACGCCGTTTTCCATAGCGCTTTGACACCTTTGATAGCTTTATCGCTGATGCGTTCATTGGCCTCCCGTTCCGCTTGATAGCAAAACCGCTCATATCGTTCCTTCTTCCCTTTATCGTTTTTCATTGTTGTTATTGTTTTTCGATAACTACTATTTGTCAAGATAATCTAAAAGAAAGAACCCGTGTTAGACACGGGTCCCTTCACGCTGATATTTCGTTTTAGTTGTTCGCCTTAAGCTACTCGTCGCTCAAATCGACAGCGAAGACTGATGTCGGAAGCGATGCCTCATTGCCTCCGCCATCCCGCATCTGCCTAACGGCATTTTTCGCGCGCTCGACAATAAGCTCCTCAAGCTCCCTCTCGCTCACGCGCTGAATAATATCTCCCGGTTGACAATCAAGCTCATCACAGATTTCGAGAAGCGTCTTAAGGCGAATAGCTTTTATTTTTCCGTTTCTTAGCTTTGAAATATTAGCCGGAGTATGCCCCGTCGCCCGAATCAGATCAGCGCTGGTCTTTCCGGTCTTAAGCAGCTGCGTCTCAAGCTCGATGATGAGATAGCTCATGTTTCCTCCTACACAAGCTCGTCAGACTGCTCTTGGAGCAGCGAGGCATAACTCCAGATCGCCGAGATAAACAGACAGACAACTGCGCCGATAACCGACCCCGCATCAAAGGTAGCGCCTTGGCAAATCTCAATAACGAAGGAATGAGGCACGATGTAAAGCTCCAGTCCGCCAATGGTGAGATTGACCGATTCATAGGCACCAACAAACGAAACCACGGCGTTAACAGCAAAGGCAAGCGCGAGAACACGGATAAGCCGCACATGCGCCTTGGTAAAGGGCGAGACGCCCCGAGAGATGTTATGGCTGATTCCGCACAAAACGACAAGCGAAACGCCCACGACGAGTGCCAGGCACAGCCCGCTTGGGATAACGATGCTCCCGCCATCGAGAAGCGTCACGACACCGAAAGAATCGACAGAAACAACGTTTGCAACCGCATACCAGATCACGTAAACAACCAACGCGGCAAAAGCGATGAGCATCCCTGCAAAAACGGTTGCCATGCAAAAACCAAGCTTCCTGATATTTTCGCCCGCCTTGGCCATACGCTGAACGCTGTTGGACATACACTCACCCTCATCGACTCTATCGTTATTCGAACAGTTTATCGAACAACGATATGGATTGCATGCGGAAAGCCCCGCCAGTGCGCATAGCCCATTCACTAATCAGAAGGGGTGAGAGTGGATTTTGGACACGTATCGAACGAGAGTGGATAATCTCCCACTTTGAGGCCGCCACCGGGCCTAAAACGGGAGATTATCCACGCTCATAGTCATCAAGGCTCACAGCCTCTTACTCGGCCGCCTCGCGCAAGGCCGACATCGTTGCCGCATATTGCTGCTGCAGCGCATGCATTCCCTCGCGAGCGCCGTCAACGGCATCGGCGCCGCGCAGCGCTTCGGTCACCACAACCGCCGGCTCGTACAGATTATCGAATCCCAGGTTCTGGCTCACGCCCTTGAGCGTGTGCGCTGCCATAAACGCACCTTCGGCGTCTCCTGCCGCCATGGCGGCCTCCAGCTTGCCCATGCTCTCGTCATCCAAAAACTTGAGGGCAAAGCGGGCAAGCATTTCCCCGCCCATCAGCCGAGCGCACGCGTCGTCATAATTAGCGCCGATCTTCTCATACGCCTCACGCATGGAAATCATGGATTAAAAACTCCTTTGGTCAAACTAAATCGTGGGAAACGCGACGACGTCGGCGGGGCGTGCCAACGTCTCGGCAATTTGGTCTTGCACCTCGAGCAGGCAATCGAGCAGCAGCGGGTTAAAGGTGCCGCACTTACCGTCCAGGATCATCTGGATCGCCTCCTCGTGCGGGATAGCGTCCTTGTACACGCGCACGCTCGTCAGTGCATCGTACACGTCAGCCACCGAAACCACCTGCGCGGCGATGGGAATTTCGTCGCCCTTAAGGCCATCGGGATAACCCTTGCCGTCCCAGCGCTCGTGATGCCAACGCGCAATCTGGTACGCATATTCCATAAGCGCATTGCCGGCGTGATGGCTGCCCAGCTCGAGCAGCATGTTGGCGCCAATCGTGGTATGCGTCTTCATAATCTCGAATTCCTCGGGCGTGAGGCGCCCGGGCTTGTTGAGGATCGCATCGTCAATCGACATCTTGCCGATATCGTGCAGCGCCGAAGCCAGGGCGATCGTGGAGCGTTCCTCATTGTCGAGGGAGATCGTGCCGCTACGCTGGACCAGATAGCCAAGCAGCAGCTCGGTCAGCTTTTCGATGTTCGTAACGTGCCTACCGCTCTCGCCGTTGCGAAGCTCCATGACGCCGGCCATGATGTCGATGAGCATGCGACTGTTCTTGACGCGCTCGTTGTACTGTTGGGACAGCAGGTTCGTCAGGCGGCGCTGTTTGGCGTACAGGCGGATGGTGTTGCTTACGCGGCGGCGCACGACACGGGAGTCAAACGGGCGGTTGATATAGTCTGAGGCGCCCAGCTCGTACGCGCGCAGAACCGCATCATCGGAATCTTCGCTCGAAATCATGATGACAGGCAGATTATCGATACCCGATCGGCGCGACAGATCGGCCAGCACCTCAAAGCCGCTTATGCCCGGCATCACAATGTCCAGCAGCACGAGCGACAACTCATCGCCATAGCGGTCGACCATGTCGAGCGCCACACGACCGTTATCGGCCTCGAGGATGCAATGCTCGTCCTTGAGCATCTCGCTGAGAATGGCTCGGTTCATCTCGGAGTCATCGGCGATAAGCACCAAAGGCTTTTCGCTTTGGAAGGCCTCGATGGAATCGGCATCGGTCACGACCGTACCGGCTTTTGCCTTAGCGCGGCTCAGTAACTGAGCAGCGCGGCCAACGCCCTCATCGACCGTCTCGCCATGAATGCGAACGCCACCAACACATGCCGTCAAGCTCACGTACTCATGGCCCGGAATAATCGTGGAATGAACGGCATCGGACACCTGATGCAGGCGACGGGTGAAGTCATCGGAGGGAATATTGGGCATGACAACCACAAACTTGTCGCAGCCATAGCGCACAAGCTCGTCAGTCGAACGGATTCCGCTGCGTATGGCTGTCGCCACAGCACCGAGCGCAAGGTCGCCGGCATGACGGCCACACGTATCGTTGAAGGCCCTAAAATCATCAACGTCGATCATCGCAACGCCGGCATTCATGCGGGCGCTGCGAAGCTTTTCCTCGTAATATCGGCGATTGCGCACGCTCGTCAGCACGTCGGTGTAGACAAGGTCCTCTTCCGCGGCCTCTTGCTCATCAATCGGACGCACCATCAGCAAGACGTGAGGCTCGCCCTCGACCTTCAGAGGGCGTAGACGGGCGCGGTACTCAGTGCCATCATTGAGCAGTTGCTCCGACACCTCATCGGAGTCTGCCAAAGCCTCAAGACTCGACTGACGCAGACAAGGGCAGCGATCGCCGGCGAGCAAGCAGTTAGGCTCACTCTTAATCTGATCGGCCGACAGTAAACGCACCACGGGGTAGGTCTTCGCGACGCGGGCGACCTCGACGGCAGCCTCCTCGTCGGTTAGATTGACCTCGTGAGTATTGAGCATATGGGGCCCTTTCGATAGTTTCGCATGGAGCGGTGGGTTCCAAATGTTACAAGGGTAACACCTTGTCGATGCAGGTAAGTACGTGAATGCTGCCACATTCTTATGAGTTGGCAGACGGCGCGATTGAAGCCGCAGACGCGAGGTTTTGAGCACGTTTGTTAATACGGCCGAAACGTTTGCGGATGAAGCCTGCTTTGGCTATTGCGGATGCTAGAGCCCCAGGATGCCACGGACAGCCCGGGCAGCCGCTGCCGGGCGATCGCGCAGACCGTTATGCGCGCCCGGGATCGTCACGAGAGGGCAATCGAGATATTCGGCAGCCGCTCGCGTGCCAGCCTCGCGGGGCGTGCCAATCGAGAGCTCGCCTAGGAGCACGGCGGCCACCGTTTTCGACGCGCGAACGCTATCCCAATCGGGAACGCAGGTCATAGTAATCCCGTATTCGTTTGCCATGAAACTGCGGCCGTTGCGCAGGGCATGCTTGGCTTCTGCCTCGGTCGTTCCAGGAGCCTCGGGGTCCAAGTCGCCGAGGGCTCCCAAGAAAAGCCGGAGCGCCCTTGAAACCTTTCCAGCCGCAATCATATCGAGCAAAACCGGAGCTGCGCCCATGCCGACGCCTTCGGCCGACACAGCCGGCTCATGCAGAATCGCACGGGCGACGAGATGGGGTTCAGTGCGAAGAAGCTCCAGCGCCACCAACGTACCGGCGCTGTGCGCAAGCACATTTGTCGGAGCGCCAACGTGTTCGATCACGGCCTGCAGGTCGGCGGCCTGAGCGGCAAGATCATAGCTGCCGTCTGCCGCTTCGCTGCTGCCACCACAGCCGCGGCGGTCGTAGGCAATTACGCGGTAGTTGCGGCTGAGCTCACAAGCGATGCCGTCGAAAAATGTGCCGTCAACACAAGCGCCGTGCACGCACACCAAGGCAGGAGTATCAGGCGACACATCCGGGCCGGCATATTCGCGACAGGCAATCGTGGTGCCCGCATTCTCGACCGTAAAATCCATGTTGTGCCCCCATCATCAATGCCCATCCAATTGCACGTCAGTACGGCTGAATGGTCCCGCATTGCCTTACGACTTGTTAACAGATTAACTGTACCCGACCCGAGGCTTTTCATGGCACGGCATCATGAGCGACGTGAAAAAACGAAACTTGTAAAGCAAGAGCCCGCACCTCGCTTTGGAGCCGATGCTATGCTTAGGCGCAATAGTCTTGAGGAGCATATGCCTATGTCTACATTTTTGAATGCCAGCCCCATCTTTGGACCCGTTCGCAGCCGTCGCCTTGGTCTCTCGCTCGGCGTCAACATGATGCCGGCCAGCGGCAAAATCTGCACGTTCGACTGCATTTACTGCGAAAACGGCCTCAACGCCGAGCGCCCCTGCCACGAGCCGTATAACACGGCTGCCGTGGTGCTCGATGCACTCGAGGCAAAGCTGCGCGAGATGGCAGCCGAGGGCGAGCTCCCCGATGTGATCACCTTCGCAGGCAACGGCGAGCCCACCGCCGCACCGGAGTTTCCGCAGGCCATTGCCGGCGCCGTCGCGCTGCGCGACGAGCTTGCCCCAAACTCCAAGATCGCCGTGCTCTCCAACGGCACGCGCGCCGACCGCCCCGAGGTGCACGACGCGCTCATGATGGTCGACGACAACATTCTTAAGCTCGATACCGTCGACCCGGCGTTTATCCAGCTGCTCGACCAGCCCGTTGGCCCCTATGACGTCGAGCACCAGATCGAGACGTTCGCAAGCTTTGACGGTCACGTCATTATCCAGACGATGTTTTTGAGCGGTGAGTACCGGAGCAAGTCTCTCGATAACACCGGCGAGGAGTACGTTGCCCCCTGGCTCGCGGCGCTCGAGCGCATTCGTCCGCAGGAAACGACCATCTACACGGTGGCACGCGAGACGCCGGTCGCCGGCCTTGCCAAAGCAGCGCCCGAGGTGCTCGACGCCATCGCCGCGCGCGTCCAAGCCCTCGGCATCCCCTGCCAGGTGAGCTACTAGCAAAACCACGCAGCAGCTAGTGTCAGCCATCCCGCTCCATCAGTTGCGGTGATATAGTTCCTATTTGTGCTGTTAAACCGCTTAAATCGGAACTATATCACCGCAACTTTTATGGACACGTGGGTGGGCTATACTAGCTGCGGATGAAAGGAAGTTAGCCATGTATGACAACGGACCCGTGCCCGGCCGCAACGACGCTTGCTGGTGCGGCAGCGGCAAAAAATATAAGAAATGTCATAGCGCCTTTGACGAGCGCCTCGAGCGCCTGTGGGAGGAGGGCTGGGAGGTTCTGCCCCGCGCGCTCTACAAAACGCCCGCCGACATCGAGGGCATCAAGCGCTCCGCCGCCATCAACGTGGGCGTGCTCGATTATGTGGGCGAGCATATCGCCGCAGGCATGACCACCAACCAGATCGACCAGATGATCTACGACTACACCGTCGAGCACGGTGGCACGCCGGCCGACCTTAACTACGAGGGCTATCCCAAGAGCGTGTGCACCTCGATCAACGACGTCGTCTGCCACGGTATCCCCTGCGATGCGGATGTGCTACACGAGGGCGACATCATCAACGTAGACTGCTCCACGATCTTGGACGGTTACTTTAGTGATTCGAGCCGCATGTTCTGCATCGGCGAGGTCTCGGCCGAGCGCCAGCGCCTGGTCGACGTCACCCGTGCCAGCGTGGAGGCGGGTCTGGCAGCCGTCAAGCCATGGCTACCGCTCTCCGTTATGGCCGAGGCTGTGCAAAAGACCGTCGAGGACGCCGGCTTTAGCGTGGTGCGTGAGTACGGCGGACACGGCATCGGTAAGGAGTTCCACGAGGACCCGTTTGTGGGCTTTACCACCGAGGCGCCCGACGTAGACACCATCATGGTGCCAGGCATGGTCTTTACCATCGAGCCCATGGTCAACGCCGGAGCGCCCGATATCAAGATTAGCAAGGGCGACGGCTGGTGCGTGCGCACCAAGGACGGCAGCGATTCGGCCCAGTGCGAGGTGCAGCTCGTGGTGACCGAGGACGGCTACGAGCTGCTGAGCTGGTAGCCGTGGATGCGCCGGATGCTGACAGGCACGCCCGTCTTGCATCCGGCGTTTTATTTGAACATTTTGCCTGATAAAACCCGCCAAAATTAACCTGCCCCCTTTTGGCAGGTCGAGCGGAGAGGACTGCTTGTGAACATCCTGGTTTTGCTGCCCGTCAACGACCGCCATCGCGCAATTCTTGAGTCGAGCGCTCCGGGCGAGGACTTTATCTACACGAGCTCCGACGCCGCCACGCGCGAGCAGGTCGCCGGTGCGGACGTGATCTTGGGCAACATCGACCCTGACATGCTCACGGCATGCGAGCATCTCCAGCTGTTGCAATTGCAGACCGCCGGCTATGACGACTACCTTGCCGCCGGCACCGTGCCGGCCGACGCCAAACTGTCTTGCTCGGTGGGTGCCTATGGCCAGGCCGTAAGCGAGCACATGTTTGCCATGACCCTTTCCATGATGAAGCGCCTGCCCGGCTATCACGACTTGCAGCGCGAGCATCGCTGGGAGGATTTGGGGCCGGTTACCTCGCTCAAAAATGCCAACGTGCTGGTGCTGGGCGCGGGCGATATCGGCGGCCACTTTGCCACGCTCTGCCGCAGCATGGGCGCACACGTCCGCGGCATCAAGCGTCATCCGCTCGTCTACCCCATTGTGTTTGAGGACATGGACGGCATGGATGCCCTGCCCGAGCGCCTGGCCGAGGCAGACGTCGTCGCATCCTTTATGCCCAGCACACCCGAGACCCGCGGCCTGGCGAACGCCGAGTTCTTCGCCGCGATGAAGCCGGGCGCCTTCTTTGCCAACGGCGGCCGCGGCGATCTTGTGGTTGCCGACGACCTAGTTGCCGCCCTGGAATCAGGACATCTCGCCGGCGCCGCGGTCGACGTCACCGACCCCGAGCCGCTGCCTGAGACAAGCCCGTTGTGGGATGCCCCCAACATGCTCATCACGCCGCACGTCTCGGGCTGGTTCCACTTGGAGGCTACGCTCAACAATGTGGTCGACATCGCCGCGGAGAATCTGCGTCACCTGCAGGCCGGCGAGACCCTGCGCTGCTGGATCGAACATTAGGGTTCCGCCGTTCTAACGAACGGCGGACCACTCGACGCTGCGAGCCCGTCTGGACGGCAATCTGCCTTTCAATCGTCGGGCATGGCCAGAAGGCCAATGCCCTCCTCTTTCAAGGCACCTTGCTCGACCAGACGGGCTCTCGCTGACTTTTGTTCAACCTGCGGGGTCTGGCTGGCGTTGGCTCTATCTGTGGGCCCTCGCTGACTTTTGTTCGGCCAGTGAGGTCTAGAGCTATTTGAGCGTTGCCAAGTACTTTCTTGCGTTTTCGACGTTCATTGCTGCGACGGGTGCGTGTGAACAGAGTTTGGCATCGCTGGTGACCAGTAGATCTGCTTGAGCGCTTATCGCTGCCGCAATGATTAAATCGTCTTCGTAATCGCTATGGAGCTCACGCTGCCTGCTCGCCATCCATATATCGCTCAGGTCACAGGGCGCTGGCGTGGCAAGCTGCGACAGCACGCTAAGACAATCCCATGCAAGCGATGTCGCTGCCGCAGCGGCATCTTGGGAAAGAGACCCATGCTCTCGCCGATACCATGCCTTATGTTCGCTTGAAATCAAATAGAACAGGTCTTTGGACGATGTCGCCGCATACAGCAAATCCACCTGCGCCGTGCATGCATCGCGTAAAAACTCAATCGCCACCGCACGACCACGTCGTGAGGGAATGAAGTAATCGAGCCACACGTTGGTGTCAACCAAGATGCGCTTTGGAGTCTCACTCATAGAGCCAGCTCATCTCCTCGCCATAGCGATCCGCATAGGCATTCCGTTTGAGCTCTTCGTCGTCCGATGGCTGAGCCTTGACCATATCGATTCCCGACTCACAGCAAGCGGCAGCGAACAGCTTCGACCCCTGATCTATAAGCTCGAGCTTACGTTTGGCGGCCTTTTCGCGCTCGCGCTGTTCCGCCCGGGCACGACTGGGCAGCAGGATATCCTCGAGCGCACCGGGGCGATCGGCCAGCGACGCTGCAAGCTGCCAGAGCGCTCGCACCGCTTGGCTCGGCGTCATACCGGCCTTGGAGAGAGCGACGTCCCCACTTCTTTTAAGATCGGCATCGAGACGTACGTTGATCTGAGCGGCTGTTGTGGTCATGACCCCTCCTTAATACTTCAAAACTATCATAAAACTCTATGGTAGATACGTAAAGCATGTATAGCATTTATAAGCATTAGCCGTACTCTGTACACAAAAAACCGCCGAGGCACATTGCGCCTCGGCGGCTACGCATCACCGATCTAGCTCGGTTTCACCCTTTGCATTTGCCCAGATAAAACATGCCAAAATTAACATCCCTTTTTGGCAGGTTTAGAACTCTACGCTTTCGGCGCCGTTGATGGTTAGGTTGCGCTCGTAGAAGGCGGTGAGGGCGCGGATGGCGTACATCACGTCGCGCACGCCGCCGGTCTCGTAGCTCGAGTGCATGGCAAGCTGCGGCAGGCCCACGTCCACGGCATGCATGCTCGCCTGCATGTTCGACAGGTTGCCCAGGGTAGAACCGCCGGCCATGTCGCTCTTGTTGGCGAAGGCCTGCGTGGGCACGTCGGCGTCATCGCAGATAGCCTGGAACACCGCGCGGCTAAAGGCATCGGTGCAATAGTGCTGGTTGGCTGCCTCCTTGATGACGATGCCGCCGTTGAGCACCACCTGGTTGCGGGCGTCGCACTTCTCGGCGTGGTTGGGGTGCACGGCATGCGCGTTGTCGCAGCTCACGAGCATCGAAGCGGCAAGCGCACGGTGGTACGACTCGTCGTCAAAGCCCAGCGAGCCGTTAATGCGGCGCAGCGCGTCGGCCAAGAACGTCGACATGGCGCCCTGCTTGGTCTCGGAGCCAACCTCCTCATTATCAAAGCAGCAAAAGACCGACACGTCGTGCGCGTTCTCGGCACCCAAAAATGCCTGCAGCGAGGTGTAGGCGCAGGCCAGGTCGTCGAGCTTGGGCGTCGAGATAAACTCGTCGGCCCAGCCCCAAATGCGCGCATCCTGACGATTGACCAGGAACAGATCGCGGCCCAAAATCTGCTCGGGCTCAACGTCCAGCTCGTCGGCGATCAGGGCGTCAAAGTCGCCCTGCTTAAGGCCACCAGCGCTGATGAGCGGGCATAGGTCAACGGCTCGGTTGGGAGCAAAGCCCTCGTTGACGCCACGGTTCATATGGATGGCAAGGCTCGGAATGATGGCAACTTCGCGCTCGGTAGCGAGCAAGCGGCTCTCGATACGGTCGCCCTCGCGCACCAGCACGCGGCCCGCAAGTGCCAGCGGGCGATCGAACCAGGTGTAGTCGATCATGCCGCCGTAGGCCTCGGTGTTCAGGCGCAGCGTCTCGTCCGCGCCGTCGAGCTCGGGCACGGCCTTAACCTTAAACGTCGGCGAATCGCTGTGTGACGCCGTGAGTTGAAAATGATAGTCGCCGGCAACGCCGTCCTCGCCCCACGTAGCGGCCAGGTCTTCGCCCACCTTAAAAGCGATGACGCTCGAGGTATTGCGCTGCGTGTAATAACGCCCGCCCGGCTCGATATCCCACGCTGCATTCTCGGGCAGGTAGGTAAAGCCCGCCTCGTCGAGCTCGGCCATAATGGTCGCCGCCGTATGAAACATGCTGGGGCATGCCTCGATAAAGTCGATAAGGTCGTTGGCAGCCTCGATATCGTCGGCCGTCACATGCGCGCGCTCGGGCGCTTCCTGATCCGTCATGCTCTCCCCTTTCGCTGGGCTGATGATCCCCTCCAGCATACCCCGCCACGCCAGCGCCGCACTCTTCATTCCGTGCTAAATTCCGCGCCGCTCACCAAGTTGAGCCATCATGCCCGCGCTCCTTTTGCGACAATTGCACTAACAGGACGAGAGGAGTCGTCATGAAGCCACGTAACATTGCCATCGCCTGCGGTGTCGCGGGAGCCGCCGTCGGCCTTGCCGCTGCCACCGGCATCGTTTACCGCAAGCAAATCAAGTCCGTCACGTCGCTCAAACGCTTGACCGGCTACGCGGATGGCTATGACCTGTACGCAATCGACATTGCCTACGACTACGATCTTGATCGCATCATCGCCGCTGGCGTGCGCGACGACCAGGCCTACATCAATGCCGTGGTGGCGCAGGTGCTGCCCGGTGTGCCGGCACATGTCCAGGCGCCCCAGTTTGCCTGCAGCGCTTTTGTCGCCGTAGATGCCGAAGGCCGCGCGCGCACCGGTCGCAATTACGACTTTAAGGACGACACCTCGGCGCTGCTGGTGCGCAATCACCCGCGCGACGGCTATGCCTCCATCGGCTTTGCGGCCCTTAACAACCTGGGCGATAACACTCCGCTTGACTCCGTCGCTGGACGCGCCGCCGCACTCATGGGCCCGTTTGCCCAGCTCGACGGCGTCAACGAATATGGCGTGTCCATTGCCGTGCTCACTCTGGATTCCAAGCCCTGTGACCAGAACACGCAACGCCCCGTCATCAACACTTCGCTCGCCATCCGTCTGGTGCTCGACCGCGCGGCCACCACGCAGGAGGCCGTCGACCTGCTTTCTGCCTACGACATGCACGCCATGGCCGGACGCGACTATCACTTCTTTATCAACGACGCCGCCGGTGACGCGCGGGTGGTGGAGTGGGATCCGCGCGATCCCGACCGTGCATGCAAGGCGACGCCCGTACGCCAGGTCACGAACTTCTACGCCTGCTATGGCGACGAAGTGCTGCCCAACCAAAAGAATGGCGAGATGGGCCATGGCAAAGAGCGCGCCATCGCCATCGCCGATGTCCTTGACGCCCATGTCGGTGCCCAGGACGAAACGATTGCCTGGGAAGCCCTGCGAGCCGCAGCGCAAGAGCCCAATCCGGAAGACATCACCAGCAATACGCAATGGTCGGTCGTCTTTGACAATACCGAGCCCGCTGCCGCCATCACGCTGCGCCGCCACTGGGGCAACGTCGATGCCTTCGCACTGTAAGGAGCCAGGCCCGTCGACCTTACGTTCCCTGACGTTGCTTACATTTCCATACGCTTGAGCTAACACGTTTTACCCCCGTATCAACAGTGTGCGGGGGTAAACTTATGCGCATGTTATAACTTGCCCGGAAGGATTCACCATGCTTAGGATCGGTCTTCTTACTAGTGGCGGCGACTGCCAGGCGCTCAACGCCACCATGCGCGGCATTGTCAAAACGCTTATGACCAATAGCGAAGAGCCTATCGAGATTTATGGCTTTGAGGACGGCTATCAGGGCCTTATCTACAGCAGGTTCCGCGTCATGACGCCCGCCGATTTTAGCGGTATCCTCACCCGCGGCGGCACCATCCTGGGCACGAGTCGCACACCGTTCAAGCGTCTGGATACCCCCGAGACCGATGGTGTCGAGAAGGTGCCGGCGATGGTCCACACCTATCATAAGCTGCAGCTCGACTGCCTGTTTATGCTGGGCGGTAACGGCTCCACCAAGACCGCCAACCGCCTGCGCGAAGAGGGCCTCAACGTTATCGCCCTGCCCAAGACCATCGATAACGACACCTGGGGCACCGAGCTGACGTTTGGCTTTACGAGCGCCATCGACGTCGCCACCAAGTGCATCGACGACATTCACACCACCGCCTCGAGTCACGGCCGCGTGTTCGTTATCGAGATCATGGGCCACAAGGTTGGCTGGATCCCGCTGTACGCCGGCGTCGCGGGCGGCGCGGATGTCATCTTGATTCCCGAGATCCCCTACGACATGGACAACGTCATCAAGACCATCGAGCATCGTATGGAGACCGGCAGCCGCTTTACCATCGTGGCCGTCGCCGAGGGCGCTATCTCCAAGGAGGACGCGACGCTGTCCAAGAAGGAGTACAAGAAGAAGCTCGCCGAGCGCACGAGCCCGTCAATCGTGTACGACATCGCCAAGGAGATCGAGGCCAAGACTGGTCGCGAGACCCGCGTCGCCATCCCCGGTCACACGCAGCGCGGCGGTCAGCCCGACGCCCAGGACCGCATCTTTGCGACCCAGTGCGGCGTCGAGGCGGCTCTCGGCTGCCTACGCGGCGAGTTTGGCTACATGATTGCCCTGCGCGACGGCAAGATGTGTCACATGCCGCTCGAGGAGGTCGCCGGCAAGCTCAAGTATGTCGATCCCCAGAGCGACCTGGTGCGCGAGGCCAAGGCGTTGGGCATCAGCTTCGGCGACGAATAGTCTCGGCCGAAATTAAGTGGCTCTGTTAGACCAAGGTTGACATAAAAACGATGTCACCGCGAGGCGGTACCC
>CAUDQR010000035.1 GCA_958451615.1 uncultured Collinsella sp. | reverse complement strand
TCTCGGAAGGCACGTGCAGACCTTTCGTCATGGCCTCCTACCTTTCTTTCGGGCCTTACTGGCCGAATGTATCAGCGCCCCTCCATATGAGACGCTGCTTGCTGACAGCTCTAGTTATATCCAAAAATCACCCGCAATTCCACCTCGCCCCCGAACGGTCAACAAAGTGCGATGAACGGTATATCGCATGTGATTCCCCCATGATGTACTTCGGCGTTCTAAAGTAACTTTTCTAAGGTAAACGCTCTTTTTTCTCAAAAATCATTCGCAATTACAACTCCAATCTTTCGATTAGGAATTGCATATCTAAAACGGTTTTATGTATATAAATGACGCTTGTTCGTGTTTCTGTCTGTATTCGATGATATTCAGCTACCTATCATTCTTATTCACACATACTCACCAGTTGAGTGAGGATATAGACCGTTTTTCACAACGCGACGGGCGTCAGCTCTATGGCTTGTCAGCGTAAGAAGTAGGTAAAGATACCGTTCACGCGATACGTCCGTGCCATAGGTCGACTAAATTGAGACAATAGTGAATAGTGTTAGGCAACCGTCCCCTGCGGGGACTGAACGGACAGATGCATATGCCGAGCAAAATCGAAAAAAAGCAAGCCGCCGCAAAGCTGCGCAAACCGCCGCGCGACTTCTCGTACACGCAGAACCGAGAGCTCAGCTGGCTACGCTTTGACAACCGTGTGCTTGACGAAGCCTTCGACGAGACCGTTCCGCTGTTCGAGCGTCTAAAGTTCGTGTCGATTTTCGAGTCCAACCTCGACGAGTTTCTCATGGTGCGCGTGGGCGGCCTGTCCGATCTGGCAGAGCTCAAAAAACAGCCTGTCGACAACAAAAGCAATATGACCGCCTCCGAACAGGTCGATGCCGTCATGGCCGAAATGCCCGGGCTCCTTACCCGATGGGAGTCCATCTTTAAGAGCATCGAGGGCAAGCTCGACGCCCTGGGCGTTCACCGCGCGCGTGTCGATTCGCTTACGCCCGAGGAGCGCACCTTTGTAACCCGCTACTTCCAGGCCTACGTGTCGCCGGTCATCTCACCGCTGGTGATTGACCCGCGCCACCCCTTCCCCAACCTGCGCAACGGCGCACTCTACCTGGCCTGCGGCCTGGACGGCGTCACCGACGAGGAAAGTCTGCTGGGCCTAATCGAGATTCCCGCCTCGATGAACCGCGTGGTCGAGATCCCCTCGCCCGCCGGCACCTACTCCTACATTCTGCTCGAGGACGTCATCCTCGCCTGCCTGGACAGCTGCTTTGGCTCCTATAAGCCGCTCGACCGCGCGCTCATCCGCGTCACCCGCAACGCCGACATCGATCCGGACGGCGAGGGCGTCGAGGAGGAAGAGGACTACCGCCAGCACATGAAGCGCATCCTCAAGAAGCGCCTGCGTCTGCAGCCGGTAGTGCTCGCGGTCTCGGGGTCGCTCGAGAAGGCGACGCTCAAGACCATCCGCAAGGCGCTCGAGCTTTCTCGCCGCTCGGTCTTTACCTGCGATATCCCGCTCGACCTGGGCTACGTCTTCGGCATTGAGGGCAAGATTCCCGAGCATCTACGCAACGAGCTGCTCTTTACGCCGTTTAAGCCGCAGCCCAACCCCACCATCGACATGTCCCGTTCCATCCGCGAGCAGGTGCTGCAGCACGACAAGCTGCTCTTTTACCCTTACGAGGCCATGAATCCGTTCTTGGACCTGGTGCACGAAGCAGCCTACGACCCCGAGTGCATCTCGCTGCGCATCACGCTCTACCGCGTGGCCAAGCAGAGCCGCCTGTGCGAGTCGCTGATCGATGCCGCCGAGAACGGCAAAGAGGTCACGGTGCTCATGGAGCTCCGCGCGCGCTTTGACGAGCAGAACAACATCGAGTGGGCCGAGCGCCTGGAAGAGGCCGGCTGCACCGTCATCTACGGCTCCGAGGGCTTTAAGTGCCACTCCAAGATCTGCCAGCTCACCTATCGCGAGGGCATGGCGCTAACGCGCCTAACGCTGCTGGGCACCGGCAACTTTAACGAGAAGACGGCCAAACTCTACAGCGACTTTATGCTCATGACCGCCCACCCCGGTATCGGCGAGGACGCCAACCTGTTCTTCCGCAACCTGTCGCTGGGCAATCTGCGCGGCGATTACCGCTTCCTGGGCGTGGCGCCGGTCGGTCTCAAGCCGCTCATCATGCGCGGTCTGGATCGCGAGATCCAGCGCGCTCTCGCTGGCGAGCCCGCCCGCGTGTTCTTTAAGCTCAACTCGCTCACCGACCGCGAGGTCATCGACAAGATCGCCGAGGCATCGTGCGCAGGAGTCCGCGTGGACATGATCATCCGCGGCATCTCGTGCCTCAAGCCGGGCGTTCCTGGCAAGACCGAGAACGTGCATGTCCGTTCTATCGTCGGACGCTTTTTGGAGCATGCGCGCGTTTACGCCTTTGGCGTGGACTCGGACATGATCTACCTGAGCTCGGCCGACATGATGACGCGCAACACCGAACACCGCGTGGAGATCGCCTTCCCCGTGCTCGACCCCACCTGCCGCGCCCTGGTGCACGAGTACATGGGCATGCAGCTGCGCGACAACGTGAAGGCCCGCAGCCTCACGAGCGACGGCACTTGGGTCCCCGTGGAGCGTGCAGAGGGCGAGAAGCCCTTCAACTCGCAGGAAGCCCTGCTGGAGCGTGCCTATCGCAACGCCGAGGCCGCGCCCGAGCCCGTCATTGAGGCAAAGCCTGCTCCTGAGCCGCAGCCGGCCACACCCGAGGTTCAGAAGGTCCAGGCGACCGTCATTGAGCCCGAGCCCGCACCTGTACCTCAGCCCGAGCCGCAGGTCACCAAGCCCGCACCCGAGACGAGCGCCCGTCGCGATAAGCCCACCGGCAGGACCAAGGCCATCGAGCGCCATCGCCCCGGTCGCGTGCGCATGGGCCTGGGCCTGATCGGCCTGGGTCTTAAGACGCTCATTACCGGCAAGACGAAATAGTCGTTTGTAGAAGCAGTTTGTAGAAGCGCCCCGCATTTGAGGAAAGCCTCGGATGCGGGGCGCTTTTCCCTGCTACCATGGTGCGAACAACAACACGAATGACAGGCAGGGATATGAAGCTCACTATAGAATCGATGACCTACGGCGCCGACGGGCTGGCGCACGCCGACAACGGCAAGGCCGTCTTTGTGCAGGGCGCCGTGGCAGGCGACACCGTCGAGGCCGAGGTCGTACAGGACGGCAAGTCGTTCATGCGCGCCCGCACGACCGAGATTCTGGAGCCGAGCCCCGATCGCATTCAGCCTCCCTGCCCCTACGTGGGCATCTGCGGCGGCTGCTCGTGGGGCAATCTCTCACGCACGGCACAGCTTGCCGCCAAGGAGCAAAACCTGCGCTCCACGCTCGAGCGCATCGGCAAGTTCAGCCCTGAGCAAGTCGACGAGCTGGTGCAGCCCATCTGCCACACCAAGGACGACTGGGGCTACCGCAATAAAATCGAGCTCGAACCGACCGTCGTCAACGGTCGCGTGCGCCTTGGCATGCACGGTGTCGACCCCAGCAAAATCGTGACCGTCGATGCGTGCCCGCTGTTCGATAAACGTTTTCCCAAGGCGCTCAAATCGGTCGTCGGCGCACTCAACTATCTAAGCGGCAGCCATGACTTGGGACTCGAACGCGTGGGCATTCGTGCATCGCGCCGTACCAAGGCACTCGAGGTCGCACTCTGGACGCCCACAGGCTCTTTTCCGCGCTCGCAGGTCTCCCGCGTGCTGGCGGACGCCGCTCATCCCACGAGCATCGTGCGCGTGATGAGCAAGGGCGAAAAGAAGGCCCGCCGTGTCTCCAAGGTCGAAATGCTCGCCGGAGAGGGCTCATGGACCGAGAATATCGCCGAGGGTCAGATGCGCTTGTCTGCCCCGTCTTTTTTCCAGGTCAACACCAAGGGTGCCGAGATTTTGATCGAGCTCGTTATGGACGCCCTCGACCCGCAAGAAGACGAGCTTGCCGTGGACCTGTACTGCGGCGCCGGAACCTTTACCCTGCCGCTCGCCCGCCGCTGCGACTTCGTCGCCGCCGTCGAGGCCTACGGCCCGGCCGTGCGCGACCTGCGCCGTAACCTGGAGATCAACAAGCTTGATAACGTCGACGTCATTGGCGGAGACGCGGTGCGCGAGTTCCCCGACCAGGATGCCGACGTCTTGGTGGTCGACCCGCCGCGCGCAGGCCTCGCCCCCGAGGCGATCGACCTTATCGCCAGCACGAGTGCTCGCGATGTCGCCTACGTGAGCTGCGACCCGGCCACCCTGGCGCGCGATCTCAAACGCTTTGTCGAAGAAGGCACCTTCTCCCCCGTCAAGATCACGCCAGTCGACCTGTTCCCGCAAACCTTCCACTGCGAGACCGTCGTCCACCTTAGGCGCAACTAGTCACTCAATCATTGCTCAGATAAATCATTGAGAAATCGAGCGTGGCAAGCGGAGGTCTTCGGGGTATAAGACGGCTAATTGTATGCCGCCTATGAAAGGAACCCTCATGCCCAGCGTTGCCGTTCTCGCCGCCGATGGCTTTGAAACTATTGAATGCTTGACCATGGTCGATGTCATGCGTCGCGGCGGTGTGCGTGCCACGCTCGTCTCGATTATGCCCACACGTGAGGTCGTAAGCTCGCTGCAGATCCCCGTGACCTGCGATGCGCTCTTTGATGAGATCAACTTTGACGAGTACGACTGCGTCGTGCTGCCCGGCGGCTTGCCCGGTGCCACCAACCTGCGTGCCGATCAGCGCGTCTGCGACGTGGTCTGCAAGTTCGCCGCGACCAAGCACGTTGCCGCCATCTGCGCCGCCCCGTTTATCCTGGGCGAGCTCGACCTACTCGAGGGGTGCCACGCCACGTGCTTCCCTGGCTTTGAGAAAAGCTTCCCCGAAGGCGCCTATACCGGCGAGAAGGTTACGCAAGACGGCAACATCATCACCGCCAGCGGCATGGCCCAGTCGCTCCCCTTTGCGCTTGAGCTGCTGCGCACGCTCGCCGGCGACAAGGCCGTCGAGAAGGTCGCCGAGGGCATTCAGCTATGATTTTGGCTTCGCAATCACCGCGCCGCATCGAGTTGATGCGCGAGGCAGGCTATGACATTCGCGTGATTCCCGCAGATATCGACGAAACGCCTTTTGATGGCGAGGCCCCGCTTACGCTCGTTGAACGCTTAGCACGCGCCAAAGCCGCCGCCGTTGCCGCCGAGCATGCCGAGCCCAAAGAACTGACCGTCGCGGCCGATACTATTGTCACCTTCGATGGCAAGATTCTGGGCAAGCCGGCAACCGAGGACGAGGCGCGCACCATGCTCCGCGAGCTTTCGGGCCGCACGCACCAGGTCGCAACCGGCGTCTGCATCGTTAAGGCAGGCGACACGGCCGCTCCGCATGCCGCCGAGAGCCTGTCGTTTGTCGATGTAACCGACGTGACGTTCTATGAGCTTACCGAAGAGCAGATCGAGCGCTATGTTGCCTCCGGCGAACCCATGGACAAGGCCGGGGCCTACGGCATCCAAGGCACAGGCGGCCGCATGCTTGTGCACGATATTTCGGGTGACTTCTACAACGTGGTGGGCTTGCCCATCGCTCGCGTCGCACGCGCGATTCAAAAACTCTCGTAATTGCATCTGGCGCTGGTTATCCCCCAGCGCCTACAATTTTGCCGTACCGTACGGATCCCGACCGGGCATAAGGCCCGGCGGAAAACCGATAGGAGAAAACATGGACACACTGCTCGAAGCCATCGATGTTTGCAATGTCGATGGCTTTTGCTTTGGCAACTATACGGACGAGGAGGCTGGCACCGGCTGCACCGTAATCGTGGCGCCCGAGGGTGCCACCGGTGGCGTTGACGTACGTGGTGGCGCCCCCGCTTCGCGTGAGACCGACCTGCTGCGTCCCGAAAACACCGTCGATAAGGTCCACGCCGTCTGCCTTTCGGGCGGATCGGCCTTTGGCCTCGAGGCTGCAAGCGGCGTGGCCCGCGAACTCGAGAGCCGCGGCATTGGTCTGCCCGTCGGCCCCACGCAGGTGCCCATCGTGTGCTCCAGCTGTATCTTCGACCTTGCCTTTGGCGACCCCACCGTTCGCCCCGACATTGAGGCCGGCATCGCCGCCGTGCGCGAGGCGCTCGACCACACCCCCACCAAGCTCGAACAGGGCAACGTAGGCGCCGGCACGGGCGCTACCGTGGGTAAGCTCATGGGCCCCGCCACCTGCATGAAGGCCGGCCTTGGCGCTGCCGCCGTGGCGCTCGGCCCCATCAAGGTGGGCGCCGTGGTCTCGGTCAACGCCTGCGGCAACGTTGTCGACCCCCTCACCGGCGAGTGGGTCGCCGGCATGCGCGCCTCAGCCGATAGCGACCAGATCGTCGATATGGAACTCGCAGCCTTTGCCGCCGCCGGATCCATGCAGATGCCGCTCGACCGCACCAACACCACCATCAGCTGCATCGTCACCAACGTGGAACTCACTAAGGCACAAGCCACCAAGGTCTCTCAGATGGCCGCAGACGCCTACGCACACGCCATCCGTCCCACGCACACCACCAACGATGGCGACACCATCTACACCCTCGCCAGCGGCAAACTTGGCGCCCAGGCAAGCGCCGCCGTTCCCCTAGACCTGCTGGGCATGCTCGCCGTAAGGGCTTTGCAAACCGCCATCGTAAACGGAGCCAAAACCGCCAAAACCTCCCATGGCATCCCCGGCGCCGCAAAGTAATCTCACTCGACCGTCGGTCGGAGGCGGGCGGGCATTACGTTTGCTGCTCTACAGTCCTATGCAAGACGAAGGCCACATTAAGTGGCCTTCTTTGCATGCGGAACTCGCGACAAACGTAATGCCCGCCCGCCTCCGACCGACTTCCAATCTAATTCTTTTCAGCCCAGGCCCCTGTGTACCGCGCGTCGAAGATCTTCAAATTCAAATAACCTGACAATCGATTCTTATAGCAGAGGCCCCTTGGCCTTTAGTTTGATACAAGTTCCGCACGAGCCGGAAAGCACTCAATGTGCTTTCCGTGCGAGCAGGACTGTTCGCAGTAGCAAACTAAAGGCCAAGGGGCCCAGTCAACCTATCAGCAGCGATTACTCAGCAGCTAGTTGAATTTGAAGATCTTTGAGGCAAGACGGTATAGGCCGAGTGTGGTTTTGTCTCCGGCACGACCGCGGAGGTTAGTGAAGAAGCCGACCACACCGTAACGTGCACGACGATACATACGCTCGTCATAGGCCTTCAAATCATTCCACAGCGTCTTTAGGCGCTCGTCGGCGCAATCTTCCTCGGAAAGCTTGGTCAACACCGAGCAGATCGCCATCATCATAGTGAAATAACCCATCATGTACGAGCGCAGACGCGACGACTCGACATCGCTGTACAGGTGGTACGACTCCATCATGATACGCGTAACACGGAACTGCTGGTCCAGACGCTTGACCATCGTGGCCTCGTTGACGCTCTGGCCCTCGCGACCGATAAAGTAGCGATAGAGGTCGATGTCGGCGTAGTACATGGTCTTGCAACGCGGCAGCGGCACGTAGGCGTAGATGTTGTCCACATAGAACGTGTGCGGCGGCATGGGAAGGTTGGACTCGCGCAGCACATCCGTGCGATAGCACAGGCTGTGCATGAGCAGATTCTGGTCCAGGCGGAAATGGCCGATCTGGTCCCAGGTAAAGATCTTTTTTCGAGGCAGGGCAAACTTGTAACCAATGGCCGTATGCGTACCCTCGTAAACCTTCTCGTACACGTAGTTCGAGATAAACAGGTCAACGCGCTGGTCGCGCTCTTCAAAGCCGCGCAGAATCGACAGCATGGTCGAAAGGGCAGCGCCGTCAAGCCAGTCGTCCGAGTCGACAACCTTGTAGTAGGTGCCCTGCGCCTCGCGCAGACCCGAAAGGACGGCAATACCGTGGCCGCCATTCTCCTGGTGCACCGCGCGGATGATTCCAGGATAACGGGCCTCCCACTCGTCGGCCTTGGCGGCCGTCTCATCCTTGGAGCCGTCGTCCACCACGATAATCTCGATATCGGTGGCATAATTGCTCCCCTCCAAGATGGAGGTGATGCAATGGTCCATGTCCTTGGCGGCGTTATATGAGGGAATACCGAATGTTATGACTTTATGCATGGCAGGCGATAATCTCATCCGAAAGATCGAGGGCAGAATTGGTCACGGCGTCCATATCGTAGTAACGATACTCGGCCAGACGACCCACCGGGTGGAAGTTCGTCAGGTTCTGGACGCGCTCAAGATAGCGCTCGTAGAGCTCACGGTTCTCGGGCTCCAGGATAGCGTAGTACGGCGTCTCGCCCGAGCCGGGCGTATAGGCCTTGGAGTACTCCTTCATGATGGTGGTCTTGCCGGGCAAAACCTGACCGGTCATGTTCTTGAACTCGGTGATGCGCGTATAGTCCTCGCTCGTGGTGTAGTTGACGGTGCCCACGGGCTGGAACTGGTCCATATCGAGCGTCTCGAACTTCATATCGAGCGTGCGGTACGGCAGCGCGCCCAGGTCGAGGTTGAACAGCTCGTCGAGTGGACCGGTGTAGACAATCTCGCCGCCATAGACCTTGCCGTCGATCTTGACGGTGGTCTCGTCGATTTCAAAGAGGTCACGGGCGTCTACGTCACAGAATACGTCGATCAGATCGTGATCGAGCATATGCTCGAACAGCGCGGTATAGCCGTCCTGCGGCATGCCCTGGAAAGGAGCCTGCGGGAAGTAGCGATCGTCATCGCCCACAAAGACGGGGACGCGGCCGGTAATCGAGGGGTCGATCTGGTCGGGCGTCTGGCCCCACTGCTTCATGGTGTAATGCAAAAAGACATTCTCGTAGACATAATCGGCGACCTCGGCAAGATCCGGGTCGTTCTTCTTGCGCAGCTCCATAATGGGCACCTTGACGTCCTTGCCAAAGGTCTCCACGAGCTTCTGATACAGCTCCTCGCCGCGCTCATCGCCAAAGGCGAGCTTGAGGCTCGCATGGTTAAAGGGTACGGGCATGAGGGTGCCGTTGATGTTGGCGAGCACCTTGTGCTGGTAGTCCGTCCACTTGGTAAAGCGCGACAGGAAGTTATGGACGCGCTCATTAAAAGTGTGATAGATGTGCGGACCGTACTCGTGGACCAGGATTCCGGCCTCGTCAGTGCAGTCGTAGGCATTACCCGCGATGTGGCCGCGACGCTCCAAAACGGCAACACGATAGCCGATAGTTTCGGCAAGACGGCGGGCGCAAACGGCACCGGCATAACCGGCGCCGACAACGATCATGTCGTACGCACCGGCATTAAAGCCTTCAGGCAGGCCTGAGGTAATCTGCATCGATACTCCTTGTCAAAAGCCACACGCTTTTTAACTGGGCTTTTTCTCGAACATACGTCGAGACATATTTATCAGAGCGATTATAGCGCTAATGCGTCCTATAATGAGCTTGCCACACAAGGAAAGCTCAAGCACCGCGGCGTACATTATTGAAAGGTAAACCCGCTAGCAGCGGGTTTATTCGTGTACAGCCGAGGGCCTGGAGCTTAGCGAAACGCTTGTAAGGAGTATCATGAGCGATTTCCTGAACCGTATGAAGTCTGCCGCCAAGGCCGACCTTAAGACGATCGTCCTGCCCGAGGGCGAGGATCCGCGTACCATCGTCGCGGCAAACAAAATCATCGAGGAGGGACTGGCAAAGCTCGTCATCCTGGGCGATCCCAACGAGATCAACGTCCCCGGCGCCACCGTCATCGATCCGCGCAACGCCGAGAAGCACGAGGAGTACGCGCAGAAGTTTGCCGAGCTCCGCGCCAAGAAGGGCGTTACCATCGAACAGGCTCGCGCCCAGGTGATGGACGCCACCTACTTTGGCACCATGATGGTCAAGATGGGCGACGCCGACGGCCTGGTCTCCGGTGCCTGTCACTCCACCGCCGACACCCTGCGCCCCGCGCTGCAGATCCTCAAGACCGCTCCGGGCACCAAGCTGGTCTCGGCCTTCTTCGTGATGTGCACCGACACCCCGCAGTTCGGTACCGACGGCACGCTGATCTTCGCCGACTGCGGCCTCAATATCAACCCGTCCTCCGACGAGCTCTCCGAGATCGCCATCGCCTCGGCCCACTCCTGGTCCACCTTCATGGGCAATGTTGAGCCGCACGTGGCCATGCTCTCCTACTCCACCATGGGCTCCGCCGGTGGCGAGGTCGCCAAGAAGGTCCAGGAGGCCGTGAAGTTCTGCAAGGAGAAGGCTCCCGAGCTCGCCATCGATGGCGACCTGCAGCTCGATGCCGCTATCGTCCCCACCGTCGCTCAGCTCAAGGCTCCCGGCTCCTCCGTTGCCGGCAAGGCCAACGTGCTCGTGTTCCCCGACCTCGAGGCAGGCAACATCGGCTACAAGCTGGTCCAGCGCTTCGCTGGCGCTGACGCCTACGGCCCCATCCTGCAGGGCATCGCCAAGCCGGTCAACGACCTGTCGCGCGGCTGCTCTGCCGACGACATCGTGGGTGTCGTGGCCATCACCGCCGTCCAGGCTCAGATGGCTGAGTAGCGGACGCACTCGCCCGAAGGCCGTACGGGCTAACCCCTGAAAACGTCCTCGACCAATGAAACGCCCCCGTTCCGCTCCTTCGGAGCTACGAACGGGGGCGTTTCTGGTCTGCGGAATGTTTTAAGGGGTTAGCCCGTACGGCCTTCTACTGCTACGAAGCATTCAGAGCATCTGGAGTGGGCGGCGGCTTGGCTACGAGCTGGGGCTGAGGATCTGAATGGATGGATGTCGTTGCTGGGAGCGCAGGCGTTACTGGTGATGATCACTTTGGGACTGAAATTTCCGCCTGCTAGCAAAAAGGCCTCCTGAGTCGTTGCTCTGGAGGCCTTTCGCTTACTTGCAAATGCGCGCGTTAGTTGTTCGCGGTCAGGCGCTCGACGTCGTGGGCGATCATGTATTCCTCGTCGGTGGGGATGACCATGACCGTGACGGCGGAACCGGCGGCGCTGATGACCTGCGGACCGTTGCCCACGGCCTCGCGGTTCTTGTTGTTGTCGATGCGCACGCCCAGCCACTCGAAGCAGTCGCAGAAGGCCTTGCGGATCGACCAGTCGTTCTCGCCGATGCCGGCGGTAAAGGTAATGGTGTCCACGCCCGCCATGGAAGCGATCATGGAGCCGGCCTGCTGCATGGCCTTGTAGGCGAACATATCGAAGGCGAGCAGGCAGCGCTCGTCGCCCTCGGAGGCGCGCGTGCGGATGTCACGGGCGTCGTTGGAGATGCCCGAGATGGCAAGCAGACCAGACTGCTTGTTCATCATGTCATCGACTTCCTGGTAGCTGTAGCCGCCCTCGCGCTGCAGGTAGCACACGGTAGCCGGGTCAATGGAACCACAACGGGTGCCCATCATCAGGCCGTCGAGCGGCGTGAGGCCCATCGTGGTATCGCGGCATACACCGTCCTCAATGGCGGCGAGTGAAGCGCCGTTGCCCAGATGACACGAAAGCAGACGGTGGCAGCGCGAACCCAGGATCTCCTTGGCCATCATCCACTCGTAGCGGTGGCTCGTACCGTGGGCGCCGTACTTGCGCACGTGGTACTTGTTACACACGTCCTTGGGCAGGGCGTAGGTGTAGGCGACCTCGGGCATAGTCATGTGGAACGAGGTGTCGAAGACGGCCACGTTGGGCAGCTCCGGATACTTCTCGCGACAATACTCGATTGCCGCTGCCTCGCCGTAGTTGTGCAGCGGGGCAAGCGGTGCCACCTCGAGAATCTTAGCCATGACCTCATCGTCGACGACCGCGGAATCGTCAAAGTACCAGCCACCCTGAACAATACGATGCCCAATGCCATCGATCGTAAAGTCGGTCTTCTCGAGTTCCTCGAGCACACGTGCGATAGCCGAACGGTGATCCGGGAAGGGGGCCTCCTCGGTTTGCTTGGCGCCACCGTTCTCGGAGTGGCCAAAAATGCCCACGTCCGAACCGATACGTTCGCAGTTGCCCTTGGCGAAAACCTCGCGGGTATCGGTATCCAAAAGCTGATATTTAAGGCTTGAGCTACCGGCGTTGACAACAAGTACGTTCATGAGACTCCTTTGCAGTGCGATACGGTCGGCGCAGACCCCTCAAGGCGGCCGCATGTTAATAAGAAGTTATCACAACTTGATAAATAGCTATCAGGCATATCGCCCAACGAGCACAAAAGAGGGGCTGAACGGCGCTCGGTCGTCCAGCCCCTCCCCTCTTGGAATTACTTGCCGTTGACGATGCGCTCGACGTCGGAAGCGATCATGAACTCCTCGTCCGTGGGGATGACGAAAATCTTGACCTTGGAATCCTTGGCAGACAGGCACCAAGCGCCGTCACCACGCAGGGCGTTGCGGGCATGATCCATCTTGACGCCCATAAAGGCCAAGCGGTCGGCAACGCCGGCGCGGACAGCCGGAGCGTGCTCGCCGATGCCGGCGGTAAAGACCAGGGTGTCCATACCGCACATAGAAGTGGCCATCTCGGCAGCCTTGGCGGCAATCTTGTAGACGAACATGTCGAAGGCGAGCTGGGCCTCGGGGTCACCAGCAGCGGCGAGCTCCTCGACGTTGCGGCAGTCGTTGGTCTTGCCGCCGGTCACAGCCAAAAGGCCGGACTTCTTGTTCATCATCTCGTCGACCTCGTCGAAGGTGTAGCCGCCCTCGCGCTGCAGGTAGCACACGGTAGCCGGGTCGATGGAACCGCAGCGGGTGCCCATCATGACGCCGTCGAGCGGGGTCAAGCCCATGGTGGTGTCCATGCACTTGCCGTCCTCGATGGCGCACAGGGAAGCGCCGGAGCCGATATGGCACACGACGACCTTGCGGGCCTCGCCGTTGGTCATCTCAGCGACCTTCTTGGAGATATAACGGTAGCTGGTGCCGTGGGCGCCGTACTTACGGATGTGCAGCTTGTCGCAAACATCCTTGGGCAGAGCGTAAGTCTTGGCGACCTCGGGCATGTTGAAGTGGAAAGCGGTGTCATAGACCGTGACGTTGGGCAGGTCGGGATACTGCTCCAGGCAGTACTCGATAACGTTGGCCTCGGGGTTGTTGTGCAGCGGGGCGAGCGGAGCAACCTCGCGGATCTTGGCGAGGACGTCCTCGTCGACGAGGGAGGAATCACCGAAGTACCAACCGCCCTGAACGATTCGGTGGCCGATACCCTCGATCTTGACGCCGTTGGCCTCAAGGTCCTTCAGGACGACCTCGATGGCGACCTTGTGGTCGGGGAACTCGATGTTCTCGGTCACCTTCTTGGAGCCGTTGGCAGCGTGGGTGAAGGTGCCGCCGGTAAAGCAGACGCGCTCGCAGGAGCCCTTTGCGGACACCTTGTGGGACTTGGTATCGATGACCTGATACTTAAGGGTCGAAGATCCTGCGTTGACGACCAGAACGTTCATGTGTCTCCCTACTAACAGGCGGTGTGGCGCCGCCAGGTTACATACGCTTCAATAATAAACCCAAACGCCCTCGCGCTCGGGTTTATTGCGTTGATATATAAGTTATCGGTGCCCAAATACTCATGACCTTTGGCGTGTAAGACGAAAGAGCGCGGGGATATACACAAGGGAAGAAATCCCGAGCGCGACAAGCAATACGACTCGAATGCCCGCAACGCTACTCAACACAGCGTTGAGCAGATAGAAAAGAACGGCACCCACCGCCACCATCTGGCTTTGAACCGAAATCAGTGAACAGCGCATCGAAGAATCGGCTGCCTTTTGAAAAATTGAGTATTTAATTGGAGCAAATAACGAGTACGCAATCGTCTGCAGCACATAGAACACGGGCAGCAAATTAGCCGGAGTAAGGGGAATCAAAAACAAAGCTGTCAGGAAAAGGCGCACGATGCCGCAAATACGCGCAAAGCGGCCCTTGTCGACATGAGCAATCGCACAGGGCACAATAAGTCCCATGGAGGCCGAGGCAAGGAGCTGGACCGCAATGGTGACACCCGAAGCGACGGCATTCATTCCGCGACCCGCAAGCAGCAGTGAGAAAAAGTCTTCCAGGGCGACAAAAGCAAAGGCTCTGTTAGACCAAGGTTGACATAAAAACGATGTCACCGCGAGGCGGTAC
>CAUDQR010000034.1 GCA_958451615.1 uncultured Collinsella sp. | reverse complement strand
AGGCGCCCCCGCAGCGCGAAGCGCGCAGCGGGGGCGCCGACATGTCCGAGGACGATTTGGGAGGTAACCCTGTGCGCGGCCGGTGGGACCAAACCCCGCCATGCTTCTTATGTGCAGCAAAGCTAATGCTGCTAAAATACAAAGCGCTCATGTAGTTTAAACGCACGACGATAAGGAGCACCAGTGGGTAACCACTTCCGTACCTCCGGTGCGGGCGATGATGCCCCCAAGACGCAGACAGGCGTCCAGGGCAGTCGTTTCGCCACTCCGGATTCAGAGGGCCAGCCTGTTGCTCAGGCCCCCGCTCAGCCGGCAGATCAGGCACAGCCGGCATCCGATCCCTTTGCCTACAATCCCACCAGCGATGTCGCGCTTTCCGGCACGGCGGGTTTTGAGCCCGTTCAGGCCGTGACCGCTCGCGTGGAGCAGCCTCAGGCTGGCGCCGCCACGCCGCAGCCTACCATGGCCGGCATTCCCGACCCCATGGCCCCTGCGACGCCGGTTCCTCAGCCTGCGCAGTCCGGTCTCTTTGCCGCTATTCCCGATCCCACGCAGCCTGCTGCCCCGGTGGTCGAGAGCGATCAGGCCGCCGAGGTCGCAAGCCTCGATAACGCGCTCAACAACCCCGATTTTACGTCGGTGTTTGCGCCCATCGATCCGCAAGCCAGCCGCAAGAAGATGGCCAAGCAGGCCGGTGTCGAGCCCGTCATCCTTATGGAGCATGTCACCAAGATCTATCCGGCACAGCCCAACAAGCCTGCACTCGACGACATCAACATCGAGATCTATCCGGGCGAGTTCGTCTTCCTGGTTGGTCATTCCGGCTCGGGTAAGACCACGCTGCTGTCGACGCTCAACCGCGACGTCAAGCCGACGAGCGGCCGCATCTTGGTTGCCGGTCAGGACCTCATGAAGATCAAGAACCGCAAGGTTCCGTTCCTGCGCCGCCAGATTGGCGCCGTGTTCCAGGACTTTAAGCTTCTGCCGCAAAAGACCGCCTACGAAAACGTGGCGTTTGCCCTGCAGTGCATCGGCAAGCCCAAGGGCGTCATTCGCAGCCAGGTGCCCGAGGTGCTGCGTCTGGTCGGTCTGGCCGATCAGATGGACTCGCTGCCCGACCAGCTTTCCGGTGGCGAGCAGCAGCGCGTCGCCGTTGCCCGCGCCATGGTCAACCGCCCGCCGCTTTTGATCTGTGACGAGCCCACGGGCAACCTCGACCCGGCGATTTCGCTGGGCATCATGAAGCTGCTCGAGCGCATTAACCGCACCGGCACCACCGTGATCGTCGCCACGCACGACCGCGAGATGGTCGATAGCATGCACCGTCGCGTGATCGCCCTCGAGGGCGGCCACGTTATCCGCGACCAGGAGAGGGGAGGTTACGGCAACTATGGCACCAACTAACGTGGGCTACTCCTTCAAAGAGGCAATCAGTCACTTCTTCCGTAACTGGACTACCTCGCTCGGCGCCGTCATCACGATCTTCCTTTCGCTGTTTATCATCGGCCTGTTCATCATGGGCTCCGCGATGCTGAACTCCGTGATCGGCACCGTCGAGGATCAGGTTGTCATCAACGCGTTCATTAGCGATGACGCCGATCAGGCCGATGTTCAGGCTTTTGAGGCCGAGCTTAAGACGTGGAATAACGTCAAGTCCGTGACCTATAAGGACAAGGACGACGCGCTGGCCGAGTATACGAGCAAGATGTCGGGCAACGCCGACGCCACCATGAGCGCGCTCGATGGCCAGAACCCGCTGCCGGCTTCGTTTGCAATTGAGATGGACGATCCGTCCAAGGTCGAGAGCACGGCAGAGAAGCTCAAGAAGAACGCCGACTTCCAGAAGATCGCGGATGACGGCGACGTCAACGCGAGCGTGCTGTACGGCCAGGAGGAAGTGAGCCGCCTGTTCCAGGTGACCAACTACATCCGCATCGCCGCCGTGGTGCTCGTTGGCCTTCTGACCTTTATCGCATTCATCTTCATCAACAACACGATTCGCCTGTCCATCACGGCGCGTCGTCGTGAGATTGCGATTATGCGTCTGGTCGGCGCCAGCAACGGCTTCATTCGCGGCCCGTTTATCACCGAGGGCGTACTGCAGGCCATTTTGGGCTCGCTGCTTTCCATCGGCGTTCTGGAGCTGCTGCGCAATCTGATGATTCCGCGTTTGCAGGAGAGCATCGGCTGGATGTCGTTTGCCCTGCCGATGCAGTACTACCTGGTGACCTATGCTGCGCTGATTCTGGTCGGTGTGATTATCGGTCTCTTTGGTTCTGCCATAGCCATGCGCCGCTACCTGCGCGTGTAGGCATGCCTGGAATTCATCCCTTCCAACGGGTCGTCTCTTATGGGGCGGCCCGTTTTTTGATCTCTAGGGGACGGCAGGAAAGCGAATCATTTGGGTAGACTCTTTGGAGTTCGTCATCGATAGCAAGGAGGCGCCATGGGGCGCAATAACAAGCATAAGCGCGGTGCTCGCAATAAGCGTGGGCCGGTGCGCAGCGAACGCCGTCCGAGCCTGACCGGGCGCGTGCAGCTCCATGAGCATGGCGCCTATGTCATAACCGAGAGCGGCGACTACAAGGTTATGGGCCGCGGTAAGCGCGAGATCATGGATGGCGATACCGTTGCCGTGAGCATTAAGAACAGCCCGCACGGTGAGCGGCGCGCCGTGATCGAAGGCGTGGTTGAGCGCGCAGCCATAAGCGTGGTGGGTACGTACCATACCGCCGGTCCGCTCGGTGTGATCGAGCCGCTCGATTCGCGCCTGAAGGCCGACTTCTTCATTCTGCCCGAGGATACCTCGGCGGATCGTCTGGGCGTCCACCCGGGTGATGCCGTTGTCGCGCGCATTTTGACCTACCCGACGCGCCTGGAATCGGGCACCGTGACGATCGAACGCCGCATTGGCGGAGATGACGCGCCCGATTTGGGCGTTCAATACGTGATGGCGCGTTACGGCTATACCGATAGCTATTCCGAGGCCGCGCTGGACGAGGCCGAGGGGCTTTCGCTCGATGTGTCCGCGGCGCTTAAGGACCCGCTCCGCCGCGATCTGCGCGACCGCTTTGTCATCACGATCGACCCGGTCGACGCGCGCGACTTTGACGATGCCATTTCGCTTGAGCGCACGCCCGAGGGTGGCTACAAGCTGGGTGTGCATATCGCTGACGTTTCTCACTATGTGGCTTGGGACGGGCATATCGATCTTGAGGCTCGCCATCGTACGACATCGGTGTATCTGGCCGATCGCGTGCTTCCCATGCTGCCCGAACGCCTGTCCTGTGACCTATGCTCGCTTCGCCCTGACGAGGACCGTCTTGCGTTTACCGTTGACATTGAGCTCGATGCGCAGGGTCGCGTGCGGCATTACGATCCTTACCCCAGCGTGATTCGCTCGCGTGTGCGTATGGACTATGACGGCGCCGAGGCGCTGCTGGTGCGTGCCGGCGTGGTTGAGTATTCGGTGCTGGAAGGCGCCGCTGAGGATGTTGCGGCTGCTGAGGCCTCGCGCGAGGAGGCGCTTGAGCGCGGTCTTGCGTGCGAGGAAACTGCTCGCGGCTATAACGTCGACCTCGGCGATTTCCTTGTCGCCGCCAACGAACTCGCCGAACTTCGCCGTCGTATTCGTCGTGCCCGCGGCTCAGTCGATTTTGACACGGCCGAGATTCGCGCTCTATTGGATGAGGACGGAGTACCCGTGCAGATTGTGGCGCGCGAGCGTTCGTGTGCCACGTCGCTTATCGAGGAAGCCATGCTACTCGCCAACGAGTGCGTTGCAGAGTGGCTGGCAGACCGTGATATCGAGGCCTGCTATCGCGTGCATGAGGATCCGAGCCCCGATAGCCTGCACGGTGCCGCCGTTGCGCTGGCGCAGCTGGGCATCATCGACGATCGCCGTGCTGCCGGTATCGCCCTGGGGAGTCCCGATGAGCTACAGGCTGCAGTTGATGCTGCCGCCGGTACGGCCAACGCACCGCTCGTCAACACGCTGCTTCTGCGCAGCATGCAGCGCGCACTGTACAAGCCGCGCAACGAGGGCCACTTTGCGCTCGCCGCGCCGTGCTACTGTCACTTTACGAGTCCCATCCGTCGCTACCCCGATCTGGTGGTGCACCGCGTGCTCAAACTGCAGTTGGCCTATGAGCAGCTCGGCGGCAAGGACGCCCTGGTCCGTACGCCGCGGCTGATCGGCAAGGGGCGCGAGTCGCTGCCGCGCATTCTGCCGCAGATCTGCCGCGCATGCAGCGATGCCGAGCGCGCGGCAGATGCCGCTAGCCATGCGACGCAAAAGATCAAGATTGCCCAGTACTATGAGGACCGTCTGGGCGAGCGCTATGCCGGAACCGTCTCGTGGGTTAGCAGCATGGGCCTCTTTGTGCGCTTGGACCTGACGCAGGTCGAAGGCTTGGTTTCGATCAAGAGCCTGGGCAACGAGTGGTTCGAGTTCGACGAGGATGCGCTCACGCTCACAGGTGCCGACACGGGGACTCGCTATGAACTGGGTCAGCGCGTGATTATCGAGGTCTCGCGCGTCAATACCACGCGTGGGCACTTGGACTTTAAGCTTATCCATTAGCCAAATCTCGACTCATGGCGGGAGAGCGGAGGGCGGTCTTTCGGGGCCGCCCTCCGCATTTGGATCATGGCTACCTTGCCGTCTGCACGGCCGCCCGCTTACCTGCTATTGGAGAGGTAAATCCTACCAAAATAAACCTGTCCCTTTTTGGCAGGTTTACAAGAAAGCGGGGATGAGATGGCGACGGTGTATGGTTATGCGCGGGTGAGTTCGCGCGATCAGAATCTAAATCGGCAGCTGGATGCGCTGGGAGCCTATGGCGTGGGCTCGGCGAATATTTATGCCGACCATGCGAGCGGCAAGGACTTCGATCGCCCGCGGTATCGCGAGCTGCTGCACATCCTGGGAGACGGGGACGTGCTGGTGGTGCTTTCTATCGATCGACTTGGCCGTAATTACTCCGAGATTCTTGAGGAATGGCGACGCATTACCAAGGAGCTCGGGGTTGCCATTGTGGTGTTGGACATGCCATTGCTTGACACGCGCGCCAGGGCCAGCGGCGCGCCGGATGTGACCAATACCCTGATTGCCGATATTGTGCTACAACTGCTGAGCTACGTGGCGCAGGTGGAGCGCGAGAATATCCATCGGCGCCAAGCGGAGGGAATTGCAGCGGCGCGGGCGCGAGGGGTCCGTTTCGGTCGACCTCGCAAGCCGTGCCCTCCTCAGTTTGAGCTGGTGCGCGATAGCTATGAGGCGGGCGATATTACCCGCAGCCAGGCAGCAAAGTGCCTGGGCGTGTGCGTGGGGACGTTCGATCGCTGGATGCGCGAGGCGGGGTAGAGGTTTGCGGCACGTCCGATTGGCGCCCACGCGAGGCGGTATCGGTAACAGCCCTGTTACCGATAATGCGACCTTGTTGAATTATTTTGTGTCGCGCGTATTTCCGAGCGGTCGGATTTGAGGGGCGAGCGGTAGAACGCTCGCCCTTTGTGCGCCACGATGCGGCACAATGTACCGTAAAAGCTGTTTATATCCGGTACGAATCGTTCGTTGGTCTTTAATTCTTCTCAACGGAGGTGTTTGAGATGGCAAACGGATTGCTTTTGCGGCTTCGCGAGTGTGAGCTCAGCGCGAGCCCGGCGGAACGCAATGTCATCGCATATGTAAGCGCTCATCCGCACGAGGTGGTCGGGCTGTCCGTCCGCGGTCTTGCCGATGCCACGTTCTCCTCGCCCTCGAGCATTTTGCGCTTTTGCAAGCGCTTGGGTTTTGCGGGCTACAAGGAGTTCCAGCGCGAACTGATTGCCGAGCTGGCGCTCTTGGGTGACAAGAAAGACGTTGCCCTCGAGGACATCTCCATGGATGACAGCGTCGAACGTATCGTGGGGAAGGTGATGAAAAGCAACGTGCGCACGATCGAAGCGACGGCGCGAACGCTCGATTACACCGTCTTGGAGCGATGTGCGGCCTATCTTAAGCGGGCACGCGCGGTCAATCTGTTCGGTATCGGTGCCTCTCGTTTGGTCGCGCACGATCTGGCGCAAAAGCTCATGCGTGTCGACAAAGAGTGCCATCTGTACGACGACTGGCATGATCAGCTCTTGTGTGCCAAGAACATGCATGAGGGCGATATGGCAATCGCCTTTAGCTACTCGGGCTTGACGCAAGAGGTGCTGGACTGCGCCGCCGAGGCCCAACGTCACAACTGTCCCGTTGTGGCCGTGACCAAAGTAGATGGATCATCCAAGCTTGCCACCATGGCCGATGCCGTGCTCGGCGTCGCTGCGAGTGAGCCCTTGGTCCGCAGCGGTGCCATGGCTTCGCGTATGGCCCAGCTTATGGTTGTCGATGCCCTGTACGCTGCTTACGTTGCCAGCGACTACGAACGGGCGACGCATGTCATTAAGCAAAACTACATCGAGAAACAGGAAAGATGAGGTGAATGAAATGCTCGATTTAACAAAATTCACGACCGAACAGCGTAATCAAAGGTCTATGGACCTCGATACGATGACATCGCTGCAAATCGTCACGACGATGAATGATGAGGATCTTCGTGCCGTCCAGTCGGTCACGAAGGTGTTGCCCCAGGTTGCCACAGCAATCGACTGGGCTGCTGAGGCACTCGAGCGCGGCGGGCGCGTCTTTTACATGGGCGCAGGCACCAGCGGTCGTCTGGGTGTACTCGACGCTTCGGAGTGTCCGCCCACGTTTGGCGTGTCACCCGATCTGATTGTCGGGCTCATTGCCGGAGGCGAGACGGCGTTTATCAAGGCTGTCGAAGGTGCCGAAGACAGCGAGGAGCTTGGCGCGAGCGACCTGCGGGGGCGTGGACTCTCGGACAAGGATCTTGTCGTTGGCCTGGCGGCAAGCGGTCGTACTCCCTATGTGGTGGGCGGCCTTGTGTACGCCAAGGCAACTGGGTGCAAGACCATTGCAATTGCCTGCAACCAAGGGTCGAAGATCGGGGAGAGCGCAGATCTTGCCATTGAACCCGTGCCCGGTCCCGAGGTGCTGACCGGCTCAACGAGGCTCAAGGCGGGAACGGTTCAAAAGCTCATTCTCAACATGATTTCGACCGGTGCCATGGTCAAGATCGGCAAGGTATACCAAAACCTGATGGTCGATGTGCAGCAGACGAACGAGAAGTTGGTGGTGCGCGGCCAGAACATCGTGATGGAGGCGACCGGCTGCACGCGCGAGCGCGCTATTCAGGCGCTTGCAGATGCCGGCGGCCACGTAAAAACCGCTATTGTCTCGGTACTGCTGGGCTGCGATGCCGAGCAGGCTGCGGTAGCTCTTGAGCGAGCGAGAGGCCATGTCCGTGCTGCGGTGAGTGGCCATGAGAAGAGCAATGCCGATGCCCAATAGGTGCGCGGCGTGAGCTGATATGACATCCAGACGAGATACCCAATACAAGGAGGAGTTATGACGAACAAAGAGCTGGCTCAAAAGCTGCTGGACCTTTTGGGCGGTAAAGACAACGTGTTGGCAAACGCGGCGTGCATGACGCGCCTGCGCGTGACCGTCAAAGACACGGGCAGCGTCGACGCGGAGGGCATTAAGGCACTCGACGGCGTGATGGGCCTGGTCGAGGACGACACGATGCAGATCGTGCTGGGTCCGGGCAAGGTGAATAAGGTGCTCGAGGAGTTCTCCAAGCTCACCGGCCTTGCGAAAGGCGTTGCTGACGAGAGCGTGGTCGACGCTGCGGCCACAAACAAGGCCGCGCAGAAGGCCAAGTACGAGTCCAAGCCGGTTCAGGCCTTCCTCAAGAAGATTTCCAATGTCTTCGTTGCCCTGCTTCCCGGCATCATTGCGGCTGGCCTCATCAACGGTATCTGCAACGTCATTAACGTCTCGACGGCAGGCGCGCTTGCAGGCGAGTGGTGGTACCAGGGCATTCGTTCCATGGGCTGGGCCCTGTTTGCCTATCTGCCCATCTTGGTGGGCTATAACGCGGCACGTGAGTTTGGCGGCTCCGCTGCGCTGGGCGGCATCGCCGGCATGATGTGTATCGCTAACAGTGCCATGCCCCTGCTTGCGCCTGGCGCGGCCGATCCTGCCACTGCCATTCTGCTGCCGCTCACCAATGCGCAGTACAACCCCGCAGCGGGCGGCATGATCGCGGCTCTTATCGCTGGCGCATTTTTTGCCTGGATGGAGCGTCAGATTCGCAAGGTTATGCCCAACGCACTCGACACGTTCTTGTCCCCGCTGCTGGTGTTCATCATCGGCGCCTTTGCTCTGATGCTCGTCATCCAGCCGGTTGGCGCATGGCTGACGACTGCCATCTTTAGCGTTTTGACCTTTATCTTCGAGAAGCTGGGCGTCCTGGGTGGCTATATCCTGTCGGCAGGCTTCTTGCCGCTGGTTTCCGTCGGCCTGCATCAGGCGCTCACGCCGATCCACGCTATGCTCAACGATCCCGACGGCGCTACCAAGGGCATCAATTACCTGCTTCCCATCCTTATGATGGCTGGCGGCGGTCAGGTCGGTGCCGGTCTGGCGCTGTACTTTAAGACCAAGAACGCCAAGCTCAAGAAGTACGTCGCAGAGTCTATTCCCGTTGGAATCCTGGGTGTGGGCGAGCCTCTGATGTATGCTGTTACGCTGCCGCTCGTTCGTCCGTTTGTGACGGCCTGCCTGGGTGCCGGATTTGGCGGCGCGCTCGCGGCGCTGCTTCACATCGGCACGGTTTCTCAGGGCGTTTCCGGTCTGTTTGGCCTGCTGATCGTCGTTCCTGGCCAGCAGCTCGGCTACGTTGCCGCTATGCTGCTTGCCTATGCCGCCGGCTTTGTCCTGACGTGGTTCTTTGGCGTCGACGAGCAGAAGATCAACGAGTTCTTTGGCGAATAGTTTGATATCGCGAGCCGTGTTGCTCAGGGCTCGCGGCGCGCGGCAGATTTCTTGATGCTATGGTTGTGCCGGCGGGGCTAACTGCTCCGCCGGCCTTTTTTAAAGGAGCGTTGAAGCGTGAAAACGGGTATTTCGATTTATCTTTCCAGCCCTCTGCAGGATATTGAGCGGACAATTGAGCGTGGTGCCGCGGCGGGTGCGCGCTATGCGTTCACCTCGCTGCATATTCCCGAGGATGGGGGAGCGGCGTATGCCGATAAGGTCCGTCATGTGCTGTCGCTGCTTTCCGCCCGCGGCATTGCGCTCATTGCCGATGTGGGGCCTCGCACGTGCGATTTGCTCGGGCTTGAGCGCATCGAGGACCTGCGCGATCTGGGGTTGGAATACCTTCGTTTGGACTATGGCTTTAGCGCCCAGCGGGTCGCGGAGCTGTCCGGTGTATTTCGCATTGTGGTCAATGCATCGACGGTGAGTTCTGATGAAATCGCATCGTGGCGTGAGGCCGGTGCCGATGTGACTCGTTTTGCCGCCTGCCACAATTTTTACCCCAAGCCTTATACCGGTTTAGCTCTGGAGGACATTGCTCGGGTGAATCTTCGTCTTGCGGCGCTTGGATTCGAAATCATGGCTTTTGTGCCGGGTGATGCTAACGTTCGCGGGCCAGTATTCGAGGGACTGCCGACGGTCGAGGCGCAGCGCGGTCGCGCGTTAAAGGTTGCTCTCAATATGCTTGAGCTTGCACATGGCGCCGATTGCGACATTGTGTTGGTCGGCGACCCCGATCTTTCCGATGCGGGCTGGGCGCAGTTTGCTCAAGTTTCCGCCGGATACGTGGACCTGCAATGCGAGCTTGAGCCCGGTTATGCCTATGTGCGCGGGCAGATTCATCACGACCGGCCCGACTCGAGTGTCCTCATCTTTAGGTCTCAGGAGTCACGTACGAAGCTTAAGCCGGATTCCGTGCCGACGGATGCCGGAGCCGGCCTGCCGCGAAAGGCGGGGTCGATCGCTGTGAGCAATAGCGGATATGGGCGCTACGAAGGCGAGCTTGAGATCGCGCGGGTCGATCTTCCCGGTGACGAGCGCATGAACGTTGCGGGCCATATCACGCCCGAGGCAATGGAGCTGCTGCCGTTCATCAAACGCGGATTCGGGGTACGGTTCGTTTAGCGTGTGACCCGTGGGCTACAATTGGCCCATCATACGAAGGCGCCTCGTGTGGCGTGTGTCCGCGTTGGCCGATCTATATTCGGAGGATTCCCATGACCGTACTGTTTGTTGAATATCCCAAGTGCTCGACCTGTAAGAAGGCCAAGGCATGGCTGGACGAACACGGGGTAGAGTATATCGACCGCGATATCGTTTTGGACAATCCCGCGGCCGATGAACTTGCGACCTGGATTGCTCGTTCGGGGCTGCCGGTGCGGCGCTTCTTTAATTCGTCGGGCATGAAATATCGAGAGCTGGGCCTGAAGGCGCGTCTAGATGCGGGCATGACGGATCGGGAGTGCTACGAGCTGCTGGCGACCGACGGCATGCTGGTTAAGCGTCCGCTGTTGGTGGGCGACGACTTTGCGATTCCCGGCTTTAGGGAATCGGCTTGGGTCGAGGCGTTGCTGTAGCGGCTGCGGAAAGTGCGACCCGTTTTGAGCTTCGATTACGGGATACGGTTTCCGGTTGAGGGCTCGATGGGAAAGTGGGGACCGGTTTGAGCTTGAAATCTGGGACGCACTTTCCGCCGGCAGGCTTGCCCCAGTCAGTCCTCCAACTGCGCCCATTCGTGCGGATCGTAGACCTTTACGTGCTTGTTGGGCTTGCCGCTCCAGTACTCCTCGTCCATAAAGGGCAGATATGCCTGAACACCGGGGCAGATAAAGGGAATCCGCTGCTGTTGCAGTCGCTCGCGCTGTCGCTGCTCCAGGTGCGCCTCGGATATGACAGTCGGCATACCGGACAGCTCGACGAGGCTTGCCTGGATTCGCTTAAGGTCGGGGAGTCCCGCGTGCCATGACATCCGCATGATCAAAAAGGATGCACGGCGGTATTTTGCCTGCATCACCGTGATGGCGGGGCGCAGGGTGGGATGGATTTTGTCCCGTTCGGGCCAAAGGTCAGCAGTGATCTCGAGGCCCAGGGTCTCCCATAGGTAATCAAGCTCTTCGTCCATGGCGCCTCGATATCCGTGTAATGATGACGGTTTGATTGTGCCATCAGCCGTGAGTGCTGCATTGTTGTAATCTACCAGCGGTAGATGTGGGATGTTTTACGGGCTTTGGCGCCGTACGTGTCGCTGGTGCTTCACAGGTCCTTCACGTGTCGGCCGTATTTGACTGAATTTCAAAAAAGTCAAAATTAGGGCTTGCGTCACGGCGGGACTTCCCGTATATTTCTTTCTTGCGCAAAGGCACAGCCGAGCGCAGCGATGCAGTCATTGGGATGTCGTCTAATGGCAGGACAGCGGATTCTGGTTCCGTCAATGGGGGTTCGACTCCCTCCATCCCAGCCATTGCATTTGCTACATATGGCCCGTTCGTCTAGCGGTTTAGGACGCCGCCCTCTCAAGGCGGAGATCACCAGTTCGAATCTGGTACGGGCTACCAAAATTGAACGCCCGGGCCTCGTAAGAGACCCGGGTTTTGTGTATTGACCGATATTTAAGGCGCGCGTTGAGTCTGCCGCCCGGACCGAGGAGTTGTCATGGACCTGCCTATCAGCTTGGAAGACATCACGTATGCCGAGAACTATCTGGCGCAGGGCGACCTGGCTACGGCGACGCCGCTGCTTGAGCGTCTGGTGGAGCTCGCCGAGGAGTATATCGACGCTGAGTGCAAGACGGAGGAGAAGCGCCAGTACTTTAGCTTCGACAGCAAGTTTGAGCGCCTGGCCTATCGCCGCGTGGAGAAGGATCCGCGCGAGCTGGTGCAGGTCGAGGTTCCCTTTGACCGCCTGTACTCCGACATGGCGTTTGCCTACATTCGCCAGCAGGATTATGTGAGTGCTCGGAATGCCCTGATGCAGGCCGTGCGTTGGGATCCCATGAACTGCAACTATCGCTTGGACTTGGCCGAGCTGTTCCGCGCGCTCGAGGACAAGCAGGAGTGGGCATCGCTCTCGTTCTCGGTGCTGGAGCGCGCGAGCGACGGTAAGTGCGCCGCACGCGCCTACACCAATTTGGGTCAGTACTTCTTGGAGCCCGAGACCGAGAACATTTCGGCTGCCGTGGGCTGCGCGCGTCTGGCGCTGCGCCTGGCGCCCAATGATGCGCATACGACGCGCCTGCTCAACAAGATCCATACCACCTATCCGGATGCCGCGGACGAGAGTGACGACCATGTGATGGGTGAGCTCGCCCTGCAGGGCGTGCCGACCTCGCCTTCGGCCGAGATCGCCATCTGCCTGATCATGTGCGCGACCGATGCTGCAAGCGACGGCGACAAGCAGGAGGCTACGCGTCTGACGGTCCGTGCCCGCGACCTGGTGGGCGAGGAGGCATGCGCGGCGATTATCAAGCTGGTGCGCGAGAGCGATGCCGAGCTTAATGCCGAGCGCAGGGCAAAGCGCGAGGCTGCGGGCTCAAACGCCGATGGCGCCAAGGAGGCCGGCGATGCCCAGTAAGCGCGAGCGCAAGCTCATTTCCAAGAATCGCTCGGCACATCACGAGTACTTTATCGATGAGACGTTTGAGTGCGGTATTGAGCTGAGCGGTACCGAGGTCAAGTCGATTCGCGAGCGCGCGTGCCAGATTACCGATACCTTCGCACTGATTCGTGGCGGTGAGTGCTGGCTCGTCGGCCTGCATATCCACCCTTATAGCCATGGTGGCGTGTGGAACCGCGACCCTGATCGCCGCCGTCGTCTGCTGCTGCACCGCAAGGAGATTGACTTTCTTGACGGCAAACTTCGCAACCGTGGTTATGCGCTGGTTCCGTTGGAGCTCTACTTTAATACCGACGGTCGCGTAAAACTGCTGCTGGGCCTGGGTCGCGGCAAGAAGCTCTACGACAAGCGCGAGGACATGGCCAAGCGTGATGTCCAGCGCGAGATCGACCGCGCCCTCAAGGAACGCAACCGCTGACCGTCCTTCATAAGTTGCGGTGGAATACGGACTGGTTTGCCTGTTTGAGGGGCTATTCAGTCCCTATTTCACCGCAGCTGCGGGTGTCTCATCTTTCTTACTGTTCTGACACATATGTTTCAAAGGCGGCGTCCGTTATGGGCGCTGCCTTTTTTGTGGGTACATACATCCATGAGGTTCCAACCCGAGCTAGGGGAGTGATCGTTATGGACAAAACTGCGTTCTTTACCATGCCGAGCGGCCTGTACGTGGTGAGCGCCGCGGCAGACGGGCTGCGTGCCGGCTGCGTTATCAACACAGCGGTGCAGGTGACGTCCATGCCGCCGCGCATTTCGGTTGCAGTGAACAAGGACAACGTCACCTCGGGCGTCATCGCTTCGGCCAAAGCGTTCGCGCTGACCGTGATCGATCAGACCGCCGATATGCTCTACATCGGTAACTTTGGGTTCCGCACCAGCAGCGATTATGACAAGTTTGCCAAATACGAGACCCGCGAGACGGCTCTGGGCATGCCCTATGTGCCCGAGCACGCGGCGGCCCTGTTTAGCTGCCATTTGATCGACACTGTGGATGTTGGCACGCATCTACTGTTTATCGGCGAGGTCGAGGATGCCGAGCGCTTGAGTGACGAGACGCCGCTCACCTACGATTACTACCATAAGGTCCTGAAGGGCAAGACGCCTCCGAAGGCGTCCTCGTATCAAGGCTAGAAATGTTTTAAAAATACTTGCATTATATTATTGAGAATCTATACTGATAAATGAAGTACATCACCAGTCGCGTTTGAGAGGAGAACATCATGGCTGAGGAGAAGAAGACGTATAAGTTCGTGTGCGTCGTTTGCGGTTACGAGGTTGAGGTCGATACGCCCGAGCTGCCCGAGGATTATGTGTGCCCGGTGTGCGGCGTCGGTCCCGATCAGTTTGAGCTCGTCGAGGAGTAGCTCGTCGGCACGCGGCTCACGGCAACACATAGCTCTGTCCAAGGGCCCCGGTCGAATTCTCGGCCGGGGCCCTTTTCCTCCGCCCCTAAGGGATCACGGTTGCTGTTGGCCGATCCTGTCTGTTGTGAGTCCGGCCGACCTTTTGTCTCAATCTGTAACATCTAACGGTGGAAATTGGGTCCACTTGTTACAGATTGAGACAAACGGAGCTGTCCCTCGGAATGATCTCGATCTGTAACATCTAGACATCAAAAGCGGGTCTAGATGTTACAGATCGAGACGTTTGCCTGGGTAGGTGCCCCATTACAGTTTGAGTCGTCCGAAAGGGCGGCTCTTTTCCGTTGCACGGTTA
>CAUDQR010000033.1 GCA_958451615.1 uncultured Collinsella sp. | reverse complement strand
CCACGCTCATCCACGACATGGAGCCGGGCGCCACACGGCTCCCGTCAACAATCTGTCACTGAAGAGCCAGCACTACAACGCGAAGCTGCTCAAGGGCGTTCCCGACGGCCAGAACCCGCTGGGGCCCGTGAACCGGATGCGCTACTTCATGCAGTGCTTCCTGAGGGCTCATCCCGGCTCCAACCGGGACGACATGCGGGGCTGTGGCTATGAGTCCGCCCGAGGACAAGCTTGAGAAGGTCGCGATGGTGCTCGATCGGGCAATGCGATACCCGAAAACGCTCAGGTTCAGGCAGTTCTATGCAAGAAAGCCCAGTTCAGATGAGTTCGACGAGCAATATTTATCAACACAGTGCAAGGGGGGATTATATTTGTATTTCATCCGTGTTGAGCTTCACACGGTGCGCGACTCATCGCAAACTGGCGGGCGCAGCGGAAAGAAAACCGACTGCAGACGAACGATCGATATCGGGAGCAAATAGCCACCGGATGCTTTTCGGTCTCCTACGCGTCGACCTCCGCGATTTCTTCTGCGTCTCGCCAAGTTGAAAGGAGCGATGTCGAAAACTCCTTTTCGGTTAGCGTCAAGACATCCTTCACGCAAAAACCTTTCAATTTGTCAGGAAGCCCAAAACGCGCTTTTTTCCTAATCGAGCTGGCAACCCGCTTCAACGCGGTCTTGTTCTTGTCCTCGTTGTATACCAAAACAAAGACGCAGTGCTCGCGAAACCATCTCGTCCTCTTTCCCCACAGGTCCGAGCAGATCAAAACGCTGTCCTTGCACTTCTCGATGAGGGCGTCCCTTTGGCCAAGATTGATACCAAGCTCTTCGTCATCCTTGGGATTGAGCCTCTTCCCCAGCGTCTCCTTCAGACTGCCGTTTTTAAATTCGACTAGATATAACGTTTCCCGATCGCAATACAGCGCATCGGCGGAGCGCGGGAGTTGCATCCACCTATTGACCTTCTTGCAGTAGCATTCTTTAACAGAGTCAAAATTGACAACAGGCAAATCGTCATCCACAAGAGAGACGCTCCCGTCTCTGGATGTTTTGGAGATGGTCGACGTGCAGTCCCTTAGGATACAGGTCCTGCAACGGGAGCAACCATCGCTGCCATCTGGCACCACGGGAGAGTTCGGATGAGGGCAGGAGGCGCACAGGTCGCTACTCAAGGCCGTACTCCTCCCTCTCAAGCGTATCAAAAGGAGCCGCCAGCTTCTCGTAGGCGACCTCAGTCGAGCCGGTTATTTCGGCAAAGCGAGAGCGTCCATCAGCGCAGGTCTCCGCAAGATAATATGAGCACAATCCATCAACAGCGTGCTTCTTAGAATACACTTCGATCGCATTCAAGAAATATGGACTATGGGTGCTCATTAAGACGTGCATCCCGAGCTCTTTCTGGAGCAGCACGATTATCTCGGCGAAGGCCAGCTGCCATGCAGGATGAAGATGAATCTCGGGTTCATCGAGGATAATAGTCCCTCCGGCATCTAGCGCGCCGGACTTCAAGAGCACCTTCATGATGGCGAACGTCTTCAAGCCAGCAGAAAGGTTCCCAGGCTCCAACCCCCGAGCGAAGCCCTCTTCGAGATACGTAAGGTGACCGCGACTTTCGCTCCTCTCGAAATACCCCGGACATAAGGAGGAGACCTTGTCCATGAGAACCTTCAGGTGCCGCTCCTTCGCGATCTCGTCGAACAGCGAGGACTCGCTGTCATCGTTACGGATGGTCGCCTGAATCAAATCTTGCCGCAGCTCCTCCTGGTGTCCAAGGAGGGGCCTGAACCGAAAAGCGGGGCCGTAGGGCCCTCCGAGAGAATCGATCAGGAACGGGTCGTCCAGATAATGCGCCCTGAATCGCAAAACCCTCCTATCGTGCACCTCCGCCACCTCGTCACCTGCAACCGAGAAAACCGTAGATGCGTCCTTTATCTGGAGTTCGACCTTCCCGGGCTCTTCGCCGAAAACCGAATTGATCTGGCCGTTGAACTCGCTTTGGAACCTGTTTGTCGCAATCGCACGAAATACCTCATCATCGGAGATATCCATGATCTCGATAATCTGATCGGCAACTCCTGCTACGCCATTCGTGAAATCGGATTCGATCTCACGGGAGATCTCCTCCCCGTAATACTCCTTTATCTCATCAATAAGCTCGTCCCTCGTGCACTCGCCCGAAAAAACCCTGTCGATGAAACCATTCATTCTTCCAGCAGTTCGCCTGTGGCGAGACGTGGAGTCGAGAGGGCCTCCCACATATGCCTTCCTGATGGCGCGTTCAACACTATTGCGCCTCATGCGGTCGATTTTGTTCTCCGAATCGGACATGCTGTTGAAGGCCGCATAAAGCGCTTTTCCAACCGTGCTTTTCCCCGTCCCGTTCTCCCCGGCGATCACGGCAATGCCATTAATCTCGATATCGGCCTCAGCGACCCTGCCGATGTTTTTCACCTTGATTTTCAATGCATATCACCAGCTCTAAACTCGCGAGACTCAATAGCTCGATTATCGCACAGGGAGATCGACTTCTCGAGGACTCCCTAAATGGAACGCGCGGGGAGGACATGGCTCGCCGCCGTCCGCTTTGCGTTCGCGCGGGGAAGGGTGACGACCAGGGGCCTCTCCGGGCTCATCAAGAGGAGCGCCGGATCCTCCTCGTCCATTTGAACTGTATTGTATCCCAGGACACTTGACTTAGAGGAATGGCGTTGAGCGGCGATAATCGTTTCAGCGCCAAAAAGAAAGGAGTGTTCAGTCATGGCAGATAGGCTCTCCTGCACAGCGGGGCACCGCACCGAGGCCGCAGACTTCGCCGTCGCGTCGGGGAAGCCCATCGCCCAAGTGGCCGCCGACCTCGGCATCAATGAGAAGATCCTGGGAAGATGGGTGACGGTCAGAAAGAAGGAACTGGCCAACCACCCGGTCGCGGCGGCCGCGGCCAAGACCGAGACCGCCGAGATGAGGGCCGCCCGCAAGTGCATGCGCGAGCTCGAGCTCGAGAACGAGTTCCTAAAAAGCCCCGACCTCACATTGGAGGCCGGGGCCAGTAGATTTTTGGGACATGTCTAGAAATCTACCCATGCGGGAAGCGGCATGTGCCGAGCATGTCGCGTGCTAGGTTTTGAGGCATGCCACAAAACCTAGCACGGGGGAGTGGCTACTCGGCGTCGGCGAAGCCGTTGGGGTTATGGCTCTGCCAATTCCAGCTGTCGCGGCACATGTCCGCGATGTCGTACTGGGCCTTCCAGCCCATCATGCGCTCGGCCTTGGAGGCATCGCACCAGTTGGCAGCGATGTCGCCGGCGCGGCGCTCGCGGATCACGTAGGGCAGCTCCTTGCCACAAGCCTTGGAGAAGGCGGCGACGACCTCGAGTACCGAGGTGCCGGTGCCGGTGCCCAGGTTAAAGATCTCGACGCCGGTCTTGCCGTTCATCCAGTTAAGGGCGGCAACGTGACCAGAGGCCAGATCGCACACGTGGATGTAGTCGCGCACGCCGGTGCCGTCGGGGGTGGGGTAGTCGTTGCCAAAGACCTGAACGGCCTCGAGCTTGCCCACGGCGACCTGGGCGACATAGGGCACCAGGTTGTTGGGGATGCCCTTGGGGTCCTCGCCGATCAGGCCCGACGGATGAGCGCCGATGGGGTTGAAGTAACGGAGCAGCACGACGTCCCACTCGGGGTCGGCGGTGTGGACGTCCATAAGGATCTGCTCGATCATCCACTTGGTCCAGCCATAGGGGTTGGTTGCGGGCTTCTTGGGGTCTTCCTCGGTGACGGGCGGGTTGTCCGGGTCGCCGTAGACGGTCGAGGAGCTCGAGAAGATGATGGACTTGCAGCCATGGTTGCGCATGACGTCGATGAGCACCAGGGTGTTCTCGATGTTGTTGTGGTAGTACTCGACGGGCTTGCTCACCGACTCGCCGACGGCCTTAAAGCCGGCAAAGTGGATGACACGGTCGATCTGATGGGTATCGAAGATCTTGTTCATCGCATCGCGGTCGAGCACGTTGGCCTTGTAGAAGGTGAGGTTCTTGGCGGCTTCGTCGCCCACGATGGTCTTGACGCGGTCTACGGCGACAGCGCTGGAGTTGGAGAGGTCGTCGACGATGACGACCTGGTAGCCGCCCTCGAGCAGCTGAACGACGGTGTGCGAGCCGATAAAGCCGGCGCCACCGGTTACGAGGACGCAGGTGTCTTTGGGGTCGAGTGCTTTGGACATGTAGTCTCCTATCGAATCAGGAACACTTCTTGAGGGGAGTATAGCGCAGGCGGGGACGCCCAAATGGTGCACTGTAGGAAAAGCAGAGGAATATGTTAACGTACTCATATCAGAGCTTGCTCAATTGTTACCTCAAATTTGACAATTGCTTACGAGCCGCCGACCTTGTAGTTTCCTGCCGTTCGTGGAAATCGTTGGGACGCGCCATATGTACGCTAATATGTATGAGTTGAGCGACATATAAATAAGCATGTAACGGAGTACATATGTCACCAAACAGCGATTCCATCCTTTCCCAGGAGCTCTCGCGCCGCACTGCCCTTAAGGCCCTGTTCGGCGCCGCTTCTGCGGCAGTTCTTTTTGGCCTGCCCACTCGCGCCCATGCGGCGGAGGCTTCCAAAGAAACCACCGATAAACTGAATGCCGCCCAGGCCCAGCTCGACGAGGTTCAGGCCCAGCTCGACAGCATCGCAAATGAGTATGCGGCGCTGGCCAACAAGAATGCCCAGACCCTCAACGACATCGAGAATGTCCAGGGCAAGATTGACGACACGCAGGCCCAGATCGATGAAAAGAAGGCCGAGCTCAAGAAGAAGCGCAACGACCTTTCCGATCGCGTGGCCGCCAGCTACAAGTCCGGCGGTACGAACATCCTGTCGCTGCTGCTGGCCTCTGGCTCGTTTGAGGAACTCGTCGCCAACGCGCATTACGTTGAGAAGATCAACAAGAGCGACCGCGATGCCATCGAGGATATCCAGACGATTCAGGCTGAGCTCGACGCACAGAAGACCGAGCTCGAATCACAAAAGGCCGACCTGGAGAAACTCAAGGACCAGCAGACGGCTCAGATGCAGGATATGCAGGCCAAGCAGCAGGAGGTCCAGACGGTTCTGAACGGTCTCTCCGACGATGTCAAGGAGCTCATGGCTCAGCGCGATTCCGAGATTCTCGCTGCCGCCCAGGCCGAGGAGGCCGCTAGGAAGGCCGCCGCTGCCGCGGCCGCCGCGAACAAGAACAATTCCTACTCGGGTGGTTCGAGCTCGGGCGGTGGATCGTATGCGCCCGGAACTCCGCAGCAGAATGCCGGCTCGGGCAAGCAGCAGGCCGTCGTCAACGCGTGCTACTCCACGCCTTCGCCGGGTCAGAACTGGTGCGCGGCGTGGGTTACCAATGTCTTCCGCAATGCCGGCGTGGGCTATTTTGGCGGCAACGCGTGTGACATGTTCAACGCCTGGTGCTATAGCTCCGACCGCTCGGCGCTGCAGGTGGGCATGATCGTGGCCGATTCCTCGCACAGCGGCACGGGTGCTCCGGGCCTTATCTACGGTCATGTGGGTATCTACGTTGGCGGCGGCATCGTTATGAGCAACGAGGGTGCCATTACGTCTAAGTCGCTTGATTCGTTTATTAGCTTCTATGGTACTGGCTCTGGCGTGCGTTGGGGCTGGCTTGGCGGTATTGCGCTGTCGTAAAGCCGACTGGGCCGCGTGCCCGCCCGCAATATATTTGATTGTCTGCTCGGGCAGTCCTGCGCAAGACGAAGGCCACATTAAGTGGCCTTCTTTGCGTGCGGAACTCGCGATCAATCAAATATATTGCGGGCGGGCACGCGGCCCTCTCGGGTTCGGGGCGCTACGCACCGGATTGGTTGTCTGAATAAAAGAAAGTGAAGGCCCCTTTCGGGGCCTTCTTTTTTAGAGGAATTCGCCTACTCGGTGGACTTCGGGTTCGAGGTCTACGTTGAATTGGTCTTTGACGGTTGCTTGGATGTGGCGGATGAGTTCGTCGACATCGGCTGCGGTGGCGTGGTCGGCGTTGACGATGAAGCCGCAGTGCTTTTCGCTCACCTGCGCGCCGCCGATGGCGTGTCCTCGCAGGCCGGCGTCCATGATGAGCTTGCCGGCAAAGTAGCCCTCGGGGCGCTTGAAGGTGGAGCCGGCACTCGGCATGTCGAGCGGCTGCTTGTCCTCGCGGCGCTGGCGGTAGTCGTCCATGTCGGCCTTGATCATCGCGGCGTTGCCCGGGGCGAGATTGAAAGTGGCCGAAAGCACGATGAAACCGTCGTCGGCAATGCGGCTCTTGCGATAGCCCAGGTTGAGCTCATCGACATCGAACTCGATAATGCTGCCGCTACCGCGGGTGCCGTCGTCGAGCATGCGTGCGGGCTTGTAGACGCGCACGGACTCCAGCACATCGGCCATGCAAGCGCCGTATGCTCCAGCGTTCATGTAGCAGGCACCGCCGACCGATCCGGGAATGCCCGAGATGGGCTCCATGCCGGTAAGGCCGGCCTCGGCTGCCGCGGCTGCGACATCGGAAAGCAAGGCGCCGGCTGCCGCCGTGACGTGCGTGCCGTCGACCGTAATGTCGGAGAGGCCCTCGCCCAGCGCTACGACGACGCCGCGGATGCCCTTGTCGCCGACGAGCAAGTCGGAGCCGTTGCCCACGATGGTGAGTGGTAGATTGCAGCGATAGCAGGTATCGAGCGTGGCGACGAGGCCCTGCTCAGTATCGGGCGTGACAAAGACGTCGGCCGGACCGCCGATCTTAAACGTGGTGTGCTCGCGCATGGGCTCGCTCATCAGCACGTTGTCCTCGCCGGCAACGCCAGCGAGCGCGCACAGCAGGTCCTCGTTAAAAAAATCGTTCTCGTGCATACGGATATCCGCCTTTTGGTGGTCGTTGTCATCAATCGATTGCAATATACCCCACCCGGACGGATTTGGTGCGCTGGCGGCGATAAAACAGCCGTCCACCGGATTGATAAAGTGTTTATCACCGAGGTAGAGGGGTAGTCGCTATACTTTCAAGAGATTGCGCGTAAACCCGGAAGGAGCGAGATGGCCAACAAAGTCACCCTCAAGCAGATCGCCCAGGAGGTGGGGCTTTCCCCCTCGTCGGTCTCGCTTGTTCTCAATAATCGGCCCTGTCGCATCTCGGAAGAAAACCGCAAGCTCATCAAAGAGGTCGCGGCGCGCAACCACTATGTTCCCAACCAGATTGCGCGCAGCCTGGTCATGCGCGAGTCGCGCACGCTGGGCCTTATCGTCCCTAACATCGAGAGCCGCTTTTTTGCCTCGCTCGCCGGTAGCCTGGAAAAGCGCTGCCGCGAGGACGGCTATGCGCTCTTCATTACCAGCTCGGGCGGAAGCGCCGATGACGATCTGGAGCTGCTGCGCCAGCTGGTGACGCGCGGCGTTGATGGCGTCTTCCTGGTGGTGGGTGACGAGTTCTCCGATGACCGCGCCCTGCGCGAAGAAGTCAGCCACCTGCCCATCCCGGCCGTAATGGTCGACCGTGCCATTGAGGGGCTCGAGTGCGACAAGGTGATGTTCGACCACGAGATGGGCGGCTATATGGCCACCCGCTATCTGATCGAGCAAGGTCATCGCCGCATCGCCTGCCTGGTTAATGCCCGCCGTTCCAATACGGGTCGCAAGCGTCTTGCCGGCTATGAGCGCGCGCTGCGCGAGGTTGGCCTGCCGATCGACGCACGTTTGGAGTTTGAGAGCGAGTACTACATTCCGAGTGCCTACGAGGCCTCGGAGGCGGTGCTCGCAACTGACGCCACCGCCGTGTTCGCAAGCTCGGATAACATTGCCCTCGGTTTGCTCAAGCGCCTGCATGAGATGGGGAAGAGCATTCCGGGCGATATCTCGGTGGTGAGCTATGACAACTCGGCGGCCGACGTTCTCTTTGAGCCGGCGCTGACCGCGATTGAGCAGGACCCTGGTGTCCTTGCGGAGCATGCTTTTGGCTGCATGTCCAAGCGTCTTGCCGGTAGGGGCGGCAGGCGTGCCGAAGAGGTCGTTCTGGAGCCGGAGCTTATCGTTAAGGATAGCGTGCTCGAGCTTACTAAACACAACTAAACAAGTTTACCAATTTGCAGAGACCGAATGTGGAGCACCTGTGACAATCAACGCCGCAGGTGAATGTCGCGTTTTGCTAATCGATGGGATTGATAAGGGTGGTAAAACGTTTTTTCACCATGATAAAACGTTTTAGCAAATATACTGGTCCCAACGAAAGGTTGCCGTATTGGAGGGTGACCGCACAGCGAAGGGACATAAACAATGGCTAAAACACTGGGGACGCCGTGGCAAAAGCTGGGCCACGAGGTGCCGGCTTCCGAGCTCGAGGGTGTCGACCTGTATTGGCGCGCATCGAACTATCTGTCCGTCGGTCAGATCTACCTTCGCTCTAACCCGCTAATGCGCCCCGACTTTGTCGACGAGAAAACCGGTGAGGTGCGCGACTTCGGTCGTCCGGACGTTAAGCACCGCCTGGTTGGCCACTGGGGCACCACGCCCGGCATCAACTTCCTGTTCGGTCACGTCAATCGACTGATCGCCGACCACAACCAGAACGCTATCTTCTTGATGGGCCCTGGTCACGGTGGCCCCGCCGGTACTGCTCAGTCGCTGCTCGACGGCACCTACCGCGAGATTCGCCCCGACATCACCAATGACGAGGCCGGCCTGCAGAAGTTCTTCCGCCAGTTCTCCTATCCCGGCGGCATCCCGAGCCACTTTGCGCCCGAGACGCCCGGTTCCATCCACGAGGGCGGCGAGCTCGGCTACACGCTCAGCCACGCTTACGGTGCCGTTATGGACAACCCGAGCCTGCTGGCCGTGGCCGTGGTGGGCGACGGCGAGTCCGAGACCGGTCCGCTCGCGACCTCTTGGCAGTCCAACAAGCTCGTGAACCCGGCAACCGACGGCATCGTCCTGCCGATCCTGCACCTCAACGGCTACAAGATCGCCAACCCCACCATCCTTGCCCGCGTGTCCGATGAGGAGCTCACCAAGTTCTTTGAGGGCATGGGCTATAAGCCGCACTTCTTTGTCGCCGGCTTTGACGACGAGAGCCACGCAAGCATTCATGCGCGTTTCGCTGCCCTGTTTGAGCAGGTCTTCGATGAGATTTGTGACATCAAGGCCACCGCGCAGGCCCAGGCCGCCTCAGGCGAGACCGTGGTCCGCCCGGCCTACCCCATGATTGTGTTCCGTACGCCCAAGGGCTGGACTTGCCCCAAGCACATCGACGGTAAGAAGACCGAGGACTCCTGGCGCGCGCATCAGGTGCCGCTGGCGAGTGCCAAGGACACCCACGAGCACTTCCGCGTGCTGCGCGAGTGGCTGCGTTCCTACAAGCCCGAGGAGCTCTTTACGCCCGAGGGCCAGGTGCGCCCCGAGGTGACGGCCTTTATGCCGACCGGCGAGTTGCGCATCGGCGCCAACCCCAACGCGAACGGCGGTAAGGTGCGTCGCGAGCTCGAGCTGCCCGATATTCATGCCCACGAGGTCCCCGTCGCAACTAAGGGTCATGGCTGGGGCTCCACCGAGGCCGCCCGCGTCTTTGGCGAGTACACTGCCGACGTTCTGGCCAAGAACATGGATGACTTCCGCATCTTTGGTCCCGACGAGACCGCGTCCAACCGTCTGCAGGCTGCCTACAAGGTGACCAAGAAGCAGTGGGACGCCGGCTTCTACGAGGACGAGGCCAACGACGAGCTGCTGGCAGGCTCCGGTAAGGTCGTCGAGCAGCTGTCCGAGCACCAATGCGAGGGCTTCCTCGAGGCCTACGTGCTCACTGGCCGTTCCGGCGTGTGGAGCTCCTACGAGAGCTTTGTCCATGTGGTCGACTCCATGGTCAACCAGCACTGCAAGTGGCTCGAGGCTACCAAGCGCGAGATTCCGTGGCGTGCCCCCATCAGCGGCCTTAACATTTTGCTGTCGAGCCACGTCTGGCGTCAGGACCACAACGGCTTCTCGCATCAGGACCCCGGCTTTATCGACCTGCTGCTCAACAAGGCCAACGACACGCACATCGTAAACGCCTACTATCCGGCCGACGCCAACATGGCTCTCGCCGTGGCCGAGCGCGTCTACCAGTCCACTGACTGCGTCAACGCCATCTTCTGCGGCAAGCAGCCTGCTCCGACCTTCCAGACGGTCGACGAGGCCAAGGCGGAGCTCGCCGAGGGCGTTGCGACCTGGGAGTGGGCATCGACCGCCGATTCGCTCGCCGAGGCCGACGTCGTGGTCGCCACCTGCGGTGACGTGCCGACGCTTGAGGCTCTGGCTGCAACCGACATGCTGCGCGAGCTGGGCATCAAGGTATGGTTCGTCAACGTGGTCGACCTGCTCAAGATCCAGAACGTCTGCGAGAACGACCAGGCTCTCAGCGACGAGCGCTGGGCTGAGCTGTTCGGCTGCGGCGAGAAGCCCGTCCTCTTCGCGTTCCACGCTTATGCCGGCACGATTCGCCGTCTGATTTGGAACCGCCCCGGCCACGATGCCTTCCGCGTCCACGGCTACGAGGAGAAAGGCTCCACGACAACGCCGTTCGACATGCTGCGCCTGAACAACATGGACCGCTGGGCACTGGCCGCCGACGTGCTGCGCATGGTCGACGCCGATAAGTTTGCCGAGCAAATTGATGAGTGGGAGGCATTCCGCACCGAGGCCTTTGAGTTTGCGTGTGATGAGGGCTACGACCATCCGGCCTTTACCGACTGGGTCTGGCCCGACGCCGCTGCTGCAACTGCTGCCGATGGCGCGCTCTCCGCAACGCAGATGACCGCAGGCGACAACGAGTAGGTAGGCATCCGGGACGGCCTCGCGCTGGGGCCGCCTCCGGGCGGGGGGGGATTGTTGGGGGGGTTTGGGGGGGGGGGGAGAACCCCCCCCAAAAAAGCAAACCGCGCGGCCCCCGCGCGGGGGCCGCCCCGGGGGGGGGAGACTTTGTCCGGGGATGGGGGCTCCGCTACCTTCCCCGGACAAAGTCTCCCCGCCGGGCAAGGCCCTCTCGGCCGTTTCGTTTTGCGGGGGGCTGATTTTTTTTAATGTAATGGGGACTTTGCTGAGGCTGCCTTGGATGTTGCGTGTGTAACTTTGGTCAGTCAGCGATACATTGCCGGGGCCGGGGAGGCATACTTTGTTTTGAGAAGTTCGCGGAGCCCACTTCTCAAAACAAAGCAGGCTCCCCGGCCCTCGTCCGTGAACTTTTCCGCTGGGCGAGCCATAGACGCCGCGTACCGATAGGGTAAGGCGGCGGCTTGAAATTGGTGCTATATTCAGCTTGAGTTGTTTAATGCTAGTACGGGAGGCTGATATGGGGCTGTTCAAGAAGAAAAACCCGCAGGATGCCTTTGATCCCGATGTGTTTACCATCACGGATACGATTTTGGACCCGCCGCGGTTTACATTTTTGCCGGCTATCTACCAGGACGCCACGCGCCGCAAGTGGGCCGTGCATCAGCGCGGCGGCGAGCCGAAGATTTTTGACTATGCGGACGTGTTGCAGTGCGAAGTGGCCGAGGCGGGCGATCCGGAGGCCGAAGAAGCGGTCTCTAAACAGGAATTTGCCCAGCGTATCCTGGCAAATCCTGCCAAGGCGGCGAAAATAAACGCTGCCAAGCGTAATATGTGTCTTGGTATGGGCGTTGTTGTGGCGGTTCAGACGGGAAAAGACGAGGTTTCCAAATTAGAGATTCCCGTTATGACCGACGAAGTCAAACGCGATTCAAGTCTATATAAGTCGTATCGGAATGTCGCCGAGAAGATCAAGGCAGAATTTGATGCCATGGGAGGGCTGGTCTAATTTTGGCGGCATACGTTTCTGAATGAGGAGTCTGTGCAATGGCAGGCGAATCTTATGCAATTCCCCCCAAAGATCATGCTGTTGAGGGAATTCTTTGGTATATCCAGCACCATCAGCTTGCCGGCGGCGATCGCCTGCCGGCCGAGCGCGTGCTGTGCGAAGAGATTGGCGTTTCGCGTACGGCGTTGCGTGCCGGTATCACGCGGCTTATCTCGTGTGGAACGCTCGAGAGCCGTCGCGGATCGGGCACGTATGTGTGTCCTCCCAAGCCGCTGAACATCTTCCAGGAAACGTATAACTTTTCCGATGCTGTGCGGACTGCCGGCCTGCACCCCTCTTCTCGTCTGGTTTCCACCGGGACCATCGAGGCGGATGAGGCGCTTGCCGACAAGCTTGGGGTGGCTGTAGGCGCTCCCTTGCTCCGCATGCAGCGCGTTCGACTTATTGAGGGCGAGCCGGCGTCAATCGAGACTGCTCACGTTAACCTGTCCCTGTGCCCATCGCTTCCCGAGCACGATTTTGAGTGTGAGAGCCTTTACGATGTCTTGCTCAAAGAAGGTGGCGTGCGCGTTGAGCATGGACGTGAGCATATCTCCATCTCGCGTTTGAACGTCGAAGAGGCCGAGCTGCTCCAGCAAGAAGAGGGAACGCCGGTGTTCTATGAGAGCTCGATCGAATTTGATAAGGACATGCGTTTTGTGGAGCATTGCAAATCGGTGATTTTGCCCACAAAGTTCGGCTTTGCCGATAACGGCGAAGAGAACGGCATGAGGAGCGTGGCAGGTGAACAATGGCTGAAACAGTAGATGCCACCCCGGTTTATATGCGCATTCGACGCTGCATCGAGGAACGTATCGAGCGCGGTGCATATCCCACGGGTTCCATGATTCCGTCCGAAAAAGACCTCGCCGAGGAATTTGGTACGACACGCTTGACCATCCGAAGCGCTGTCGATGAGCTGGTTCGGCGCGGGCAGATTCGCCGTGTTCGGGGAAAAGGTGCCTTTGTGGCGCAGAAAGTACCTGCTTTTTTTGAACGCACGGTCGGTTTCCGTGAATCGGTCCGTGCTTCGGGCGGCGAGCCGTCCGTCCGTATTCTCGCGCGTTCCAAGCGTTATGCGGGGCCATATTACGCCGACCTGTTTGGCATCGCCGAGGACGACCTGCTCTATTCCGTTCGACGCCTGAACTGCATAAACGGTAGCCCCGTATCGATTGAGACGGCGCTGATTCCCTGCCTGCTGTTCCCAACCATCGAAGATATTGACGTGTCGGTCTTCAGTTTGTACGAGACCTATGAGATGCTGGGCCGAAAGCCAGTCATGGCACAGGAAAAGCTCGATATCGAAGCGCTGGGCGCACGAGATGCCGGCCTCCTTGGACTGGAACAGGGCGATCTTGTTTTGCTTTTGGAATGCGTGAGCTATGACGCGAGCGGTCAGGCTATCGAGTATGTAAAGTCCTTCAATCGTGGCGATACGGGCGGCTACACCTATACGTACTAGCTGGTATTTTGTGAATAACGGCTGGGAAACTAACCAGTTTTGATCGTTGGGTCAGCTGTATATACAACCTTACATGGCTCAAAATCGACCGTTCGCCGAAGGGGATAAATTAATCGACAAAGAGGTATCAAAAAGCCGTAACCTGTAACTGTGATTGGTATCAAATACTAATGATTTGTTACGAGGTGAGACGATGAAGATGCTCGATTACGTTCAGCTTGCCCATGTGCGTATGGGAGAGAACCTCGAGCGTTCGTCTGAGCTGGTAGCGCAGCTCGTTGATATTTTCCAGTCCGGTTCTTTTGACGCGCTGCGCATCGTTGCTTCGGGTTCGTCGCGCCATGCTGCGGATTGCGCCCGCGATTACCTGCAAGATGCGCTGCAGATGCAGGTGTCCGTTGTGACGCCCGAGGCCTTCGTCGATTTTGAACACACCTATCCACAGCATGCGCTTAACATTGCCGTCTCGCAGAGCGGCTATTCAACCAATACGATTGCGGCGCTCGATTACATGCGCGCACACGATATGGCTGCAGTTGCGCTCACGGCAAACGTCGAGGCACCCATCAAGGAACACGCTGACATCGTTCTTGACTACGGTGTGGGCGTCGAGTCGGTGGACTTTGTGACTCTGGGCGTCGAGGTTCTCGTTGAGTACCTGGTGCTCTTTGGTATTTACGGCGGTCAGGCGCGCGGAACGATTGACGCCAAGGGCGTTGCTCAGCGTCTTGATGACCTGCGCGAGGCTATCCAGGCTAATGCCGTGATGTGCAAGACCGCCGAGGCATATGTCCAAGATCACATGCTCGAGCTTTCTGAGCACATGCCCGCCATGGTCGTCGGCAACGGCCCCAACTATGGTGTTGCCGAGGAGGCAGCGCTCAAGCTGAGCGAGACCATCAAGATTCCTGCCATGCATCACGAAGGCGAGGAGTTCGTCCACGGTCCCGAGATGCAGATCGTTCCGGGCTATCTGGTGTTTATCGTCGACGATCCGCAGGGGTCGGAGCGTCTTGCGAATATCGCCGATGCGCTATCGAACGTTACGGCAAAAACGGTGCTGCTCACGGCCCATCCCAAGGGTAGGGCTCACGAGGTTGCGGTGCCTCAGGTGGCTCCGCTGCTCAGCGCAATTCCCAATCTTGTGTTCTTCCAGACGATTGCGGCCATGATCGCCGAGCGTCTGAAGTCATGGAACGTGCACCCGTATCTCGATGCCGTCTCCAAGCAAATGGAGGTCAAGGCAGAGGGCTACGAAGAGTCAGTCAATGCGCTTAAGGCCAAAGCGGCTGAGTGTTACGGAATGTAAGCGGGTTTTGATGCCCGTTGGCATGGGGGATGTGGAAACAACCCCAGAAAGGAGAGACAAATGAAGGAAACCGAGAAGATCGAGATCATGCATTTCGACCAGGAGGGCTATCTCGAGGACGGCAAGGCGCTCTACGAGACCGGCAAGAAGATGACCGCGCTCGCCGACAAGGTCGCCGACGAGGGCTACGACGCCGTGTTCCTGATGGGCGTC
>CAUDQR010000032.1 GCA_958451615.1 uncultured Collinsella sp. | reverse complement strand
TAAGTGCTTTCCGGCTCGTGCGGAACTCGCGACAGACTTTATCGCCCGCCGCCCGCACAGCTCATCCTGGGCTGGATTAGCCGCCGCCCGCATACAGAAACAAAAAGAAAAAACGCTTGGTAGAAAGGTTAACTCCTATGAAGATCGCTCTGGTCAACGAGAATTCTCAGAACTCCAAGAACCCCATGATTGAGGCTGCGCTTAAGAAGGTTGTCGAGCCCATGGGCCACACCGTCTTTAACTATGGCATGTATGCCGATGCCGATTCCAAGCCTCTCACCTACGTGCAGAACGGCATCCTTGCCGCCGTGCTGCTCAACTCCGGCGCCGCCGACTACGTCGTGACCGGTTGCGGCACCGGCGAGGGCGCCATGCTCGCCTGCAACTCCTTCCCCGGCGTGCTGTGCGGCCATGTTGCCGACCCGCTGGATGCCTACACCTTTGCCCAGGTCAACGATGGCAATGCCGTCGCCATGCCCTTCGCCCTCAAGAACGGCTGGGGCCAGGAGCTCAACCTCGAGTACACCTTCGAGAAGCTCTTTGGCTTTGGCTCGGGCAACGGCTACCCCGCCGAGCGCGTTGAGCCCGAGCAGCGCAACAAGAAGATCCTCGACGGCGTGCGCGCTGTGACCATGCGTCCGCTCGTCGACGTCCTGGGCGAGATCGATCAGGATCTGGTGAAGGGCGCCCTCGCTGGTGAGCACTTCCAGGAGTACTTCTTTGCCAACGCCACCGACGAGGCCATCATCGCCAAGGTCAAGGAGATCTTGGGCCTGTAATAAAGCCCACGGGGCGCACCGACCCCCAACAAACCGCCAGACAAAAGGCGCCGCGACGATCCATGTGTCGCGGCGCCTTTTTAGATTGGCTATCGCTTGAGTCACCGCAAGGCGGCCGCTCCCCTATTTGCCAAGAGCCTACAGCTCGCAGGCGACCTTGTGGCCGTCGCCGATGGCGTCGCGGATGTTGCCGCACTTCTGGGCATCGCCCAGCACGTGGGTGACAACGCCGGCAGCGGCAAGGTCATCGGCCAGCTTGGTGTTGGGGCGGTAGCCCATGGCAAGCACCAGCGTATCGGCATCGGCGATGGTGTGGATCTCGCCATCCTTCTCGTAGCTGATAGTGTCCTCGGTAATCTCGGTCACTTTGGCCTCGGTCAGCACGTGAACGCCCTTGGAAAGCATACGCGTGATGAGCACCGCGCGGCCGGCGCCGCCCTCGTTGGCGGCGAGCGTCTTGGTCATCTCGATGACGGTGACATCGCGGTTGGCCGGCGACAGGTCGTTGACCAACGGGGCCAGGTAATCGGCCGTCTCGCAGCCGACGGTGCCGCCGCCCACGATGACGATCTTCTTGCCCGGGAAAGCCTTGCCACCCAGCAGGTCGTCGGCCGTCATGACCTGCTTAAAGCCCTGCATGAAGGCCGGAGCGATGGGCTCGGCGCCATAAGCCAGGACAACCTCGTAACCTGCGTAGTCGCGCTGAATGTCCTCGGCCGAAAGCTCGGCGCCAAAGACGCACGTGACGCCTGCCTCGGCCAAGCGACGGTACTGATACTTGATCACGCGGGTGAGCTCCTGCTTTGCCGGCGGAACGGCTGCGATGCGCATCTCGCCGCCCGGCTCGTCCTGTTTATCCACGAGCACTACGTTATGGCCACGCTTGGCGGCAATGTAGGCTGCCTCCATGCCCGCAGGACCGGCACCCACAACCAGCACGTTCTTAGCCTCGGCGGCAGGCTCGTAGCCAGCCTCGTCACGCTCCACGTCCGGGTTGACGGTGCAGGAGATGCGCTTGCCGAACATGATGCCGTTCAGGCAGCGCAGGCAACCGATGCAGGGGCGGATGTCGTCGGCGTTGCCGGCAGCAGCCTTGTTGCAGAACTCAGCATCGCACAGATTGGCGCGGCCCATCATGCAAATGTCGGCAGCGCCGTCCTCGATCAGCTCCTCGGCGATCCATGCCTCGTTAATGCGGCCGACCGTGGCAACGGGAATGTTGACGTGCTTTTTGATCTCGCGCGAGCAGGCGGCATGCGAGGCCTGCTGCGTGCCGGCGGCGGGAATGGCGGAACCGCGCTTGATGGTAGTGCCGCCCGACACGTGGATCATGTCGACGCCGGCCTTCTCCAAGCGACGCGAGACATAGATCATGTCGTTGAGGGTCAGGCCGCCATCGGTGTACTCGTCGCCCGAGATACGGACGTCGATGATAAAGTCCTTGCCGCAGCGCTCGCGAATCTCGGCGATGACCTCGAGCAGGAAGCGCATGCGGGCGTCGAGCGAGCCGCCGTACTCGTCGGTGCGCTTGTTATAGAGCGGGGTCAAAAAGCCGCCGAGCATGCCGTGGGCGTGTGCCGCATGGACCTCGACGCCGTCGACACCGGCCTTCTGCATGCGCACGGCAGCGTCGCCAAACTGATGCGTGAGCTCGTGGATCTCATCGACCGTGATGGGGCGCGGCGCCTCGCGGGCATAGGACGGGCCCACAAAGGACGGAGCGATCAGGCGCGGCGTGCCCGGAATGTTAAAGGCCATGTAGGCGGGATGGAAGAGCTGCGGCATGATCTTGCAGCCATACTCGTGGACGGCCGCGGCGAGCTTTTCCCAGCCAGGGATAAACGTGTCGTCGTAGCAGCACATGTCACCCGGTAGATAGGTATAGGTGGGCTCGACCGTCACGACCTCGGTGATGATCAGGCCAACGCCGCCCTTGGCACGGGCACGGTAATGATCGACCAAGTCGTCGGTCACATAGCCATGATCGGCCAGGTTCGTGGACACCGGCGGCATAAAGACGCGGTTCTTGACCTCGGTCGTACCGACCTTGATCGGGCTAAAGAGCATCGGGTAGGCGGAAGACTCCATACAGGGTTCCTTTCGTTTGAGCCGCTCGGCGGCAGTTGCTAACGTACTTATCGTATCAGCAACTGCGCTGTACCCGACCGTACACGCTCCCCCGGCTTTTACTCAGCCCACAAAAAGTTGCGGTGGAATACGGAGTAGATAAGGCCTTTGACAGCCAAAACAGTCCGTATTCCACCGCAACTGATGGGCGGGGTGGGTTAGAGGCCCAGATAGCTGGTCATGCCTTCGACGGCGAGCTTGGCGCCGGCTACGGCATGGACCACGGTGAGCGGGCCGTTGACCACGTCGCCGGCGGCAAAGACGCCCGGCACGGTGGTCATGCCGCACTCATCGACCGAAAGAAGACCGCGATGGTCGGTCTCCAGACCGCCCGTCGTAAGCACCAGCTTGTCCTTAGGCACTTGCGAGGCCGCAATCACAACCGTGTCGGCGGGCACATGGTCAAGTTCTTCCTCGTAGCCCACCACGTTGTCGTCCTCGTCAAAGATAGCCGTCTCGAACACCGGACCGTTATCGTCGATGGCGCAGATCGCCTTGCCGCGCACGATCTCGGCACCGTCAAGCTCGGTCAGCTCCACCTCGTCATCGATGGCCGAGATATGGCGCGATCGGGCATACACGGTAACCTTGCGAGCGCCCGAGCGCAGAGCCGTGCGGGCAACATCCATGGCCACGTTGCCGGCGCCGATAACCGCCACGTTCTGACCGATCGCCACACTCGTGGGATCGACCAGGTAATCGATACCAAACAGTACGTTGCCACGCGACTCGCCGGGAATACCCAGCTTGCGGGCGCGCCAGGTACCGGTACCGACAAAGACCGCATCGTAGCCGTCGCGCAGCAGGTCGTCGATATGCAGCGCACCACCGATGGTGGTCGAGGGACGGACGCGCACGCCAAGCGAGCACATCACGTGACGGTACTTTTGCACGAGAGCACGGGGCAGGCGAAACTCGGGGATGCCGTACTCCAGCACACCGCCGATCTCGGGGCGCTGTTCAAACACCGTGACGGCACAGCCCAGCTGGGCCATCTTAATGGCCACGGTAATGCCGGCAGGACCGGAACCGACCACGGCAACCTGCTTGCCGCACGACGGCGCGGGCTTCCACTCCTTACGGTCCAAATATGCCGTCGAGATATAGTTCTCGATACTCGAAAAATGCACCGGTGCGCCCTTGCGGCCCTGAATGCACGCGCCCTCGCACTGGCCCGAATGGTTGCAGATCATGGAGCAGACCGCGCTCATGGGGTTGTTCTGGAACAGCAGCTCACCTGCCTCTTCCAGACGACGCTGCTTGAACAAGTCAATGACCTGCGGAATAGGCGTCTGCACCGGGCAGCCTTTAAGCTGGCAGAACGCCCTTTTGCAACCTAGGCAACGATTCGCCTCTTCGACAATGTGGATAGCCACGCAACTCCCCTTTTTGATGTAATCCAATGAGGCGACGATAAAAACCCTTCACCGCCGCCCCCAGTCAAGCAAACTCAATATGCCGCCACGGCAAAAGCCAATGCTATATCTCGCGATGCGGAGCCCCGCAGCGAGCGGACATGCGCTCGAGTGTCGCCAGGCAGCTAGCCGCCGTCGCCGGCACGCTGTTCTCGACCACACAAGGAATCCCCGAACAGGCGGCAGCCGCCCAGGCCACCACGGGCTCAAAGTCATAGCGGCCCGTCTCGCCCACGCCGTGGCACACCAGGCGAGAACCCGTACCATCGCACCAGCCGGCTTCGTCCTCGTTGTCGACGACCTCAAAATCCTTGGCGTGCAGCACGCGAATCTTACTGCCGCATAAGTAGAGCATACGCGCGGTGATTTCCTGCGCCTCGCCAACGACGCTGGGATGCAGCAGCGACACCGGGTCGTAGATCACGCCGAGCGCCGGGCTCGGGACGCGCTCCAGCACCTCACGGCAGCGATCTGGCGTGTTGACCGTCTCGTTCCAGCCGGGCTCGATCAGTATTTGCCCACCCACGGCCTCGGCGCACTCGCAGACGCGCGCAAGTCCATCCATAAACGCATCGAGTGCCTCGTCGGTCATACGGTCGTCAGCAACGCAGTTCTGCGCATTGGGACGACCGGTCTCGGTGCCAACCGGACAGCTGCCGAGCATCTGAGCAAAGTTCAAGCACGCCTCGTACTCGGCAAAGTTATCCGTGAGCTGTTGTCGATCGGGCGTCGCCAGATTCTTATAACAGCCGAGCACGGCGACCGAAACGCCCGCCTCATCGAGCACCGCACGCAAATGCTCGGCGAGCTCGCGGGTCAGACCGCATCGATCGATTCCCATTGATGCGTAGAGCACCTTGCTCGGCAGCTGAATGCACGAAAAGCCCAGCTCTCCTGCCATGCGAATGCGTTCCTCGACGGTCCCCTGCGGAAGATCGTGTAAACGCACGCCCGGAGTAATGGCCCCCACGCTATTCACGCCCCTTATGAGCATTGATGCCCGGCGTGTAGCCGCCAAACGGGTCATCGATGGAGCACACGCCCGAAGGGGCGAGCGGATCGCGCTTACCGGCCAACTTGTCATGATGCATAGTCTCGATATAGGCGAGCACCAGCGGCGCCACGCCCTTCGCGTCGTTTTTGACAACGGGCTCGCTCATGTAGTAGCCAAACGTGCCCTCGCGGTGCGCGGTGTTGCCAAGACCCGCCACCAGGCAGATGTTGTCGAGCGCCAGCTGTCCATCGCGCTCGGACAGGCACGTGTCGCAGATGCCGTCAAACGCACGGCGGCCGTACTGGTAGTAGCGCTCGCCCAGCACGCCCAGGCGCACGCCCTTCATGATGGCGTTGGCGAAGATGGCGCTGCCCGACTCCTCCAGATAGTTGGGGGCGATGTTGGGCAGGTTGATGACCTGGTGCCACATGCCGGTCTTCTCGTCCTGATACGGCAGCATGGCGTCGATCAGGTCGTGGAACATCTTGCGGATCTCGTCCTTCTCGGCCGACATCGAGGGCGGCATGAGCTCCCAGGTATCGATGAGCGCCATGGCGAACCAGCCCTCGGCGCGCAGCCAGAAGTTGGCCGAAAGGCCGGTGACGGGATCGCACCAGAACTGCTTGCGGCTCGCGTCGTAGGCGTGATAGTACAGGCCGTTGAGGGGGTTGCGCATCAAATCGTGCACCACTTGGAACATATGGAAGCTATCCGAGCAGGCACGGCGGTTGTGGAAGCTCAGCTCGTACTGCATGTAGAACGGCTGCGCCATGTACATGCCGTCGAGCCAGATCTGGTTGGGGTAGACGGCCTTGTGCCAAAACACACCCTCTTTGGTACGCGGCTGGGTTTCGAGCTGACGATAGATGGTATCCATGGCGGCACGGTACTTGGGCTTGCCCACCAGGTCATAGAGTTTGTAGAGGGTTTTGCCCGCGTTGACGTTGTCGAGGTTGTACTCCTGGGGATCGTAATGCTTGATGGTGCCGTCATCCTGGACAAAGAAGTCGATATAGTCGTCGGCGAAGGTCAGGTAACGCTGCTCGCCGGTGATCTCGTACAGCTCGATGAGCGCCTTGATCATGCAGCCGTCAATGTAATTCCAGGTGTTCTCCTTGCCGGCGCGAAGCTTTTCGATATTCCAGGCCGGCGCCTGAGGCGTAGAGGTCTCGATCAACTGCTCGATATAACGGTCCAGAATCTGATTGCAACCCATTGCTGTCCCCTCTGACGTTATTGATGGGTGAACGTTTCCCCTAGTGTAACGCGAACGGGGATTATAGGGTGAACGTTAACCCTATAATCCCCGTGAACGGCAAACTTTTAACGGCAAACGGCGGTGAGGCCCGCAGCGATGCGATGCGCCAGGCGCTCATAGCCGGCAGGGCTGTAATGCAGACCGTCCGGCATGTAGAGCTCGCGGTGCTCCGGCAAAAACGGGCTGATGCCGCTTTGCGCATAGAGGTCGATCACCGGCACCGAGTAGCGATCGCAGACCTCCAGCATCGCTCGCACATAGGCGTCTTGTGTCAGGCCCAGATGGTTGGCCTCGTTGCTTGCCGGAATATCCTTCTCGTGTTTGCCGCTCGTCTTGCACGGCGTCATAAACATCAGCTTTGCCTGAGGCGAGCGCGCCGTGATGGTGCGGATCAGGTAGTCGAGCGCACCGTAGAACTCGTGCACGTCCGTGCTGCCCAGCTCTCCCAGCGGCACGTTACGGCTAAAGTCGTTAACGCCGCCAAAGACGATGCAGATATCTGCCGTGTGATCGATGCCGTCCAGGCGCTCGACAAACGAATCGCTACGGTCGGCCTTGATGGCGATACGCGAACCCTTAATACCAAAGTTCTCAATCGTAGCGCCGCCCAGCAGCGCACCCAGGTGCGAGGTCCAAGAGATGTCGTTGCCTCCCCCGCCGCATCCGTTATCGCCCCAGGTGGTCGAATCGCCAAAGCAGCAGACGGTCGATTCGCTCAAGTTTTTCGTTTCCATATTCTTCTCCTCACCCGCACACCGGCGGTCATACAGGTACATACCGTTCATTCACAACATACCGAGGGACTATGCGTGGGCGTATTCCGCAACTTGCGAATCGAGCCATTCGATATCCTCGGCAAGATGCGCCACGCCCAGGTGGTGTCCACCCGGGCAGACCTCGTGCAGAAGGTTTTCGTCCTTGCCCAGCAGCGCGTAGGCGTCGCGAACGATATCGAGCTGCTCGTCTACGTTCGCAAGCCCGCGGGCGCCGTTGAGATGGTCTTTCTCGCAGCTCTGAACCAAGAGCGGCCGTGGCGCGACAAGCGATGCAATGTCGCCCATGTCGAGCAGACGCCAGAGTCCAGGCGTGTAATTGCAGCTGCAATTGCCGTTGAGGTGCAGTAGCGAATCATCAACGCCGTACAGATAGCCCGAGACAAACGCCTTGCGCACGCGCGGGTCGAGCGCGGACAGGTACAACGTCATGTAACCGCCGCCCGAAAAACCAAAGCAGCCCAGGTCGTCCATGGCAATGTCACCGCGTGTCTCCAAGTAATCAATCAAGCGCATGTTGTCCCAGGCGTTGAGGCCCGCGACCGTAAGACCCAGCGGCTCGGCCATACGTGCTTGATTCAGACACGTACCGCGCAGGTAGCTGTTCTCGTCGTCGCCCTGACCCTTCCAGTCACGACGGTATCCCCAACCACGCGCATCGGGGCAGACGGTCACATAACCCATGCGCGCCAAACGCAGACCGTAGTCGTAATTGAACTTACGCACGGCATCGTCGACCGCCGGCACGCCCGCAACGCCGGCTATGCTTGCAGCACCCGCCCCCTGGTGACCATGCGGGCAGATATAGCAGCGCTTGAGTCCCCGCTCGTCAAGCTTGGGGCGGGACGGCTCCAACAGGTAAAACGGCATCCACACATCGTGCTCAACCTGCAGCACCGCATGAGTACGCACGATGCTGCCGGCAACCCGCACGCGATTGAGCTCACGAATCTCAATCGGGGCGCGGTCCATAAGCGAAAGACCCAAAATATCGTACAGACGAGTCCTGGTCGCAGCCTTCCATGCCTCAAAGTCTGTGGGAGTCTTGCCCGTAAATGCGGCCGAGCGCCCCTCGCGCTTCAGTCGGGCGCGCAGCGCAGGTTCGTCCTCGTAGTACGTCTCGATGTGCACGGTGCGGCCATTGGCAGATAGCCCGGCCGTCTCTACCGCATCACCGTCGCCGCCCTCGGGATCCCAACCATCCGTGCCGGCAAGCACTCGGTCACGCGCATAGCGTTCGGAATCCTGACCGGTCAGGCAATGCGCCCACGGCACCCAAGCGGCAGTATCACCCGCCGGGCCAAACAGGGCACCGCCGGCATACAGGGTGCCGTCATGTGCCGCTGGCTTATTCCAATCCCACCAACCCTCGAGTGAAATATGGGGGCCCAGCCAGCATTCGAGCAAAACGGCCTGGGCCCACTCGCGCCATGGACGACCCAGATAGACCGATCCGGGGGCAATGCCCTCATCGGCTGTAAACGAACAGCCATGAAACACAAATCCGTACGGCTCGCCCTGGGGCGTGGAGGCTGCCGTTACATACCCGTTGACATCCATATCGCGGTTGAGCGAGCGAATCTCACACCCCTCAAAGTAGGCACGCGCGCCGCCAAAGATAAAGTCGACATCGCCCTCGATCCGGCAACGTCGAAAATACTGCCGCCCCACGCGGCGCGGGGCGAACTGCTTGGGGCCTATAAAGCCGCCCGGCTTGGCCTCGCGCGGCGGCAGCGGCCCCAAAAAGAGCGTGTCCTGGTGTCCCTTAATGCAGCAGGCATCGACAACCAGGCGGTCACCATCGGCATACAGGGCAATCGCCTGGCCGACCTCGCGCCCATCACCGGCGTTGTTTTCGATTGTTAGACCCGCAAGCGTCACGTCGTCGGCATCGACCAGCACCGTGTACGTACGGAAGGTGCCGAGTCTTCCATCCTGGCCGCTACCATCTTCCGAAGGCATCTTGGCACCCAGGCCTCCCACGATACGCACGCTGTCGGCCGTCTCGCCCTCGAGCGTCACATGCGGACGACGAATTTCGACCTGCTCGCGATACTCGCCCGGCGCCACCAGCACACGCACCGGCACGGTCGTATCGGACACGCACCGCTCCGCCGCCTCGAGCGCCGCCGAAATGCTGCGATACGCGCCTTCGCGTTCGAGCGATACCTCAAAGAGCTGCTCTTTACCACTCATCTGTCATTACGCTTTCTGTCACAGAACACCCACCATGCAATGCCGGCACCTATAGATTGCGTGCGACAGCCGGGCAGACCCGACCGTCGCACGCCTCAACATGCCGTATTCACTTGTGCAGGAGCACTACCCTACGCGCGGATAACCTTGTCGACGTTTTGCAGCTGCAGCTCGTCGCCATCCTGACCCTCGATGCGCACGTTCTGCAGGTCGAGGACTTTCACGTTCTGCGCGATGATGCCCTGGCGCACCATGGGCTCCACGCCGCAGGCCATGGCCGGCACAAAGGGCTCGGCATCGGCGGCAAAGGTCACATGGACATCCTGGAACGTCAGGCGCGTCACCTTGCTCTCGGGAAGGCCCGTGATATAGGCCGCGGCCGCATGGCAGTTGGTGGCCTCGATATCGCAAAACGTCGTGGCGCCAAAGCCGGGCGTACGGTCGTCGACGGGCAGCGCCTCGCGAGACTGCACGTAGTCGGTCTTGCCGTCCTTGTCGCAGAAGTAGAACGAGTTGACCACGAAGGGCGTGAGCACCTTATCCATGCGAATGTGCTCGAAGGTGATGCCCTCGTTGACGGCGTCCTTGCCGCGTCCGCGGCGTGTCTTGACGCGCAGGCCGCGGTCGGTGCGCTCAAAGAGGCACTTGCTCACGGTGAGGTCCTTGATGCCGCCGGCGGCCTCGGATCCCAGCACCACGGCACCGTGGCCGTCGTGCATGTAGCAGTGCGAGATCAGCACGTCGTGCGTGGCGGGACGGAGCTCGGGTTCAATGCCCAGTTTGCCGCTCTTGATGGCGATGCAGTCGTCCCCCACCGAGAACTGACAGCCAAGGATGCGGACAAAACCGCAGCTCTCGGGATCGAAACCGTCGGTGTTGTGGGAGTTCTTGGGACCCTCGATGGACAGGCACAGGGCATCGACGTGCTCGCACAGAATGGGATGGATATTCCACGCCGGGCTGTTGCGCACGGTAAAGCCGGCAAGGCTCACGTTTTCGCACTCGGACAGGAAAATCATGCGCGGGCGGGCGACCTCGCGGCCCTCCTCGGGACGGAAGATGTTCTTAAAGTCCTTGTTCCACCAGTTGTCCTCGGCAAAATCGGTCTGGCCGTCGATGGCGCCGCGGCCATAGATGCACACGTCGTGCACGCTCAGGCCCGTAAAGGTCGAACAGTAGGTCGAGAAGCTCTCGCCCTCCCAGCGGCCCAGGGGCAGCATGTCGGTGCCGGCATACCCGGCGCCCTCGTCGCCCGTGACCGTGCCCGGAATGTAGGCAAGCGCCGCGCGGTCGTGACGGGCCAGCAGCACCGCGCCCTCGGCAAGCTCGATGTTGACATTGCTCTTAAGGAAGAGGGACTTGATGCGGTAGTTGCCGGCGGGGATCAGCACGCGCCCGCCCTTGGGGCAGGCCATGATGGCAGCCTGAATGTTGGTGGTGTCATCGTGCTCGGCATCGCCCTTGGCTCCGCAGTCGCGAACGTTGATGGTAAAGGGCTCCGCCGGCGTGGTGACGCCTACGCTCAACTCGCGCTCGCCGCAGACAAAGCGGATCAGGTTGCGCTTGCCGGGAGTCAGGCCATCGACATAAGTCTCGACCGTATTCGTGGTACCGGCGGGCTCATCGTTGACAAAGATCTCCCACGTATCGGCACAGGTAAAGTAGCCGCCATCGTCGAGCTCGATAACGGCCGCGCGGGCATTGCGCCAGATAACGTTCGTCTCCATGGGTCTCTCCCTCAAATGTAATCAGAAGTTCATACTAGTCGTTTTTAAAAAAGGGCCGTACCCGCCGGTGGATCTCCGGTGGCACGGCCCTGTGGTTTGGACGATGCGCCTGCCCTACTCGGCGGGAATTACGCTGCCGTCCTGGAAGCCAACATTGTTGTGGGCGAAGCAGTCCTCGTACTTAAAGCCGGAGAGCTCCTCGCAAAGCGCCTTGACCTCGGGCTTGACGTCGGCCATCTTGCCACCCTCCTTGACACGGTGGATCTCGTCGCAAAGGATGTCGCACTGCTCCTTGTCAATCTTGATGCCGCGGGCAAGGACGGCCGCGAGCAGGAAGAAGCCGGCGCAGCCGATGAGCATGTAGCCGCAAATGTACAGAGGCACGGTGGCGGGCTGGGTCACGGCGTCGCTGTTGCCGGCGGTCTGAATGAAGCCGGAGGCAGCAAGGACGATAGCCCATACGTTGACGGCAACAGCCTGGGCGATCTGCTGGCAGAGCTGCTGTGCGGAGCTGTAGATGCCCTCGCGACGACGCAGGGTGATGAGCTCATCGACATCGGGGATGTAGTTGAGCAGAACATCGGGCAGATACTGGAAGCCAACGTAGAAGAACTTCCAGATGGCGAAGATGATGGGGTAGGCGATCATGGCGATGGCGACCGTGGAGGTGCCGTTGATCTGACCAAAGGCGAAGTAGTTGTAGGCGATGATGCACGCGGCGCAACCGACGTTTGCCAGGTACCAAGACTTGTGGAAGCCCTTCTTGGCCATGAGGGCGACCCAGATGGCGGTGCAGACGATAGCGACGACCTTGCCGGGCATCTCCATCACGGACTCGTAGGACTTAGGAATCTGCAGACAGTAGACGATGAAGAAGGACAGGCACGCAGACCAGCAGGCAGCGGCGAGCTTCGTGGAGACCTGCGCATACAGGACCTTGCGGAAGGACTTGTTGCGGAAGGTAGAGATAACGTCGATGAAAAACTTCTTGATACCCTCGCCGACGCTCTCGATCTTCTCCTGAGCGACCTCCTCGGGGGTGTGCTCCCACGTGGACAGGTACACGCAGAGCAGCGAGATTGCCATGACCGAAGCGTTAATCGTAGCAATAATGAAGTAGCTGAACGGGTTGGTCTCGCCGAAGGTGCCAAAGCCAAAGCCGACGAGTGCTGCCATCAGGAAGCCGGCGGCGTTACCAAAGAGGTGCTTGTAGCCGGTGAGGTACGTACGCTCCTTGAAGTCATCGGTCATCTCGATGGTAAGCGGCGACAGGTTGGCGGTGCAGAACGTGTACGCGACGTTGTAGATCAGGTACAACACAAAGTAGTACGGGAAACCAAACGGCGTAGCCACAAAGATGAGCGGCTCGGCGACCATCATCGGGATAGCCAGCAAGATCCAGAAACGGCGGCGGCCAAAGATGCGGCCGATCTTGGTAGCGTAGAAGTTATCGGCCACAAAGCCCATGAGCGGGCACAGAATGGCGTTGAGATAGATGGCGAACGAGCTGATCAGCGCAGCCTCGCCTGCGGACAGACCGCACTCCGTGGACAGGAACAGCACCATGTAGCTGTGCGTAAAGCTCAGGGCACCGGAGTTGAGCATGCCGCCCATACCAAAGCCCAAGCGCGTCCAAAATGTGATCTTGCGCTTTTTACCGATCTTGTTAGTCATCGAGCTCCCTCTCTTTTCTCGATTGTCTTGTAACAAGACATTGGAGTCCATACCGATGTCTGTCTGCATATCGCCCACTCGTAGGGTGAACGTTTAGCTAGATTATGCGCGATTGCATATGATAGGTGAACGTTCACTTGTATATTATCCTTGAACGGTCGTTTTTTGCCGTTAAACGGATATCTGACTTGAAAAAAAATCACGATTACATGGGTATTGAGTGGGTTTAAATTTGAGGTCGATTAGGTGAACGTTTATTGTTTTCGCCGCTCCCGTACCCTCAGGAAGACACGCCCGAACAGACAGAACAAACATGGCCCCGCCGGGAACACTCCCGACGGGGCCATGGTCAATAGCGCCCTATGCGAACCCATTTACCGCTACAGGCAGACGCCATCCTTCCAAATGCTGATCTCGTGGCAGCCGCGACGCTCGGCACTCGTAAGCTTGCCGCTCGCCGTGTCCAGCACCATCTGATACAGGTCGTCGGCAGCCTCATCGAGCGTGCGCTCGCCCGTAGCCACCACGCCGGCGTTAAAGTCCATCCAGTTGGCCTTGTGGTCGCACAGACGCTGGTTGGTGAACACCTTGAGTGTAGGCGCCGGTGCGCCAAACGGCGTGCCGCGGCCGGTCGAGAACAGGATTACGTGGCAGCCGGCAGCCGTCAGGGCCGTGGTGGATACCATGTCGTTGCCCGGACCGCACAGCATGTTCAGGCCATGCTTGGTAGCCTGACCGGCATACGGCAGCACGTCGACGATGGGGGCAGATCCGCCCTTTTGCACGCAGCCGCAGCTCTTGTCCTCGAGCGTGGTAATGCCGCCGTCCTTGTTGCCGGGGCTCGGGTTCTCATAGACGACCTCGCCGTGGCTGATAAAGTAGTCCTTAAAGCCGTTGAGCATGTCGGAGGCGGCATTGAAGACGTCCTGGCTCTCACAGCGATCGAGCAGAATGCTCTCCGCGCCAAACATCTCGGGAACCTCGGTGAGCACCGACGTGCCGCCGCGGGCGACAACCATATCGCTCACGCGACCGATCGTGGGGTTGGCGGTAATGCCCGAAAGACCGTCAGAGCCGCCGCACTTAAGGCCAATGACCAGCTCGGAGGCAGGAATGGGCTCACGCTTGGCCTGCTTGGCCAGGTCGGCAAGCTCGGACAGGATCTTGTGACCCTCGACCTGCTCGTCGGCTACATCCTGGCAGGCGAGGAATCGAACGCGCTCGCGATCAAAGTCACCGAGCTCGTCGAGTACCTGCTGGTGCGTGCAGTTTTCGCAACCGAGGGACAGGAACAGCACACCCGCAGCGTTTGCGTGACGCGAGAGCGCCACCAGCAGACGGCGCGTCTGGGCATGGTCGGCACCGGTCTGCGAGCAGCCAAAGGGATGCGGGAAGTAGTAAACGCCCTCCAGCGAGCCCTCGACCAGATCCTGAGCCTGCTCGCACATGGCACGTGCGACCTCGTTGACGCAGCCGACCGTGGGGATGATCCACAGCTCGTTGCGCGTGGCGGCGCGGCCGTCAGCGCGGCGGAAACCCATAAAGGTCTCGGGCTCAACCGGCTCAACGACCGGATGCGTCGGGTTGTAAGCGTACTCGACCTCGCCCGAAAGGTTGGTCTTGACGTTATGCGTATGAAGCCACTGACCGGGCTGGATGTCGCCCGTCACGTGACCGATAGGAAGACCGTACTTGACGACGTCCTCCCCCGCCGCAATGGCACGCACGGCCATCTTGTGGCCCTGCGGAATATCCTCCGCGGCAACGACCTCGCCCACCCCGGGAACCGCGACGGCGGTGCCCTTGGCAAGCGGCGACAGCGCGACGATCACGTTGTCGGCCGGATTGATCTGGATAGTATTCATTACAAAGAGTCCTAACCCTACAGGTTGAGCAGAAGTCAGCGGGCGCCCGCCAGTTGCCCGGCGGGCGCACAGAAGGATTTAGGCCTGGGCGTTGGCAAATGCCTGCTTGGCGCCCTCGGCGCGCACAACGGCAAGCGCGTTGACGACAAACTCCTCAAGGCCGGCGATCTGCGTAAGGTCCTCGCCCCACATCTGCTCGTTGCTGAGCACGTCGTGCACCAGCTCGGCATCGTCTGCACCGGCGTGGGCGGCGTAGAAATCGAGCACGAAGGCATCGTCCTGAGCGGTGTACTCGGTGCCGTCGGCGCGGCGCAGGTGCAGGCCATCGCCCTCGCGAGCAACGAGCTCCTGCGTATAGAAGGCAATGAGCGTAGCGAGGCTCGTCGCCAGGCACTTGGGCAGGTTGCCGGTCTCGGCAACATAGTCCTTGAGCGTGGGCAGGTCGCGAGCACGCCATTTGGCGGTTGAGTTGAGGCAAATGGAGAGCAGCGCGTGGTCGATAAACGGGTTGTCGAAGCGGTTCTCGACGGCGGCGGCAAAGGCCTTGCAGTCCTCGACATCAAGATCGGCGGCAAGCGTCGGGATGACCTCGTCGTAGAGCATGGTGTTCATGAAGCCGCGAACGGTCTCGTCATGCATGCAATCACGCACGATGTCAAAGCCGGCAACCCAGGAACCCGGAACAAAGGCAGTGTGGGCGCCGTTGAGGATGCGGACCTTGCGCTTCTTGTACGGGGTGACATCGGGGGTCACAAAGACGCCCGGCAGGCCGGCCTTCACGAAGGGCAGACGCTCCTTGAGCGACTCATCGCCCTGGATACCCCACATCTGGAAGGGCTCGCGCACGGCCAGGAAGGGATCCTCGTAGCCCAGGCGCTCGGCCACGGCAGCGGCCTCCTTGGGGTCGCGGATACGGCCGGGGACGATAGTGTCGACGAGCGTGGTGCAGACGGTGCAGTCGTTGGCCATCCACTGCGCAAACTCGTCCTCCCAGCCCCAGTCGCTCACGTACTGGTTCATGATGCGCAGCAGCTCCTCGCCGTTGTGATCGATGAGCTCACAGGCGAGCACGATGACGCCCGGCTTGCCGGCGGCCCAGCGGGTGTGGAGCACCTGGGCAAGCTTAGCGGGGAAGCTCGCGGGCGGCATGTCGTCGGCCTTGCAGGACGGATCGTAGGCAATGCCAGCCTCGGTGGTGTTGGAGACGATAATCTCCAAATCGTCGGAGACGGCGACCTCCATCATGGCGCGGTAGTCGTCCTCACGATACGGATTGAGGCAGCGGCTGCAGGCGCTGATCACACGGGACTCGTCGACCGTGTTGCCGCTCTCCTTGCCGCGCACCAGCACGGTGTACAGGTCGTCCTGGGCATTGATGCCGTCGGCAAAGCCAAAGGCGCCGCTGATGGGCTGCACCATGACAACCTTGCCGTTCCAGCCGGTTGCCTCGTTGCCCATGTCAAAGAAGCGGTCGACAAAGGCGCGCAGGAAATTGCCCTCGCCAAACTGCAGAACCTTCTCGGGCGCGTCCTTGGGCAGCAGGTAGCCCTTGTAGCCGATCTTCTCGAGCGTCTCGTAGCTGATGTTCTCCATCGATGTCTCTCCTTAGATTGCTGTTAGCGTGCAGGCAAAACGGGGGCGCCGCGTGTGGCAACGGCGCTCCCGAGTTCGGTGTGATTCGATGCGGGTTTAGGCCTCGACGGTATCCAGGTCAAAGCCAAAGTAGCGGACCGCGTTGTTGTAGCTGATGTCGCGCACGATGGCTCCCAGCAGCTCCATGTCGGCCGGATACTTGCCCTGCTCGACCCACTCGCCGATCACGCCGCACAGCACGCGACGGAAGTACTCGTGACGCGGGTAGGACAGGAAGGAGCGGGAATCGGTAAGCATGCCCACAAAGTTGCCCAGCACGCCCTCGTTAGCCAGAGCCGTAAGCTGCTCGCGCATACCGATCTCGTTGTCGTTGAACCACCAGGCAGAGCCGTTCTGGATCTTGCCGGCGGTCGGAGCCTCCTGGAAGCAGCCCATCACGGTATCGATCATGGTGTTGTCGATGGGGTTCAGGCTGTACAGGATGGTCTTGGGCAGACCCGTGGACTCCTGGATGGAGTTGAGGAAATCGGCCAGCTGGTCGGACGGCGTGTAGTTGGAGATGCAGTCGTAGCCGGTATCGGGACCGAGCTTGGCGAACATAGCGCGGTTGTTGTCACGCTTGCAGCCAAAGTGCAGCTGCATGGCCCAGCCAAGGCGGACATACTCGCCGGCGACGAACTGCATAAAGGCCGTCTTGTACTTGAGGACCTCGTCCTCGGTAAGCGGCTCGGCGGCAAGGCCCTTGGCAAAGATGGCCTCGATCTCGTCGGCGGTAGCCGGAGCGTACATAACGTAGTCGAGCGCGTGGTCGGAAGCGCGGCAGCCCAGCTCGTGGGCAACGTCGTAGCGCTTGGAGATGGCGGCCTTCATGCCCTCGAAGTCGCTGATCTCAATGCCGGCAACCTCGGAGAGATGCTTGCAGTAGTCGGCGAACTCCTGGCCACGCTCGATGCGCAGGGCGGCATCGGGGCGCATGGCGGGAACGACCTGAACGTCAAAACTGTCGTCGGCGGCAATCTTCTTGTGCCACTCAAAGCTGTCGGCGGGGTCGTCGGTAGTGCAGATCATGCGGACGTTGGACTGCTTGATCAGGTTGCGGCAGGTAAAGCTAGCCTCAGCGAGCTTGGCGTTGGCAAGGTCCCAGACCTCCTGAGCGGTTTTGCCGTTCAGGACACCCTCGTAGCCAAAGTAACGCTTAAGCTCCAGGTGGCTCCACTCAAAGACGGGGTTGCCCACGCAACGGCCCAGGGTCTCGGCCCACTTCTGGAACTTCTCGCGAGCAGGGGCATCGCCGGTAATGAAGCGCTCGTCGACGCCGTTGGCACGCATCAGGCGCCACTTGTAGTGGTCACCGCCCAGCCAAACCTCGGTGATGTTCTCAAAACGCTTGTCGTCCCAGATCTCCTTGGGAGAAATGTGGCAGTGGTAGTCAACGATGGGCATGCCCTCGGCAAAGTTGTGGAACAGCTCCTCACCGGTTTTGGTGCTCAGCAGGAAATCCTGATCGTCCATGAAGTTTTTCATCAAACAACCCCTTTATTGGCGGAGCGGGCGCACGATGCGCTCGTTATCCTCTAGGTGAACGTTCACTATACTAATTCATTGCGACTTAAAAGGTGAACGTTCACCTAACCACCATGGGGTGAACGGTCGATTTTGCCCGTTCAACGGTTACTGGAGCCGTGACTTGTATGTATTGCGAATTGGCAGGCGTCCCCGAATACCGAACTTGAGCGCTTTGGCCAGGTGGGTCATGTTCCGCCGTGCATTTTTGGGAGTATTCAGCATCGGAGCGCACCGCGCACCGTCTTCGAAGCCCTATCTGATGCTCATATTGCGCCCAATCGGCATAAATAAAGGCTCTGTTAGACCAAATTTGACACGATCGGCTGTTCGTCGAACCGGGAAAT
>CAUDQR010000031.1 GCA_958451615.1 uncultured Collinsella sp. | reverse complement strand
GTGCCCTACCGGGAGTAGCCCCGACGGTTGACAAAACTATAGGAACACCCAATGACTACCCCAAGGAACATCCCAGACTGCCGGCAGAAAAGGAACGTCCCTAACTGCCGCATCCGGAGCAAGACAACGCCGCAGGTAGAGGACGGACAGCGAGCGGGCCGCATTTGAGACAAGGTGACGTGAAACGAAAGGGCGCTGACCTTCTGGTCGCGCCCTTGAAGTTGAACGTCAGATTGTCCAAATGCGGCCCGCGTAACTAAACCCGCTCTGCGATCTCGTGGATGAGGTAGTCGGTCTTTTCCCAGCCCAGGCACGGGTCGGTGATCGACTTACCAAAGACACCGCCATCGACCGGCTGGTTGCCGTCCTCAAGGTAAGACTCGATCATAAAGCCCTTGACCAGCTTGGAGATGGACTCGTTGCGGCGGCAGCTGTCGAGCACCTCCTTGCAAATGCGGTACTGCTCCAGCGGGCGCTTGCCCGAGTTGTCGTGGTTGCAGTCGATGACCGCCGCCGGGTTGGCGTAACCGGCATGCTCGGTGTAGCGCTCGGCCAGGCGCTCCAGGTGCTCGTAGTGGTAATTGGGGTAGGTACGACCGTCGAGACCGATGTAGCCACGCATAACGGCGTGCGCGAGCGGGTTGCCGTCGCACTCGACCTCCCAGTTGCGGAAGATAAAGCTCTGATGTGCCTGGGCGGCGTAGATGGAGTTGAGCATAACGGTGGTGGAACCGGCGGTGGGGTTTTTCATGCCCACAGGCACCGAAATGCCGCTCGACACCAGACGATGCTCCTGGTTCTCGACCGAGCGCGCGCCCACGGCGACGTAGCTCAGCAGGTCGACGAGGTACTGGTAGTTGGACGGGTAGAGCATCTCGTCGGCGGTAAAGAAGCCAGTCTCCTCGATGACGCGCAGGTGCATGTGGCGGATGGCCTTAACGCCTTCAAGCAGGTCATCGGGCGCCTCGGGGTCGGGGTTGTGCAGCAGCCCCTTGTAGCCGGTGCCCTTGGTGCGCGGCTTGTTGGTGTAGACACGCGGAATGATGATGAGCTTGTCCTTGACCTCTTCGGCGACCTTGGCCAGTCGGTTCATGTACTCAAGCACCGAGTCCTCGCGGTCGGCAGAGCACGGGCCGATGATGAGCACCTTGCGTGCGTCCTCGCCGGTAAAGACCTTGGCGACCTCGGCGTCGACTGCCTGCTTTTTGGCGGTAAGCTCGGCGGAAAGCGGCATTTCCTCGCGGATCTCCATGGGGATCGGCAGCCTGCGCTTGAATTCCATGGCCATATGGGGCCTCCTTTATCAATTAACGGCAACAATTGGCGAATTCTCGAATGCTCGGCATTATCCGCTGTCGCACGCTAAAGTGCAAGTGAAACCTGCCGAAAAGGGACAGGTTTATTTTGGTCGGTTTTATCTGGGGAAATGTCGGCGCTCGCCGGAAGGGGAGGGCCAACGTACGGCACGCTGGAGCAAGTTGGATCTTCTGCGGCATACCCTGTGGGCAAAAAATGGCAAATATGAGTACTGTTGCTAGCGTAGTATCATATCGATCTTACAAGATAATAGACACAACAGTAAATATGTTCATTAACGTTGGCACACAGAAGCATGCTACCGGGCATTTTGATCAATTTGAAGGCATATCTAGGCCGCAATGAGGTCGTTTGGGGCAGTTTTGGCTGTTACTAAAAAGGTGACAGTACTCATATTTGCCATTTTTTGTCCACGGGGCCTTGAGGGAGGGCGTCAATCAGGTCCCAGGGGAGGCGGTTCGAGGGCCGCAGAACAAAAAACGGGGGCGCAGGCTGTCCTGCGCCCCCGTTCTCGGGCGTTATTCGTTCCCTGCGGCAGAATTTACGCCGCTTCGTCGAACTGCGAATTGTACAGGTCGGCGTAGAAGCCGCCTTGGGCGAGCAGCTCGTCGTGCGTGCCCTTCTCGACGATGTCGCCGTCGCGAATCACCAAGATCACGTCGGCGTTGCGGATCGTGGACAGGCGATGCGCGATGACAAAGCTCGTGCGGCCCTGCATCAGCGCATCCATGGCGCGCTGAATAAGCTCCTCGGTACGGGTATCGACGTTGGAAGTCGCCTCGTCCAAAATCAGCGCCGGACGGTCGGCCAAAATGGCGCGGGCGATGGTCACGAGTTGGCGCTGGCCCTGTGAGAGGTTGGTGCCCTCCTCATTGATCATAAAGTCGTAGCCGCCGGCGAGCGTATGGATAAAGTGGTCGCAGCGTGCGGCGCGTGCGGCGGCCTCGACCTCGGCGTCGGTCGCATCGGGGCGTCCGTAGCGGATGTTCTCGCGGATGGTGCCGTTAAACAGCCAGGTGTCCTGCAGCACCATGGCAAACTCGCCGCGCAGCGCCGCGCGGTCCCAGTCGCGCACGTCGACGCCTTCGACGCGCAGCGAACCGCCGTCCACGTCGTAAAAGCGCTGCAGCAGCTTAATGAGCGTGGTCTTGCCGGCGCCGGTGGGGCCGACGATGGCAATGGTTTGGCCGGGCTGCGCCTCGCAGCTAAAGTCGTGGATGATGGTCTTGTCGGGCGTGTAGCCAAACTTGACATGGTCGAACTCCACGTGGCCGGGGCGCTTCTCGGGAATCTGCGCGTCGGCCTTCTGCTCCTCCTCGGGCGCGGCCAGGAACTCAAACACGCGCTCGGTAGCGGCGGCCATCGACTGCATCGTGTTGCTCACGTTGCCCAGCTGCTGCACTGGCTGCGTAAAGTTGCGAACGTACTGGATAAAGCTCTGGATGTCGCCGGGCGTGGCATTGCCGGTCAGCGCGAGCTGCGCGCCTACCACGACGACGCCCACGTAGCCCATGTTGCCCACCAGACTCATAAGCGGCATCATCAGGCCCGACAGGAACTGCGAGCGCCAGCCGCTAATAAAGAGGCGGTCGTTTTGACGGTCGAACTCCTCGATTGAGGCCTCGGCGCGGTCGAACACCTGAATAACGTTCTGGCCGGCAAAGTCCTCCTCGATAATGCCGTTGACGGTGCCCAGGACTTGCTGCTGCTCGCGGAAGTACGGCTGCGAGAAGTGAATCATCACGGTCAGGATAATCGCGGCGGCCGGCAGTGTGAGCACGGTGACGCCGGTGAGCGGCAGGCTGATCGACAGCATCATGACGAGCACGCCGATAATCTGCGTCACCGATGTGATGAGTTGTGTCACGCTCTGGTTGAGTGACTGACCCAGCGTGTCGACATCGTTGGTGATGCGGCTGAGCACGTCGCCCTTGCTGTGTCCGTTAAAGTAGCTCATCGGCACGACGGCAATCTTGGCGGCAATCTCCTTGCGCATGCGATAGCAGATCTTTTGTGTGACGCCGGTCATGAGCCAGCCTTGGATCAGGCTGCAGGCAGAGCTCGCCAGATACAGGCAGAGCAAAAAGCCGAGCGTCTTGGCGATCCAGGCAAAGTCAACGTCGCCGGTACCGTTGACCTTGGCAACCAGGCCCTCGAACAGCTTGGTCGTAACCTGGCCGAGCACCTTGGGCCCCACAATGTTAAAGATGACCGAGCATACGGCAAAGGCGACGGCGGCAAACACGGCAATCTTGTGCTGGCCGATATAGCCGAGCAACTGCCTCATGGTGCCCTTAAAGTCCTTGGCCTTTTCGCCGCGGCCCATACCACCCATGCGGCCCATGGGACCGCGCCGGCGGGTGGGCTTGGGAATCTGAGTCTTGGTCTCGTCTGCCATTAGCGCTCGCCTCCTTCCATGACGGCTTCAATCTCTTCTTGGGTAAGCCCCAACTCCTCGGCGGAAAGCTGCGACTGTGCGATCTCCAGGTATGCCGGGCAGTTGTGCAGCAGTTCCTCGTGCGTGCCGGTGCCCACTACGTGGCCGTCGTCGAGCACGATGATCTGATCGGCGTGCATGATGGTCGCGATGCGCTGGGCCACGACCACGAGCGCGGCGTCGGTAACGTTTTTGGCAAGCTCCTCGCGCAGGCGCGCGTCGGTCTTGTAGTCGAGGGCGCTAAACGAGTCATCGAACACCACGACCTCGGGCTTTTTGGCCAACGCGCGGGCGATGGCCAGGCGCTGGCGCTGACCGCCCGAGACATTGGAGCCGCCCTGGCTGATGGGGGAGTCGTAGCCGCCCTCGCGCTCGGCGATAAAGTCCTCGGCCTGTGCGATGCGTGCCGCCTGGCGCATGTCATCATCGCTCACCATGTCGCCGGCAAATTTGAGGTTGCTCTCGACAGTGCCCGAGAACAGACGCCCCTGCTGCGGGATGTAACCAATGCGGCGGCGAAGCTCGGAAAGGGTCATATCGCGCACGTCGATGCCGTCGAGCGAAATGCTGCCGCCGGTGACGTCGTACAGGCGCGGGATGAGCTGCACAAGCGTGGACTTGCCCGAACCCGTGGAGCCGATGATGCCGAGCATCTGGCCGGCGTGCGTGGTGAAGTTCACACCGCTGATGACATCGGCGCGGGCATCGGGATACTGGAAGCTCACGTCGTGGAAGGCGAGCTCACCGCGCGGCGCGCTGGCTGCGGGCAGTTTGGGCGAGGCAGGGTCGTTGATGCTCGTGGGGCAGGTGATGACCTCTTCCACGCGCTCTGCTGCGACCTCGGCGCGGGGCAGGATGACCGAAACCATGGTGAGGATCATAAACGCCATGACGATCTGCATGGTGTAGGAGATAAACGCCATCATGTTGCCGACCTGCATCACGCCGTCGGACACGCCCTGCGCACCAAACCAGACGATAAGCACGGTGATGCAGTTCATGACGAGCATCATGAGCGGCATCATAAAGCTCATGGCTCGGTTGGTGTAGAGCTGCGTGGTCATCAGGTCGAGGGACGCCTGGTCAAAGCGCTCGAGCTCATGCTCCTCGCGGTTAAACGAGCGGATGGGCATAAGGCCGTCGAGCAGCTCGCGGGCGGTAAGGTTCACGCGGTCCACAAAGCTCTGCATCTTTTTGAACTTGGGCATGGTGAGGCCCATAAGCACGCCGACGACGGTCGAGACCGCGATGATGGCCACGGCGATGGTCCACTCCAGGCCGGTGTGGTTGGCCAGGACGCGCATGACGGCGACGATGCCCATGACGGGCGCCATGAGGCACATGCGGACAAACAGGGTTGCGGCCATCTGAATCTGCTGAATGTCGTTGGTGCAGCGGGTGATGAGCGAGGCCTGGCTAAACTTGCCCACCTCGGCCGGCGAGAAGTGCATAACCTTGTTGAAGGTCTCGCGGCGCAGGTCGCGGGCGATGGAGCAGGCGGTGCGCGAAGCCACGGCACCGGTCAGGATGGTGGCGACCAGCGACACCAGACACAGACCAAACATCGTGGTCGCCATGCGGCCCAGGTAGGCGTTCTGCACGTCGGCGGGGTCGATACCCTGTGCCTTGTACTCGTCCTGCACATAGCTCACGGCGCGTTGGGTCACGATGGAGCCCGACATAGAGCCCATTTTGTCCGCCATTTCATTGGCGCCCTCGACGAGCTTGCTTTGGTCTACCAGACCGCCCTCGACACCTAGGCGCAGACTCTTCATGGTGATCTTGCCGCCGTCGGCATCAATCTGCTTTTGCATGTTTTGCGCCGCTGTGGCCTTCTGCTGCATCTCGGCGAGCTGCTCGGGCGTCATTGCCGCCATCTGCTCGGGGGTGGGCATGGCCTGGGCGCCGCCGCCATTGCTTGCCTCGGTGGATGCGCCGGTCATGTCGCCCATGGAGCCAGCGTCGATGCCCTGGTTGAGCGAAAGGACGACGGTCTCGGGCAGGCTCATAATGTCAGCAATCTTGCCGCCATCGGTGCGCTCTTCCTCGGTGCCCTTGTACGTCCGAATGCCGTTGTTGTCTGCCTTGCTAAACACGGCCTCTACCGCTTTGGCATCCTTGGCGCTCATAAAGAGCTTGAGGTCATCGAGCGATTCGGCGCGAATGGTGTCGGGTACGGGCGAGGCGATGCCGCCTTGCTGCACGCCCACATCGACGATGTCACTCATATACGTAGGCAGTGCCAGATCGGCGTTGCAGCTGATTACGATAAGTACGATAGCTGTGAACAGTGCCAGGACATGCTTTTTAAAGAGCTTGAGAATCCTCACTCGGCATCTCTCCTTTCTTGATTGCGGTCGATAATTTCGTTGAAACGCCTTAGAAGGCGCACCATCTCTTGGGTATCTGTTTCGCCGAGCTGCTCGAGGAAGGCCGCGGTGTGCTCCTCGAATTCCCGACGTTTGATTTCGAGATTCTGGAATCCCTTATCGGTCATCGTGACGTGTACACGACGACGGTCGGTCTTTGAGTGCTCGCGCTCGACCCAGCCCTTGGCTTCGAGAGTGCGTAAGATATTGGCGATGCGGGCACTCGAGACCCAGGCGCGATTTGCGAGTTCGCTCGGCGTGAGCGAACCGCCAGCGAGCATGAGGGCGCGCATGACAGCCATCTCGCCGCCGAGAGCTTTGTCCGCAGAGCGTGAAATGCGATGATGCATGCTGCCAAACTCAGTTAAGAGCTGACGCCCAAGCTCATGGAAATCGGTATCTTCCACCGAAAACCCCTAACACTAGAAACTATTTTCGGTGAAAGATGATACCCGCATATTCGGGCCTCATGCAGTGGGCAATATAAAGAGCGCATAAAGAGTTAAAAAATTCAATTGCTGAAGCGTTTCAAAGAACTATTATGCCCGCGGTTAGGCGAGGGGTTGTCACCACCATGACGACTGGGACTCATTTATCGCCACGTGCGATGCTCCAACTTCCCGCAAGGAGACACCTTATATAAAGGGGGATGGAGTCATGGCATTTGACTTCACGGGCAAGACCGCGATTGTCACGGGTGGCACTCAGGGCATTGGCCTCGAGATCGCCAAGGGCATCGTCGCGGGCGGCGGACACGTCGCGCTCATCGCAAGGAACGCTGCCAAGGGCGAGGCCGCTGTGGCCGAGCTTGGCGAGGGCAATAAGTTCTATCAGCTCGATGTTGCCGATGCGCCTAAGGCGCGTGAGACCGTCGAGCAGATTTTTACGGACCTGCCGCAAACCAACATCCTGATCAACTGCGCTGGCGTCATCAGCACCAAGAAGTTCGACGAGATCGATGACACCGAGTGGCGTCGCACCATCGACATCAACCTCAACGGCACCTTTACCATGATGAACGCCGTGTACCCGCACTTTAAGGCGGCCCATGCCGGCACTATCGTCAACGTGAGCTCTGTTGCTGGCAAGATCGGCGGCGGCCTGCTCGGCACCGCTGCCTACGCCAGCTCCAAAGCCGGTGTTAACGGTCTAACCAAGGCAGTCGCCAAGGAAGGCGGCAAGTTTGGCGTCCGCTGCAACGCCGTGTGCCCGTCGCTCACCCTTACCGATATGACCTCGATTCTCTCTGACGAGAACTCTCAGCGCATCATCAACGGTATTCCTCTGGGCCGCGCCGCCCAGGCCAGCGAGCCTGCGCAGATGGTGCTCTTCTTCGCTTCCGACCTCGCTAGCTTCGTGAACGGCGAGATCGGTGACTGCGACGGTGGCATCGTTCTGGACGGGTAATACCCCGCGACGTTAATTCGGCGACGGCTCCTGCGACTCGGGACCGTCGCCTTCTTTCTGACAAAGGCGCGTGCGGCTACGATTCGCATGCATCCAAAGGAGATATATATGAGTGAATCGACTGCGGTGGAGGCGCCGGCGGCAAAGGAGCCGTTCTTTAAGATGTCCTCCATCCCGGGTGCCAATATTTTGGTGCCGCTTTTGTTGGGCTGCCTGCTCAACACGCTGTTCCCCGATCTGTTCAAAACGCTCGGCAGCTTTACGCTCGGCATGACCCAGCAGGGCGCAGGCCCGCTTGTTGGCGCTTTTTTGCTCATCGTCGGTACGACGATTTCGTTTAAGAGCGCTCCTGCCGCCGCTGCCCGCGGCGCCATCATCATCGCCGTCAAGCAGATCGTGGTCGTTGCCGTGTCGCTGCTCATCCTTTATGTATTCAACGACAACCTGTTTGGCATCTCTGCCATGGTGATGCTGGCCGCTTGCACCGGCGCCAACAACGCTATGTACGCTGGTCTGATGGGCACCATGGGCAATGAGGCCGAGCGTGGTGCCGTCGCAATCACCACGCTGGTTGTCGGCCCTCCGGTCACGATGATCGTGCTCGGCGCTGCCGGTCAGGCTCCGATCGGTTGGTCGCTCGTGGGCGCCATCCTGCCGATCGTCGTCGGCATTATTCTGGGTAACCTCTTCCCGAGCTTTAAGAAGATGATGGCACCGGCACTTTCCGCCATCATCGTGCTCGCCTTCTTTGCCATGGGCTCGACCATGACTTTTGGCCAGCTCATTAATGGTGGTCTTCCCGGTATTCTGCTCGGCGTGATCTGCTCGGTGGTCTTTGCAATTCCCGTCATCGCGGTCGATAAGCTCACGGGCGGTACGGGTGTCGCAGGTGCGGCCATTTCGAGCTGCGCCGGAGCCAATGTGGCCACGCCTGCTGCCATGGCAAGCGTCAACGAGGCCGTGTACGGCGGCGCGGTGCTCGCGACGGCTACGGCGCAGGTTGCAGCATGTGCTATCGTGACGGCCATTTTGACCCCGCTGGTCACCAGCTGGTGCTACAAGCATTTTGAGGGTCAGGGCCACAGCAAGGCAACGACCGACAAGGCCGCCGCAGCCGCCTGATGCCAAGCGGCAATCAAAGCTAAATAACTAACCATGCCACAGGGCGGTCCCGGGGGAAATCCCGTGGCCGCCCTGCAGTTTCTGCGGGGTCTCTGGGGCACTTTACCCTGCTAAAACTGGCATAACAGCTAGAGTGAACGTCGTACAAAGGCAAGGAAATATACCAAACAAATCGGTGAACGGTAGTTGCTCGCGCTCGCATTTCCTGCGGATTTGTTAAAAACGCCCTAATGGTATAAAAAAAGAAACATATAACAGCCCTGATGAAGGGGGTGGCTATGTTATCCTTCTCAAACGGGTGAAATCTTGGGTTTTGGGTTGCAGTTCCAAGGTGGACAAACGTTTTTCCCTGTACCAACGTGTGGTGAAGAACGGAAGAAGCCGGTAGTGCAAGCCGATAATTCAAGAATTCAATAAGCAGCGGTGTGAGAGAGCGCCGCATTACACGTAACTAGGAGCGTGGTTACACAATGCAGGAGGCATGGGAAGGCTTCAAGGAAGGCATCTGGACGGGAGAGGTTGACGTCCGAGACTTCATCCAGAAGAACTACACCCCCTACGAGGGCGACGAGTCGTTCCTCGCCGGCCCGACCGAGCGTACCAAGGAGCTGTGGGGCGAGGTTCTCGACCTGCTGCTCAAGGAGCGCGAGCAGGGCGGCGTCCTCGATATGGACACCAAGACCGTCACGGGTATCGTGAGCCACCCCGCTGGCTACATCGATAACGCCCATCGCGACAAGGAGACCATCGTCGGCCTCCAGACCGACAAGCCGCTCAAGCGCGCGCTGCACGTCAACGGCGGTATCCGCATCGCTTGCCAGGCTGCCAGCCAGCACGGCTACAAGATCGACGAGAACGTTGTCGAGCGCTACACCTTCGAGCGCAAGACCCACAACGCCGGCGTCTTCGATGTCTACACCCCCGAGATGCGCGCCTGCCGTTCGGCCCACATCATCACCGGTCTGCCCGATGGCTATGGCCGCGGCCGCATCATCGGCGACTACCGTCGTGTCGCCCTGTACGGTGTCGACTACCTGATCAAGGACAAGGAGGCCCAGAAGGCTTCCACCCCGACGGTCATGACCGCCGACAACATCCGCGATCGTGAGGAGCTGCAGGAGCAGATCCGCGCCCTCGGCGAGCTCAAGATGATGGCCGAGACCTATGGTTTCGACATTTCCAACCCTGCTACCAACACGCAGGAGGCCATCCAGTGGATGTACTTCGCCTACCTCGCTTCCGTCAAGGAGCAGAACGGCGCCGCTATGTCCATCGGCCGTACCTCTACGTTCATCGACATTTACGCTGAGCGCGACCTTGCCAACGGTACCTTCACCGAGGAGCAGATCCAGGAGTTCGTGGATCACTTCATCATGAAGCTCCGCATGGTCAAGTTTGCCCGTACCCCCGAGTACCAGGCCCTGTTTACCGGCGATCCGCAGTGGGTCACCGAGTCCATCGGCGGCATGGGTGTTGACGGCCGTACGCTCGTTACCAAGATGAGCTACCGCTACCTGCACACGCTCGAGAACATGGGCACCAGCCCCGAGCCCAACATGACCGTTCTGTGGTCGACCCGTCTGCCCGAGAACTTCAAGAAGTTCTGCGCCAAGACTTCTGTCGCCAGCTCCTCGATTCAGTACGAGAACGACGACCTCATGCGCGTCTACCACGGCGACGACTACGGCATTGCCTGCTGCGTGTCCTCCATGCGCATCGGCAAGGAGATGCAGTTCTTCGGCGCCCGCGCCAACCTGGCCAAGTGCCTGCTGTACGCACTCAACGGCGGTGTTGACGAGGTCTCCAAGAAGCAGGTCGGCCCCAAGTATCGCGCCGTCGAGGGCGATACGCTCGATTACGACGACGTTGTGGCCAAGTACAACGACATGATGAAGTGGCTCGCTGGCGTGTACGTCAACTCGCTGAACATCATCCACTACATGCACGACAAGTATTGCTACGAGCGCATCCAGATGGCTCTGCACGACAAGCACGTGCACCGCTGGTTCGCTACGGGCATTGCTGGCCTTTCCGTCGTGGCTGACTCCCTGTCCGCCATCAAGTACGCCAAGGTCCACCCCGTCCGCGACGAGAACGGCATCATTGTCGACTTCGAGACCGAGGGCGAGTTCCCCAAGTACGGTAACGACGACGACCGCGTCGACCAGATCGCTCACGACGTGGTGCACCAGTTCATGGAGTACATCCGCATGAACGACACCTACCGCAACTCCGTGCCCACGACCTCGGTTCTGACCATCACCTCCAACGTCGTGTACGGCAAGAAGACCGGTTCTACGCCTGATGGCCGCAAGGCTGGCCAGCCCTTCGCCCCGGGTGCTAACCCCATGCACAAGCGCGATAGCCACGGCGCCATCGCTTCGCTGTCTTCGGTTTCCAAGCTCCCGTTCCGCGATGCTCAGGACGGCATCTCCAACACCTTCTCCATCATCCCGGGTGCGCTCGGCAAGGAGGACCAGGTGTTCTTTGGCGATATCGACCTTGATCAGCTGGGCGAGTAACTATTGTTAGTGCTATACTAACAATAACGATTACTGATTAGTGCGCCGGTTTCGGCCGGCGCCTATCGATCGAAGGAGACACATTATGAAGGTTTCTGAAGTTTCCGAGACTCAGGCCGATAACCTGGTCCACATGCTCGACGCTTACGCCGAGAAGGGTGGCCACCACCTGAACATCAACGTCTTCAACCGTGAGACGCTGCTCGACGCTCAGGCTCACCCCGAGAAGTACCCGCAGCTGACCATTCGCGTTTCCGGCTACGCCGTGAACTTCCACACGCTCACCAAGGAGCAGCAGGACGAGGTCATTTCGCGTACCTTCCACAACAAGTTCTAAAGGGGTTTAACTCCCGCAGGATCGCCGGGGCTGTTTGGGCTACCTCCCAAAACGTCCTCGGACATGCAAGAAGCCCTCGCTGCGCACTTCGTGCGGCGAGGGCTTCTTGCGTCCTGCGGAATATTTTGGGAGGTAGCCCAAACAGCCCCGGCGGGGTCCTGTGTAGTTACCCTTTAGGCGGAACTCTCCTAATGGGTTGAGCGTTCTGGATTCTTGCTTGCTACCGTTTATCGCGTATAGCTACCGTTTGCGGAATAAGTAACACTCCTTAATAAACCGTGTAGAATCTCAGATAAGCACGGAGTTTTCCAGGGAGACGCTGTCCTTTGTTGTGTGCAAGGGGCGGCGTCTCTTTGGCGCTTGGAGGCCGTTCTGCAGCAGGACGGCGGACGTGCGTCACATATTCAAAAGCCAACGTCGAGATGGGTTGTGATGATAATGGGCAAGTACGTAATCGTGGTTGAGTCTGGTTCGGATGTGACGCCGGAGCTCTGCGAGCGCTATGGCATCGTGCGCGTGCCCATGCATGTCACGATTGGTGACGAGACCGTCGAAGACGGATCGATCGACCCGCTTGAGATTTACTCGCGCTGCAACGAGTTTGGTGTGATGCCCAAGACCAGCGGTTGCTCGCCGGCGGATTTTGCGCATGTGTACGACCGCATCCACGCCGAGCGGCCCGATGCGACCATTTTGCATCTTGCGTATTCCGAGGTTACGACCTGCTCGCATCAGTCGTCGAAGATTGCGGCAAAGGGCCGCGATTACGTCTTCTCCATGGATACGCGCTTTGTGTCGGTGGGCCAGTCGCTTGTCGCCGTTGAGACCGCCAAGTATATCGAAGCCCATCCGGATGCCACCGTCGACGAGATTTTCGCCTTTACCAATTCGGTGATGGACCGCGTGCTGCTGGGCTTTGTTCCTACGGACCTTGCCTTCCTTAAGGCGGGTGGTCGCTTGTCCAATGTCGCGTTTCTTGGCGCCCATCTGCTCAAGATTAAGCCCTGCATTGAGGTAACGGGTGGCAAATTCGTGGCGACCAAGAAGCTCCGCGGCTCTATGCTCAAATGTGCCCGTGCCTTTATTGACCACATGGTTGCGAAGGGCGATATTGATTACTCGCACATTGGTTTGGCGTATTCAGTGGGCCTTTCCGAGGAGCTGCGCGACGATATGGAAGTCTATGCGCACGACCTGGGCTTTAAGGACGTTACCTGGACTCAGGTCGGCGGCGTCATCTCGAGCCACTGCGGCCCGACCGCCTTTGGCGCGGTGCTTACGCTTAAGGCGTAGGGTCTGGCGTCTATCGATTTCTATTGCTTCGGCGGCGGGCGGGTTGTGACAACCTTCCCGCCGCTTTTGCGTGGAGTCAAATAGGACGACCTAATTTGACCGCTAAACCGTTTCGCCATCAGGCGTATGGGCTAGAATGACTCTGGCATTTATGTAGCTAAAACCAAAGAGAGGCAAGGTAGCGGGAATGGCTGAGATGACGCTTGAGGGTGTGGACGCTCATCCCGAGGACTCTGCATATGCCCTGGGTCGCGTGCATTCAATCGAGACGATGGGAACGGTCGACGGACCCGGCATCCGCTTTGTGGTGTTTGTCCAGGGCTGTCCTATGCGCTGCGCGTATTGCCACAATCCTGATACCTGGTCGGTTAACGGTGGCACCATGGTGACCGTCGAGCACCTGATGGACGAGTTCCAGAGTAACCATGAGTTTTACCGCAGCGGCGGAATTACGGTTTCGGGTGGCGAGCCGCTTCTGCAGCCCGAGTTTTTGGCCGACCTGTTCCGTGCAATGCACAACAACCCCGATGGTCGTGTACATACCTGCCTGGATAGCTGTGGCTACGCCTTCGACCCTCAGCATCCCGAGAAGTTCGATTCCGTGCTCAACGAGACCGACATGGTTTTGCTCGACATCAAGCATGCCGACCCGGTCGAGCATAAAAGGCTGACCGGTTGTGACCCCGCACGCATCCTGGCGTTTGGCGATGAGCTTGCCCGTCGCAAGATTAAGGTTGTTATTCGCCACGTGGTGGTGCCGGGTATCACCGATACGGCGGAGGAATGCGAGAAGCTCGGTCGCCTGATCGCTCCATGGCACAACGTGGTGGGCCTGGAAATGCTGCCGTATCACACGATGGGTGTCGTCAAGTACGAGCAGCTGGGTATTCCCTATAAGCTCGAGGGCGTGCCCCAGATGGATACCGCGCGCATGCCCGAGCTGCGCAACGCCGTCATGGCCGGCATGAAAAAGCGCCGTGCGGAACTCAAAAACGCCATCGGCTAGCGAGCCATTTTCGCTCCCCAAGGGCACTCATTGGGGACAGACATAAATGAGTGCGCGATGGCATTGCGGACGACCAAGCTTTGGTGCGCAACAAGGCCGGCTGGATCAGCGAGGCAGGTTGCAATGCGACGTGCGATGCTGGCCTCATTGATGTTGACGGCGACACCTACATTATGAGCATCATGACATCGATGCCATGGAGCGACCATTCGAGTGAGGTTGTGACTGCCATCGCCAAGGCGCTCTATGATACCCGCGCTACGCTGGCTTAGCGTGTTCGTTTGGCGAGGTCAAACAAAATGCTGGTACCATACCGTGGTTGAGTATTTCGTATAGGTTTGGGGAATGGCATGGCTACCATCGCGATTATCGGTGCGCTCGAAAAAGAGATCATGCAGATTAAGGAAGAGTTGAGTAACGTTTGCATGGTACAGGAGGCGGGCTTGAACGTTGTGGCCGGCGGGCTCGACGGACTGACAGTTGTCGCCACAACGGCGGGCATGGGTACCGTGAACGCTGCCGCCGCAACACAGCACCTCATTAGCAAGTATGCTCCGCAGGCTGTTGTGTTTTCGGGCATTGCAGGCGGTTTGAACCCCAAGCTCCATATCGACGACGTAGTCATTGGCAAACGCCTGCGCTATCTGGATACCGATACCGCGCTTATCGCCGAGTCTGCACCGGGGCTCGAGGAGTTTGGCTCGACGCCTGCGCTGGTCGATATTGCTGCCGATGTGCTTGCTGAGCGTGGCTTTGTCAATGCTTCGACAAATGCAGCCGCTTCGAACGAGGGCACCAAGCAGTTCCTGGTCGGCACGATTGCCACGGGCAACCGTTTTGTGACGGGTGCCGCCATGCGCAACGACGCTATCGAGGCGACGCATGCCGATTGTGTTGGCATGGAGGGCGCGGCGATTGCCCATGTCGCAACTAAAAATGGTGTCGATTGCCTGGTGTTGCGCGCTATCAGCGATAATTGTGACGAGGCGTACGATGCGATTTGCGACCGTGAGTTCGACCTGTTCGAGTATGCCCGTACCGCGAGTGGCATTACGCTCGATATCGTCCGCCGTATCGCTGCTATCTATTAGCGCGCTCTTTTGTAAGAACCTACGACCAAGGAGTGTCCATGGCCGATTCCATTAACTACCAGCTTGCCAAGTTCGTTGCCAGCTATGGCAAGGTTTCGCAGATTCCCGAGTCCACCTGCCCCGAGGTGAGCTTTGTCGGCCGCTCCAACGTGGGCAAGTCGTCGATTATGAACAAGCTTTTTGGCCGCAAGAACCTGGTCAAGGTTTCCAGCACGCCGGGCAAGACGAGCAACATCAACTTCTTTGAGGCCGACGACGTGCATTTCGTGGACCTGCCGGGTTACGGTTTCGCCCGTCGTTCCAAGGCCGAGCGCGACCGCTGGGCAGAGCTTATCGGCGACTTCTTCGACTCGGAGCGCAGCTTTAACTTGGTCGTCTCGCTGGTGGACATTCGTCACGACCCCAGCAAGCTCGATCACGACATGATCGACTATCTGCAGGGCAACGAGTTCAACTTTATCGTCTGTCTCACCAAGGCCGACAAGCTCAGCCGCACCCAGCAGGCCCGCCAGGCAGCAGCCATCAAAAAGCAGCTCAATGTCCCGGCCGAGAACGTAATCATCACAAGCTCCCAGACCGGTGTGGGCATCGACGAGCTCAAGCGCCGCATCGCTGAGGCTTGCCTCTAATCAGGTTAACCCCCCCAAAGCTCCTATCTATATCACCCCAGTGATAGTTATTGGTAAACTATCACTGGGGTGATATTTTTAGGAGGTCGATATGGAGCTTTGGCACGGGTCGGAGGTTGTTGTCGAGCATCCATCGTTGGATAAATGCAGGCAATTCAATGACTATGGGCGCGGGTTTTATTGCACACCACATGAGGAAATGGCAATGAAATGGGCATGCCGGACCGAGTCTGATGGCATTGCCAATCGATATGAGCTTGATTTAGATGGCCTTTCGGTCTTGGATTTAGAGTCTGGGGAGTTTTCAATCCTCAATTGGCTTGCGATTTTGGCCGACAACCGGGAGTTTAATGTCTCGACGCCGCTGGCACGCGAAGGACTTCGGTATTTGCTGGACAACTGCCTGATTGATATTTCTCCCTATGACGTTATTCGAGGCTATCGCGCCGACGATTCCTACTTTTCGTTTGCAAGACAGTTCGTTAACGGCATGATCTCGCTCAGGCAACTGCAACTCATTATGCGTTTGGGCGATTTGGGCATCCAATACGCTCTTATGAGTGAGCGCGCGTTCTCGGCGATCAGGTTCCGCGATTGGAAGCAGGCCTCGGGAGCTGAGTTTTATCCCAAACGATTTGAGCGAGAACAGAATGCTCGACGTAAGTATCTGGATACGATAAACGGATTTGACACCGAGGGTGTCGACATTAGGGATTTGATGGCAGGGAGGGTTGATTTAAATGATCCAAGAGTTAACGGATTGTGGGCCGAGTAGGACATATCCCGTCTATTACCTCGAGGACGCAATGAACAACCTAGGCGACTGTTTTGACTATGCCGTTAATGATTATGGAGCAGAGGGATCGGAAGTTGCTGAACTCTTTTGCCTCAGCGGCGTAGCTCGCGAGTTCGAACGCGGCAACGCATGGGTCGTATCGGGAAAATCGGGCGTTGAGCTGTTCGCGCTTATCGCTGAAAGATCGGGCTATCAAAACAGGCCTATACCGGACTGTACCTATCGATTTGAGAAGACGCCGGAATATTGGGCGGGCTGGATGCTGGCATACCTGCAGTGGCGTTTAGGGGAGTCTTTCGAAGATCTGCTGCATGTCGTTCCATTTGATGCGCTGCGCGGTCTGTACTATCCCTGGCATGAAGCCTCAGAGGAACGTGTGACGCGTCTTATTTGCGATATGGCGAAGAAAACACCTCGTCAAACTAAACTGGCGCAAGCAAGAAAGAGGCTCAAGAAAACCCAACAAGACCTGGCATACGAATCGGGCGTATCACTCCGCTCAATCCAAATGTACGAACAGCGCCAGAGAAACATCAACGAAGCATCGGTAACAACCGTAAGGGATATGGCGAAAGTCCTGCACTGCAGCATCGAAGACATCTTAGAGCCGGTCTTTGAATACAAAGAAACTAGCGCAGCCTAAAAGAGATGCTGGCCGCTGATTGCTCAAGTTGCAGTTCGAGCAATTTGAGCAGCGAAGCCGGCTGCCTAGTGGGGGCATGTGGGCCTTCTAGGTATCAAAATCCGCCTACGTATTGAAATGCCCCGCCAAGCTAAAGTGCTCGGCGGGGCATATTTCGATTGACGATGCTAGCAGGGGTTGAACTTTAATATGCCGCGAGTAAGAGGCGTCTGCATTTAGCAATTAAAGTAAATTATTCAATTCGGGTGCTCAGCCAGTATTCTCCATTTGAAGCTAAGATTGCGTACGTAATTCCATTTTTGACAGTTGGCGTACCTACGCAGGCAGCGCCAATCTCCTTAGCGTCGGAAAATGAGAGTGTTGGATCAATTGCTTGTATGGTTGCTAATGCTGTCGCCGCGGCATAATCTGAATTTTCGAAGTACATGACTATGTTTTTGAAGCAGTTTTCTGATCCAAGATAGCTGAATAGTAGTTGACTGCTCGAGTCCGAGAAAAAACCTCCAATACCGGCAAGCGTAGAGCCATTTTTTATCTGAAGCTCGAGTCCCGTGCCGCTATCGTCTAACTCGTAACTCGCCTTCATACTGCTGCAATTGGGAATATCGGAGAATTCCTCGTTAAGTCGTTCAATAAAGCCTTCAGGTGAAATTGAAAACGATCCGTCGCCAAGAAAGGAAGTAATTTCCTTTTCGTTGCGGGTGTCAACGACCTCTCCGCATCTCCCGCATTCTCGAATTTCCTTCGAGGTGGCGTCAACGTAATCGACTTTGGTAGTCCAAGAACCTGGTTGATGCCCAAGGGGTTTCCCTTCGGTTTTGCCGCAGCGTTGACAGGTCTTCGGAACCGTGCATGTTGCTTCTTCCCATTCATGTCCGAGCGGTTTCCCCTCGGTTTTGCCGCAACTTTTACAGGTGCGAGGGCTTGTACAGTTTGCATTGGTCCAAAGTTTGTGGGTGCAAAACATTTGAGGAAACAGCATGGGTAAGCAGAAGATGACGGCAACTATCGCAGCAGTTGCGATAGCCGCTCGTTTATTACCACCAAGTTTGTTAATGGCACTCGTTAGAAGTGAATCGTCCTCTTCCTTATTGCATGTGGCACCGTCTTCATTTGATGATCGATCGTCAGGGGAGGTGGTGTCGTCAGCACCATCAGAAACCTGCTTCCCTTCGATATTCGGCTTCTGTTCATCAGATGCACTGGGCGTTTGCTCACTATTGGGCTCTTTCATCTCGTCATCCATGCTTATCGAGTCCCCTCTCTCGTTTCAAATGTGCGATGCGAACAATTGCGATAAGTGAAACAGATACTCACATGAATATATCCTAGTTTGGGATATATCAAAATGGAATATAGCGTAAACGGTATGAACGTTGATGCTAATAGGACATGCGGAAAATGCCTCTCCCAGATTCGTCGGGAACAAGGTATCACTCAGGTTGAACTCGCAAAGAAACTGAGGGTACCTCAGTCGTTCATCTCGAAAGTCGAAACCGGGGAACGCAGTCTTAGGGTTTATGAGCAGTTCGCCTATGCAGAGGCACTTGGAATTACCGTCGGAGTTCTCGTGCAAAGACTTGAGGCGGTTCTGAGCAGCGGAGATAAATAGATTGCGCCGCGAATCGGGCGATAATTAAATCAGCGAATGCGATTATCCTGTCGAGGCTGCGCAGGTCCCCTTGGGGCTTCCCCTGAAAACAATCCGCAGATCGGAATTGCCCCGCGCGCGAAGCGCACCAAGGGGGCCGTCATGGTGGGGGTACGTTTGAGGGGGAGCCCC
>CAUDQR010000030.1 GCA_958451615.1 uncultured Collinsella sp. | reverse complement strand
AGCCCGAGACGGTCCCGGGCTGACAATTTCGACTGTAATGGACGTTCTTAAATGAGTGCCCATCGCTCAAGGTGGCACCTGGGGACGTTCCTTATGTGCCGGCACTTTGGGACACTCCTTGTCAAGGTTTTGTTCCATCGTGCGGGTTGCTATTTAACGTGCGACAATGCCGTGTGGAAATCGAAATGTCTCCTGGGGGCTATCTATGCTGTACGAGTTTTGTGCCGAGAACTTTGAGCGTGTGCCGGCGGCTATCGATGCCGGTGCTAAGCGCATCGAGTTGTGCGACAACCTTGCCGTCGGTGGTACCACGCCCTCGGCCGGCGTTATCAGCACTACGGTCAGCTATGCTCACGAGCATGACGCGCGAGTGATGTGCATGATTCGCCCGCGTGGCGGTGACTTTCACTACAACCAGGACGAGCTGCGCATGATGGAGATGGACTTGGGTCTTGCCGTGAGCGCCGGCGTTGACGGCCTGGTCTTTGGCTGCTGCAAGCCCTGTGCCGGCGGCTGGGCGCTCGACGAGCTCACCCTCGGCGCCCTCGTGATGGCTACGGGCTGCGCGACCGAGGAGTGCAAGCGCGGGGCCATCGATATCACCTTCCACATGGCCTTTGACCAGCTCTCGCCCGAGGCTCAGCTCGATGCCATTGACACACTCGCCGACTGCGGCATCACGCGCATCCTGACGCATGGTGGTGCTGCCGGAACGCCGATCGAGGACAACCTGGAGCACCTGTCGCGTCTTGTCGAGTATGCGGGCGACCGCCTGACCATTCTTCCCGGTGGCGGCATTTCCACGGCCAATCGCGATACCGTGGCGGCGGCACTGGGCGTCTCCGAACTCCATGGCACCAAGATCGTGCCGCTGGAGGTATAACCCGTGGCGCTGGTATTTGACGTTCAGCAGGCGAACGGTAAGCCCGACGACAACCGTCGTCCCGGCACCGCGTGCCCCTTTTGCGATACCGAGGAACTCGCCAATATCATCCGGCGCGACGGTGGCTGCATCTGGCTCGAGAATAAGTTTAAGACCTTGCGGGCCACTCGCCAGACCGTATTGATTGAGTCGTCCGACCACGACGCCGACCTGGTGACCTATGCGCCGGACGAGCTGCATCATGTTATGCGGTTTGCCCTGGATTGCTGGCAGCGGATGATTGACTCCCGACAGTATCGCAGCGTTCTCATGTACAAGAACAAGGGCCCACTTTCGGGCGGCAGTCTGGTCCATCCGCACATGCAGATTGTGGGTTTGGAGCAGGAAGACGGCTATGCTTCGCTGGCTTCCGCCAATTTCGAAGGCATCAATGTCTGGCAACAGGGGAGAATCTCGGTCAATATCTCAGCCGAACCGATCATGGGGTTCTTTGAGATCAACGTTTCAGCCCCGCAGGGAATCGCCGCCAGCGATGACGCACGAGACCAAGCCGAGGCGGATCTCTTTGCCGATGCGATCCAGGTAGCTCTGCGCTATATCCTAAACGAGCACCACGGTGGTCGCGCAGAGTCGTACAACTTGTTCTTCTATCACCTGGGCGGTCGGACCATTGCCAAGGCGCTGCCGCGTTGGGTGGTTTCGCCCTACTTTGTCGGCTATCGTTTGGCCCAAGTCAATGCCGAGACGACGCTCGATATCGATGCTGAGCGTCTGCGTGCGCATCTGGAAACGCTCGTATAGCAAGACTAGCACCCGCGTAATGCGGACAGCCTAGCGTGCCAACGCGTCGCGGCCGGCTTCGACCCGCTTGCGCTGTTTGGTGCGCTCCTCGCCGGTTAGGCACTCAAAGAGATGCCCGATAATCGAGGCCAGCACCTGCTGAAACAGCGTGCCGCACATGACGGGGAACACGACCTCGCCTGGAAAGTACTGCGTGGCGATGACGGCACCCGAAGAGATGTTGCGCATGCCGCAGGTAAAGCACATGGTAGTCGTCTCGCTATATGGCAGATGCAGCGCACGTGCGACCAGAAAACCGACGACAAAGCCGCTGATGGCGAAGACCAAAATAAAGAGGGCGACTTCCAGGCGCACCGCGTTTATGTGTAGCACGTACTCGCTCATAGCGGTGGAGTTGGACGCGATGACGCCCATCATCATGAACTTGCAGGCGGGCGAGAGCGCGGGAGAGAGTTTCTCGTGGCCCCAGCCGCGCGTGAGTTCATTGATGGCAATACCGAGCACAGCGGGGATGGCGATCATAAAGGCCATGTTCTGCATCATGCTCGGCACGTCGATCGAGACGGTGGCGCCCAGCAGGAGCTTGAGCGTAAGCGGAATCGTCACAGGTGAGATGACCGAGGACGTCAGGATGATGGTGAGCGCGAGCGGGCCGTTGCCGCCGAACATGCTGATCCACATAAAAGCGGTGACGGCCACGGGCACGCTGTATTCGAGCACAATGCCGCAGACAAGGTTGGGGTTGGAGCCAAAGAAGAGTGACCCCATGGCATACGCCGCGATGGGAATAAGCACCGCCGAGACGAGCAGCGCCAAGACTAGGTGCAACGGACGGCGGAACACCTCGGTTACCTGGTGAAAGGTGTTGCTGAGCGCGCCTTGGAATGTCATAAAGGCAAACAGGGCGGGAACGATGGGCTTGAGCACGCCAATCTGTTGGGGAAAGAGCACGCCGAGCGCCACGCAAATCGGAACGATGACCTGCATGTGCCCCGCGAGAAACTTGCCCAGTCCAACCCATTGCTTCATATGCGCTTGTGACTCCCTTTGCCCGTGAACCCGTTTTGAATGGATATGCTAGACGCTCGCATGCGTCCGTGCGTCAGAAACGCTCGAATATTTCGAGGCTATTACCGGCATCGTTTACCGAAACCGCGGCGTGCTGCGGCGATTTGCGTCTGCTCTGCACGGTATAATAAATCCGTTCAACAGATCTGCCTGCCGAAGCGGGCATACACAGAGGACTCATCGCTATGAACCGTGAGAGGTATCGCGGCGACCTGCCCCTATCGGGGGTGGGCGCCTATGTCATCGCTTAAGACGACGCATCGCTGGGCGGTCGCTCAGCAAAACCCCGAGCTCGAAAAGGAGCTTTCGGCTGGCCTGGGCATTCCCGGGCTGGTGGCGCGTATTATGGTCGCGCACGGCATTACATCCATCGAAGAAGGTCAGCTGTTTTTGACGCCTTCGCTCGATCGCGACTGGGCCGACCCACTCATTATCCCGGACATGTCGGTCGTTGCCGACCGCGTCGAGCGTGCTATTTGCAACCACGAGCACATTGCGGTCTTTGGCGATTTTGACGTTGACGGTATTACGTCGACCTGCCTGTTGACCGAGGCACTGCGCACGTTTGGCGCCGATGTCACGCCGTTTATTCCGCATCGCTTTGACGAGGGCTACGGTCTTTCGCGCGCGGCGCTCGACCGCGTTAACGAGCTCACTCGCCCTCAGCTGATCGTGACCGTCGATAACGGTATTGCCGCCAAGGAAGAAGTCTCCTATCTGGAGAGCCTGGGGATCGATTTGGTGGTCACGGACCATCACGAGCCGTCCGACCAGGTGCCGCAGGGCGTGCCCCTGACCGACCCCAAGCTCGAGGACGAGGGTCCCTCGCGCGAGCTTGCCGGTGCCGGCGTGGCACTCAAGCTGGTGCAGGTCCTGGGCGAGCGTTTGGGCAAGCCGTCGTATTGGCGTTCGCTGATCGAGGTCGCGGCGCTGGGCACCGTGTCCGACATGATGCCGCTCACGCCCGAGAATCGCGCACTGGTCGCCGAGGGCATCCAGCAGATGCGCGCGACGGCCCGTCCCGGCTATATCGCGCTTGCCGCACTTGCCAAGGCCGACCTTTCTACCATTACGGCCGACGGCCTGTCGTTTTCGCTCATCCCTCGTCTGAATGCTGCCGGCCGCATGGCTGATCCAAAGCTGGCGCTCGACCTGCTACTTGCCCGCGATCCTATCGAGGCAAGTGCACTGGCAGCCGAGCTCGAGGAAATCAACCGTCAGCGCCGCGAGATCGAGGCGGAGCTCACACGCGACGCCATGGCAAAGGTCGAGGAGACCTATGACGGCGGTCGCGCAATCGTCGTGGGTGGCGAGGGCTGGCACGAGGGCGTCAAGGGTATCGTAGCGAGCCGCCTGACCAACCGTTATCACGTGCCGGCTCTGCTCTTCTCGATTGAGGACGGCGTTGCGCGCGGATCGGGTCGCTCGGTGGGCAAGGTCAACCTGTTCGACGCCGTAGAACGCTGCTCGGATCTGCTGATTCGTCGCGGCGGGCATGCGGGTGCGGTGGGCGTGACCATCGAGGCGTCCAAGCTCGACGAGTTCCGTCGTCGCCTTTCGGCCGTGCTATCGGAGCTTCCCGCCGAGGACTTTGAGGACACTGACGAGGTTGCCGCCACCGTCGACCTCTCCGAGTTAAATATCGAGACCATCGAGCAGATTTCCCGTCTTGAGCCGTTTGGCCAGGGCAATAAGGTGCCGTTGCTGGCCGCCGAGGGCGTGACGATGTGTGATCGCGCCGTGGTGGGCAAAACCGGCGAACACATGCGCTTCGTGGCGACCGATGGCGCCGCGAGTGTGCCGGCCATCATGTTCCGCGTGCCGCAGATCGATAGGCTCATCAATTGCGACAGCGCCGTCGACTTGGTGTTCGAGGCCGTGGCCGAGCATTGGCAGGGACGCGTGAAGCCCAAGCTCATGATCAAAGATGTCTTGGTGCGCGATACCGCGGCGTCCAATATCGACGATCCGGCATGCGAGCTTCGCCGCGGCGTGCAGCCGGCGGATTCTGGCCTGCGCCTGGAGTCGCGTAAACGCGAGACGCTCGCCCAGCTTTCTTATACCGAGCTCACGCGCTCGCTTATCCATAGCTTTATCGGCTCGAACCAGCCACATCGCGCGCAGGTCGAGGCACTCGACGCGCTCGCCGACCACCAGAGCGTTTTGGCCGTTATGGGGACGGGACGTGGTAAGTCGCTCATCTTCCATGTGCACGCCGCGCGCGAGGCGGTCCTTCGAGGGCGTGCGAGCATCTTTGTCTATCCGCTGCGCGCACTCGTTGCCGACCAGGCCTATCACCTCTCGTCGACGATGGCAGCGCTTGGCATTGGCGTTGGCGTGCTGACCGGCGAGACCGTGGAGGCCGCACGCGATGATGTGTTCGCCGGCCTAGCTTCGGGCCGCACCGGTATCGTGCTCACGACGCCCGAGTTCCTATCTATCCACCGTGACCGCTTCGCGCGTTCGGGCCGCATCGGCTTTGTCGTTATCGATGAGGCGCACCACGCCGGCCTTGCCAAGGGCGGCGACCGCAGCGCCTATCTCGACATGCCCGATATCCTCAAAGCCCTGGGCGACCCGGTTGTTATGGCTGCGACGGCCACCGCGACGGCTCCGGTCGTGGCCGAGCTTGCCCGCATGCTGCCGATTACTCGCACGGTGGTCGACGAGACGGTGCGCGAGAACCTGCAGCTCGAGGACGACCGCGACCTTGCGAGCCGCGAGAACCGTTTGGTGTCGATCGTGGCGACGGGGGAGAAGACCGTCATTTACGTCAATTCGCGCGACCAGTCCGTGGCGCTCGCCAAGACGTTGCGCAAGCGTGTGCCCGATTGCGCAACCCATATCGCGTTCTATAACGCGGGGCTTGCGCGCTCCGATCGCCGCCGCGTGGAGGAAGCATTCCGAGACGGAAGCCTCAGCTGCATCGTTTCGACCTCCGCCTTTGGCGAGGGTGTCAATCTGCCCGATATCCGCCATGTCGTGCTGTACCACATGCCGTTTGGCGCCATTGAGTTCAACCAGATGAGCGGGCGTGCCGGTCGTGACGGACAGCCCGCCGTGATCCACCTGCTCTATTCGTCGCGCGACGCCCGCATCAACGAGCGCCTGCTCGACTGCTACGCACCCGAGCGCGACGAACTCGTCACACTCTATCGTGCGCTGCAGACCATGTGGCGCTCCAACCGCGGTAAGACCGGGGATGATTCATTCTGCGCAAGCGATATCGACATCGCGCAGATGTGCCTTGCCATCGATGCTCGCACGCCGGTCGACGAGCGCTCGGTGGAAAGTGGCCTGGGAATCTTCGAAGAGCTTGGTTTCTGTCGCGTTTCGGGGTTTGACGACACCCGTCGCATCGCGATGGCCGAAAACCCCGGCCGTGTGCAATTGAGCAGGTCAATTCGCTATTTGGAGGGCTTGCGTTCGCGCATGGAGTTCTCGGCTTTCCGGAGTTGGGCGCTCGATTCGTGCGCTTCTGATATGCTAGCCAAAGTTAACCGCCCGATCGTACCGCGGGCCTAGGGGAAGGGGACCTCGATGGATGCCGCAGCCCGTACCGCCCATGATTCCGCCCTCCAGCCGTTCTCGGAGATGGAGCACTATAAGCATGCCGATGAGCTGCCGCCCGAGATTATGGCGGACAGCTACGACAAGTTGGAGCGTCTGTGCCTCAAATATATGAATGAGGACGACTTCTCCAAGGTGGAGCAAGCCTACTGCTTTGCCGCCGAGAAGCACTGCAACCAAAAGCGCCGCTCGGGTGAGATGTACATCAACCATCCCGTCGAGGTGGCCATCATTTTGGCCGATCTCAAGATGGACTGTGACGTGGTGTGCGCCGCGCTGCTGCACGATACCGTCGAGGATACCGAGACCTCGCTTGCCGATGTTTCCGACCTGTTTGGCGATACGGTGGCCGAGCTCGTCGATGGCGTGACCAAGCTCACCAACATCGAAGTCGACAGCATGGACGAGAAACAGGCCCTCACGCTGCGCAAGATGTTCCTCGCCATGTCCAAGGACATCCGCGTCATCATCGTTAAGCTTGCCGACCGCCTGCACAACATGCGCACCCTTGCGGCCCTGCGTGAGGACCGTCGCCTGTTTAAGGCTCGCGAGACCATGGACGTGTATGCGCCCCTGGCCGACCGTCTGGGCATGAGCTCCATTAAATGGGAGCTCGAGGACCTGTCCTTCTTCTACCTGGAGCCCGATGCCTACCAGCGCATCGCACGCATGGTGGCGGAGTCGCGCGAGGTCCGTGAGCGCTATCTGGCCGAGACCATCAAGACGCTCACCGACGAGCTCAACCGCATTGGCCTGGAAGACTTCCAGATCAACGGCCGTTCCAAGCACTATTGGTCCATCTACCAAAAGATGAAGCGCAAGGGCAAGGAATTCTCCGAGATTTATGACTTGGTGGCGCTGCGCGTCATCACTCATTCGGTGCGCGATTGCTATTCCACGCTCGGTGCGGTGCATACGCTGTGGCACCCCATGCCCGGTCGCTTTAAAGACTATATCGCCATGCCCAAGGTCAATAACTATCAGTCGCTTCATACGACGGTTATCGGCCCCACGGCCCGTCCGCTCGAGATTCAGATTCGAACCTACGAGATGCACGAGCAGGCCGAGTACGGCATCGCCGCCCACTGGCTGTACAAGAAGTCGGGCGGATCGTCTGCTTCAAAGACCAATGATGCCCAGCGTCTGGACGACCAGATAAACTGGCTCAAGCATTCGCTCGATTGGGCAGCGTCTGATGAGATTACCGATGCCAAGGAATACCTGCACTCGTTGAAGGTCGACCTCTTCGACCAGGAGATCTTTGTCTTTACGCCCAAGGGCGAGGTCATGGCGCTTCGTGCCGGCTCCACGCCGCTCGACTTTGCCTATGCCGTTCACACCGAGGTGGGCAACCACTGCGTCGGCGCTAAGATCAACGGTGCGGTCGCGCCGCTCACGCATGAGATCAAGACGGGCGACCGCGTTGAAATCCTGACCAATAAGAGTTCCAAGCCGTCGCGCGATTGGCTCAAGATCGTCAAGACACCTTCGGCCAAGTCGAAGATTCGCCGTTACTTCGCTGCCGCGACCAAAGACGATGACGCTGCCGCCGGCCGCGATATACTGGCCAAGGACCTGCGCAAGCGCGGGTACGGCATCTCTACGCCGCGATCTACGCGTGCGCTCAATGCCGTGGCAGAGCAGTTTAACTACAAGCAGCTCGAGGACCTGTTCGCAGCCGTTGGGGCGGGCAAAGTCGCCCCGCGTGCCGTGGGCAACAAAGTCGAGCAGATCTTGGATCCCAAGCCCGAGGAGCAGCTCGCCAAGGCCGAGGCCATTGCCGAGGTCGTGAAGCAGCCCGCGCGCGGATCCAACCGCAAGCCCCAAAAGCGTGGCAAGAGCGCCAGCAACGGTATCATCGTCAAGGGCGAGAGCAACAGCGGCTTGCTGGTTCGTCTGGCGCATTGTTGCAACCCCGTGACGGGCGACGATATCGTGGGCTTCATCACGCGCGGCCGCGGCGTCTCGGTGCACCGTGCCAACTGCCCCAACGTCAAGGGTCTTATGGAACACCCCGAGCGCATGATTGACGTTGAGTGGGACGGCGCTGCCGATACCCTGTTCCAGGTTGAGATCGTGGTCGAGTGCCTGGACCGCATGGGCCTTCTCAAGGATGTCACCATTGCCATTGGCGATGCGGGCGGCAATATCCTTTCTGCCGCCACGTCGACCAACCGCGAGGGTATTGCAACCCTGCGCTTTATGGTCGAGATTTCGGACGCGAGTGGTCTGGATCCGCTGCTGGCTTCCATCAGCAGTGTCGACTCGGTCTATGACGCACGCCGTCTGATGCCGGGTGAGGGTGGAGCTCAGCTCAAGCGTCGCGTTTAGTCGCGACGAACGTGCCACATTATCGATATTCGCTACACTCGAGGCATCGTTTGATGCCTCGAGTTCTATAGAGAGGAGAGGGGCATGAGTGCTGTGTCCTTGGATTTAACTCCCAAGGGATCGGTCGAGATCGAGACGCTCGTAAACGGTCCCATTCAGACCAATAGCTATGCTGTCATTTCGGACAATGAGTGCGTGATTATCGACCCCGCATGGGAAGGCGAGCGCTTGGTGGAGCATATTCGAGCCGAACACCCCGATGTGCAGGTGCTCGGCGCCGTTTGCACGCACGGTCACGCCGACCATGTTGGCGGTGTCGCTGGAGTTCGGGCCGCCGTTGGCGCCGACGCCCTGTACGAGCTGTGTGGCAAGGACGCAGCAGTGCCGCATGCGAATATCGAGGAGCAGCGAGCGATGTGGGGCATCGAGACGCCCGATCCAGGTGAGCCGACGCGGCTGCTTGCCGAGGGCGACACCATTGAGCTGGGCGACATTTGCCTGCAGGTAATTGAGGTGCCCGGGCACACACCGGGCGGCATCGTTCTGTTCGCCGCCACTGAGCAGAGGAACATTGCCTTTGTGGGCGACACCCTATTCCCGGGCAGCCACGGCCGCACCGATCTTGCCGGTGGCGACGAGGCAGCGATTCTGCGCTCGCTCTCCAAGCTCGCCCACATGCTTCCACCCGATACCGTTTGTTTGACTGGCCACGGTCCCTCGACCACTATGGCGCGTGAACTCATGTGCAACCCGTTCATGCGCTAGACAGTTTCCGTTTCCACCCAAGAGACTTCCGACTTCTGGGGAAATCGGGATTGTGGAACACCTTTCATAAACCTTGTATCTTTCTAATTGTCAGATAGATACGGGGAGGTGAAACGTTGGTGTTAGATTCACAGGTTCAAAAAGTACTTGACTACATAGAGGCTAATCACGATGTTTCGCCCGCTCGTCTTTGCGAAGAGTTTGGCGTGAGCGATCGCACGATTCGTACTTATGTCAAGAAGCTCAACGCTGTCCTCGAGCCTCAGGCCCATATCCATAAACACCGTGGCGGGGGTTATACCCTCAATATCAGCGATTGCGACGCATACCGCTCGATCAAGGACGATGCATCCAATGGGGGTCTCAAGTCAATTCCCTCTACGAGCGAGGGGCGCGTTGAGTACTTGCTGAACGACCTGTTGAGTCGCGTCGACTGGATCACCCTGGACGATCTTTCGGAGATCCTCTATGTATCCCGCAATGCTATTTCAGGCGATCTCAAGCGGGTTGAGGCACAGCTGGCCAAGTTCGATCTCAAGCTTGAACGGCGTCCTCATTACGGGATTCGCGTGAGCGGCTCGGAGATGTCGCGTCGCCTCTGCTTGGCAAGCATTACGCTCGACAAGCTTGCAGAGCATCGTGAGAGCGATTCTCAGAACCAGGTGACCCTCGACACGATTGCCACCTGTGTGAATGAGGTCATTGCCGAGGAAGGCTTCCAAATCAACTCAGCGGCCTATCAAAACTTGCTGGTTCATATCGCGGTCGCCATTTGGCGAATCCGCGAGCAGTGCTACGTCCCGCTCGAAGCCGAACATATTGAGAAGCTGCGTACAGCGCGCGAGTTTGCGGTGGCCGGTTGTGTGGCTTTGCGTATCGAGAAAGCTTTCGACATTCGGCTCCCAGAGGAGGAGGTTGCCTACATCGCCATTCACCTTGCGGGAAAGCAATCTCTGTATGCTAGTTCCGACAGTGCAGATGAAGGTCTCGTAATTTCCGACGAGGTTTGGGATGTGGTCACTGAGATGCTCGAGTGCATCTGGGATTCCTATCACTTTGATTTTCGCGGCGATCTTGAGCTCCGCATGAACCTCGCGCGTCATATCGTTCCGCTTGCCGTGCGTCTCAAATATCGCATGCATATCGATAATCCGCTGCTTGCCGATATCAAGGAGAGATTCGCGCTCGCGTATTCGATGGCACTCGATTCGTCGGTCATCCTTGCCGAGCACTACGGTAGTCGTCTTTCGGATGACGAGATCGGCTATATCGCACTCGCCTTCGCCTTGGCGCTTGAGCGCCAGAAGAGCGAGGTCCCGCGTAAGAATATCCTCGTAGTGTGCGCGAGCGGACAGGGAAGCGCCAAGCTCCTTGAGTACCGATACCGCCAAGAGTTCGGTGCTCTCGTGGACAAGATTGTGACCTGCGATGCCTCCCATGTCGACAGTATTGATATGACGGGTATCGATTACGTTTTTACCACGGTGCCCCTGCATCGAGCGCTTCCGGTGCCCGTGCGCGAGGTGAGCTTCTTTCTCGATGCCGATGATATGCACGATGTTCGTGAGATTCTTGCCGGTGCAAATGTTACCGGTGACCTTGCACCTTATTTTTCGGCTGACCTTTTTGTCTCCGATATGGTCGCTGCAGACAAGAACGAGGTCATCTCAATTCTATGCGAGCAGGTCGCCGCCATGCGTAACGTGCCTGACGAGTTTAAGCAGCTGGTCATGCGTCGCGAGGAACTCGCGCAGACGAGTTTTGGCAATCAGGTCGCCATGCCCCATTCGGTCAAGGCCGTGACGGACGAGACGTTTGTTTGCGTTGGACTGCTGCGCGAGCCGGTCGAATGGAACGGGCAAGCGGTGCGGGCGGTCTTTCTAGTATCAGTCTCAAAGGCTAAGGACAAGAAGCTTGACCGTTTCTACCGCAGTATGGCCAAGATGCTTACCAGCAAAGAGGCTATCCAGGGGCTTGTCGACAACCAACGATGGGAGACCGTCGTCAAGCTTTTGAATATGTATGGAAAAACAGACAACAACGAGTAGAAGGAGACACCGATGGACGAGAGCAAATATGAAAATGCCCTTCAAATCATCCTGCATGCGGGCAACGCCAAGTCCGCCGCGCTCATGGCAATCGACGCCGCCCATGATGGCGATTTCGAAGAGGCCGAGAAACAGCTCGCCGAGGCGCAGTCCGAGATGAGCGCTGCCCACAAGATGCAGTTCGAGCTCACTCAGGCTGAAGCGAACGGCAATACCGTCGATATCAACATCATCTTGATCCATGCCGAAGACCATCTGACGATGGCCATCATGGCGAGTGATTTTGCCGAGCGCTTTATCGAGCTTTATCGCGATAAGTACGAGGGCAAGTAACCCTAAAATACCGAGTTTGGTCAATCGGGCGCCCAAGATGAGCGCTTTTGAAAGGAGTCCGTTATGAACATCATGTTGGCTTGCTGTGCTGGTATGAGCACCTCGCTCGTTGTGAGCAAGATGGAGGAGGCCGCTAAGGCCCAGGGCAAGGATGATTACAAGATTTGGGCCGTCGAGCAAGGCCAGGTTGCCGAGGAACTCGGAAACTTTGACGTTTTGCTGCTTGGCCCGCAGGTCCGCCATCTTCAGCGCAAGCTCACCAAAGTCGTTGACGGCAAAGCTCCCGTTGCCGTAATCGATCCGGTTGCCTACGGCAGCTGCGATGGCGCCAAGGTCCTCAAGCAGGCGGAGGACCTGGTCGCCAAGGCATAAGGGCTCAATAGCCCAAAATCGCCGCTGTGCGACTAGCACTCGACAGCGGTCTACATCCGAAAGCACGTCATTAACTTTCGAAAGCAGGTACATCATATGGCTTTCTCCGAGAAATTCGAAGATGTGATGATGGTTGTCGCAGAAAAAGTAGGCGACAACGTATATCTCTCCGCAATTAAGGATGCCTTTACCGCGTTTATGCCCTTCGTTATCGTGGGTTCTATGGGCACGCTGCTCAAGACGTTGGTCTCTTCCACCACGACGGGGCTTGCACAATGGGTGCCCGCGCTCGCGGGGCTTGAGCCGGCATTTTCCGCTATCAACTACTGCACCATGTCCTTCATGACGGTGCCCATCACCTTCCTGATTGGCCTTTACCTGGCCCGTGCCAAGAAGGCTCCGGAGTATCCGACGGCGCTCGTCTCCGTGGCGGCCTACATCTCCATGATTTGCACCTCTATCAAGGTCGACGGTGCCGGCACGGCTCTCGAGGCTCCGGTGTCTGGTCTTCTTACCACTCAGATGGGCGCTCAGGGTCTTTTTGTCGGCATGATCACGGCCGTTGTGTTCGGTTCGCTTTTCTGCTGGCTCTCTAAGATCGACCAGATCAAGATCAAGATGCCTCCTTCGGTTCCCTCTGGTATCTCCCAGTCCTTCAACGTTATGATCCCGGTCTTTATTGTCCTCGTCGTGAGCGCTATCTTCGGCCTTGGCTTCCAGGCCCTTACCGGCTCCTATATCAACGATTGGATCTACGGCCTTATGCAGGCTCCGCTCGAGGCGGCCTTCAAGACTCCGGCTGGCGTTGTCATCATCGTTGTCGTGTCCCAGCTCTTCTGGGTTCTCGGTATCCATGGCGGTCTCATTGTTTCCCCGGTGCGCAACCCCATGTTCAATGCTGCAATCGCCGCCAACACCGCCGCCCTTGCCGCTGGCACCATGCCCGATTCTCCGTTCACCATGGGTTTTTGGAACTGCTTCGTTGCTCCCGGTGGCGCCGGTATGACCCTCTGCCTCATCATCGCTATTTTCCTGTGCTCCAAGCGCGATGAGGAAAAGGCTATCGCCAAGCTCGGTTTCCTGCCTGGCATCTGCGGCATCTCCGAGCCCGTCGTCTTCGGTATCCCTCTGGTCTTGAACCCGATCTACGCGATTCCGTTTGCCTTTGGTTCCGGTATCTGCGTCGCCATCGCCATGTTCGCCACCTCTATCGGCTTCCTTCCCTGCAACACCGTTGACGTGCCCTTTGGTGTGCCCATCCTGCTTAATGCCTTTGTTGGCCATGGCTGGCAGGGTGTTGTGGTCCAAGTCGTCGAGCTCGTCGTGGGCGTCCTTATCTGGATCCCCTTCGTCCTCGCCAACAGCAAGCTGGCCAAGAAGGAGCAGGAAGAGGCTGCTCAGGCCTAATGGCTACACCTATCGGCTGTCCGATAATATGCCTGTAACTTCGAGGGGCGCGGTGCACGGGAGCGCCGTGCCCCTCTTTTTAACTAAGGAGATAACTATGAGCTACGTGTTCCCAGAAGGCTTTTTGTGGGGCGGTGCCACTGCCGCCAACCAGTGCGAGGGTGCTTGGGATGTGGATGGCAAGGGCCTTTCGGTCGCCGACTGCACCACCTATAAGCCCAAGGTCGACAAAAAGGACTACGCGGCCCTTCACGGCATCACTGACGAACAGATCAAGGAGGCCGAGGCTTCGACCGATATCCACGTGTACCCCAAGCGTCACGGCATCGACTTCTTTCATCGCTACAAGGAGGACATTGCGCTTTTCCAGGAGATGGGCTTCAAGACGCTGCGCGTATCCATCCAGTGGACTCGCCTGTTCCCCACGGGTACAGAGGAAGAGCCGCTCCAGGCCGGCATCGACTACTACCGCGACCTGTTCCGCACCATGAAGGATGCGGGCATTGAGCCACTTGTGACGCTTCACCACTACGAGATGCCGCTCTATTTGGCAAACCACTACGATGGTTGGGGCAAGCGCGAAGTCATCGACTTCTTCTTGCGCTTCTGCGAAGTCTGCTTCCGCGAGTTTGGAAAGTACGTTACCTATTGGCTCACATTCAATGAGATCGACTCTGTGTTCCGCCACCCCTGGACCACGATCGGCGTTTGCACCGAGCGTTATCCCGAGGATAAGCGCGAGGAGCTTATCTACCAGTGCGTGCACAATCAGTTTGTGGCGAGCGCCCTTGCCACCAAGATGCTGCACGAGATGGTTCCCGGTGCTCAGATGGGCTGCATGGTCACGCGCACCCTCACCTATCCCGAGAACTGCAATCCCAAAAACATGCTGCTTGCGCAGAAGGACAACCGCGATAACTACTTCTATAGCGATGTCCAGGTACTTGGCGAGTATCCGCAGCATGTGCTCAACTATTGGAAGCGCAAGGGCATCCACGTCGAGTTCGGCATGGGTGACGAGGCCATTCTCAAGCAGTATCCGGTCGACTTCGTCTCGTTTTCTTATTACATGTCGATGGTTGACTCCATTGATGCGGACAAGCGCGAGAAAGTCGGAGGAAACCTTGCTACCGGCGTCAAGAACCCCTTCCTGCCCATTTCTGACTGGGGTTGGCAGGTCGACCCCGATGGCCTCACCTACGCGTTGATCGATATGCAGGACCGCTACCATAAGCCGCTCTTTATCGTCGAGAACGGTCTTGGCGCCTACGATAAGGTCAACGAAGACGGCACGATTGACGATGACTATCGCATCGACTACTTCCGTGAGCACATTAAGGCCATCGGCGCTGCTATCGAGGAAGGTGTCGACGTGATGGGCTATACCCCGTGGGGGTGCATCGACCTGGTCTCGATGTCGACGTGCGAAATGGACAAACGGTACGGCTTTATCTATGTTGACCTCGACAATGAGGGCAACGGTACCTATGCACGCTCTAAGAAGAAGAGCTTCGATTGGTACCAGAAGGTTATCGCCACCAACGGTGCTGACCTCGACTAGCTTTCATTCAACAAGTGTGAGGGCCGTCGCGATGACGGCCCGTTTCCTATAGAAAAGAGGACGACCATGGGTGTTTTTCCAAAAGACTTTCTTTGGGGCGGCGCGACTGCTGCCAATCAGTTCGAGGGAGCCTGGGACGTAGACGGCAAGGGTCCGAGTTGCATGGATATGGCCACTAACGGCAACCATCACCACCCGCGCGAGATCACGCCCGAGCTCGACCCCAACAAGCTCTATCCCTGTCACGATGGTGTCGATTTCTACCATCACTACAAAGAGGACATCGCCTTGCTCGCCGAGATGGGATTCAAGGTCTTTCGTTTCTCGATGAACTGGCCTCGCGTCTTCCCAACGGGATTCGAAGATGAGCCCAACGCGGCTGGCCTTGCGTTTTACGATTGCGTGATGGACGAGTGCCATAAGTACGGCATCGAACCGCTCGTGACGCTGAGTCATTACGAGATGCCTTTTGCCATGTGCCAGAAAGTCGATGGCTGGGCTTCGCGCGAGGCTATTGACTGCTACGTGAAGTATGCCAAGACCGTCATGGAGCATTTCAAGGGCAAGTGTCGCTACTGGCTCACGTTCAACGAGATCAATTGCGGCATGATGTCCCTTGGCAACTACATGAGTCTCGGCATTCTGAATCCGGGCTCCTTTGACCTTCGCCATCAGAAAGATGACCCGCAGAAGCGTTTGCAGGCGCTGCACCATCAGTTTGTCGCAAGTGCTCTTGCGGTCAAGGCGGGGCACGAGATCGACCCCGACAACAAGATGGGTTGTATGATTGCCTACATGCTGGCCTATCCGCTCACGCCCAATCCTGCGGACGTCGAGCTTGCCCGCGAGCGTAACCAGTATCGCAACTACTACTGTTCAGATGTCCAAGTGCGCGGCGAGTACCCCTACTTTGCCCAGCGCATCTGGGACGAGGAGGGCGTGACGCTCGATATCACCGACGAGGACCGTAAGATTCTCAAAGAGGGTACGGTCGATTTCTATACGCACAGCTACTATCAGAGCCAGTGCGCAAGCACTGACCCTGCCGAGGAGACGAGCGGTAACCTTCTCGGGGGCGCCAAGAATCCTTACCTCAAGGAGACTGCATGGGAGTGGCCAATCGACCCTATGGGTCTGCGTATCATGCTCAACCAGGTGTACGAGCGCTATCAAATTCCCATTATGGTGGTTGAGAACGGCCTCGGCTGCTGCGACGAGGTCAATCCGGATGGATCCATCGACGACGACTATCGTATCGAGTACTTGCGCGATCACATCAAGGCCATGGCCGAGGCCATCAAGGATGGTGTTGAGGTCTGGGGCTACACGCCTTGGGGCTGCATCGACCTGGTGAGCAATGCCGATGGAGAGATGGCCAAGCGCTACGGGTTTGTTTATGTCGATAAGCACGATGACGGCACCGGTACTATGGAGCGCTCGCGTAAAAAGAGCTTCTACTGGTACAAGAAGGTTATTGAGACCAACGGCGAGGAGCTGTAATGGGAGGAGCGGTTGCCGCGCTTATCAGTCAGATCGTCATCATGTTTATCCTGATGGCGATCGGCTATTTTCTCTACCGCATGAAGATTATCGACCGCAAGGGCACGAGCCAGATGGCCAATGTGGTCATCTATGTGGCGTATCCCTGCATTACGCTGAGAACCCTTATGGTCGACTTCGAACCCAACATGATCCGCGACGCGGGATTTTGCTTTGTGCTTACCGTTGTGGTCACACTAATTTCGATTCCGCTCACGCGTCTGTTTTTTAAAAAGGAGGATGGTGTCGCCCGTTACGGTGCCATCTTCTCCAACAGCGGCTTTATCGGGGTTCCCATTGTTATGGGCGTGTTCGGGTCCGAATGCGTCTTCTACCTCTCCATCGGAGTCTCATGCCTCACGTTTTTCATTTGGACGTATGGCGTATGGTTGGTTTCGGGTGATAAGAGCCAGATGTCCTTTAAGAACTGCATTACTAACCCCAATCTCATCATGATCTTGATTGGTCTTGTTTGCTTTTTCTTTTCAATCCATCCGCCCGCGTTGATGGCGACGATTCTCGATGACCTGGGTGCGCTCAATACGGGCCTTGTGATGCTTGTGCTTGGAGCCTATTTGGCGCAGAGCGATATGCGCGCTGTCGTTACGAGCAAAAAGGCCTATCTCGTTAGCTTGGTGAGACTCGTCATCATCCCGGCGATCGTTGTTGGCATATTGGCGCTCTTCCCGTGGATTGATGCCAAGGTTCGCCTCACGATGCTTATCGCTCTCGGTGCACCTGTCGCATCGTTCGCGGCCATCTTGTCCGAGAAATACGGCGGCAACTATAAGTTTGGAATCGGTTTGGTGACGCTGTCCACGATTCTGTCGCTCGTCGCCATGCCCATCATGCTTGAGCTCGCGTCTTTGGTGATCGTATAGCTGGTTGGTATTTGGGGGGTTGACAATAACGTCAACCCCCCAAACTCGTCAACGGCCGTTCTGAGGCGGCAGGCGGTATAAAAAATCGCTAAAGTACCCATATTCGTGAACAAACGAACGTTTATGCCCGGGTGCGCCGTGGTAAAATCTCAGGCGTTATCGGAGCAACCTTACAGGAGGTTTCTTTTATGCTCGTCAACGCAGCAGACATGCTCAAGAAGGCTGAGGCCGGCAAGTACGGTCTCGGTGCCTTCAACACCAACAACCTCGAGTGGACCCTGGCTATTCTCCAGGCCGCCGAGGAGGCCAAGTCTCCGCTGATCCTTCAGTGCACCGCTGGTGCCGCTAAGTGGATGGGCGGTTTCAAGGTCTGCGCCGACATGGTCAAGGCTGCCGTCGAGGCCACGGGCGTTACCGTTCCCGTCGCCCTTCACCTCGATCACGGTTCTTACGAGGACTGCTTCAAGTGCATCGAGGCCGGCTTCACGTCCATCATGTATGACGGCTCTCACGAGGAGACCTTCCAGCTTAACCTCGACCGCACCAAGGAGCTCGTTGAGCTTGCCCACTCCAAGGGCATGTCCATCGAGGCCGAGGTCGGCGGCATCGGCGGCACCGAGGACGGCGTGACCTCCAGCGGCGAGCTCGCTGATCCTGCTGAGTGCAAGCAGATCGCTGACCTGGGCGTCGACTTCCTCGCCTGCGGTATCGGCAACATCCACGGCGTGTACCCTGCCGACTGGGCTGGCCTTTCCTTCGAGCGTCTGGGCGAGATCAAGGCCCAGACCGGCGATCTGCCCCTCGTCCTGCACGGTGGCACCGGCATCCCCGAGGATCAGATCAAGAAGGCCATTTCCCTGGGCATCTCCAAGATCAACGTCAACACCGACCTGCAGCTCGTCTTCGCCAAGGGCGTTCGCGAGTACATCGAGGCTGGCAAGGATCAGCAGGGCAAGGGCTTTGACCCCCGCAAGCTCCTCAAGCCTGGTCGCGACAACATCGTTGCCCGCACCAAGGAGCTCATGGAGGAGTTTGGCTCCGTCAACAAGGCGTAAGTAGCGGTTTAACTTCCCGCCGGAGGCCCCGTTTCCCCTACGCTGTTTCCCTCGCGCTCACCTGGCTTCGCCAGAAGTCGCGCGACGGAATCAGCTCCGGGGAAACGGGGCCTCCTTCGTTAACTCGCTACAGGGTTACTGGGCTAAATTAAGATGGCTACTGGCTTTGCCAGAAGTCGCGCCAAGGAAACAGCTCCGGGGGACGGGGCTTCCTTCGTTTAACGCCGCAGGGTTACTGGGCTGAATTCATTTTTTATAGGCACCGTTTATCAGTGTTGGGGCTCCTTAATTGGGGCTTTCTTTTTTATCTCGCTACAATGGGCTTCAAGCGTTCTAGTGACTTGGAGTTTTGGTATGGCTGTTATTAATGTGCTGCCTTCGGATGGGAAGGTTATTGACGAGGGCCCAGTTGGTTGCTCTGCTGATGTTCACTGTGATGACTTTCGTCATCTCGATGTTGGACTGCCGCCCGAGATTCTTCGTCTTAAGGATGCCGGGTATTTGACGCAGGCTGTTGCTGCCTGCGATCGCCTTTTGGAGCAGAACCCCGAGCCTTCGCTGGCTGCTTGTGTTCGTGCCGAGCGGTATCGCATGCTCGAGACGCCGCTTCATTTTTCGGTGTCGCGCGATCAGGCTATTGCGATGATTCGCGAGGAGTGGCCAGAGTTTATCGAAGAGCAGTTTGATGACCTGATTAATCGTAAGCGTATTGACTGGCGCTTTATCGATGGCGAGCTGTTCGTTCTCGACAACTTCCTTGATTCTTTGCGCGTGTATCCCAAGGAGGTTCCGGGTCTGCGCCCCGATTCTACGGATGGTATGGCGCTGCGCAATCAGATGCTTAAGGAGATGGAATCGCAAGGCGGGCTGTCTCGCGCCATTACGCTCAAGGCATGCGTGTCTGTTCCTGGTGCTCTGGAGGGAGAGACTGTTCGCTCGTGGCTACCCGTTGCCGCCGCCTGTCGTCAACAGTCTCATATCGAGGTTCTCGATATGACGCCGGAGGGTGCTGTTGCCCCCGCGAATGCTTCGGCGCGTACCGCCTCGTGGTCTTCTTCGAGTGAGCGCTCATTCTCGGTGACCTATCGCTATCAAATTGATGCCGCTTATCGTGATGTCTATGGGGGTGCGCTTCCGGTGCATCCTTGCATGGACGCGCCACTGCCCGTGGACACCTCCGAGGACCGTCCGCACATTGCATTCACGCCGTATCTACAACAGCTGACAGCCCGTGTCATTGACGGGCTCGAGGATCCGCTCGATCGCGCCCGTGCTATCTATGATTACCTGACGCAGTACATCGACTATCGCTATCAGCCGCCGTACTTGCTTTTGGGATCTATTGCCGATGACTGCGCGCATTCGCTCCGCGGCGATTGCGGCGTTATGGCGCTCACGTTTATCACCATGTGCCGTATCGCGGGCGTGCCTGCCCGTTGGCAGAGCGGCCTGTATGTTGCGCCCGATTCGGTGGGGTCGCACGACTGGGCAGAGTTCTATACGCCGCAGACCGGTTGGCTCAACGCCGACGTGTCATTTGGATCTTCTGCTCGCAGGATGGGGGAGGAGTGGCGCCGCCGTCACTACTTTGGCAATCTCGACCCGTGGCGTATGGTGGCCAACAATCGATTCCAGGCAGAGTTTGAGCCCTCTTTCGACGGCATGCGCGAGGACCCTTACGATAACCAGATGGGTGAGGCTTCGGTCGACGGTCGCGGATGCCGTCGGCGCGAGATGCTCCGCACGGTCGAACTCATCGAAATGCTCGAAGTTCCATTTTCGGACTAATCGGTAGAAAGCTGTGATAAACTAACTCACGCATTGCGTGCCCGAGTGGCGGAATTGGCAGACGCAGTGGACTCAAAATCCACCGTTGGCAACAACGTGCGAGTTCGAGTCTCGCCTCGGGCACCATACATGCAAGTGAGCGTTCAAGGGGGTTGCGGCCCCCTTTTTCGTGCCGAACTCGCGTGAGCGCGCGAAGCGTTAAGCAAACAGGCCTGTGGCCTGTTTGTAGCGGAGCGTGGCGAGGGCGCCACGCGCCCGAAGCCCGGGGCTTCGCGAAGCGAAGGCCCTTCGAGTCTCGCCTCGAGCACCATACATGCAAGCGAGCGTTCAAGGGGGTCAAGGTCCCTTTTTCGTGTACGTAATGTGATAACGCGCTGTACGTGTTATTATTCGCAAGGCGTTGTTCCCGCAATGCCCTAAAGAGGAACCTGAGGGTTCCCACCTTTTGGCGCCAATGAGCAGCTGACTGGTCATACAACTTAGATTCCCTTCCTCAAATCGAGGAAGTCTATGTGTACGACCTGGTTGCTGAGAAGCGCCGGGTTATTTTTTTATGAATGGAGGTAGGGAAAATAGCTAAGTCTGATGACACCCGCATCAACGACGAGATCACTGCATCTTCGTGTCGTTTGATTGGCGTCGATGGCTCTCAGCTCGGCCTGTTCGCCATCCGCGATGCCCAGCGCGTCGCCGACGATCAGGGTCTCGACCTGGTCGAGATCGCTCCCAACGCGGAGCCGCCGGTCTGCAAGGTCATGGACTACGGTAAGTTCAAGTACCAGCAGGCCATGAAGGCCAAGGCTGCTCGTAAGAACCAGTCCAAGGTCGAGGTCAAGGAAATGAAGTTCCGACCCAAGATCGACGTTGGCGACTACGAGACCAAGAAGGGCCACGTTCTGCGTTTCCTCAAGAAGGGCGCACGCGTTAAGATCACCATCATGTTCCGCGGCCGTGAGATGGCTCACCCGGAGCAGGGCCTTAACGTTCTCGAGCGTCTCGCCGAGGATCTCAAGCCTTACGCTACGGTCGAGTCCAAGCCTAAGATGGAAGGCCGTAACATGCTTATGCTGCTCGCCCCGATTAAGGGCGCCTTCGATGAGGATAAAGCGGCAAGCGATAGCAAGTAACTAGTGTTCTGTAACCGATTAAGGAGTATTTCATGCCTAAGATGAAGTCCCACAGCGGCACCAAGAAGCGTTTCCGCAAGACTGGTACCGGCAAGCTTATGCGCGCCAAGGCTTTCAAGAGCCACATCCTGAGCAAGAAGTCCACCAAGCGTAAGCGTGGCTTCCGTCAGGAGACCGAGATCGCCGCTGCCGACCGCAAGGTCATCAAGTCGCGTCTCGCCTAAGTTCGCGTTCCCGTTTTTCGTTTTACCGTCTAGGAGTTGATAGAACATGGCACGTATTAAGCGCGCTGTTGCCGCCAAGAAGAAGCGCCGTACCGTTATGCACCGTGCGAAGGGTTACTACGGTGCCGCTTCGCGTACTTACAAGCATGCTAAAGAGCAGGTCCAGCACTCCCTGCAGTATCAGTATCGTGATCGCCGCAACAAGAAGCGCGAGATCCGTTCTCTCTGGATCACCCGTATCAACGCTGCTGCTCGCCTGAACGACATCTCTTACTCTCAGTTCATGCACGGCCTGAAGGTTGCCGGCATCGAGCTCGACCGCAAGGTCCTGGCTCAGATGGCTTACGAGGACATCGAGTCCTTCAACGAGCTGGCTGCCATTGCCAAGAAGGCTCTCGAGGCCTAATAGATTCTCTTGAATCGCTAGGGGAGTGTCGCGTTGTGCGCGGCGCTCCCTCTTTTTATCTGAAGCGCGGTTTACATTGCTAAAAGCGCGGGTAGATAGACACTTACAGGTGACCGATCTCTATATATTCCTGAACTAAAGGGTCATCATCTGATACGTGCGGAAGATCCGCACCAGTCTTTCTATTAGCTATAGAAAGCGATATGTTGTGTAGGACTTGTGAAGAGTGGAATTGACGACCCACAGGGCTTCGCGGTCTGGCAATATATCTCCTTGCCGCGCGGCCCGGTCGGACCGGATCAGCCGCC
>CAUDQR010000029.1 GCA_958451615.1 uncultured Collinsella sp. | reverse complement strand
AGCCCGAGACGGTCCCGGGCTGACAATTTCGACTGTAATGGACGTTCTTAAATGACTGGTCGTTTAAGAACGTCCCCAACGACTACCCAGAATGAGAGTGGATAATCTCCCGTTTTTGGCCTATACCAGCGCTAAAAGTGGGAGATTATCCACTCTCATCGAGCAAGTGTCCGAAATTCCGCCCTCATTCCTTCTTAGGACCCTCCGTCCCCGAGGATTCGAGGCTCGTCTGCCGAATGGTTGATGCGGCAACGATGTCGCCATGTCACACTCATAGGTGGCCTGACCCAACCTGGAAGGAGCCTCCATGAGCCTTGACAACGTAACCCTGCGCGCCGCCACGCTCGATGACCTGGCCGGCATCGCCGCCATCTACAACCAGCTGTGGTGCAACACGCTGCGCAACCGCGGCGACGTCGAAGCTGCCGATTTCTGCGCGCGCTTTAACATCGCCATGCAGCTGCAGCGCTCCCCCATCGCACTCGTCGCCGAGACCGAGGGCCGCATTATCGCCGCCTGCTGCATCGGCATCTTCGAGGACGGCAAGCCGCGCACCAATCCCACGTGGGAGCCCTGCTATAACGAGATGTTTGCCCAGGCAACCGAGATGGCAAAGACCGCCGATGCCAAGCTCGAGGGCTCGCTCTTTGGAGACAGCCGCGAAAAGGCCACAGCGGATCGCTTTGCCGCCACAGGCAACGAATATGCCCAGGGTCAACTCAACTTGATTATCATTATGCCTGAATGGCAGGGCAAGGGACTCGGTCGCAAGCTCATCGACCTTGCGCGCGCCGAACTCGCCAAAGCCGGGTGCACCAAATTCTTCCTGATGAGCGACTGCAACTCCGACTGGCAGTTCTACGAGCACCTCAACATGAAGCGCATCTTGGAGGATCACAGCCAGGACACCGGCGACGGATTTATCGTCTATATGTACGGAGGCGACACGCAGGATTAACTTGCATGTCGCCTCACGGGCTTTCTACAAGACGGCCCAAACCATCAACCAAGACGAGTCAACAAGGCGCGCTCTCCTCGGCAGCAAGGGCATTCGTGCTGTAACGAGTGGTGGAGATGGCCACGCTTGCACACAACTGTCTCGGATAGATAGCGGTCGAGCAGGCGCGCCCATGTGCGTGCGTCAAGACGCTCCTCCGCCCTGCCATACAGCGATCGACGGAGTGCCTCGCCCATAAGGCCGCTAAAATCATCGAGCTCAAGAGCGTACTTTGGGACAACGTATCCGACCAACGTCCCCACAAACGGGCTGTGCCCATTACACACGCAGCTGTTTATCAATGGTGCAGGCGGAATGTCATCGTCGTCCAGGTCAAATATGTCCAAGTCCAGCTCACCAGAAGCGTATGGGTGTATTCCGCGGTTAAGCATCTTAAAGATATGGACCGCGAGTCCAAAGTCATCCGTCTGTGGCGTAAACACGGGGGCATTCGTGGACGCTGCCAAGCTCTCGAAATCGCTGATACCGGCTATCTCCATGAGTTGAAGCACCTCGGGGGCAATATAGCCGGGAGCGGCGCACGCAGTCCTATGTGTCACATCCGAAAGCGTAAAGCTATACGAGCGCCTTGATGGTATCCATGCCCGCATGCGCCGAAGCCTCGCAACCCTTCTGCCCGTTGAGCACGCACTCGAGCAGCGTATCGTATGCGCGCTGGGCTTCGGGGGCCAGGTACGCCCTGTTAAACATGCCCTCGGGTCGCACGTTTCCCTTCGAGTCGATCATATAAGGCCCCAATCTGTTTGGTTTCCCCAGATTGTGTGCCCGCACACCCAAGCCGCACGGCCCGCCGTTCAGCTGAAACCACCACACAAAAAGTCCGCCGACCATTGAAGTCGGCGGACTTTCGCGTGCGGACAATCAAGCACTGTTCACCATGGAACTGCTATTTACAGCGCGCCTTGGGCTGCTGCTGGGTGATGCAGTGGATGTTGCCGCCACCATAGATGACCTCGCGCGTCATGATGCCGATGACCTCGCGATCCGGATAGGCGGCTTGGATATTCTTGAGTGCCTGGGCATCGTTGGGGTCGCCAAACTGTGGCACCAGCACCGCCCCGTTGATGGGCAAGAAGTTGAGGTAGCTGGGCTCAAAGGCGTCCTCGGGAGTACGCGGCAGCACACCCTCGATCGGATCGATGGTCGATGCCTCCTCCTCGGTCATATATACCGAGGTCGCAGGCATAATCACCTTGTGGATCTTGAGCTTGCGGCCACGGGCATCCGTCGTCTCGGAAAGCGTCTTATACGCCTCTTGGCACTCCTTGTAGAACTTATGGTTGGGATCATCGGTCCACATGCAGCAGACCTCGCCGGGCGCACTAAAGCATGCGACGTCGTCCACGTGCCCGTTGGTCTCAAACGGGTCGATGCCATCCTTGATCCAAATGACCTTCTCGATGCCCAGGTACTCGGCAAGCTTCTCCTCGATCTGCTCCTTGGTGTACTGGGGGTTGCGGTCCTCATTGAGCAGGCACATCTCGGTGGTCACCACGGTGCCCTGGCCGTCGCAGTTAAACGAGCCACCCTCGAGGATATAATCCTCGGGACGATAGCGGTTAACCTGCTCGAGCTGTGCCACCTGCAAGCCGATACTCGCATCCTTGTCCCACGGGAAATACAGACCGTCGATAAAGCCGCCATACGCGTTAAAGTGGAAGTGCGAGAGTGCCACGTCGCCCTTGTCGTTGACAAGAAACGCCGGGCCGGGGTCGCGGATCCAGGAGTCGTTGTACTCCATATGAATCACGCGCACGTTCTCAACGCCATCGAAAATCTCGCACACCGCAGGGAAATCCTCGGCATTGACACCAACGGTGATGGGCTGGAAGCGTGCAACGGTCTTAATAATCTCGGTAAAGACCTTTTGCGCCGGCTTGGCACCACAGCGCCACACATCCGAGCGATGCGGCCACAAAATCCAGGTGCGCTCCTGCTCTTCGTACTCGCCGGGCATGTAGAATCCGTCCTTCTTTGGCGTAGACTCGCTCTCGTAAATGGTCTTCATTTCAAGCTCCTAAATCTCGGTGCTTTTGCTTGACGAGACCATGATGCGGCCGCACCGAGATGTTCTCAATGGTCCCTCGAGCCCCTTTCAGCGACCGACGGTATACCATTCGCTGACCTAAAGTTCTATTCAGGCCGAGAACATGACATACTGGGTTCCACAATGGAAAGGATGCCCTATGCCCCCATGCAATAAACAGCAGACTATTGAGTTGGACAGTACGACCTGGACTGCTCTCAACGAGCTCGCGCTTGCAATCCACGCATCACACGGTGTCGATAAGCTGCAAAAGGAGACCCTCGAGGGAACGACAGGGCTCGTGCCCCATCGGATCGCCATGTTCGACCTGATCGAGGCGGCGGGCAGTGATGCCCCACGCTACGTCCACCCCGCAAGCAGCGGAATGGACGACCGCGCACTGAGCGACTACTACAACCGCTACGCCGCGATGGACTATACAACATGGAGCTTTGACTTACATAAGGTCGGCGTCTACCGCGACCTCGACCTCGTCGACGTCGAGCGACGCGATGCCACGCCCATCTATCGCAAATGGATGGAACCGCAGGGCGTCTACTTTGGCTGTACGGCCACGCTCGCGCACAACGACAGCCCGCTAGGAAGCATCACCCTGTTTCGTGAACGCACGGCCGGAGACTTCACCGACACCGAGCTCGCAATCCTGCTCGAAGTCGCTCGGCACGCGAGCCTCGCGCTCGCCAACCTCTATCCTCGGGGCATTAAACTCACCCAGACAGAAGACACAAACCAGCTAAATGCTTTCATTACAGAACACAATATCCAACCGCGCGAAGCCGAAGTCATGCGGCTCATGCTCGACGGCAAAACGAACAAACAGATGGCAAACGAGCTATTCATAAGCGAGTCAACCGTCAAGAAGCATGTCAACGCCATCTATCGCAAGCTCGGCGTCAGCAACCGCCTGGGCCTCATGACTGCCACGCAAAACATCCCGCGATAAAAAAGGGCGCCCTCCATGCAGAGAACGCCCTTTGATTTCACCATTTGAATTAGTGTCGGCTCTGGCTCAAAGAGTAGACAGGTTTATTTTGGCAGGTTTTATCTGGGCAAATGTCAGCCGCCGCGAGGGAGCTGCCTTCCCTCGCGGCGGTCTTCTAGCAGAAAAACCAAGTGAGTAGGCTTTTTGTAGGAGACCAAGCACGCCCCAAAACGCCACAGCTCTGACCTGCGGTTTTATTGAGTATTTGTTGCGATGTGCTCGGCATATCCAAATAAGTCTACTCACTTGCATCTAAGACGCACCAGATAGGCAAAAACCGCCGCAAAAAGGGGGCCGGTTCCCTTCGCGGCTGTTGTTAATGCGCCGAGCTTGTTATCGTAAAAGCCAATCACGCGCCGAAACCACACTACAGTCTTTCGACTCATACGTTGAGTCCACGCGGGCCACAACATAGCGCGCATCTTTTGCAATGTCGATCTCATCGCATACAGTCTGTAGATGGCGGGCGTACTTATCGTGATACGTTCTGGATGATTTTATTTCGATAGCCTTGGGACTCCCTGAGTTTGTACAGTCGAGCAAATCGATTTCACGCTTGCTGTCGTCCCTATAGAAATACAGCTCGGGATTCTCGCCCACGTTGAGATGGCTCTTCGCCGTTTCGGAAACGATGAGGTTTTCGAAAACGGCCCCCAGATAAGGGCTCTCCAATAGTTGCTCCAGTGATCCAATTTTGAGCAAGTAGCAGAGCAGCCCCGTGTCGTAAAAATAGAGCTTGGGCGTTTTAGTTAGACGCTTCTTGGCATTTGCATAATAGGGCTGCAGCGAAAACGTCAGGTAGCTCTGCTCCAGGATGGACAACCAGCTTTTAATGGTCGATACGCTCACGCCCGTATCTCGAGAAAGCGAGGATATATTGATGAGGGCACCGACGCTCTGAGCAATTATGGACAGAAACTTATGAAACTCCGCCTTATTGCGCACATCAAGCAAGCCCACAACATCGCGCTCAACATAGGTATCGATATAGCTGGGGAAATAAACCGAGGACGGCATTCCGGCGGAACGCAGGCGAGGGTATCCCCCTTCGAGCGCGAACAAATCCACTTCCAGCTGTCCCTGCTGGCCCCTCTCCGCTTCTCGAAACGATAATGGCAGCAATTTTAAGATCCCGACTCGCCCGGCAAGAGACTGCCCGATGCTTTTCATCATCAAAAAGTTTTGCGAGCCTGTAAGGATGTATTGACCGGCGTCTCCCCGCTCATCCGAAACAACCTGGATCATTGAAAACAAATCCGGCGCGTATTGCGCCTCATCGATGATGAGTCCGCCCTTTCGGTTGCGGATAAAACTCACCGGATCCTCCAAGGCCGCGCGCCTCGTTTGAGGGTCCTCAAGCGTGACGTAGGAATAGTCGGGAAAGGCATGCCGAACCAGCGTAGACTTACCACTCTGCCTAGGCCCTGTCAACGACACAACAGGAAACCAGCCTGCCATGCGAATGAGCAACTCATGCAAATCCCTGTTAATGAACTCAGCCATATCAACGCCCCTTATTACGCTGTTACCATAATCGAATAGTTTCATTCTCCATAATCTTATAGTAGCGTTTACCATAATCTTATGGTAACCCAGTTCAAAAGCATTATTTATAGAGCCGAAATCTCAGACCCTAAATAACAAAAGCCACCACAATGGGGGCTGTCCCCATTGTGGTGGCTTGCAGGCAAGTTAACTTGTTCGACTATCGTACGCCAGCCATGTCCGAGCCTAGAGCGTGGCAAGGCGCTTGGACTCGTGCGCGGCGAGCGCAATGGAGATGATGCCAGTAATGGCATCGGCCACCACCAGGGCGATCCACACGCCCTCGACACCCATCATGTTGCCGAGGAGGTACATAAGCGGCACCGAGCAGATCACATAGCGAAGCAGGCCCGTAAACGTGGCGACACCCACCTTCTCGACCGCCTGGAAATACATCGACATGGTCATGGCAAGATAGCCCAGGGCAACAGCCAGGATGACAGTACGCGTGGCGTTGGCGGCAACCTCAACGAGCGCAGGATCGCTGCCGGCAAAGAAGGCGCACACCGGGGTGGCGGCAAGCCAGAGCGCGACGGTGACCAGCGCCAGCGTCACAACCTGGTACTTAAGCGTGCAGGAGAGCGTCTCCTTAAGGCGTGCCCAAGCCTTTGCGCCGGCGTTGAAGGCAGCGATGGGCTGCAGACCGTAGGAGAAGCACTGGGCAACCATCATGGTAATGTAGAGGATGTAGCCGTTGATCACGCCAAAGGCTGCGATGTAGAGCGAGCCCATGTCGCCGCCGAGCGAACCCAAAAGCGAGTTGGCAACGGTATTAAAGATAAAGGTCGCACCCTGGACCAGGAAGAACGGGAAGCCGATCTTGAAGATCTGGCCGCAGATGGCGAGGTCGAGCTTAAGGTCGGCCAGGCTAATCTGGAGCTGGGACTTTTTGCCCCCGATGAACCAGAAGATACCGATGGCCCAGATACCGATGGAAAGCCCGTAGTACACGCCGGCGCCCATAACGCCAAACTTGAGCACAAACGTGGAAAGCGCGAGCCAACAGATGGCGACGATGGCCGAAACGGTCATGAGGTTGGCCTGGATCTGAACCTTCTCGTCCACACGCATCACAGCGGTGATCATCTGGCCAATGACCGTGAGCGGCAGTAGCACGGCGAAGGTGCGCACGCCGGCAACGGTATCGGCCATGATGTCGGGCGTGGCGCCAAAGAATGCGCAGATGGGCTCGGTAAACACTGCCATCACCACAGCAAGCAGCACACTCACGATCGTGGTAAGCCAAAAGCCCTGGCTAAAAGCCTTGCTTGCGCCCTTGATGTCGCCGGCACCCAAAAGGTTGCCCACCACGGCGGGCACGCCGGTGCCAAACAGGTTGCCAAAGGCCAGGTTGATGTACTCGACCGACATAATGATCGAGACACAGGCCAGGCCGTGGGCACCTAGGCCCCAACCCATCACGAGGCCCTCAAGGACCACCATGATGATCTGGGCGAGCATGCCCTGGCCGGTGACGATGATGTACTTACGCACCAGACCGGGAATCGGTTGGGAGGCGAGCTCGCGCTCCTCCTCCACGGCAGCGGTTACTTCTTCTGCCATTGTTCTCCCCTTTCCTTGAGAGAGTAGTGCTGAATGGATGTCAGGCGACTGACAACTGGCACCAAGCCGCCCAATCAAACGATGGCGCTATGCCTCAAAGACCACCTTGCCGGCGATCATCGTGAGGGCTGCGGTAGCCTCGAGCACCTCGGCCGGCTCGCAATCAAAGAGATTGCGGTCGAGCACGCAGATATCTGCCTGTTTGCCGCACGCGAGCGTGCCGATGCGGTCCTCGGCATGCATGGCGTAGGCGCTGCCATAGGTGTAGGCGCGCAGAGCCTCGGCCATGGTAATGCGCTCCTGGGGGAACCAGCCCTCAGGGTTGGAACCGTCCTCGAGCATGCGGAAGACCGCGCCGTACACCTCCTCCATGGGCTCCAAGCCCACAACGGGGAAGTCACTGCCCAGGTGCACCACGGCACCGCTGGCAAGCAGGCTATGCAGGGGCCACGAAAGCGCAGCACGCTCGGGGCCCACGGCATCGTCCTTGGCAAGGTCAGCCATATCGAGCAGCATGTGCCACGGCTGCATACCAGGGCATATACCCAGCTCGGCATAGCGCGGCAGATCCTCGGGCTGAACCGTCTCGTTGTGCTCCATGGAGTGGCGGCAACCCCGCTTACCATGCAAGCGCTCGCCCTCCTCAAAGCAATCAAGCACAAAACGCACCGAGCGATCGCCGATCGTATGGACGCGCGTGTCAACGCCCCATTCCTGCGCCCTGACAATGGCGGCACGGATGCGCTCTGGATCCTCCGCGGGCTCACCGCAGGTATCGGGCGCGTTGGAATAGGGTTCAAGCATCCAAGCGGTGTGGTCGGAGCACACGCCATCAAGAAACTGCTTAAAGCCGTGCCACTCGACCTGCGTACCCGAGAAGGCGTATTTCTCCTTGATCTGCTCGAGCGTTAAGGACTCGTTTTCGAACAGATCGGTGTACAGGAACACGCGCAGTGGCAAGTCGCCCTTGGCATTAAGACCTGCCAACACCGCATACGGGTTTTCCATGCTCACAAACGTAGGATTGACCATGCCGACCGTAGTGATTCCCAGGGCATTGGCGCGCCGGGCGGTTTTTGCAAACGACGCGTCAACAACCTCGGGCGCTGGGTCGTAGACCTCGTCCATAAAGAAGACGCCGGCGTTGTTGGAAAACACGCCCGTCAGATTGCCCTCGGCATCCTTAAGGATCTTGCCGCCTGCGGGATCGGGCGTCTGCGAAGTTACTCCCACCTTGTTGATGGCGCAGGTATTGGCACTAAAGGTATGCAGGTCAACCTGCTGCAGAAAGACCGGGCGGTCCGAGATGTACTCATCGATCATCGCGGCTGTGGGCATCTCGGGGACATCCCACTGGAACTGGATAATCTGGCAGCCCAGAATCCACTCGTTATCGGGATGGTCGGCCGCAAACGCCACGACACGTTCCATCGCCATCTCAAAACTGGTGCAGTCGATGAGGTTGACGGCAAAATCGGGGTCGGTCATAAACGCGCCCTGGGCAAAATGCGTGTGCGAGTCGATCAGGCCGGGCATGACGAGCTGGTCGCCAAAGTCGCGCACCTCGGTATCGGGACCGATAAACGGTGCCAGGTGAGCATCGTCACCGCAGGCAACAATCTTATCACCGCGCACGGCAACGCCGCCCTTAAACGGCTCGAGCCCATCGCCGGTAAAGACGGCGTTGCTCTTGATAACTACATCAGCCTTGTCCATGTGAGCCTCCTCAGGCATCTTTGGTTGCAATGCGGACGCACCGCCCGCGTGGGCACTCGGTTGGGAGCGTAGCGCTCCCGCATCGGCGCGTGCCTACAAGCCGTGCTCGGACGTCTGTCCCACGTCCGCGGCTTCGCGCTACACCCATTGATACACAGGGGCAAATCCGTGCCAAGGCCAGGGATCGCAAACGGTCAGTTTAAGCAGGTTTACACGCTTTACCTGCAGGTTTATTGTCTGAGATTATTACCGCGTCATTACGCCCAACGGCGTGCCCGCCCACACGGCAAGACCCGCATGCAAGGAAGAATAGGACTAGGAACGCCAAAAGGCATCTATGAGGTCATCTCGGTTGGAGACACCGCTTTTAACGTAGATGCGATGCAAGTGCGCCTTGACAGTGCCAGGGCTGATGACCAACTCGCTGGCGATGTTTTGGGCGTCGTTGCCCTTCAGCACCAGCGTGAGCACCTCCTGCTCGCGCCGCGACAGCTTATGGGCATCGGCATAGATCACAACGCGTGATGCTAGATCGTCCCCAGAGCGTGCGCTCTCGGCCGCCACGTCCTCATCGGCACGCGGATGACGGGCATACACGCGCAGGATATGGCTAAACTGGCAAAAGAGTTGGACCGCGCATGCCACGAGCAGCACGTTTTCGGAGATATTGCGCTCGGACAGATACCACAAAAAGAGGCTGATGACGGGGTTTTGAGAGTCGGGGCGGCAGAGCAAAATCATGTAGGTGTCCTCGGCGATTACGCAAAACGCAAGAACGAGTGCCACCTTCCAAAAGAGCTTTGAGCGGTCGAGGTCGAGTTTCTCAACACGCGTGGCCCTGTGCCGGTAATGCCAGGCGGCATAGGCAAGACATCCTACATTGCCCAGGTCACGCGTGAGCCAAAAGAGATACTGCTGCATCTCTCCGGCAGCACCGCTGCGAGGCACCAGCACCAATTGCAAGATTGAAAACGGCACGATAGCAAGTCCGAGCATGCGCGACGTCGGCCTTTTGCGCAAGCGCGCAAACATCCACAGTACCACGCAGGCATAGATGGCAATACCGAGCACGCAGCGCAGCAAGGGGTGCTGCAACGGCTCGCTAAAGGTAACAGCGTAGTCGTATTTGAGCCGATTGTACTCGTCAAAAAAAATGACCGACATATCGAGCATGTAGAGCAAAAAGCCCGCCGCGGCCACCAGGCTGTCGCGACGGCGCGTCATGAGCCAAACCACCAATGCCACGGCACTGGTCACCAGAGCCACACCCATGATAATCGTGGTGTAGATATAGAACGCGAAACTCATGCCCGCCTCCCCTGTCTAGATGCCGTGAGGATGTTGACAGATTCTTTGCCGCAAGATTAGACTCACCGATTAAACGTACTGTATCGTTTAGATAAACAAGCTGTGTCTCACCGATGAAAGGAGATGCCATGGCGCCTATCGCACCGCTCAAAATACTCGTCGCCCCTGTCGCCAAGGCCATCGTCCACCTGAGCGACTCACTTACCTACAATGACGTCCCCTGTGTCGTCGAGGCGCGTTCGGACAGCTGCCCCTACCTGGGCCACGTTCCCTACTTTGCGCCTAAGCTCGCTTCTGATCCCGAGCACTGCGAGCAGTAATCCAAGACACAGCAAGCGCTGCGCAACTCGCGGCGCTACTGTTTTGGTGCAAAGAAACCTGATTCCCTTGCACCAACGCCGGGATTGTCGACGCTGCGGCCGCGGCGCGATATGAGGCGCGAAACCTCGCCCAGCAACACGACGATCACCACACCCATGAGAATGGGCAACTTTGCCATTTCGGCGGGCGAGCCGTTGAGCGGCACAATCGTAGCGACAATCGAAAGCACAAGCTCCACCACGGGAATCGCAAGTGCCACCGCAAGCACCTTGCCCTCGAAGGGTGCACGGAACACGCGCGGGCGATCGTCATATTTACGCAGGCGCCAAAACGCTGGGAACATCGGGATATAGCTCATGAGCAGAAAGACGACGTTCATCGAAAAGAATACCCAAAAAACGTCGGAACCCTCGCCCAGCGGAATCTGAAGTAGCAGCACCAAGCTGGCAAAACAACCGTTAATGATTGCCGAGCCATTGGGCATGCCGGTCTTCTTGGACACCAGCGCAAAGGGGCGCGGCATGTTGCCATGGCGCGCGGCATAGCTCGCCACGTTGTTGACGCCAAAGCTCCAGCAGATCATGTTGGCGAACAGCGTCACCAAAAAGGCCACGCCAACGACCATCGTCAGCGGGTGAGCGCGCCCCACCATAGCGGCGACTGCGTCCACAATGCCCGAATCGAGTGAAAGCTGCTCGGTGGGAACCGCGGCTCCAATGCCAATGCCGCAAATGATGTAAATTGCCGCAATGGCCACGCCACCGGCAATAACCGCCTTGGGGATATCGCACGACGGGTTCTTCATCGTGCTGGCAAAAGTCGCGACCACCTCAAAGCCCATAAAGTTGAATAGGATGATCGATAGGTACGTCAACGAATTGGTGTCGCCCAGATCTGGAATGAAGGTCTTAAACGACATGTCGTTGGCAAAGCCGTTATTGCAGGCAAACCAAATGCCGACGATTCCCACCACAGCGGTAATGAGCACCTTGATGACGGCGCCGCCGTCCATGACCCAATCGGCCTCGGCAACCGGCTGCATTGCCATGACCGTGACGCCCCACACAAAGGCAATCTCGATGGCAATTCGGATCCCGAGTGAAAACTCGATACCCCACACCGCATTAATGACACTGGGGAACATGCAGGCGATACTTGCCACCCACAGCGGAAAGTTAACCCAGTAGCACCAAGAGCAACGGGCGCCCCAACGGTCGCCCAGGCCCAAGCGAACCCAATCGTACAGGCCGCCCTCGGAATCAAACGCCGTACCCAGCTCGGCCACCACCAGACCATAGGGAAGCAAAAACGTAATGATAAGGAAGATCCACCAGAAGAACTGCACGTTGCCCATGGCAGATGCCGGAGCCGCCGCCTCGATGGTAAACACGACGCAGATAACCGAAAGGATGACCTCGATCAGGGAGAACTTTTTACCTGCCATGGCACGCTCCCCCTACAGCAAAAAGGATGGCATCTGTACCGAAGGCGCAGCCCAAGGTAGGGTTGCAGGCCGCGTCACCGGTGCAGGTGCCATCCCAAAGAGAAGAGAGGATGCAATTATTGGACCAACGCTCGCGGAACAGGCGCGTGTAGATAACGATACGCTGGTACATAGATACTCCGATCAAAACGGCCGCGTTCGCGACCGGGAACTTTCGGCAATTGAAGACGCGTCTGACCTGGGAAATTCAAGCGAACAATTGGCCTAACCCGCAAAAAATCCCAGGCCAGACGCGTATTCAATCAAAGAAAAAAGGCACTCCGATGTGGAGGCAACGGAGTGCCCAAAGAAAACCCAACCGACCAAGACATCAAGCAAATCAGCCATCAATGCCCCAAGATGGTCCGATTCACCGACCGTCCGATTGATCGGCTGGGTTTTCGAGGTGCCCCAGGTCGCCGCGAAAGAGGAGCGAAGGGTACTTTGGTACGCGAGCGACGGTTTGAGCGGCGAGATGGGGTGCCTCGGAAAGTCAGACGTTTACTCGGCGTGCTCAGGTGCGCCAGATTGGCGCGAACGAGGAGCGTAGCGTACTGACGCTACGTAATCGACGAGTGAACGCCAAGGTGGCGTGCCTGAGTTACGCCGAGGGCTCCTGCTGCGTAATGCAGTGGATATTGCCGCCACCGAAGACGACCTGCTCGGACTGAACGCCGACGCACTTGTAGACGCCCTCGCCCCAGACCTCGTCGTAGATCTTCTGGAGCGTGTCGACGGCCAGCTGGTCGTTCTCGTCGCCGTACTGCGGGACGATAACGCCGTGGTTGGTCACGAGGTAGTTCATGTAGGAGGCGATCAGCGGCTCGTCGGGGACGCGCGGCTCGGCGTTCTCGTCGGCGTCGATGGTGTCGCAGGAAGCCTGGTCCATGAACAGCGGGTTCACGGGCATGCAGAGCTTGTAGACCTTCATCTTGCGGCCCTTGGCGTCGACGGCGTTGGAGAGGGTCTCGTAGGCAGCGTGGCACTGCTCGTAGAACGGATACTCGGGATCGTCGGTCCAAATGCAGGCCATGACGCCCGGCGCGATGAACGTGGCGACGTCGTCGATGTGGCCGTTGGTCTCCTCGGGGTCGATGCCCTCCTTGACCCAGATGACCTTCTCGACACCCAGGTAATCCTTGAGGTGCTCGTCCATGTAGGCGCGAAGCTCCTCGCTCCAGGGCTCAAACTTCTTGCGGTACTTGGGCCAGATGGACTCGGGATCCTCTTCCTCCTCCAGAACCGCAGAGCAGGTGCGGCCCGGGGAAAGCAGGCACTGGTCGGTCACGACAAGGGTGCCCTCGCCGTCGACGGTGATGGAGCCGCCCTCGAGGATCATGTCGTCGGGACGATAGCGGCGGCAGCCGGAGAGCTCAGCCATCTTGAGGGCGATCTGCTCGTCCTTGTCCCACGGGAAGTACAGGCCGTCGACGAGGCCGCCGTAGGCGTTGAAGTGCCAGTGGTTGGCGCGCTTCTCGCCCTTGCCGTTGATGACGTAGGTGGCGGCAGTGTCGCGGAACCAGGCGTCGTCGGTAGTCATCTCGATGACGGTGACGTTCTCGTCGTTCTCGAAGACGGCCTTGCAGTTGGCGTAGTCGACCTGGTTGGCGCACATATAGACCGGGGTGAACTCGGAGATGGCGCGGGCGATGGCGGCATACTGCTTCTGGGCCGGCTTGGCGCCGTGGGCCCAGGTGTCGGTGCGGTGGGGCCAGCCCATCCACACGCGATCCTGCGGGGCGAACTCGGCGGGCATGAAGAAGCCGTCGGCCTTGGGGGTGGACTCGGACTCGGTGATCGTACGCATAAGATTTCCTCCAAATCGAACGATCGCTTGCTGCGGGCGGGTTACCCGCAGCCTAAAACCAAGAGATGGTAGGCGCCCGTTCCCCGGCAAAGGTCGGGGCGCCCGGTGCCGGTTTTCACGGAATCGCACCGGCAAGCGACGACGTAACCAAGTGCGCGGAGACAAAACGCACGAAGGATACGGAAGAAAGATTGGGGTGGGCGGTGGTTACCGGAGCTATCGCTCACACCCACCCCGGGGGAATGGTTAGCAAACCTGTCGCTTGGACACGCCTCCGAAGAGGCTAGAGTGCCCGGAGTCGGGAGCGACAAGCCCGACGAAGCGCGCGTTGGTACACGAGGAGGGTTGGAGCCCCAGAACCGGGTGCTCTAGTTCTCCTCGGCCTCGGCGGCCTCCTCAGCGAGACGCTGGGCTGCGAGCTCAGGGGTCAGACCCTTGTACTCGGTCTCGCGGCCCTTAGCGCTGACGACGCGGACGACCTCGCCGATGAGCACGAGCACGATGAAGATAATGATCATCGGGACCTTGTCGCCAATTTCAGCAGCGGAGAACGGGATCAGCGTGGCAACGATGGCAAGAACCAGCTCGATGCAGGGGATGGCCAGCATGACCTTCATCATGGCGCCCTTAAACGGGAACGTGAAGATGCGCTCACGGTTGGGGTCGTTCTTACGAAGGTTGAGGAACGCCGGGAACATCGGGATGTAGGTCAACAGCAGGAAGACGACAGAGGTGCCAAAGAGCATCCAGAAGACACCGTTGGAGATGGCGTCGATGGGAACGAGCTGCAGGCACAGCACCAGGGAGGCAACGACAGCGTTGACCAGGTTGGCGCCGTTGGGCATGTCGTCATCCGAGATCATCGAGGCGAAGACCTTGGGCATGTTGCCGTGCTCGGCAGCGTAGCGAGCAACGGAGTTAACGCCGAAGGACCAAGCGGCCATGTTGGCGAACAGGGTGATCAGGAAGGCGATGCAGATGACCTTAAAGATCATGGAGTCGCCCACCATGGTCTGGACTGCGACGATCATGCCGTAGTCGGGATCGATGGAGTCGGCCGGCACGGCGGCGCCGATGCCAAAGCCAGCGAACAGGTAGATCACGGCGATGGACAGGCCACCGACAATGATAGCCTTGGGGATATCGCGAGCGGGATCGGCCATGTCGTCGGTCATGGTGCAGATGACCTCGAAGCCCATGAAGTTAAAGATGATGATCGACAGGTAGCCGAGAGCGTTGGTGTTGGTGAGCTCGGGCAGGAAGGTGGCAGCGGACATGTCGTTCGCAAAACCGTTCTCCATGGCATACCAAATGCCCAAAGCGCCAACGATAACGGCGACGGCGACCTTGATGATGGCGCCACCGTTAAGGACCCACTCGGAGTCGGCCGCCTTGGAGCGGCCCATGAGGTAGACGATCCACACAAAGGCAAGATCGATACCCATCTTGGCGATCAAGTTGAACTCGACGCCAAAGACCATGCCCAAAATGTCGGGGAACATGGTAGCCAGCGAGGCGATCCACAGCGGGTAGTTGACCCAGTAGTAGTATGAGATGCGGGCGCCCCATTTGTCGCCCAGGCCATCGCGTACCCAGTCGTAAATGCCGCCCTCGCCGTCATAGGTGGTACCGAGCTCGGCGACAACCATGCCGTAGGGAAGCAGGAAGGTCAGGATCAGGAAGATCCACCAGAAGAACTGCTGGTTGCCAATGGCAGCAGCAGGAGCGGCGGCCTCGCAAACGAAGACGACGCAGATGATGGTCGAAATGACCGTCAAGAAGGAAAGCTTTTTCTTTCCGTCGCTCATGATGAGCTCCTTCGCTCAGTCTTGGACAGATCCGAGGCCCTAAGGTATTACGGCAATTGCTTGGGCCTCGGTGAGCGGGCGACAGGAGACGAGCATCCGCCGCCCGCAAACGTGCTTTTAGAAGCCTTGAGGCTTAGAGCTGCTCGAGAGCCTCGAGAGCGGCGTGGAGCTCAGCCTTGGCGGAGTACTCGACACCCTCGTCGTTGAGCGGGGTGCGCTTGCCCAGGGCGGCAAGGAGAGCACGGATGGAGTGCTTGCGGTTCTCGGCCTCGACCCAGCACAGGGAGCGCTCGGGATCGTCCATGACCTCGTCGACGACCTCCTCGTTGCGGGTGGCCGGCAGGCAGTGCATGAACTTGGAGTTGGGGCCGGCGAAGTTCATCATGTCCATGGTGACCTGATACTTGGGATAGAACACGTCCATGTAGTTCTCGCCCGAGACCTCCTCGTCGTACAGGCCATACCACACGTCGGTGTAGATGAAGTCGGCGCCCTTGATGCACTCGATGTCGTCGGAGATGACGACAGAGCCGCCGGAGACCTTGCAGTTCTCCTCGGCGATGGCCATCATCTGCTTGCCGAACTCGGCGCGCTCCTCGACGGTGCCAACGTGCAGGCCGCCGTCGGAGATCTGGTGGCCCTTAGGTCCAAACTGGACAAACTTCATGCCGACCTTGGAGGCGATGAACATGAGGGAGACGCAGACCTGGGTGGCGTCGCCGATGAAGGCCAGGGTGCAGTCCTCGATCTTCTTGCCCTCGGGGAGGTTCTCGAGCATGGTCATGAGGTCGCCCATCTCCTGCGTGGGATGGTTGAACTCGGACATGCCGTTGATGACGGGCACAGCGGAGCCCTCGGCGAGGCCGACGACGTCCTTGTGACGGTCAACGCGAGCCATCATGATGTCGAGCAGCGAGCCCATAACGCGAGCGGTATCGCCCAGGGACTCGTGACCGCCGAGCTGGATGGTGCCAGGGCCATAGAACTGAGCATGGCCGCCGAGGTCGGTCATAGCGGTCTCGAAGGAAAGACGAGTGCGGGTGGAGACCTGCTGGAAGATCATGCCAAGGCTCTTGTTGCGGAGCAGGTGCGGATAATAACCGTCAACCTTGATGGCCTTCTTCATTGCTAGGCCAAGATCCTCGATAGCCAGGATCTGCTCTTTGGTAAAGTCGTTGGTGTCGATGAAATCCTTAGGCAGTGCCATGTCGATTTCCTTTCCGCCGGTCTTGCCGACTATTACTATGAGGCGCTCGAACATCACGCCTCGTGTTGACAAGACCATCATTCACCCGTATGCATTTTTTACCTAGTTTATTCGGGATTAAAGACCGTTCACGGAGTTACACCCCCTCTAAACCAATATAAACCCGCAGGTCAAGAGTTTACAGGGGGTTTACCATCTAGAACCGCGAACGGTATACGGCTATGCTGTATCTCGGCGCCTAATCCGCAATGAAACGAAGGGTTGAGACGTCTATATCCCACAAGGTATACAGAACTCGGCCATAGAATAAATGAGATGGGACGGTGACAGATGAACACCCTGATGTTCTTCTATACCCTAGCGATACTCGTGATCTGTATTGTGACGGCGGTGCTCTCGCTTGCCGCCTATGCCTCGTCCCGTCGACGCTTCTTTATCTATGGCAGCGGCGTATTTATCTGCTATGCCATCGAGATGACCGAGATTTTCTTTTTTGAATACACGCTGCAAAACCAGAGTTTTCCAGCCAGCGACTATTACTCAATTACCATGCCTGTGTTGCGGACCTTTGTGGCGACCGCTTCGCAGGCTTTTATTTGGCTCATTGCCATGGATTTGCTCGACAAGCATTCAAAAAAGCAGTTTGTCATTCCCGTCGCAACGTTCTTGCTGAGCGAGCTGCTGATTATCGTCGCTGTCCCCTACGGCCCCATTCATCAATGGCTCTACTACACGATGCGTCAGGTATTCCTTGTTTTCGTGGGGCTATATATCTTTTGGACGGCACGCAAGAGCACACAAGTCGAGCTGAAGGCACGCGTTAACAACCAACGAAAGCACCTGATTATCGGCGCTATTCTGGTCGGTTGCATCGTTGCCGAGGATTTCTACAACATTCTGATTGTCCCCATGAGTCTGGCGCCCTCTTGGCTGCAACTATATCTGTCCGAGCGCAACTTTAGCGAAAACATCTTTGCCTGCTACTTTGCGATTCTGCTGATCATCTACTCCTACCACGTGCTTTCAATCCGCATGCAGGAGGCGCCCGAGGAAAAGAACGTCAGCGATCTTGACCGACACATCGAAGAGCAGATGCCCTTCTATCGCAACGCCTACAAGCTCTCCAACCGTGAGACCGAAGTTATGCGTCTGGTCGTACTGGGCAAATCGAACCAAGAGATCGCTGACGAGCTATTCCTTGCCGTGGGCACCGTCAAGACCCACATCCACAACATCCTGGTCAAAACCGAACAGCAAAACCGCACGACGCTCATCCTCCACTTTTGGAAGCGATAACCTGCCAAAAAGGGACAGGTTTATTTTGGCAGGTTTTATCTGGGCAAACGCCAAAAACCGCCGCGAGGGAGCTACTTTCCCTCGCGGCGGTTTTCTAGCAGTAAAACCAAGTGAGTAGGCTTTTGGCGGGATGCCGAGCACACCTCAAAACGCCACAGCCCTGACCTGCGATTTTATTGAGCACTTGCCGCGATGTGCTCGGCAGATCCAAAAAAGCCTACTCACTTGCATCTGAGATGCTCTAGATACGCAAAATACCGCCGCGAAGGGAGCTGGACTCCCTTCGCGGCGGTTATTCGCTCTGATTTTGCGACGGTTTTGCCCGCTTGCTACTCGCTGTAGCGGGTGGCTATGGCAGCTCGCACCATGCCGGTGCTCATGAGGTAGGTCACCAGGAAGTAGCCACCATAGGCTGCCAGGAAAATCGCACAGGTAAGACCCACCGTGCCGCCGATGCTCATGTTGCCAAACGTGCTCACCAGCTCGATGATCACCTTGAGCGCCACAAAGGAGTGCGCCAGACCCACTGCCAGCGGGAACAGGAAGAACACCGCTTGCTGCGCCATCACCGAATGGCGAATCTGGCGGTCGTCACAGCCGATCTGCGCCAGCACGCGATAGCTGCGGCTTCCGTCGGCCACATTGGAGAGCTGCTGGATCGACAGAATTGCCGCACATGCAACGACCAGTACAAAGCCAATATAGATGGCTAGATAGCTAATCATGCCGTTCATCTGCACCGCCTGCGTATAGATCTCGGAGCGTGTCATGAAGACTCCCCACGACCCCGGCTCCTTGCCGTCAACGAGCAGATTGTCGAGCATGGTGTATTTAATGCTCTCGTCTGCCTCGGTCGTATCCATACCCTGTTTGTAATTAACGAGCAGATTACTGGAATACGGCTGCAGGTTAAGCTGGGACAGCAGCTCGTCGGCTACGACCACGGTACCGGGATTGCTGCCGAGTACCGAGTTGGCGATGGCAGCCGTGTCCTCGTCCGACTTATCGGTTGCGGGCTTGAGCGTATGTCCGCCCAAGGTGAGGGTATGGCCCCCAGCCATGTACTTGGTGTACAGGTCGCCCAGCTCACCGCCCATATCACACGTAAGCAAGTACTGGTCCCGGCCAATGCTCACCGGCTCCTCGCCCATCATCTGGCGCAATTTGTTGTACTGGCTCGCCGGCGTCACAAACAGACCCATCGCATCGGCATTGCTACCCTCGAGCGCCTTGGGGAGCTTTTCGCCCATGGCCTTGCACATCTCGCCCGCCGTCACCGAAGGATCCGAGCCGCCAAGCGTATAGCTCAGATACGAATCAATCTGCACATGCTCGCCGGCAACGTCGGCGATATTGACCTTCTTTCCGGCCTCGTTGCCATTATCTGCCGACTTGCCCTTGATACTTTCCGCAACGTTATCGGGATCGATACGGTCACCGTGCCATGCAGAGTACAAATCGACCGTTGCGTCTGCCAGCACCATGCGATCGGCCTCGGAAGGATTGACATACTCCTTGTAGTAGTCGAGCCTATCGGGCATGTAATAGATATACGTCTGCGTCATATCCGCCGGCGTATAGCGCTCGAGGTTTTCGTTCATCACGTTGGCGATCGACATACCGCAGGTCACCGAGGTAATGGCCAGAAACAGGATCATCGCGATAACGCCCATCGAAAAGCACACCGTGTTGACCTTGGCCGCAAGCTGGCGCACGGTAAACATGTTGAGGCCGCGCCAATACACGCTGCGTAGGCTCTGCAGCAGCTTGATAAGCATGCCCGAAAGGCCCCAGAACAGGGCAAAGGTACCCACCGTAACCATGGCCGTGGTGATACCAAACTGGTTCATGGCCTCCTGCAGCTTACCCTCCGTCGCGGTGAGCGGGAACCCATCGCGCAACAGGCGGTAATAGGCCACGCCCACCAGCACCACGCCCACGACAAAGATGGCGATCGCAATCCAGGGGTTGCGCGTCTTGATGCTCTCGTTGCGCCGCTCGGCGCCCATAAGCTCGATGAGCTTGGTACGGCGCACGGCGCGAAGGTTCAGCAGTAGCGTAAGCACAAACATCACGAGCATGCAGGCAAGGGTCAGGTTGAACGCATGCACCGAGAAAAAGAAGTGGAAATTAGCGATCTGTGTCTTAAAGAGCGAGGCCGTAAAGAATGTCATGAGCTGGGAGAGCCCCACGCCCAGCACAATGCCGGCGACAAAAGCGCCGACCGAAACAAATACGGTCTCGAGCGCCATGATCGTGGCGACGCGCCCGCGGCGCATGCCGAGCACCTGGTACAGGCCGAACTCCTTTTTGCGGCGCTTCATGATGAAGTTGTTGGCATACACCATCAAAAAGGCCATGACGCCGGCCAAAAAGTACGTCAGGTAGCCGAGCATGCTGCCCATGAGCTCGGACAGTCCCTCCTCCTTGATGCCGGCAATGTCGACCTGCATCGAGACGGTGTTGAAGGCATAGAAGACCGTGACGCCCAAGGTGAGCGTCAGCAAGTAGACAAGGTAATCGCGGCCGGCGCGGCGGACGTTGCCCCAAGCGAGTTTACAGAGCATCGGAGCCCTCACCGCCCATCATGGCAACGACCTCCATAATGCGGTCGAAGAACTCTCGTCGGTCGGTGTCGCCGCGGCGCAGCTCGGTGAAAATCTTGCCGTCGCGGATAAACAGCACACGGCTCGTGTAGCTGGCGGCAAAGCTGTCGTGCGTGACCATGAGCACGGTGGCGCGCAGACGGCGATTGAGCGCCTCCAGGCTCTCGAGCAGCAGGCGGGCGCTCTTGGAATCGAGGGCGCCGGTGGGCTCGTCGGCCATGATCATAGTTGGGTCGGTGACGAGTGCGCGAGCCGCGGCAACGCGCTGTTGCTGACCGCCGGACATCTGGTAGGGATACTTGTCGAGCACCTGACTGATAGACAGACGCGCGGCTACATCCTGCACGCGGGTCGAGATCTCTGCCGAGTTTGTGCGGGCGATGGTGAGCGGCAGGGCGATGTTCTCGCGTGCCGTGAGCGTATCGAGCAGGTTGGAGTCCTGGAAGATAAAGCCGAGCTCCTCGCGGCGGAACTGCGAAAGCTTGGCCTGCTTCATGCGCGTCACATCCTGGCCGTTGATGCGGATGGTGCCACTCGTGGCGCTATCGATGGTCGAGACGCAGTTGAGCAACGTCGACTTACCCGAGCCCGAGGCGCCCATGATGCCAACAAATTCGCCGCGGTTGACGGTAAAGCTGACGTCGTTGAGCGCGCGGGTCACGTTGCCCAGCGCTCCATATACCTTTTCGAGATGCGCGACCTCCAGTACCGGGGTCGCCATGTGCGTGGTTTGCATACCGAGTCCTTTCTTGCGATTAGTCTACGGCATCTATAGTCGCAAGGAGCCGAGTCGGCTACCATCGATATGGCTTACGCTTGCCTTACCGTTGTGTAAGGTAAGGGTAGCCTGCCATGTGTTGATGTGGAGAGAGGACTCCTGTTGAAGACTGTTCATGTTGCCGCTGGGATCATTCGCAAGGATGGATCTGACGAGCTGCTTGCCGTGCAGCGCGGCTACGGCGACATGCAGGGACTATGGGAGTTCCCAGGCGGCAAGCTCATGCGCGGCGAGACACCCGAAGACGCCGTGCGCCGCGAGCTTATGGAAGAGCTGCAGGTAAACGTTACCAACCTGCGTGATTTTTACACCGTTGAGTATGACTACCCCGATTTTCATCTCTCAATGGAGTGCTATTACTGCTCGCTGGCTAAAGAGTCCGGCGAGCCCCAGAAGCACGACCGTCAGCTCGATATCCGCTGGATTCCACGCACCTCGCTTGCCACGGTGGAGTGGATGCCCGCCGACAAGGGGCTTATCGATGCACTGATTGAGCTAAAGGAAGACCGGCTTGAGGCCAACGGCAGCACCAACGACGCCGAGACCGCCACGGCTGACGAGCCTGCCGCCAAATCCAAGCGCAAACCTAAGCGCCGCAGCAAAATGCGCCCCAAGCCCGGCCTGCTGGACGGCATCGACACCTCGGACCTTTCCGCCGACGAGCGCGAACTGGTGCGCCGTCGCGCCGCCATCAAAAAGTCCATGAAGGGCAACAAGCGCGCCAACACCAAGCCCGAGCTGCTCGTACGTCAGCGCCTACGGGCCGCGGGCCTTACGGGCTATCGTTTGGAATGGAAGGTACCCGGCAAGCCCGACATCGCCTTCCCCGGCCGCAAGATCGCCATCTTCGTCAACGGCTGCTTTTGGCACCGCTGCCCCAAGTGCAATCCCAGCCAGCCCAAGCGCAACGTTGAGTTTTGGGAGGCAAAGTTCCGTCGCAACGTCGAGCGCGACCGAGCCGCCGTGGCAGCACTCACTCAAATGGGCTGGACACCCATAACCATCTGGGAATGCGAGCTCAAAAAAGACCGCATCGACGCCACGATGGAAAAGGTCATCGAGCAGGTACGGGCTGCAGAGCCGCAGCGCTAACAGCGAGCATTCACACGCCCCACACAGGCGAGCCACATCCACGTCACAAACCTTAGAAAGCCCTTAAGCCCAAAACCTTTCAAGAGTGTTACTCAATAGCCTTGACCTGCGGTTTCATCGTAACACCAAACCAGGTTAAGCCTTTCTTTAGCGCTTCTTTGAACGGTCCGCTGCATAATACTGCCAACGCACGGGACCTAGCAGCACACCCTGTGCGCAACCTTTTGGTGGACATCGAGGAGGCCGCATAAGCATGCATTCTTCCAATGACGCAGCACAGCAGCCATCCCTAAAACATGCAAACCTTTTCTCCTTCCCCCCGACACAGAGAAACGGTCTCCTCGACTCCCCCACCACAAAAGCCAAGCGCTCAGCCGATCAGAGCCTCAACTTACGAGCATCCTTCGAAAAGCTCCAAGCATCCCTAGACAAGGCGTTCCCCGAACAGGCAAGAGCAATCTAAGCCCATCGCGCTTTATACTGATGCCATGCGAAACATGGATCACATAGAATTGCACCGCGGAGGACGCGAGGAAGCGTTTCCCGAGACCGCCGAAGACTGGCCCTATATTGCCGAACGCGCAGAATTCGCTCGCTATCCGGGCAATTCCGTCCCCTGGCACTGGCATTCCGAAGTTGAGCTTTTCTACATGGAGCAGGGAGCGATTGACTATCGAACGCACGCGGCTCATGAGCACGTACGCTTTGAGGAAGGGTCCGCCGGCTTTATCAACGGCGGCGTTTTGCACAGCACGCTGCAATCACCCAATTCGGCGCCAGCCATTCAAATGCTGCATATCTTTCAGCCGTCGATGCTCGGCGATCCCGCGGGACGTCTCCAAAAGCGCTACATCAACCCATTGCTTCAATGTCGAGGCGTCGATGTGCTCAAATGGTCGCCCACCAATCCCGACGATATGCCCTTTATCGATTTGCTGAAGAGCTCCTTTAGCCACGACCCTCAACGGCCGCAGAACGAGATGGCGCTTCGAAATAGTTTGTCAGAGCTCTGGATTCAGATTTACGCCAAGGCCGAACCGCTCTTTTCCTCCGACAACGCCTCTTGGATGACCAGCCGCGACGTACAGTTCAAGGCAATCCTGGACTTTATCCGCGCAAACTATGCAGCCGCTGTAGATGTGCCCCAGATGGCATCTGCAGCCGGCGTAAGCGAAAGAGAGTGTTACCGCATTATCGAAACTTGTGCAGGAACGACCCCGGCGGCATATCTACGCGCATACCGCATAAACCGTGCTTGCGAACTTTTGGCACACACCACGCGAACGGTACAGACAGTCGCGCGCCAATGCGGATTTATAACAGCAAGCCATCTTGGCCAGGTATTTAAAGAACAAATGGGGTGCACTCCTTCGAGCTATCGAGCAGCGAGGCAGAATCTCGATAGCACCAGGCAGAAATCCCGCTAGCCCTTCTTCTGTCACTGCATCAAACTTGCAGGCAAACAACAGAGAGGAGCAATCATATGAAGCACTTTGACCATATCGTATTTGACGTTGATGGGACATTGGCAGATACAGAAGAAAGCGTTCTGTCATCGCTTGTCCAGATTGTCCAAGAAGAGACCAGCAAAACGCTTCCCCGACACGAGCTTGACTTTGCCCTCGGCATACCCGGCAAGGATGCCCTTGAGAAACTTGGGGTCTACTCGCAGGCAACGTTGGATCGCTGGTGCCAAGTTGCCGCCAGCTTTAAAAGCACCATCAGCGTGTTTCCAGGTTTGCTTGAAGTCATCGCAACACTCGCCGATAGCGGCTGCAAACTTGGTATCGTCTCCTCACGTGCGCGCGACGAATACGCAAAAGAAATGGCTCTGTTAGACCAAATTTGACACGATCGGCTGTTCGTCGAACCGGGAAAT
>CAUDQR010000028.1 GCA_958451615.1 uncultured Collinsella sp. | reverse complement strand
CAGAAACGCCCCCGTTCGTAGCTCCGAAGGAGCAGAACGGGGGCACTTCATTGGTCGAGGACGTTTTCAAAACCAAGCCCGGTCCCGGCCGGAGGGACCACAGGCGCTACAGGTTCTTGACACCCATCGCGCGCATGGCGTTCAGGATGGCGATGATCGCCACGCCCACGTCGCCAAAGACGGCAAGCCACATATTGGCGATGCCCAGCGCTGCCAGCACCAAAATCAGCAGCTTAATACCCAGCGCAAAGATGATGTTCTGCCAAACAATCGACATGGTCTTGCGTGCTACGCGGATCGCACGGGAGATGTTGGACGGCTTGTCGTCCATCAGCACCACGTCGGCGGCCTCGATCGCGGCGTCGGAACCCATGGCGCCCATGGCAATGCCCACATCAGCGCGCGTAAGCACAGGCGCGTCGTTGATACCGTCGCCGACAAAGGCGAGCTTGCCCTTGCCACTTTCGGCCGCGAGCAGCGCTTCAACACGCTCGACCTTGTCGCCCGGCAGCAGCTGCGCGTGGAACTCGTCGAGGCCGAGCTGCTTGGCCACAGACGCCGCAACCTCCTCGCGGTCGCCCGTGAGCATGACGGTGCGCTTGACGCCGGCGGCGTGCAGGTCGAGAATCGTTTGCTCCGCATCGACCTTGATGGTGTCGGCAATTACGATGTGGCCGGCATAGGTGCCGTCGACGAGCACGTGGAGGATCGTACCGACGACCTCGCAATTGGGAGCGTCGATACCGGCCGCAGCAAGCATCTTGGCGTTGCCGACGACGACATGTTTGCTGTCGATAGTCGCCGTCACGCCATGGCCCGCGTCGTTGGCGGAGTCGCTTACGCGCTTGGGATCGAGCTCGCCCTGGAAGGCGGTGCGCACCGACTGCGCGATGGGATGGTCGGAGAACGACTCGGCGAGGGCTGCGACCTCGAGTAGCGACTGCTCGGTATAGCCTGCCTCGGGGTGCACCGCGACGACCGAGAACGTGCCGTTGGTGAGGGTGCCCGTCTTGTCAAAGACGACGGTGTCCACATCGGCGAGCGTCTCGAGGTAGTTGGAACCCTTGATGAGAACGCCCAGCTTGGACGCGCCGCCGATGCCGCCAAAGAAACTGAGCGGCACGCTGATCACGAGCGCACACGGGCAGCTGACGACCAGGAAGGTCAGGCCGCGCAGGATCCAGTTGGACCAGGCGCCGGTGACCAAACCGCCGCCGAGCGCGAGTACCGCGGCCGCGCCGGTGACGGCGGGCGTGTAGACGCGGGCGAAGCGCGTGATGAAGTTCTCGGTGCGCGCCTTCTTTTCGCTGGCATTCTCCACGAGTTCCAGGACGCGCGCGACGGTGGACTCGCCAAAGGGCTTGGTGGTGCGCACGTGGATGAGGCCCGTCATGTTGATGCAACCGCTGATGATATCGTCTCCGGTTTTGGCCGGACGGGGGACTGACTCGCCAGTAAGGGCGGCGGTATCGAGCTGTGTCTCGCCATCGACGATGATGCCGTCGATGGGCACGCGCTCGCCAGGCTTGACGACGATGACGGTGCCGACGGCGATGTCATCGGGGAAGACTTGCTCGAGCGTGCCGTCGGGCTGCTCGACGTTAGCGTAGTCGGGCGCGATGTCCATCATGGCACTGATCGACTTGCGGCTCTTGCCCACAGCGTATGCCTGGAACAGCTCGCCGACCTGGTAGAACAGCATGACGGCGGCGCCTTCGGCCATGTGCGGGTCGGTATCGGGGAAGAGCACCATGGCAAACGCGCCGATGGTCGCGACTGCCATAAGGAAACTCTCGTCGAAGGCCTTGCCGCGGCGGATGTTATTGAATGCCTTTTGCAGTACGTCGTATCCGGCAATCAAAAACGGCACGAGGAACAGCGCGAAGCTGGCGTAGATGTTGCCAGGCTCCCCAAATGCGATAGTGAGGGCGCCGAGCTCGTCGAGGGCATAAACAACGGCAAAAATGCCCAGTGCTACCAGGATGCGGTTGCGCTTGTGCTCAAGGGACTCTTTCTTCTTGCGCTTCTTCTTTTTCTTTTTGGGATCGGCGGCTGCCATGATTCAAACCTCCCATTTGAGTGTATGAACACTTGCTCATATAATTTCGCGAGCAAAGGCCGCGGCAAGCGCGGCCTTACAGGTCAACGTATGCGCGGGTTAGAGAATGATTTCGCAGTCCGGCTCGGCGTCGGCGGTGAACTCAACGACGCGGTCCAGGACCTCGTCGAACTCGGCGTCGTCAGCCTCGAGCGTCAGCTTCTGGGTCATAAAGTTGACCGAAACGGACTTGACGCCATCGAGCTTAGCCAGCTCGTCCTGAAGTTCACGCGCGCAGTTGGCGCAATCGATCTCGTCGAGCTTGAACTGCTTTTTCATGGTGGGTTCCTTTCCCTGTGTTAGCGGTCTGGGTGCTGGCCGCGCTGATACCGTGGTTGATTGCTATTCGCAGATATGGCTCATGCCCTGGTTAAGCATGGTGTAGACGTGATCGTCGGCAAGCGAGTAGAGGATGTTGCGGCCGTCGCGGCGGAACTTGACCAGGTGCGACTGCTTAAGCGTGCGCAGCTGGTGCGATACTGCCGACTGCGAGGTTTCGGTCGCTTCGGCGATGTCCGCCACACACAGCTCGCGACCCATGAGTGCATAGAGAATCTTGATGCGCGTGGTGTCGCTGAAGACCTTGAACAGGTCGGCGAGGTCGTAGAGAAGTTCCTCGTCGGGAAGGTCCTCGGGCGAGCAGGTGGTGGGGATCGCGGGCTCGGTGGCCTCGATGTCGGGTTTCGTTTCATCAACGCGGATGCTCATTGCAATATCCTTTCATATGAACATGCGCTCATATAACTTACTTCCGAGTATATGAGCGCATGTTCATATGTCAATATCGTTTAGGCAATCCGTCGTACAAAATAATGAGGAAAAGCGGACGAGATCCCGGACTAAGCGGTTTTGATAGGTGATGCCGGGGTGGGTGCCCCTGCGCCGTGCAAAAATTGGAGTATTCTGCAACGATAGGGGGTCTGTTAATTTATCGCAGGCCAAATAATGCAGTTAAAGAGTTATCTTAGGGTGGTAAACCGATGAGTTCTTCCTCAAATGTTGCCTAACGTTCTCACGCAAGAGTGATTTCGCTTCACTTTTGGATCCACTCGAGGGTAATGGACACCCGGCTCTGCTGAATACTCGCAATTTTGCACGTCGCTAGGGTACCCACCTTGTTAGTCAGCCTAGTTTCCGGCCCCGAAGACCCTGCCCTCGGGCGTGAAGCTGCTTGTTTGGTTGAGTGATGGGCTGTCGGGTTCGGCAGTCTGCATGTCATCGATTACCGACGCTTCGTTAATCGTCGGATCATCCAACGTGATGCCTTCGAACATTGCTTTTTCGAGGTCGATTCGTTGACGCTCTTCGGAATCCTGGCGAAGCTCCTCCTGGATTCGTTTCTTCTCCTCAATAAACTGTCTGAGCACAAACAGTCTCAGGTCCTCTTGCGTGATTCGAAAGTCTTTTGGCAGACGCGAGGGGCGTATACCTTCTTTTCGTTGGATTGCCTCCATGACCCTAACGAAAGAGCTGGCATGCATAAAGGAATAACGGCTGACGGTGATGATTCCGTAGCCCATGGACGCAAGTGCGTTCTTGCGTTCTTCGTCGATGGCGCGGTCTTCTTCCGCGTCGTGATAAAACCGTTGTATTCAACGTCTGTGCGAGATTTCTTTAGATACGCATCCATATAGAACTTTTTGCGTCTTGTGAGGTCCTTTGCTGCAGCGGTGACCTTCACTTCGTAGTCGGTCTCAACTCCCTTGATGCCAAGCTCTCCTTCGCTTTTGGGCAGCGTAAGCATCATGACAAATGCCGTTTCCATGGGAGACCGGCATCCATCGCGTACACATTGAATCGCCTTTCGGGCAAGGGCCAAACCGTCGCATCTGGTAATGGAATTAAAGAACTGCTTTAGCCTCTCGGTCGAGGTAAGCGCGAAACGCTCGGTATAGGAGGTGGAAGAGCCGGTTCCTAGGGAATAAGCGCCGCACAGTTCAAAGTAGTACTCCACTAGTTCGCGAAAAGGGAGATAGGTGGCGGCCTGAAGTGCACAAAGCTCAACGCCAACAATGTAGATGTCATCTTCTAGCTCTATAAAACGCGAGCATGAGAATCGCTTTGACGAAACGTGGCATCGACAGTCCATCGCGTAGCGCGCGTTCCTACGATCAAACACCATGACCTCGAGGGATTCATTTGCGTCGCGGGCAACATCATGTTTGATAAGCCATTCTGCGGCCGCATCGAGGAGCGCTCCGGTGGGGCACGATCCGTAAATTGCGGCAGAGCTGCAGGACTCGATGTCTTTCGCAGACACCGAATGCGCGGCTTGGTAGACCGCTTTTGCAGTGGTATGTGACAATACGATACTCATGGTATATATCGTGTCAGCTAATGCCGTGTTGATGGCGCTGAGCGGGAAAGCCGTTTTAGCGGTCTAACCAAATGCTGTCCAAAAGCTTGACGCGATTATGGGTTGATACGCCCTAAATAAATGGTTTCGCAGCTCGGCTATAGCATAGAAATACTCAATTGCTGCACATTTGGTATCGATGTATTGCCATCCGAACACAAATCACGTGTCGGGAAAGTGTCGAAATAGTTAAAAAATAGGGTTCAGAATTTGTGAGGAGCGGGCCTGCCTATGGAACTTAGGGCGACCTCGCAGCGGGGTTTCCCGCTGCGAGGTCGCTCGTGAGCAAGCAGTGTTTGTCACAGGCGTTGCTATTTCGCAAACAGGTTCTTGAGGTTGAACTCGGCCTGGACGGTACGGAGCATGAGGTTGGTGTCGTCGAGGCCCAGGTGCTGCTCGTTAGCGTCGGCGGCGAGGGTGCCACGGCGGCGCGCCCAGTTCTCGAGCGCAGCGGGCGCGGACTCGCGGGGGAGCGAGCGCACGTCGGCGTCCAGGCTGCGGCAGATCTGGCGCGAGTCGATGACGATGATCTTGCCGGCACGGCGCGCCTCGGCGTAACCGTCCAGGTGAATCTTGAACCAGCTGTCCTCAAAGGCGGCGTTGTGCGCCATGTACGGATACTTCTTCATGAGCTTGAGCAGCTGCTTCTGCAGCTCCTTATCCTCGCGGAATGGCTTTTTGCCGTCGATGTCGGCCCAGGTAATGTGGTGGATATTCGACAGCGGCACATCCTCGCCGCGATAGATGTCGGGCAGACCGCAGTAGTGCGCCTCGGCGTCGTGCGGGACGGCGTCGCTCGTGAGGTCCATGATCTCCCAGCCCACGTTGATGATATAGCCGCGCTCGGGCGCACGGCCGGTGGTCTCGATGTCGATGCCCAGCACGGTGCCCTGGATGGGCTTGCGGGCGTAGGCCACGCCGAGTGCGTCGCGGTCGCCGCGGATCTCGCGCATGACCGATGCGGCGGTACGCTTTTGCATCTTACCGATGGCCGCGCAGGTGTCGGCATCGGACAGGCCGCGCGAGAGCGTCGCGGGCGTCACATTGCGCAGACGCGCCTCGCCGATCTGGTCGCACAGGTCGCGGTTGCGATCGGCCAGGTCGCGCACGGTGGCAAAGTCGAAGCCGGGGTCGCCCTCGGCGGTAAAGTACTCGGTCTCGAGCACCTTGAGGGCCTCTTCGCCCTTCTGGCGTTCGGACTCCATGGCACCGTGGTCGCCATAGATAAACATGGGAATAAACGGCTGGCGCTCGTATTCAAGTGCTTGCGAAACGTTCATAGGCTGCTCCTTGGACGGGCCGCGTCGCGCGGCTCGGGGTTACTGAGTTGTGGCGAGATGATAGTTTACCATGGGCAACTATTGGCACCGCGCCCGGGACAACTACAATACCCTAGTTGACCGCTAGGACTTTTACAATGCTGCCGAAAGACACGAAAGGTTCCATCCGTCATGGATTTACTGATTGATATTCTGCTCGACGCCGGCAAGGACACGCTGTCGCTGGTGCCGTTTTTGTTGGTGACGTATCTTGCTCTCGAGACACTTGAGCACGTTGCGGGCGACCGCGTCAACGGCGCTATCAAGCGCGCCGGCGCCGCGGGTCCCGTGGTTGGCTCGTTGCTGGGCATGGTGCCGCAGTGCGGATTTTCGGCCATGGCAGCAACGCTGTATGCCGGCCGTGTCGTGACCTTGGGCACGTTGGTGGCGGTGTTCCTTTCGACCTCCGATGAGATGCTGCCGCTGTTGCTTGCCGAGCAGGTTCCCGTGCAGACTATGGCGATGCTTTTGGCTTCGAAAGCGCTGATCGCACTGGTCACGGGTTTTATCGTGGACGCTGCCATTCGCGGCCTGCGCCGTAACGCCCGCGCGCACGCGGCGATTCGCCGTACCGTGCTGGGAACCGCGGCCAACCCGGCCCACGTGAACTGCGCGCACGACGACCACAGCGGCGGTGACATCATCGACGAGGTGGCCGAGGCAGGCGTGAGCGCCGACCACATCCACGAGCTGTGCGAGCGCGACCATTGCGGTTGTGATGAAGACGAGGACGAGCACGAACACGGACATGGCCACGATCACGGTCATGAGGGCGAACATGAACACCATGATGGTCACGGTCACTCTCACTCCCACGAAGGGACGCCTGTCCTGTCGATCATCCGCAGTGCGATCTCGCACACCGTGCAGGTCTCGGTATTCATTTTTCTGGTGACGCTGATTCTGGTCGCCGTGCTCGAGACGTTCGGCGAGTCCGCGATCGAGCAGTTCCTGCGCGGCAACGAGACACTCGCTGTCCTGGGTTCGGCGCTTGTCGGGCTGATTCCCAATTGCTCGGCGAGCGTGGTCATTACACAGCTGTATCTGGAAGGCGCGCTGCAACTGGCGCCGATGCTCGCCGGCACGCTCATTTCCGCCGGCGTGGGTTATCTGGTGCTGTTCCGCACCAACCGCAGCGCCCGCGAAAATGCCGTGTTCCTGATCATGATGTACGTCATCGGCGCTGGCTGGGGCCTCATCCTCTCCGCCGTTGGCCTCTAAGTGGGCCTAAAAAATGGGCTTCAAATAGCCATGCTCAGCGCCTGCGCAATGCGGCGACGCATGGCATTTTGAAGCCCGTTTTTTGTTGAGCCATGGATTCCGAGCGCTCACACCGCTCAAAACAAAAAGGTAGATTTTAGGCATGTCTCAAAAATCTACCTTGGTTAGTGCAGCAACTCGGTGAGGTTGCGTTTAAAGCGGGCGCGGTCTTCGCTGGTAAATGCTGCCGGACCGCGAGTGCGTCCGCCGGCGCGGCGTACCTTCTTTTCCTCGTGGCGAATAAACAGCTGCATGTCGATAGTCGCCTTGTCGTACACGCGCCCGCGCACACCGATGGCGGCGGCATCGCGCCCGAGCACCATGCTCGCCAAGCCAATGTCCTGCGTCACGACCACGTCGCCCGCCTGCAGGCGTTCGACAATGGCAAAGTCGGCGCTGTCGGCGCCCACGCTCACGTCGAGCGTCGTGACCCAAAAGCCGCGTCGCGCGTGCTCGGCATCGCACGGGTCGTCGCGGCGAATGTGTCGTTCCAGGTTTTGCGTGCTATTGCCGGCGATAACAACGGCGACGCCCGCCCGCCGCGCGCAGTCAATCGACTCGCGCGTGACCGGGCAGGCGTCGGCATCAATAAAGAGCGTTCGCGGCATCTAGTGCACCAGTTTGCCAAATTGAATGGCGCGAACAATGAGCGTTACGCCAAACACCAGCAGCGCGGCGCCACTAAAGATGACAAGCATCTTGGCCGACCACAGCGGATAGATAAACACGAACATGCCGGCGATGATGGAGAGTGCACCGCTCAGGATGGCAAGGGCGCGGTTGGACGAAAGCTCGGACTCCAGAATGGACATGACACCTTCGACAATCCAGCCAAAGCCGGCCACGATAACCACCATCGTGGTGAGTGTCGCGGTCGAGAAGGCCTGGTTGCGCAGGATTATGACGCCGCCCAAGATAATGAGTAGGTTGGAGATGATGCTCGTCACGCGCCAGCCGGTGGGTAGCAGCGGCTCAAAAATGGCAGTGAATAGTCTGATGGCAGCGGTGATTACAAAGTAAAAACCCAGGACGGTCGTCAAAAAGACGAGGGACTTGGCAGGTGCAAAAAGCAGCGCGATACCAGCAATGAGTGCTAAGACGCCCGTGATGGCGTAGATCCAGCGTACGGCCTTGACGGCTTTGCCCGCCATGCTTTTCTCGTCAAATCCAAACTGGCTCGATTTTTGGTCATCGTTCTTAAAGATGCCCATAAGTCTCCTTTCCGTGCGGCGTAAGCCTTGATCGTTACAACCAGTATCCCCTAAGGGCGCTGACGTATGGGTCGGGGAGGGCGAAACGTAACCCAAAGGCCCCGAATTGTTTCCGTTGTTCCCCACGTCGCGATTTTCTATTCAACAGGTGTAGAACATTGCAGCCCTGTTCGTTATTGCCTACGTTTTAGGTTAGATTTTCCTAAGGACAATTGGCTTGTATTGGGGGTCCCTATGAACGAAGCAGTTCCCGAGGCACCGTCGAGTGTCGAATCGATGGCAAAGCAAGGTTGCGAAAAGCTCGGTCTGGAAGCGTTTGATGCGCTGGTCCGTCGTGCCCGTACGTGCCGTCGCTTTGACGAGTCTATGCGCGTGCCGCGCGAGTTTTTGCTCGAGTTGGCGGAACTGGCGCACCTGGCTCCCTGCGGCGCCAATGCTCAGCGTCTGCGTTTTCACGTGGTGAGCGGTGCCGAGGATTGCGCGCGTGTATTTGACGAGCTCGCATGGGCCGGCGCACTTAAGGACTGGCCGGGTCCTGCCGAGGGTGAGCGCCCGACCGGCTACATCGCGATTCTGGCCGAGCGCGCCGTTCCGGGCAAGCCTGCCGCTCCCATTACCGAGGTCGACACGGGCATTGCCGCGCAGACGATGATGCTCGCCGCCCGCAGCGCCACGCCCGAGGTGGCAGCCTGCATGTTCAAGGCCTTTACGCCCCGCGCGATCGAAGCCATGGGGCTCAATAACGACAAGTATGAGCTCAAGCTGATCATGGCGTTTGGCGTTCCGGCCGAGACACAGGTGATCGATGCGATCGATTCCAACCCCGACGGCTCCATCAATTATTGGCGCGACGAGGCGCAGGTGCACCACGTACCCAAGCGTCCGCTTGCCGACGTGCTGCTGTAGTTGTGCGTCGTTGCGGTGCAATCCGGCGGCAAAATCACCACAAAGGCTCCTGTCCCCTTTGTGGTGGTACGAGGGGAGGGTGTGTGGCAGATCTGTATTTGGTGCGGCATGGGCAGACTGAGCTCAATGTGCAGAGCATTTTGCAGGGCTGGCACGATTCGCCGCTTACGGCGCGCGGGCGCGAGCAGGCGCTGACGGCGCGTACGGCGTTTGCGGCGCGTGGCGTGGCCTTTGATCATGTGTATTCCTCGCCGTTGGGCCGGGCACGGCATACGGCCGAGCTTATCGTTGGCGAGGGCCGTTCCATTGAGCTGGTCGATGACCTGCGTGAGTGGCATTTTGGCTCGCTGGAGGGCACATCAAATCGCGAGATGCCGCCGCAGCCCTGGGGCGATTATCCGGTGGCCTTTGGCGGCGAGTCGGAAGTGCAGCTTCAGTCGCGCATGGTCGCGGCGCTGTCCCGCATCATGGCCAGGCCGCAGCACGACTGCGTGCTGGCGGTTTCCCACGGCTCAGCCTGCCAGGAGTTTCTTGAGTATGTGACTGGCGGGGGAGAGCTGCCCGACAACGGTGCCGTGCTTCATTTTGGCTATTGCGACGGGGCGTTTTCGCTCTTGGGTTGGTAACGAACGAAAGGACCCCTATGAATAAAGATCTGTATCTGGTCCGTCATGGACAGACGATATTCAACCTTAAGCGTATCATTCAGGGGTGGAGTGACTCGCCGCTTACGCAGTTGGGTTGCGACCAGGCGGCGCGCGCCGGCATGTTTTTACGTGCGCGCGGCATTGAGCCCGATCATGCCTACACCTCCACGCTTCATCGCACCGAGCAGACTATCGCCAACTTGTGGCCGGGCTTGGCGTACGAGCGCCTGGACGGCCTGCGTGAGTGGTTCTTTGGCGACTTTGAGGCCGAGCGCGTGATGCTTATGCCCGAGCGCCCGTGGCGCGATTTCTATCGTCAATTTGGCGGCGAGGGCCAGATCCAGGTGCGCGAGCGCATGGTGGCGACGCTGACCGAACTCATGCAGCGTCCGGACCATACGTGTGTGCTCGCGGTAAGCCATGGCTCGGCTATCAAGGAGTTTATGGATCACGTGAAGGGTGCGGCGGCCGACGAGCGCGATCGCGTGCCGGGCAACTGCTCGGTGCTGCACTTTGCGTTTGACGACGAATCCGACACGTTTGAGTTGGTCGAAGTCTTTACGCAGGAGGATTACGCGCGCGAGCTGGGGCTTGAACCGCTTGTAGCGGCAGTAGGCCCGCAGCGCGGGTAGCGCTGGCGTTGCGGCGCGGTTTGCCGGCGAAATTGTTTGATGCGAAAGGGGCGGGGATGCATGCACAGGCATTGCATCCCCGCCCCTTGTTTGTTTGGATGCTGGGTTTTCCAGCTTCGCGTTTGAGTCCGCTAGAACCGTGAGATCTGGTGAGTGAGCAGACCCGTCGGAACCTGCGGCGCGCCGCCGCTGACCTGCGCGGCGGGGAAGAGCGCAGCTACGGCAAAGTTGAACGGCTCTTTGCCGGTGTACGTTCCGGCGGCACGGGCCTCATCGGCCAGAATCTGCGATGCCGCAGCCAGTGCGGCGGCATAGGCGGAGTCACCGGCGAACACGGGGTCGGGTGCCTGATCGAGCATGGCACGGATGGCAGCAACGGCGTCCTCGCGCTTGACCTCCCACACACGGTGCGTAATGCCGGCGGGGTCGGTGACGGCATAGAGCGACGCGCCTTCTTTGGCGGCGCCGAGGATGATATCCATGACGGGCGAGGCTTCGTAGGCGAGCGTTACAGGGCGAGGCTGCACCTTAAGCTCGGCGATTGCGCGGGCGGCTGCGGCCGCATCTGCGGAGGACGCGTTGTCGTCCGTCAGTACACCAACCGGGCAAATTGCCACAACGCCCGTCACGCGTCCCAGCTCTCCCGAACACTCGTACACGTAATACGCCGCGCCTGGATCCTTGAGCATTAGGCCGTCAGCAATGGCGCCGCGCAGGGCGTCGTTGCCGCTCAGGATACCGCCCATCGCAGGCAGCGCCTCGAGCACGCGGTCCTGAGCTGGGCGGATGCAGGGAAACGGAAGTGCTTTCATGGGCGGTCCTAACGCGCGAGTCGGTTTGTTCGCGGCTTATTATGCCCCAACTTGGCCGCTTGCGTCCCAGAGCGTGTGATCGGCAAGCGCGATGAGCACGTTTTGGCAGCGAACGATATCGGCATGGGGCACATACTCGTTGGGCTTGTGCGCGAGCGCCAACGAGCCGGGGCCGTAGCTCATACAATTGCGGTTGCCTGTCTTGCCGGCAATGACGGCAGTGTCGGTGTAGCCGGTAAAGAAGCCGACGGTCGTGTCTGTGCCCGTCACGTCATCGGCGGCACGCTTGAGTGCAGCCAGAAGGGGAGAGCTTGGATCGCGCTCGATGGCGGGGCGGTCGCCTGTCACGGTATAGCTTCCATGGCAGCCGGGGACCGCGGCTTCGGCGCCGGCGATGGCCTGCTCTACCATGCGCGTCGCGGCGGCCGTATCAGTCGGCGGGGCCAGGCGCATATCGACCCAGACCTTGGCATGGTCGGGCACGACATAGGGGCGGTAGCCGCCCTCGATCTGTCCAAACGTGATGGTCGATGGCCCCAGCTCATCGTGTACGGGCAGCGCCATGAACGCGCGGCGCAACGCGCAGACGACCTCTGCCATGGCGGCGACGGCGTCGGCGCCCTTCCAAGGCTGGCTCGCGTGCGCCGTGACGCCTGCCATCTCAATCTCGAACCATGTGCGCCCCTTGTGCGCCACCTGGATCTGTCCGTCGGTGGGCTCGGTGTCCAGCACCCATTCGCGCGAACCGACCCAGCCGGCATCAATGGCCGCCTCGGAGCCACGCATAAAGTCTTCCTCGTCGACCGAGCAGATGAGCGAAAAGCCACGTCGGGGCAGCTCACCGCTTGCCGTCATGCGCTCGAGCGTATGGAACAGTGCGGAAATGGCGCAGGCCAGGCCACCCTTCATATCGCAGGCACCGCGGCCATAGAGTTTATCGTCACGCACGATTGCTCCGAGCGGCGGAATGCCTGTATCCCAGCCGTCGCCCAAGGTGACGGTATCCATGTGGCAGATATAGACCAGCCGCGGCTCGTCGCTCACGCCCGGTATGGTAATCATAAGGTTGCGGCGTCCGGGGAGCACCTCGAGTTCCTCAACCTGCACGGCATGGAGCACCGGATGACTCAACCGCTCCAGCTGAGCCTCAACCAGCGCTTTGATATACCGCTCAATTTCATCCTCATACGCGCCCGGGTCTGAGCTGTCGATCCGCACGAGCTCCTGAGCAAGCCGCCAGGCAAAGTCCTCATCAACCATATGCAACCTCACAATCAGTCTGCTTTCCAAACCGATTGTAAGCCTCCTGAGAGATTCGCGACGCGCGCGCAGCAGCATTTACCGTTCGCAGGCCGAGCCAGCGCGTTTGCCGTCCGAGCGGGTTTACAAACGGCGCGGTGGGTACGTAGCCTTTATGGACGACATGCTGTGCGACATATCTGCCTTTCGGTATCACCGGATACCTCCACAGGTTTTGGCGATAATGCCGGACCTGCCCGATTCTGCGGACGATCCGCGCAGGGAGCGCCTTTGCGAGCATCCGCTCGTCGCGCATTTCCTGGGCACCCCGTTACACGTTTTGGCGCAGGGCGGCTGCGGGCGTAAGGGCGATCGCATTGTCAGGCATGTTTGGAACGGGGAGAGGCCGTTTGATTCCATGCGACAGACAGAGTTTGGCCTCGATGTCGCGTCCCCGCTCTTTACCCTGCTGACCCTGGCTTCCTCGGTCTCAAACGAGCGTCTGATCATGTGCATGTATGAGATGTGCGGCACCTTTGCCGTGTGCAAGATTGCGCCTCAGGTAAAGTCGGCACTTGAGCAGGCATACGGGGGCCGGTGGGGTGACGCACGGTCGGGCTGGGAAAACGTAAAGGATACCTCGGGGAATCCAACGGACCTGTGGAAACGACTTCCCTTGATTGAGCTCTCTGAACTTACCGAGTACGTCGATAAGATCCCGGGGCTCCGCGGCGCTAAATCGTTCACGCGTGCCGCGAAATGCATTACGGGGGTGGCGGCATCGCCGCTCGAGGTCCAGGCTTCGATGCTGTTTGGCCTTACGAGGTTGCGCGGCGGCGAAGGGCTGCGCCTTACCAATAACGTCGAGATTCGCTTGACGCGCAGTGCCCGCCTGATTTCGGGGCTTGATAGGCGCTATGCCGATATCCTGCTGGCAAATAAGGACGGCAGCAGAGAGTGTCTGGTTGAATGCCAAGGTAAAGCCATTCACGGATCCATAGAATCCAAGATTTCGGACTCCGATCGAACGACGGCGCTGCAAGCGATGGGATATCCCGTCATTCTGATGACCTATGGTCAGCTGGCCGACTCCGATGCCTTCCGCGTGGTGATGGAGCTCATCATGTCCTATCTCGATGTGCCGCTGAAAGACAAGACGCCGCGACAGCAGGAGCTCGAACGGCGGCTTCGTGAGGAGATTTTTATCGATTGGGCAGGAATGTAGCCGCGCGGGTGGAAAACGGTCGCGCGGACTAGAGTTTTGGTCACAAAAAGACTTATATTTCGCCTTGGAGGGGCCTTAAAAATGCTATCTAGAATAAGGTGTTTCGGAAAATGGACAGTCAACTTACATTCGGCACATAGTGATCGATTTTTACCTACTAAAGTCCCTGATAAAGCTGTTTATCAAAGCGGGTGTGCTTAGCGACTTGAGCCTCACTATCTATTATCTGAAAAAACTTGTTCTGGGTATCATTTTAAAGTCGTCCGGAGCAACAAAATCGGCCCCCGTTTCGTGAAAACGGGGGCCGAATGGGCTTCGTGGTCTGTCTGGCAGGATTGGCGCCGGCGCTATTTAATCACGCGCACACGATACATCGACGGAATTTGCTTAAGTGCCTCGATCGTGCTGCCGTCCAGGTGCTCATCGGTGTCGAACATGGTGTAGGCGTTCTCGCCAGCGGACTCGTTGGTCATGCGCTGCACGTTGGCGTTGTCCTTGGCGAGAATTGCCGTGATCTGGCCGATCATGTTGGGCACGTTGGCGTGCAGGCAGGCGATACGACTCGCGGCGCGCGCCTTGCCCATGCTGCAGGCGGGGTAGTTGACGCTGTGCGCGATGTTGCCGTTTTCCAGGTAATCCTTGAGCTCGCTGATGGCCATGTCGGCGCAGTTGGCCTCGGCCTCGCCGGTGCCGGCGCCCGAGTGCGTGGTAATAAACGTATTGGGCATCTTGACCGTCTTGGGCGTGGCAAAGTCGCAGCTAAACCAGCTGAGCTTGCCCGCGTGCAGGGCAGCGTCGACGGCGTCCTCGTCAATGATGGTCTCGCGCGCGTAATTGATGAGCACGGCGCCCGGGGCCAGCAGGTTGATCTGCTCGGTGCTGATCATGCCGATGGTGTCGGCCTTGCTGGGCACGTGCACGGTGAGGTAGTCGCAGCCGCGGCAGAGGTCCTCGAGCGTGCCTACGCGCTGCACCTCGCGGCTCAGCACCCACGCGTGTTCGACGGAAATGAACGGGTCGTAGCCGTAGACGTCCATGCCCAGATCGACGCAGGCGTTAGCGACCTTGGAGCCCACGTTGCCCAGACCGATGACGCCGATGCGCTTGCCCTTGAGCTCGCGGCCCACAAAGGCCTTCTTGGCCTTCTCGGCATCGACCTGGATATCGGGATCGTCGGCGTTGTCGCGCACCCAGTTCATCGACTGCACCACGCCGCGGCTCGAAAGCACCAGCATGCCCAAGACGAGCTCCTTGACGGCGTTGCTGTTGGCGCCGGGGGAGTTAAAGACGACGACGCCCTTCTTGGCGTATTCCTCGACGGGGATGTTGTTGACGCCGGCGCCGCAGCGGGCGATGGCGCGAATGCCCTCGGGCAGCTCGTAGCCGTGCAGGTCGGTCGAGCGCATCAGGATGGCGTCGGCCTCCTCGGCGGCGCCCACAAACTCGTAGCCCTCGCCAAACTCGACTTTGCCGTCTTTGGTGATGTCGTCGATGGTCTTAATCTTACGCATGGAAAAACTCCTTAGCAGGTTTTGATCTAAACAGGATGGTCTGAGGTGGCTGGTCAGCCCGCGTGTTGCGGGCTAGTTAGATCGCGGGCTCAAACTATGCTGCGCTTCGAAGTCCTTCATGTACGAGGTCAGTGCCTGCACGTCTTCCATGGTCACAGCGTTGTAGACGCTGGCGCGCATGCCGCCTACCAGGCGATGGCCCTTGACGTTTTGAATCTGGTGCTCGGCCGCGCCCGCGACAAAGGCGGCGTCGAGCTCGGCGTCGCCGGTGCGGAAGGTGACGTTGGCGATGGAGCGGCTGTCTTGCTGTGTGGTGCCGTGGAACAGCTCGCTGTGCTCGAGCAGGTCGTAGAGCAGGTTGGCCTTGGCCCAGTTGCGCTCGGCCATGGTTGCGAGCCCGCCGGTCTGCTCCACCCAATGGAACACCTTGCCGCATACGTAGATGCCAAAGGTGTTAGGCGTGTTGAGCATGGAGCCCTTGGCGGTCTGGGTCTTAAGGTCCATGTACTGCGGCGTCTGCGCAAAGGCGGGGCCATCTGCGATGAGATCGTCGCGCACGATGACCACGGTCACGCCCGCGGCGCCGGCGTTTTTCTGAGCGCCGGCGTAGATGAGTCCGTAGCGCTCGACGTCGAGCGGCTGCGACAAAAAGCAGCTCGAGACATCGGCGACCAGCGGCACGTCGCCGCAATCGGGCAGCTCGTGGAACATGGTGCCGAAGATGGTGTTGTTCTGGCAGATGTAGACGTAGTCGAGCCCGTCGCCCGTGGCCTCGGCGGCAATGCGCGCGTTGACGTCGGCCATGGTGGGAATGCGGTCGAAATTGGTTTCCTCGGAGCTCGCGAGCAGCACCGCCTCGCCGTACTTGGCGGCCTCCTGGTACGCCTTGCTGGCGAAGTTGCCGGTCACGACGTAGCCGGCGCGGCCGCAGCGCATAAGGTTCATGGGGATGCCCGCAAACTGCAGCGTGGCGCCGCCCTGCAAAAACAGGACACGGTAGTTGTCGGGGATGCTCAGCAGGCGACGCAGGGTTGCCTCGGCGTCGTCGATGATCTGCTGGTACATACTAGATCGATGGCTCATCTCGAGCACGGACATGCCGCAGCCGCGGTAGTCCATCATCTCGTCGGCGATCTCGGCGAGCACGCTTGTGGGCAGTGCGGCCGGGCCAGCTGAGAAGTTGTGCACACGTGCCATCTTCTAGTTCCCCTCGTAGTCGTTTGAACGTTCGGGATACTTTAGCACAGTGGAGCGTCAGGCGCGACCGAATCACAGCAAAACCCGAGTGCGCCGCTATGATTTACAGGATGGTTACATGGGGGAGGGGTGCTTTACTCCTCGGGCAAATCCAAATCTGCGAGCGAAGGCATGAGGTTCTCTAGGCGCTTGATTTCTTCGTCGCAAATTAGCTAACCCCTGGCCGCTACGACGCGAGCGTGGCGATGACGGCTTCGTCGCCGGCGTATATTAGGGTGTTGCCATCGGGGATGATGGTTTGGCCGTCGCGCTTGAGCATCACCACGATAAACGGGTGCTTGCCCTGCGGCACGTCGCGCAGGCGCTGACCGGCCAGGCGACCGTGGGGCGTCACGGTGACCTCGCGCAGCGTAACCTCGGCACGCTCTTCGAACGTTGGGGCTGCCATCACCAGAAGGTCGCCTTCCTCGATGACGGTATCGCCGTTGGGCAGTACCGGGTGTGCCCCGTCGCGCAGCACCAAGACCACGAGCATGTCCGTCGCGCTGCCAATATCGGCGAGCGAGCGCCCGGCAAACGGATGGCCAGCGCCCACCTTGAGCTTTACAAACGACATGCCGTCCTCGTCGTGGTAGTCGTTAAAGGTGCGGCGCACGTCGCCGGCCGCATCGATCATATCGAGTTTCTTCGCCACCGCCGGCAGTAGCGAACCCTGCACCACAATGCTCGATACGGCAATCACAAACACCAGGTCAAATAGGTCGTGTCCGCCGGGAACGCCGGCCACCACAGCAAAGAGGCTAAAGACGACCGAAGCCGCGCCGCGCAAGCCCGCCCAGCTTACGAGCGCAACCTGGCGAGGGCTCGTCTTAAAGGGCGCCAGCAGCAGACCGACGGCGATGGGGCGGCTCGCAAAGAGCATAAACGCCATGAGCGCCAGGCCGGGTAGCAGCATTTGCGGCAGGCGCGCGGGCGTGACGAGCAGGCCGAGCAAGAAGAAGATCGTCATCTCGGCCATCTCGGTAAGGGTGTCAAAGAAGTGCGCCATCTCGACCTTGCCGGTGATGTCGCTCGCGCCCAGCACAATGCCTGCCAGGTATACGGCCAAAAAGCCGTTGCCGCCCAGGTAGCTCGGCAGTGCGTAGGCGACGATCGCCACGGCGAACAAAAAGATAGTCTGCGCGCCCTCGGCCGTTGCGTGTGCGCGCTCAATCAGGCGGCTGGATATCCAGCCGATGGCAAGGCCCAGCCCCACGCCCAGGATGATCTGCTTGGCCAGCAGCACGGGAATGTCGATGTTGCCACCCGCCGCGAGGGTGGCGAGTACCGCGGTGAGCATGTAGGCGACGGGGTCGTTGGAGCCCGATTCGACCTCGAGCAGCGAGTCGGTGCCGCCCTTTAGCGACAGGTTGTGCTCGCGCAGCACGCTAAAGACGCTCGCCGCGTCGGTCGACGCCACGACCGAGCCCAGCAGCAGGCCGCCGATCCAGTCGAAGCCCAGTGCGAAGTGTGCGAACACGCCAGTGATGCCGGCGGTGGCGATAACGCCGAGCGTGCTCAGCAGCACAGCGGGCGCGGCGACGGGTTTGGCACGGTCGATGTTGGTGTTAAAGCCGCCGTAGAACATGATGAACAGCAGCGCCGTGCTGCAGACGGTTTCGGTGAGCGCGTAGTCGCTAAAGTCGATGTGCGCCGGACCGTTGACGCCGAGCAGCATGCCGAGCGCAATAAAGATGAGGAGGGTGGGGAAGGGGAGTTTTTTGCCGACGGGTTTGATGGTCAGGCACAAAATGATGACGAGGCCGATAAAGAGAAGTATCTGGTTCATGGATAGTGTCCGCTCCTGGGTGGTTGGCGTGGCACGGTCAGTTGTCTGCGGTTATTTGTACCCAAAGGTGGTGGGTTTATGGGGGCGGATTACGGGCGTGCGCGATATCGTCATAGACGGCTGCCGTCTTTGCCTCTGCTCGGAAACCCTTTCCAGCTTTATTGCAACGGAGTACAATGGGTAACGTTTAAGTTCAACTTGAAGTTTTAGTTGCGGCGCCGGGCTTAGACCGCAATGCAAGGAGAGGCGTACCATGGCGATCTATGTGACATCTGATGCTCACGGGCACGTGCGTGCGCTTGACGAGGCCCTGTCTAAGATCTCGTTGACGTCCGACGACACGCTGTACGTGCTGGGCGACATGATCGATCGCGGGCCCGATCCGGTCGGCGTTATTAAGCTCGTGCGCTCGCTGCCCAACGCCCACGTGCTCAAGGGCAATCACGAGCAGATCATGCTCGATGCCATCATTGGCCAGGACCCGCTCGATGCCGAGACCTGGGATATCAACGGTGGCTGGACGACGAGCGAGCAGCTCAACGACATGGAATTTGAGGCATACGAGGAGCTCGTGCGATGGATGGCCGCGCTGCCGCTCTACGCGGTGGCCGAGACCGAGGAGCGCCCGTACCTGCTGGTGCATGCCGGCATCCAGACCGAGGCGGCGCGCGCGTTTTTGCTTGAGCATGGTGTCGATTGCGGTGACGGCAGGGGAGCGGTCGATGCCGATAGCGAGCTGCTGCGGCAAATGCTCGCCGTGCAGTCGTCCGATGACCTGCTGTGGATTCGTCACGGCTATTGGGATGCGCCGACGGGACTGCTTTCTGCCGAGGGCGAGGGCCCGGTCGTGGTGAGCGGCCACACGCCCACGGTGTCGCTTGGGCGCTATTGCGAGGTTGGCGGCCTGGCGGGGCTCGATGAGGAGTCGGGCCGCGGGCAGATTGTGCGCCTGGGTGGCGAGGATACCGCCGGCGTGCCCGATCGCATCGACATCGACTGCGCCGCCGCCACCGGCTCCGAGTTCGGTCGCGTGGGCATCCTGCGGCTCGATGATGGGGCGGAGTTCTACGCGAACATCAACCCGGGCGAATAATCGGTGCAAGTGGTAGCTAATTTGGGACGGGGCTTTTTTGACTACTCTTGCCCTTCTGCCCGCTAATTGATTTCTCTGGGACGGGGATTAAATAATCATTTGGCTGCCCGCTGGCTAAGTGAGTAGACTTTTTTGGAAATGCCGAGCACCCAACATATTTGCCTCAATAAAACCGCAGGTCACAGACTTGTGCTCTGTCGGTGTGGTCAGGGATTCGGTAAAAATCTACTCACTTAGTTTTACGTAATGCATATTGTCTTCAACGAGACCCCAGCCGGGGCGATTCCATCGCAAATTCCGGTGACCGGGGCAGCTAATTAGGCGCCGTAGGGGTTGCGGTCGCGCTCGATGCGCTGGCGGATGTGGGCGTACTCGATTATCAGCAGCACCAGGAGTAGGGCCATGATGGCTAGGTAGCTCACCACGGCGCCCATCAGACCCAGCAGCTTAATCAGGATCACCGGCAGCACCACGCTTACGGCGAAGCAGATCAGGTAGATCTTGGTGACATCGCCGGCGTGGCGCAACACCGTGATGATGGCGTAGATAAAGTCGATTGCCGCGGTGACGCCGCCGGCGACAACCATTAGCAGTGCCAGCGTGCGGTAGCGCTCAAAGTTGAGGCCGTACATAAAGCTCATGATGGGGATGCCGGGGCCTGCCATAAATGCGGCGCACGCTCCGGTAATGACCACGATCAGTGCCATAACGGCAACAATAATCAAGTCAAAGCGGCGACGCTTGCGCGGATTCGCCCAAATGCTCGACAGACGTAGGAGCTGCGGTTTATAGATAAATCCAATGCTCAACAAAATAGCCTGCGCTGGAAAGAACAGTGCATTAAAGTACAGCTGGTATTTGTAGGCCAGTGTGCCTTCCATCACGAACTTGGGCATGCTCTCGATGAGGTTGAACAGGAACAGCGCACCAAAGAGCGGGGCGCACTGGATAAACAGGTGACCAGCCTCGCGCAGACTCATACGGCGTGATTTTTCGGTTTCGAGCAGGGCGAGCGGGGCGGTGACCAGCACGAGCGAGGCAATCGCGGCGATGCCCATGGCCATGGCGGCGATGGGCATGCTGCGCGTGAGGAACAGTGCCACGCTAAAGACCGCGATGACGCCGACGGATCGTAGCGTTTGGCTCATGCCGGCCAGGTAGAGTTTGTCGGCCTGCTGCAGGCGTCCCTCGTACACGTCGGCAATGCCGTCGATCACCTTATACAGGTAGACGCCCAGGCCGATTGTGGCCATCTGCGCATCGTAGCCGCGGGCGCTGCTGTATACCAGGCCGCATGCCAGCGCGAGCGCTCCGCAGATCCAGCGGTTGAGCTGGTAAGAGGCAAAGGACGTCTTTTCGTCGATGTCCGAGACCTGGAAATTGCGCACGCCGTAGTTGCACGCGATCATGATGAGCGTGCCGGTGACAAAGGCGATGGAGAATTTGCCAGCCTCCTCGGCGCCCACGAGCTGTGTGGACACGATGGTGAGCAACGGAAACACCATGCCCCACACGGCGGTGCCCAGGGTATTCCAAAGGTAGTCGCGACGGGTGGCGTGATCTTCGTACTCGGCTTCTTGCGTGGAGAAGCCGCCGCCGTAGACGGCTCCGAGCAGGCGGTTCCACCAGGCATTGACCATGCGGTGGATGGGGCCGGGCTGGCGATCGCGCTCGCGGCGACGGCGTGTGGCCTGGCTGCTGTCGGGACCGCCGGCGTTACGCTGGCTTAGCTCTTGGATTCGTGCGAGCTCCTCGGCGGTGTGCGATGCGGGGAACAGGCCGTTCTCGATGCGTCCGCCCTGCCCGTGCGCCCCGTCCGATACGGTGGGGTCGGCGACGCCATTGCGGCGGGCGATGGCGCGGCGAATGCTATCGATGGGCGTGATGCTCAAAGCGGAGTCCTTTCTATTGCTACGCTCTAGTATAGACGCGACGGTGTTCGTTCGTGTTTTTGAACAGGTTGTTCGATAATTTCGGCGGCGCCATTCAGTAGACGGCATTTGGGGACGTTCCTTATGTGCCGGCACTTTGGGAACGTCCCTAAGTGCCGGCATCCGGGGTCGCTCCTTGGTTGTTGCCTGTTCAAGAGTGTCCCTAACGACTAGGCCGCTTGCCTGCGATTTTTGACCGTTGGGCGGGCGCTTCGCCGTTGCCGCAAAAACGTTTTTGCATATCGGGTACAACGGGCTTTACGTGAGTAAAGTGCGCGCTGCGTCCACGTGTCGCGCTTTTAAAGGAGGCCCCATGCCTGGTGTTACCCCTGCAGAAGTTCTGTCCAACTTTGGTATTGCGCTGGTCGAAGATCCCGCCGAGAATCAACCCCGTCTGCTGGTCGATCTACCCGCCGCGGAGCTCGTCGAGCACGCTATCCGCCGCGAAGAAGGCCGCATGGCATCCAACGGCGCGCTGGTGATCGAGACGGGGGAGCGTACCGGCCGTTCGCCCAACGACCGCTTTATCGTCGACACGCCCGACGTGCACGACAAGATCGCCTGGGGCGCCGTCAACCGCCCGCTTTCTGCCGAGAGCTACGAGGCCATCAAGGCCGGTATCGTCAACTACCTCAACGAGCGCGATGTGTTCGTCACTCGCGGTATGGCCGGTGCCGATCGCAACCATACGCGTCGCCTGCTTGTCGCCTGCGAGCGTGCCAGCCAAGCGCTCTTTATTAAGCAGATGCTCGCCCGCCCGCTTGCCCGTGAAATCGCACGCACCGGCGAGCCGGACTTCTGTGTGCTCGCCGCTCCCGGCTACCAGTGCGATCCCGCCATTAAGGGCCTCAACTCCAGCGCCGCCGTGGTCATCAACTTCCAGGAGCGCGTGATTTTGGTTGCCGGCACCGGTTACTCCGGCGAAATCAAAAAGTCCATCTTCAGCGTCATGAATTACCTGCTGCCCGTCGAGGACGACGTGCTACCCATGCACTGCTCGGCCAGCATGGATCCCGTCACGCACGAGACCGCCGTGTTCTTTGGCCTTTCGGGCACGGGCAAGACCACGCTTTCGGCCAACCCCACGCGCCTACTGATCGGCGACGACGAGCACGGTTGGTCCGACATGGGCATCTTCAACATCGAAGGTGGCTGCTACGCCAAATGCGAGGGCCTGGACGCGTTCCACGAGCCCGAGATCTTCAACGCTGTCCGCTTTGGCGCGATCTGCGAAAACGTGGTGCTCGACGAGAACCGCAAGCCCAACTACGACGACATCTCGATCACGCACAACACGCGCGTGGCATACCCTGTGGAGCACATTCCCAACGCGTGGACCAAGGGCATGGGCACCACTCCAAGCGTCGTGCTCTTCCTGACCTGCGATGCCTTTGGCGTGCTGCCGCCCATCTCGCGCCTGACGGCCGACTCCGCCATGTATCACTTTGTGACGGGCTTTACGGCCAAGATCCCCGGCACCGAGGTCGGCGTCACCGAGCCCACGCCCACGTTCTCTTCGCTGTTTGGCGAGCCGTTTATGCCGCTCGACCCCATGGTCTATGCCAAGATGCTCGGTGAGCGCATCGCCGACGGCCGCACGCGTGTGTACCTGGTCAACACCGGCTGGATCGGCGGCGGCTACGGCGTGGGTCATCGCATCGAGCTTGCCTACACGCGCGCCCTGGTGGCCCGCGCCCTCGACGGTACCATCGAGGACAGCGAGTTCGTGCACGACGACATCTTTAACGTCGACATTCCCACCACGTGCCACGGCGTACCCGACGGCATCCTGGTGCCGCGCCAGTATTGGCAGAGCACCGCTCGCTACGACGAGGCCGCGCACAACTTGGCCGTGATGTTCGAGGAGAACTTCGAGAAGAAGTACTCGCACCTGCCCGAATCCGTCAAGGCCGCCGGTCCGCACGCTCAGGTGCACGCCGACGCCCGTCATCGCGGCCACGGCCTGCTAGGACTTCGCCACTAGCGTCGCCTCAGACCCAAAACCACCATAAAGGGGACAGGCACCTTTGTGGTGGTTTTACTCGCGCGGATGACTCGGGTTACAATACGCCTAACATATCGCTCCCTTCTCCGGATGGGGGCAGCGTAAGCGCTCTTGTGGCGGCACCGTAGGACTTTGAAGGTGGCCGTCGTAAGGGCGCTTTTTGTTTAGGCGCCCTCGCTCGGGCGCGCACGATGAAGGGAGAGCGCATGAAGAGCTTTATTGCCGAGGATTCGTTTTGGGAGCTATTTCCGCAGGCGGCTGTCGGTGTTGCGGTCGTAAAGGGCATGAAGCCCGCGGCTCAGATTCCTCAAGAGGACGTGGACGCGATTGCGGCGTTGCTCGACCGCGCCAATATCGACGCGGAGCGTCATCTGACCAGCGATACTATCAGCGAGAACGCACCGGTCAAGGCATGGCGCGAGGCTTATCGGCTGTTCAAGACCAAAAAGGGCGCGCGTTGCTCAATTGAGAACCTGCTCAAGCGCGTGCTCAAGGGCAAACCGGTGGGCCACATTACGCCCGCGGTGGACATCTACAACACGGTGTCGCTGACCTACGCGCTGCCCGTTGGCGGCGAGGACCTGCATGCGATTGAGGGGGATCTTCGCTTGAAGGTGACTGACGGCGGCGATGCGTTCCTGCCACTTGGCGAGGAAACGGATGACCCGACGCTGCCCGGCGAGCTCGCCTATATCGATGATGCGGGCGCCGTATGCCGCTGCTGGAACTGGCGCGATGGCGTTCGCACGGCGCTGTCCGACGATTCGGCCGATGCATTCCTGGCGATTGAGTGCGTGGAGCCCGAGCGGATGGGGGATTGCCAGGCCGCGATCGATCGCTTAGCCGAGCTGCTTGAGCGCTATCTGGGAGCGACGGTTGTCGTTAAGACGCTTGTGACCCGCGACAATCCCTGCGTGGAACTGTAGCGACGCCTGCGGATCATGTTCGCCGGTCAAAACCACTACAAAGGTGCCTGTCCCCTTTGTGGTGGTTTTTATGTTGATGGGTTAACAAATGGGATATTTGGGTATGGGTGTTGCCTTGTGCGGCTAAGATGTTTACCCGTTAGCATCATGCAAGCGAAAGGCGGTCGTCTCCCATGCAGCAGAACGACGAGACACGTTTCGAGGACTTTGTCGGACTGATCAGCGGGCTCTACAAGGAGATCCAGCGCATTAAGACATCCGAGGGCGCAAGGCTGGGCCTCAAGGGCTCCGACGTTATGTGCCTGTACTATCTTGAGCGCAGCAAGGACGGCCTGACTGGCGCTGACCTGGCTCGCATGGCAGGCGTGACCCGTGCCGCCGTCTCGCGCACGCTCGCGCATCTGGAGGAGGGCGGCTACGTCGAGGTCGACGACTCGGGTGATGCAGCCGTTAAGTATCGTGCCCCGGTGCGCCTGACCGCTCTGGGCGGCGAGAGCATGAGCGAGGCGGACCGCATCATTCGCGAGGTGCTCGACACCACCGGTAAGGCTATGGGTGTGGAGCAGCGCGAGCAGATGTATGCGTCGCTGCGTACGATTCTCAACACCCTGCGTGAGATCTAAGGCCGCCAAGGCATTTGCTTCCCATTAAAAACTGCATAGTCCCGTTTGAGCGCGTATGCCGTGCCGGGGCATTGCTGTCAAAATTCCCCGCGCGGGACCTGCGCAAGAAAGGATTCGTTATGTCCGTCCGCATTATTACCGATTCCGCAAGCGATATGTCGCCGGCGGAGCACCCCGCTCTGCGTGTTCTGCCGCTGTCCGTCACCTTTGGCACCGATGTGTATATGGATGGCGTCGACATCGATCACCAGCGCTTTTACGAGATGCTTGTGGAGCGCGATGAGCTGCCCAAGACCGGTCAGGTCAACCCGTACGCCTTTTCGCAGGCGATTGCCGAAGCGCGTGAGGCCGGCGATGAGGCCGTGATTATTACCGTGGGCGCCAAGCTCTCGGGCACCAATCAGAGTGCCCGCACCGCACTTGCCGAGGCCCCGGGCGGCGATGTGTACGTGGTGGATAGCAATAACGTTACCCTGGGCGAGCGCGTGCTGGTCGAGTATGCCCTGCGCTTGGTGGACGAGGGCCAGGGCGCGGCTCAGGTTGCGGCGGCTGTCGAGGCCGTGCGCGACCGCGTGGTCGTCATCGGCCTGCTCGAGACGTTGGAGTACCTGGTGCGCGGCGGTCGCCTGTCTGCTGCTGCCGGCGCCGTGGGCACGCTGCTCAACGTAAAGCCCGTTGTGGCTGCCGAGGACGGTCTGATCGTGCAGCTGGGCAAGGCGCGCGGTTCCAAGAACGGCCGTAACCTGCTCAACCAGAAGGTCGAAAAGGCAGGCGGCATCGACTTTTCCATGCCGCTGGCGCTCGGCTATACGGGCCTTTCGGATGCGGTGCTCAAGAAGTATATCGAGGACAGCGCGGCACTGTGGGCTGGCCACACCGAGGGCGAACTGCCCGTTCACACCATCGGCGCCACCATCGGCACCCATGTAGGCCCCGGCGCCGTAGCCGTAGCCTTCTTCCAGCCCGTTAACTAGCCCACCTGCCAAAACCACCACAAAGGGGACAGGCACCTTTGTGGTGGTTTATGCTATTCCGGGTGGAAGGGAGCGAGCAATGGCGTCTGAGGGCTTTTTTGAGCGGGTGTACGAGGTGGTCGAGCAGATTCCCGAGGGGATGGTCGCCACGTATGGTCAGGTGGCGCTGCTTGCTGGACGTCCACGAAGTGCGCGGTACGTGGGGTATGCCCTGCATGGCAATCCGCGCCCCGGCGAGATTCCCTGTCACCGCGTGGTGTTTGCCGATGGCCGCATATGCGATGGTTTTGCTTTTGGCGGTCCCGATGCTCAACGTGAGCTTTTGCTAGGGGAGGGTGTGGCGTTTAAGGACGACATGCACGTCGACTTGGCCGCCTGTCGCTGGCCTGCAGGGCTCTAGCGGCTCTGCCGTGGCTTAAACCACCACAAAGGTGCCTATCCCCTTTGTGGTGGTTTTGGCAGGTTTACCGAGGTTAACTTATGGAGAAGGTATGGCGGCGCGGTTTGTCGCAGCAAAGTAAACCACGGTGAACTATATTGTTTTCAGCAACGGAGCAGGCAATAGGCGATGAAAAAGCCTGCCCTGTTGAGTTTGATTCGCATTCCTCCCCTCTGTGCGATTCAACGGTGTACTTCGGGAACAGGCCCGCTGGCAACTATCTGCCAGCGGGCCTGTTCCTGTTTCGGTGAGGATTCAGCCTCACCGTCTATGTTGTGCGAAGGCGCTTTGCCTAGTACACCATGCCCATGGCGTCCTGAACCTCGCCCAGGGTCTGCTCGGCGATCTCATTGGCGCGACGGTTGCCCTCGTGCAGGACGTCCTTTACGTAATCCAGGTCGTTCTCGTAGCGCTGGCGACGCTCACGGATCGGCGCGAAGTACTCGTTGACGGCCTCGGTCACGTACTTCTTGAGCTGGC
>CAUDQR010000027.1 GCA_958451615.1 uncultured Collinsella sp. | reverse complement strand
GGCTTGTGCATGGTCGTCGCCGCGTTATCCAGATAGATCATCGCACGACCTCCCCCATAACAATCCCGGTATAGCCCTCCGGGGGAACGCCCGCCGCGGCGAGCTCGCCGCGCAGCAGCTCCTCATCGGCAGGCAACGCTTTCCACGCCAGGCCACAGCCGGCAGCGACCTCCCCGGGCACGGGAATCGTTCGCCCGGGAAGGCCGCGCTCGATGCACAGAGACTCGCAACCCATGGCGGCCGCCGTGGTGGGAAACGTGATGACAAGCGCCGGGCGTTTCTCCCTCATGGCAACTCCAACCAATACGCTACGGGCGCACGACGCGCACGGCCTGCTCCATCTTCTCCACGATCACGTACATGTTGGTGACCTCGCCCACCGCAAGCTGGTCTTTAATGCCAAAGTGATCCAGGCAGGTACCGCAGGTGAGAATCTCGACGCCCTGCTCAGCCAGCCCCTTCAGGTCGTCGAGCACCGGAGAGCCCTCGACGGTCAGCTTGGCGCCGCCGTTATAGAACAGCATGGTCGCGGGCAGCTCCTCCTGCTGCATCACGGCAAAAATGAAGGCCTTCATGAGCTTGTGGCCCAGCTCGTCGTCGCCGCGGCCCATGCAGTCGGTGTAGACGGAAATGACGAGCTTGCCCTTGCCGGCGCTGGCGTCGCAAAAAGCGGCACCGTCCTGCTCGGGGTCCGCAACTGCCACGGCACCGGCGGTCGCGACAATCACGTGCCACTCGGCGTCCGAGATCTTCTCGACCGAGGCCGTGCAACCCTTCTCCTGCGCCATCTTGGAGATGTTCTTGACGGCCGTCTCGTTGTCGACCGAGGTCACGACAGCGCCCTCGCCATCGAGCTGCTTGAGGGCCTTGAGCGTCTTGACGACGGGCAGCGGGCAGGCATCGCCCATGGCATTGACTTCAATCTTGGTAGACATAGCTACATCCTTTCAAAAGGGACCGCCCAGAACAGTAGGCAGTCGCACAAACGGTTTTCTTTAATGCACAACGCGAACAGCAGGACCGCCCGGCATCGCCTCGCACACGCGCCCGATAACGGCGGCGATGCACCCCTCGGCATCCAGGCGACGCGCAAGCTCATCCACATCCGCCGCGGGCGCCGCGATAAGCAGGCCACCAGACGTCTGCGGATCGTACAGCGCGTCGAGCATGCCCGGCTCCAGGTCCTCGTCGGCAGCCACACGCGGGCCAAAAAAGTCCTGGTTGCGGTAGGAGCCCGCGGGGATAATGCCCAGACGTGCCATGTCGAGCACCTGATCAAAGAGCGGCACCGCCCCCGACGCAAGCTCAACCTGCACGCCCGAGCCCTCGGCCATCTCGCACGCGTGCCCGATCAGGCCAAAGCCCGTGACATCGGTGCAGCCGTGAAGCTCAAGTCCCTCGGCCAGACGAATCGGCGCCTCGTTGAGGGTGCGCATCGAGTCAAACATGGCTGCGGCCTCGCCCTGCTCGATGAGCTCGCCCTTAATGGCCGTGGTGATGATGCCAGAGCCGATCGCCTTGGTCAGCAACAGGACATCGCCAGCGCGCGCGCCGCTGTTGGCGAGCATGCGGTCGAGCGAGACAAAGCCGCTCACGGACAGGCCGTACTTGGGCTCGTCGTCGTTGATGGTATGGCCGCCCGCGATAGAGCAACCGGCCTCGACGCACTTATCGGCACCGCCTGCCAAAATCTTGCCGGCAACCTCAACGCCCAGGCAACTGGGTATGCAAAGCAGGTTCATGGCATGGCTCGGCCGCCCGCCCATGGCGTAGATGTCCGACAGCGAGTTGGCCGCGGCGATCTGGCCAAACAGGAACGGGTCGTCGACCATCGGCGGGAAGAAGTCGATGGACTGCACGAGCCCCAGGTTCTCCCCTACGCGGAAGACGCTCGCATCGTCGGAGGTATCGAACCCCACGAGCAAGTTGTCGTTATGCACATTGGGTAAGTCGCCCAGGACCTGGGCGAGGGCTCCGGGAGCCAACTTAGCGGCTCAACCGCTCGCGGCCGTCATGGACGCGAGCCTCATGGTGTCCTTAGCCATACGAACCCCCTTCCAACAAATCAACGACTTTAAGTATACGCGCCAGGCACGCTTCCCAAGAGACCGCCGACGGCTCGAACGTCGAAGGCGGAGCCGCAAGCGCCTGCGCGATAGCATCTGCCAGTGCGCGCTCAAACAACGGAAGGTCGGCCGCCACGGGCGTGTCGACATCCGTCATACGCGGCGACGCCACCCACGTCACGGGAGCACCGGGAAGCATCGCCTCCATCCAGGGACGAACGCCGGGCAAATCGGTCGCCACAACTTTGCAGCCGCACGCGAGGGCCTCGATCGTCACGAGCGGCAGACCCTCGTAAAACGAAGGCAGCACAAAGACGTCGGAACTGCGGTAGGCACGCACGAGCCCATCGCTATCCAGGCGCCCCGCCAGCGTCACCGGCACATCCGAGGCCGCGGTCAAGCGCTCAATACGCGCGTACTCGGCATCGTCCCCGCGGCCGCCCACAAGTACCAAGCCAGATGGGCGGACGTCATCGTCAATCGGCAATGACACGGCTCGAACCAGCGACTCGACGCCCTTTTTAAAGCAAATCTTACCCACGTACACAAGCGATCCCGACTGCCTCGCCACGCTTGCATCGCGGCAGAAGACGCGATGGTCGTAGCCCGTCCCAATCACGTGGATACGATCGGCATCGACGCCGCACACCAGGCCAATCTGCTCAGCCTGCTCAGCATGGAGCGCAAAGACGGCATCGAGCCGACGAACCGCACTTACGATGCGATCGCGTTCGAGCGTATGCGAACGCAGCTGGCGCAGGTCGGTCGAATGACACACGGCAACAACCGGCACGCCTCGGACGCACTCGCGCGCCAATGCGGTCACCAGATACAGGTGATGGCAGAGCACCAAATCGGGCCGAAACTCAGCCACCGCCCGATCGATTGCAGCAGCAAATGCCCGCTCAAATGCCTTGAGCATCGAAGGCGTCAGATCACGATAGCGTGTGGAGGGATAGGGCATGACATCGGACATGCCACAGATGGGAAACGGCAGCTCGGGCGACTCGAACGGTACGGCAAACACGGCAGCACGCCGGTCCAGCTCGCCTTGGGTATCACCCGGTGCCGCGCCGCAAAGCACGGCGGCGCGATGCCCCGTCTCGATCTGCTCGCGTACGAGCGCGGCAAGGTAGGTGCCGCTGCCAGTGCTATCTGGTTTTTGTGCCGAGATATTGAGGATGCGCATGTCGCGGTACACCCCTAGGCCAAGGCGGCGGCGCGGACAGCCGCGCCGATCGCTCCGGCAAAGCGAGCCTGGGGCGAGGTGGTCACCGGCGACCCCAGTAGCTCGCCCAACCGCTCAACCACGAAGGCGTTCTCGCACAGGCCTCCCGTCAGGTAGTACGGAGCACCCGCCGCCTGCCCGGCCATGGTCGCCACGCGCGAGACCACGCTGTCGATCACGCCACGCGCAATGTTCTCGCGCGGCTCACCGCGACCGATCAGGCTGATAACCTCGCTTTCGGCAAACACGGTGCACATGCTGGAAATCTTGGTAGGCTCGCCGGTGCGGGCGAGGTCTGCCATCTGCTGCTGGGTAATGCCCAGGCGGTCGGCCATGATCTCCAAAAAGCGCCCCGTGCCGGCGGCGCACTTGTCGTTCATGGCAAACTTGGCCACGCGGCCACTTTTAAGCTGAATGACCTTGGTGTCCTGGCCGCCCACGTCAATCACCGTGCCGTGATCGCCAAACAGGCGCACAGCACCGGTGCCGTGGCAGGTGATCTCGGTCACGACCTTGTGCGCATAGGGCACGGCGACACGGCCGTAGCCAGTCGCGATCACGCGCACGTCGTCGGCTGTCACGCCATAGCCGGCCGCTGCCAGTGCCTCGCGCAGCCGCTCGGAAGCATCGACCGAGGAGAACCCGGTTGGCTGCACGCACGTCCACGCCACCGAACCCTCCCTGTCGACCACAGCAGCCTTAGCCGCCGTAGACCCGATATCGATCCCGATCCCTATCATGGCTCTCTCCCAATCTAAACATCAAAGGTAGCGGCGCGTTCAGGCGCCTTGGCTCTAGGTTTCTCAGGTGCCGGAGGTTGCCCTGAAAGAGGAGCGCAGCGTACTTTGGTACGCAAGCGACGGTTTGAGGGGCAAGATCCGGTGCCTGAGGAAGCTAGAGGGTTTCGATGAAGGCGGCGATGCGCGTCTCGATCTGGCCCATGTCGCCGTTGCTGTAATCGGTCTCAATCTTCATGTACGGAATGCCCGCACCCTCGACAGCCTCCTGCATGCGCGCACTCTCCACGTTAAAGGTGTGGCACGCCTGCAGCACGCTCTCCACCACGCCATCGACGTGGTACTTCTCGCACATGGCCAGCGTGTTTTCCATACGACCGTCGTTGGGCGTCATGACCGAGCAGTTGATATCCAGATAGCGGTCGGCGATGGCGCGCAGGATATCGGGAGCCTCCGGGTCGATCATCATGGCCGCCGTGCGCTCGCCCGAGCAGTCGTCCATGCACACGACCACGCCGCCGTTGGACTCGATAGTGCGGCCGATCTTGTTGATCACGCCGCCCACCGGGCAGCCGGTGATCAGAATGCGCTTGGCATCCGCCGCAACCGGGCGCTCGCCCGCGTCGTAGGCCTCGCGCAGCTTGGCGACCTTTTGCTCCAGCTGCTGCGTATAGGCCTCGATATCAAAGCTGAACGTACCGGCAAACATGGTGCTCATCAGGTCGACGCCGCTCATGGCTGCCGGCTGGTTGGCCTGCAGCGCAAACATCTCGAGCTGGGCCGCACGCAGACGGTTGCGACGACGGACGGCGGCGCGCAGGTCATCGTCGGTAATCGTGATGCCGTAGAAGCCCTCGAGCTCCTCCTTGAGCAGGCGGCACTCCTCGTACCAGCCTTCACGCTCGTAGGCACGATCGCGACCCTGCGGAAGATGCAGAATGTGCGTGCGCTTGAGCTCGTTGAGTAGCTCGTACATCTTCTTCTTGCCGTCGCAGGTGGTCTCGCCGATGATCATGTCGCTAAAGTACGTAAACGGGCACTTTTGCGAGTAGGCAAAACCGTAGGTCGACTTGATGAGCGGGCACAGGTTTGCCGGCAGCACCTTCTCGGCCTCGGGAATCACCTCATCGGACGTACCGCACAGAGCCACGCTCGCAGCCCCCGCGGCATCGATAATCTCGAGCGGCGTATAGCTGCACAAAAAGCCGACCAGGCGATTACCCGCCTGCTTATAATCCTTGACGCGAATAAACGCCGCCTTGCGTTGCTCGTTGAACTCCTCAAACGTGCGCGGCAACGGCTGTTCAATATTTTCCGACATATAACTCCTTAACAAACTTTTTAACCGACCAAGGAGACGGCTTTCCCAGGTGCCCGAGGTTGCCGTGAAAGAGGAGCGCCGCGTACTTCTGATACGCAAGCGACGGTTTGACGGCAAGATCGGGCACCTGGGAAAGCCACCGGGACGGATAGTCCTAAATGGTTTCCAAGAAAGCCTCGATCCTGGTTTGCAGTTGGCCTGCGTCCTCGCCGGCGTAGTCGGTCGTGATGTGCATAAACGGAATGCCGGCCTCCTCGGCGGCCTTCTCCACGGCAAACGACTCCATCTCGTAGAGCGTGCAGAACTGCAGGGCCACGTCGACAATGCCGTCGGCATGCAGGTCCTTGGCCATCTGGACAATGTCCTTCATACGCTGGTCGTTGGGCGTAAAGACGGCACAGTTGATCTTAAAGTAGCGCTCGGCGATAGCATCGAGCATCTCGTCAACCGTCTCACCGGACTCATCGACCAAGTCCTTGTAATAGCGCGAACCCGTGCAGGACTCCTCGCCCACCACAACGCCGCCGGCCTTCTCGATGAGGTTGAACAGCTTCCAGTTAGGCACGGCCATGGGCGTGCCGGTGTACAGGATGCGCTTGGCCCCCTTGGGCGCCACGCCATCTCCGGCCTCGACACGCTGCTCACACTCGGCCGCCATATCGTTGATGGCTCCGGTCAGACGCGACGTGTCGTCCATAAAGGCGGCCTGAACGGTCAGAAGACTGTCGAGACCGCTAATGGGCGCTGGGTCGGCAGCGCGCGTGGCAGCGAGGCGCTGCAGGGCGCGACGCTTCTCATTGACGGCGCGGATGGCGGCCTTCAGACGCTCAGGCGTAATCGTGACGCCACACTCTTCCTCAATCTTGGCGGCGAGCTTTTTAACCTCGGCCTTCCAGGTCACGAGCGTCGACTCGTCGTGAACGTTGGGAATATCCATGACGTACATGTTCTTTTGCGTGGCAAAGAACTCATAGGCCTTCTTCTTGCCATCGCAGGTGTTCTCGCCTACCACCAAGTCACTCGACTCAATGTAGGGGCAGACCTCACCCAGCTTAAAGCCGGCAAAGCTCTTGATAAGCGGACAAGTGTTGCGCGGCAAGTGCTCCTCGACCTTGTCCGTTGCCCAATCGGCACCCGAGCACAGACCAACGGGAATGCCGTCACAGGCAAGCACGATCTCCTCGGGCACGTACACGCAGAACGAGCCCACGATTTTGGTGGCCTCGCCAGCCTCCTTCTTGTCGAGCATCTCCTTAATACGGCCGCTGTGGATGTTGGTGGCCACAAAGTCCAGGTAGGACGTGGACTTGGGGCGATTGTTCTGCGTCAAGAACATATCGCCGTACATCTGGCCCACGGCGCCTAGCAGCATGTCGTGGTCGGCAAGATTCATGCCGAGGCTCTCCCACATCGGGTGGAAATCAAATTCTTCAGCCATAACGGTTCCCCTCTCGAACCAAAAACGGATAACAGCGGTATCGATGCACGACGGACGGCGATTGCCCGACCGTGCTCAAACCCGGAATTTTAGGGAACCTGCTTTGCGGTCGATTATTTAGTTGTGCGTCGTCTCTCCCGGAGCCGTGAACATACCTGCTCATATGCGGCTCCGAGCCATATACAGGGCACGCGCGGCAACGCGGCGAATGTATGTCGTCTGCGGCATGTGCGCACCCTCCTTTACAAGTTGAGGTCAACTATATCAACGGTCATCGACCATGCGAACACCGTTGACATTCGTACGACAGCGTCGTGTGCCGTCGTCTAATAAATAATTATCTTGATTGATAAGAGTTTGTCATTCCTCATTCGTCGAACGGCAAAAACAAAGCCGCGGAGGCTTATATTCCCCGACGGCATTACCCGGCGCTATCGACAAACCAAATGGATCCTGCTGGCATCAAAATGCATGCGCAGCGTCTCGCCTGCTTGCGGCAACTCGTCGACAGGTATGCCCACCTTGTTGACCTTCCACTGCAAACGCGTGGGCGCATCGGCACGCGGCACATCCAGCAGAACCAGGCGCTCAAAACGCGAATCGCTCACGCGGGCCACATGCAGATCGTAGCTGTTACGACCGCGCTCAGCGCGGTTGTCCACATGGAAGTAGCTCGCACGAATACCCAGGTACGCCACGTTATCGGGAACCTCGCGACCCACGTTAAAGGTCATGCCCCAGTCGAGGGCCTCAACTTCTTCGTCGCCGATCTTGCGCGCGCGGCTCGTATTCTTACAGCCCGTTAGGCGCAGCGCCGCCAACGTCTGAGGGCGGCGGACCACGTCCTCAACGGAGCCGATCTCCTCAACATGCCCGTCGTGCATCACGCAGATGTGCTGGCATAGGCGGCAAGCTTCGTCGATGTCGTGGCTCACGTAGAGCACGGTACGGTTACAGACGTCGAACAGGTCGAGCATGTTCTGCTCAAGCGCGCTCTTGAGATACGCGTCGAGCGCGCTCATGGGCTCGTCGAACATAAAAATGCCCGGGTGTGCCGCCACCATGCGAGCAAGCGCCACACGCTGCTGCTGACCGCCCGAGAGACGCGCGGGATAGCGGTCGGCAAAATCGGCCAGACCGAAAATGCCCAGATAGCGCTCGGCCAGCCTTTTGCGCGCCGCGGCGTCGCCCGCGTCCTTTACACCGGCACATACGTTATCGGCCACCGTCATGTTGGGAAACAGCTGATAGTTTTGAAACATCAGGGCGCACTTGCGCTCCTGGGGCGACAGATTGATGCCCGACACCGAGTCAAAGAAGGTTACGCCGTTGACGACGATCTTGCCCTCGTCGGGCGTCTCCACGCCGGCAATACAGCGCAAGGTGCAGCTCTTGCCGCATCCGGAGGCGCCGAGCAGCGCCACACGCTCCTCGCCGGCATCGAGCTGAATGTCGAGGGTAAAGCCGGGATAGCGCTTTTTGATATCCAAAACGAGCGACATAGCTTATCGACCTCCCTGCGGTGCCGCGTCATCGCGCATAAGCTCGGCCAGCGCCTCGCGATCGATGCGCAAGGCATCGCCGCCCACCGGGTCAAGCGAATCGCCCTGTCCGGCGAGCTCTTTGGCCTGCTTGCGCTCCGCACGGGAGAGACCGCGCTCGCGATACTTTTGAGAATGCGCCGTGTACATGTTGATGAACAAAATGACCAGGAAACTAAACACGATCACGACGACGACCCAAAAGAGGGCCACCGACGTGTTGCCGCCCATCCACTCAAAGTAGATGGCGATGGGGATGGTCTGGGTAATGCCGGCGTAGTTGCCCGCAAAGAACAGGGTGCAGCCAAACTCGCCCATCGCGCGGGCAAAGGCAAGCACCGCGCCGGCGGCGATGGAGGGCCAGCCGAGCGGCATCATGAGCTTGGCAAAGATGCGACGCTCGGACCATCCCAGGGTTCGCGCGGCATCGAGCATCTGCGTGTCAAGGCTCTCAAAGGCACCGAGCGCCGTACGGTAGACCAGGGGAAACGACACCACCACGGCAGATATCACCGCCGCGGGCCACGTAAAGACAATCGAGACGCCATGCGCGATGAGCCACTGGCCCACCCCGGTCGAGCGGCCAAACAGCATGAGGAGCAGAAAGCCGCAGACCGTGGGCGGCAGCACCATAGGAATCGTAAAGACCGAATCGAGCAGGCCCTTGATGCGACTCGAGGTACCCATAGTCTTCCACGCGGCAAACAGGCCCAGTGCAAAGGAGATCACCAGGGCAAGGCCGCTCGTTTTGATGGACACCCAAAACGGGCGATAGTCGATGTCGCCCAAAAAGGAAGCCAGAGAGGTCAAGGGCCCCCGCTCATCCCGCAACACGACAGACGATGCTTCTACCATTTGAGCGCTATCAAGCCAACGCGCGCCGCCCTTGGCATCACCCGAGGCCGATGCAATCACCACATAGCGGTCCCCATCCGCACCACGCACATCAAAGCCATAGGTATACCCGCCGGCATCAAACGTTGTTTCCGCCGTAACATACCAAGGAAGATCAACGTCCCCCAGCTGCGCACCTCCCATGGAGTTTGCGCTGTCGAGCTCACAGACGAGGGCCTTGAGACCCGATATGCACTCGTTGTCCTGCGGATCCAATCCATACTTCTCGGCCGCCTTGGGCGATATCCACACCACAACGCGATCGGCAGCAGGCGCCACTACAAGGTCCACGTCCTCGTCAACGGGAAACCGGTAGCCCTCAGGCTGGCCCTCCATGGCACGAGCAGTCCCCTTGGCCAACCGCTCAAAACCCTCAATCCCATAGGAAAGCCCATGAGCGGTCGCAGCAACTTGGGCCCCGTCCTCAGCGACCCCAGCAAACGCAAATCCCGGCACCCAGCAAAGCGCGAAGGTCAAAGCACAGGCGACAAGCATGCTGAATCTATTAAGCACGAAAAGCTCCAAGCGAATACAAGGACGAAGTGAAACACAAAACGATGGAATTATCGCGCCAAGCCGCACTACTCGGAAAGCTCAAAGCCGTACTTAGCCCAAATCTTCTGAGCCTTCTTGTTGGACAGGCAAAAGTCGATAAACGCCTTGGCCTCGTCGGCGTGCTCGGAGCTATCGGCGACAGCACCGGGATACACGATGGGCTTGTGCGAGTCCTCGGGGCACACGAAGGCCTCCTCGATGCCGTCATAGCGGAAGATATCGGAGCTGTAGACAAAACCAGCCACGCAGTCGCCTGTGGACACATAGGCGGCGGCAGTACCAACTTTGTCGGCCAGTGCGACTTTGTCGGCAATCTCGGGAGCATACTCGCCGTCGTCGCCCTCGGTGCCGGTGTAGAGACCCACAGAAGCTAAGGCCTGGTTGGCGTACTTGCCGGCGGGGACGGTCTTGGCGTCGCCGATGGCGATCTTGCCGTCCAGATTCGCGACGTCGGCGATGGCCTCGATCTTGGTGTCGGAGCCCTCAGCGCGAATGATCACGAGGTCGTTGACGAACATGTCCTCACGCGTATCGGCGTCGACGAGCTCGGCGGTCTCGGCGTCATCCATGGTGCCCTTGGAGGCTGTGATGAGCACGTCGACGGCGGCACCGGCGCGCATCTGCTCGACAAGGTCGCCAGACGCCTTAAACTGCGTGTCGGCGAAGGTGGTGCCGGTCTGGTCGGTGTAGAGCTCCTGGACCTCGGGCAGTGCCTTCTCGAGCGAGTTGGCGGCAAAGACCTGCAGCTCGACGGTTTCCTTCTTGGAAGAGGCCTTGGCAGAGCCGGCATCGGATCCGGCCGGCTCGGACGTCTTGCTGCCCGAGCAGCCGGCAAGACCAAGGCTGGCAGCGGCGACAGCAGAAAGCGAGACGAATCCGCGGCGAGAAACCATATCGAACATGTTCAACCCTTTCGTACCTTGTGCCCGGGTACCCCACCGCGGGCTTTATTCTGTAATTTGATTATACTTCGATGCGAATAATGATTATGAGAAATTATTCTCGTCTGAGAATATAGTTTCAAGCATGCCTACAGAATGCCGTCCCCTTGGGCGCAAATAAAAGGCGGAGCAGCCGTTCAGGTCGCTCCGCCGCAGGTAAATAGCTTAGTTGGTATGTCCGCCGCCCGCTGTCATCTGAGCCGCATGCTCCAGCTGGTCCGCTATGGCCTCCCAGCTTTCGCGGGCGGCCTTCGTAGAACCGGGAAAGTTTACGACAAGTGTATGACCTCGTTGCATGCAAATAGCGCGCGAGAGCATAGCGCGGCGCGTCTTGGTCATGGAGTACGCACGGATTGCCTCTGCAATACCCGGCACATCGCGCTCGCAGACGGCACGCGTCGCCTCGGGCGTCACATCGCGCATCGAAAGCCCCGTGCCGCCGCAGGTGAGCACGACATTGGCGTGGCACTCATCGGCGGCTTCCACAATGGCATCACCGATCTCGCTGACGTCGTCGCGCACGACCACATGCGAGGCGACCGTCCAGCCCTGCGCCTCGATAAGTTCCTCGAGTGCGGCTCCAGCCTCGTCCTGGGCAAGATCGCGCGTATCCGAGCACGTCACGATCGATATCTTCAGCTCCATAGCATTCCTCCTACAACACGGCGCCCTCGGGCAGGTCGACGCGAACAACGTCCACGACATCGCCCACCTTGAGGTCGCACGGTCCTTCGTCAACACGCAACAGGCAGTTAGCCCGCTGCAGCGTGCCGAGCAGCGCCGAATTCTGCGTCTTGGCCTCGGTCACCAACAGCTCACCGGTCTCGGGGTCGCGCAAAACCGTGGCGCGATCGAAGAAGCGGCGATGCTGTCGCTTTTTCACGCCGTGCGTGAGCGTCGCCTGCTGCACGGGACGCGTACCCTCGGCAAAGCCGCGCATCTTGCGGATCGCCGGACGCGCAAGCATCTCAAAGCCTACATACGCCGCGGCCGGATTGCCTGAAAGTCCCAGGTAGGGCTTACCCCCAAGCAAGCCAAACGTGATGGCCTTGCCCGGACGCATCGAGATGCGGTCAAACAGCACATCGCCCTCGCGCCGAACGAGCGCCGTCACGTAGTCGTAGTCGCCTGCCGAGGCGCCACCGCTCGTAATGACGAAATCGCACTCCAGCACGGCGCGATGCACCAGCTCGGCAATCGCCTGCTCATCATCGGGCGCAATGCCGTAGAACACGGGCTCGGCTCCTGCATCGAGCGCTTCGGCCATCAACGCCGACGAGTTGGAGTCGCGAATCTGCCCGCGCGCCGGCAGCTCACCCGGCGCGACCAGCTCCGTGCCCAGCGAGATAATGCCCACACGCGGCGCGGCATGCACCTTCACGCTCGCATACCCGGCGCTCGCCAACAAGCCGGCGCCCGCCGGAGCCACGACCTCGCCGGCGTGCATCACAACATCGCCGGCATGGGCCTCCTCGGCGGCAGAGCGAACGTTCTCCCCTACCTTGGCAGGCGCCGAGAACCTCACACGCGAACCCTCGTTGCCGTCACCGACGAGCACATCGACGATCTCATACTTCACCACGGCATCGGCACCTTCGGGTACCGGCGCGCCCGTCATGATGCGGACCGTCTCGCCCGCGCCGATTGTGCCCTCAAACACATGGCCCGCAGCCTCGTGTCCGATAACGTCGAGCGTCACCGGCGCCTCGCCAGATGCCTGCGCCAAGTCCGCCGAGCGCACGGCATATCCGTCCATAGCGCTGTTGGCAAACGGCGAGATGTCGATATCGGCCACCGCATCCTCTGCCAAGGGAAGACCGGCGGCCTGCCACACGGGAATCTCGATGACTTCGGTGCGATTCACGTGCGACAAGACGATCGCCTGCGCGTCCTCCAACGGAATGAGTTTCTCAGCCATATACACCTCTAGCATGCTGCGGCGCGCAACAAAAGCGCCGATTCTTTATGTTTCTCTCAGTATAATCCCTCGCCGCCTGCTCAAGACCTGGCCCGCGGCCGCGAATACATCTGTCGGCCGCAAGCCGCGAAACAAAACCAAAACCAACCCACCGGCTCGTCGCGTTTACCGCGTTTTATAATGCTCGTGTTGCAACCCAAAAGAGGAACGTATGACTTTTACCGACAAACCCGAAAGCGCAAACGAAGCGCAGGATCATTCTCAGTCGCTCGACGACGGCGGCTTTTTCTCCCTGAACGACGTCATCATGGCCGGCAGGCATCAGCTCACCCGCTCCGAGCATCTCTTGGCTGCCGACACGCGCCGCAACGCCCGCAACCTACTCGCGAGCGCCAAGTTGCTCGCGCTCGTCGTCATCGTCTCGCTCGCCATGGGCGTTGCCGCTTGGGCGTTTTTGGCCTCGCTGAATATCGCGACCGACTATCGCGAGCACCACGCGTGGGTCTACGCATTGCTTCCCGTTGTGGGCATTGCCACCGCATGGGTGTACAAAAACCACGGCCTTGCTGCCAAACGAGGCAACAACCTGGTCATCGACTCCGCTCTGGGCACACGCCTCATCCATATGCGCATGGCCGTCCTCACCTTCGTCTGCTCCACGCTCACGCACCTAACGGGTGGATCGGCCGGTCGCGAGGGAGCCGCGGTGCAGATTGGCGGCACCATCGCCAGCAACATCTCGAGCCTCGCCCACCTCAAAAAGCATGACCACCACGACCTCATGCTCGCCGGCATCTCGTCGGCCTTTGGCGCCGTATTCGGTTCGCCCCTTGCTGGAGCTTTCTTTGGCATGGAGATGTGCTTTATCGGCAAGATCGACTACACCGCGGGCATCTACTGCCTGGTCGCCTCGTTTACCGGCTACTTTACGTCGCTTGCCTTGGGAACCGAGTACGAGGCGAATGTCATCGCCAGCGTTCCCAACATGACACCACGGACGGTTGTCATCGTTGTTATCAGCGCCATTATCTTCGGCCTGACGGCACGCCTCTTTGCCTGGTCGGTTCGAACCGTCAAAAGCCTGTACAGTCGCTTTATCACCAATTACCTCGTCCGCGCACTCATAGGCGCACTCGTGGTTTTGGCCGCCTATGCCCTCCTCGACGCCTGGAACTACGCCGGCCTTTCCACGTGGCTTTCCGGCGCCGGATTTGCAGGCAACACCACCCTGGCGGACGCAGCCATCAAGTTGGTCGTCACAGCGCTTACCCTGGGCGCGGGCTTCCAAGGCGGCGAGGTCACGCCCCTGTTTGGCATCGGTGCGGCACTCGGTGGCTGGATCGGTTGCCTTACCGGGCTTGACCCCAGTTTTCTGGCGGCTCTCGGCATGCTCGGCGTGTTCTGCGCCGGCCTCAACGTGCCCATCACCACCTGCATGATGGCCATCGACCTGTTCCACGGCACGGCCGCCGGCTTCTTCGTGATCGTGGCGTTTATCAGCTATCTCGCCGGCGGACACCGAGGCGTATATCCCGCACAGCGCATTGTCTCGCCTAAACGCCGTTCGCTTATTGTGGACGAGGGCGGCACGGTGGCAGAGGCTATCGAGCGCCACAACGACCTGATAGAGTAGACGTTAGTATTCGCCGTGCAGCCACAATCGGGAGCAATTCGACCCGAGCGCGACCGCACCGTCACGTCATACGCCGGGAGTCGCCCCATGCACGCAACTGATTTTGGTCGCACGCTCATCATCGCCAACCCAGCCGCCCAGTCGGGTGCGGCACGCGAAGTTGCCGAGCGCCTGCAACGCTTTTTGGACATGACTGCACGCGCATCCCAGTTTGACCTGGTGTTGACCGAGCGTATGGGACACGCCAAGGAGCTGGCCGCACAGGCACAGGGCTATCGCACCGTTATCGCACTCGGCGGCGACGGCGTGATTCACGAGGTCGTCAACGGGCTTATGACGCAAAAGGAGAACGCCCGCCCCGCTCTTGCCGTCCTGCCCGTGGGCTCCGGCAACGATTTTGCCCAGACGCTCGGCATCGACGATTTCTCCGGCAAGGATTTTGGCGCGCTGCTCACCTGCGAGCTGCAGCGTCAGGATATCGGGCGCATTCGCTCGTGGAGCCCTGCGAGCGGCAGCGGCGAGGCTACCGTTGAGTACTACGACCAGACGCTCTCGGTCGGCATCGATGCTGCCATCGGCCTTAGCACCACCGAGCTGCGCAAAAAGACCGGCTTGACGGGCGCGCCGCTCTACACCCTCTCGGGACTTGAGCAGTTTGGCCTACGCTATCGCAACTATCCTATGACAGTCAGCTTTGACGGCGCGCCCACAGAGCGCGTGAGGGCGATCATCATGGCGATACAGCTGGGCCCCACGTATGGCTCGGGCTATCGCATCTGCCCCGATGCCGACCCCTGCGACGGCATACTCGACGTCTGCTACGCCTGCGGCCCCGTCCCCCGTGCGGTCGCCCTACCCATGTTCCTTTCGGCCAAGGACGGTCACCACACCAAGCTGCCGCCGGTACGCATGCGCCGCTGCCGCCATGCCGAGCTAACTTTTGAGGAGCCCGACTACCCCATCCAGGCCGACGGCGAGCCCGTTGACGCCTCGCGCATCGAGGTCGACGTCCTCGGCAGCGCCCTCCAAGTTTGGCACCCTACCCGCTAGCAAGGCCAGTGGAACAAACGGCTACTCGTCGCTGCCCGGCTTGCGTCGGTTGGCCTTTTTAATGGCATTGAAGTGCTTGTCATTGAGTCTGCGCTGACGAGAGCGCTGGGGCACCTTGGTCTTTACACGTCGACGCGGTGGACGTCCGCGTCGCTCGAGCTCGGCGTGCAGCTTGCGCAGGCAGCTCGCGCGATTCTGAAACTGACTACGGCTCTCGCGCGCCGTCACAACAATCCCCGTGGGCCCATGCTTCATACGCACCGCCGAGTCCGTTGTGTTGACGCCTTGTCCGCCCGGACCCGTCGCGCGAAACACCTGCACTTCGCAATCGCGCACCAACTCCTCGGCCGACATCTCGGCATAGCGCGCATATTCGCGCCATCCCATCTTGTTCTCGTCCATATCAGCACCTCCCCTCATACAAAAAATGTGACAAAGGGAAAGCCCCTTTGTCACATCGCATACCAATCGCTTGTGTTACGCGCTTAAGCGAAGGTAATCTCGCCGGTATCGCAGTCCATATCGGCGATACGGGCCAGGCTCTCAACGCGGAAGCCGCGCTCGCGGAGCTTATCGCCACCGCCTTGGAAGCCCTTCTCCACCGCGATGCCAATGCCGGCAACCTCGGCACCCGCAGCCTCGCAGATCTTGATAAGACCCTCGAGCGCGCAGCCGTTGGCCAAGAAGTCGTCGATGATCAGGACCTTGTCGCCCTCGGACAGGAAACGCTTGCCCACGATGACCGGATACTCCTTCTGCTTGGTAAAGGAGTAGATGGTCGTAGCATACTGCTCGCCGTCGAGGTTGATGGACTGTGCCTTCTTGGCAAAGACAACCGGCACGCCACCAAAATGCTGGGCTGCGATGCAGGCCATACCAATGCCCGAAGCCTCGATCGTCAGAATCTTGTTGATCTCGACATCCTTGAACAGACGGGCCCACTCAGCGCCCATGTGGTCGAACAGCTCAACGTCGCACTGGTGGTTGAGGAAGGCATCAACCTTAAGGACGTTACCGGCCTTTACGATGCCGTCATGGCGAATACGATCCTCAAGCTCCTGCATGGCGCAACCCCTTCTCGCGGCAACGATGCCGCGCGATTAATAAACGTTGTTCGATAGTCTACCACGGACCGACCCCCGCCCGCCCCACAAGCCGCATCGCACCACAAACCGGTCTTTTTGGGACGGCGCGATTCGTGGCAGACAGCCTCCCAACACGCTAATGACGGGCGCGCATCTTCACCAAACGCACCATGGCAAGCGCAAAGCCCACAGCGGCCACGGCCATCAACACATAGAACACCGAGCGAAAGCCGAATAGGAATACATCCGGACGGCCTGCAACAAAACTGGTCACGGCCTCGCCCATCGCCACGCTCATCTGCCCATAGAGGATATGCGAACCTGCCGTAATACCCAGCGCCATGCCCGCATAGCGCGCCAAGCTGCCCAAGCTACCTGCAAAGCCAAGTGCCTCGCGCGGAGCCGAGCCCATGTACAGCGAGTTGTTGGGGCTCTGGAAAATCGACGTACCGCACGACATAAATGCGACGCAGCACACGATCACAGGGATCGATGAATGCTCGTCGAGCGTGCTCACTGCAAAGAGCCCGCACACGTACACGCCCAGGCCAACGGCCGTGGGGCCCTCGCAACCAATACGATCGGAAATCGTGCCCGAAAGCGGGCCGATAAAAGCATTCACCATCGGAAGCGCCAAAAAGAGCAGTCCGGAAATGTCGGAACCAAAGCCGTGGGCGTCCTGAAAATAAAACGGCAGGATAAACTCAGATGCGCCAATGCCAACAAACACGATGAGCATGCAGGCAAGATTGATGGTGAAGGCCGAATTTGCAAAGCAGCGACGCGCGGCCTCCGCCAGCGACATGGAGCGCTCGCCGGCCTCCGGCTTAACATGCGGCAGCGTGTAGAGCCCCACGATAAACGAGATGACGCCAATGGGCAGGTTGATGAGGAAGATACTCTCCCAAGGAAAGCTTGCCACCAGCATGCCGCCGAGCACGGGGCCACACATCATGCCGAGGGCCACAAAGGTCGCGAGAATGCCCATGGCACGGCCTCGTTCGCGCGCCGGAAACGACTCGGTGATGATACCCATGTTGTTAGCCATGGCCGCCGCGCAACCGACGCCCTGAACAATGCGTGCCAGGATAAGAACCTCGAGCGAGGCCGAAAGGCCGCACAGCAGCGAACCGACCGAAAAGACGATGACGCCCAGCTGAAACACATTCACCTTGCCGCGCACGTCGCCCAGACGGCCAAACGGCAACATAGCCACGCACGTCGCAAGCAGATACACAGAGCTTACCAGCTGAATGCGATCGAGGCCCACACCCAGCTCTTTTTGCATCACGGGCAGCGCCACGGTCACGACGGTCGAATCCAGACACACCATAAACGTCATGATGAGCACGGTAAACAGAATCGCCCATTTGTTCTTGCCATGGGTATCGCCCTCAAGGGCAATGTGCTCGCGGCGCAGCTGCTCTGCAGTTTTCTCCATATCCATCCTTTCGAGTGGCATAACGCAAAAACGGGGCCCCAATCGCCTACAAACAGTCGCGATCGGGGTCCCGCCTACGGAATCGGAACTAAAGGTCGCCGAGGCAATCTGCCCGTATCGGCGCCTTGTGCGAAAGCTAGCCTAGCACTGCTCGAGCGCCTGCTCAAGGTCGGCAATCAGATCGGCCGTGTCCTCGAGGCCGCACGACAAGCGCACCATGTCGGCCGAGATGCCGCAGGCGATGAGCTCTTCGTCGTTCATCTGGCGGTGCGTGGCGTTAGCAGGATGCAGGCAGCAGGTGCGGGCATCGGCGACATGCGTGGCGATCTGGGCGAGCTTGAGGCTCTTCATAAAGGTCTCGGCCGCCGCGCGACCACCGTTAAAGCCAAAGCTCACGACGCCGCACGTACCGTTGGGCATGTACTTTTGAGCCATGTCATAGTACTTGTCGCCCTCCAGGCCCGGATAGCTCACAAAGCGCACCTTGGGATGGCTCTGCAGGAACTTGGCGACCGCCAGGCCGTTCTCGCAATGACGCGGCATGCGCACATGCAGGCTCTCGAGCGAGCTGTTCAGGAAAAACGCCGCCTGCGGGTTCTGCATGGGGCCAAGATCGCGCATGAGCTGTGCGGTGGCCTTGGTAATGAAGGCGCCCTCGCGGCCAAACTTCTCGGCATAGGTCACGCCGTGATAGCTCTCGTCGGGCGTGGTGAGACCCGGGAACTTGTCCGCATGGGCCATCCAGTCAAACTGGCCGTGGTCGACGATCACGCCGCCCAGGTAGGCCGCGTGGCCATCCATGTACTTGGTGGTGGAGTGCGTAACGATGTCGGCGCCCCACTCAAAGGGACGGCACATCACGGGCGTCGGGAAGGTGTTATCGACCATCAGCGGCACACCGTGGTCATGCGCGGCCTTGGCAAAGCGCTCGATATCGAGCACGGCAAGAGCGGGGTTGGCGATGGTCTCACCAAAGACGAGCTTGGTGTTGGGCTCAAAGGCTGCCTCGAGCTCCTCATCGGTGCAGTCGGGGGCAACGAACGTGCAGGTAACGCCCATGCGGCCCATGGTGTGGGCGAGCAGGTTGTAGGTACCGCCGTAGATAGCGGAGCTTGCGACCACGTGATCGCCGGCACCGGCCACATTAAAGATCGCCAGGAAGTTCGCAGCCATGCCCGAGCTCGTGAGCATCGCCGCGGTACCGCCCTCCATCTCGCAGATCTTGGCGGCAACCAGGTCGCACGTGGGATTCTGCAGGCGGCTGTAGAAGTAGCCCGACTCCTCCAAGTCAAACAGCTTGCCCATGTGCTCGGACGTGTCGTACTTCCACGTGGTGGACTGGTAGATGGGCACCTGGCGCGGCTCCGCATCGCCCGGGCGATAGCCGCCCTGAACACACGTGGTACCGATGGTCTGCTCGCTCATATTTAGCTCCCTTGCCTGGGTTACATTTTTATTCGGTTCACGATACCGCTACCCCGCACCCCTCTCAACCCATCCTCAAGGTAGGTTATTGGACAGATGCATCGGGCTCATTTGCCCCACACTTAGGTATTGGTACGACAATAACGGCGAGATATGCACAAAGCTCTCGATGAACGAATGCGTCGGCAAGGGTACCATAGGCGGGTACACCGCAACCAAGGAGACAACGATGAAGCACATCGATACGACCCAGCTCGACACCACCGCTTGTCAGGCTCAGGCTGCCGAATACCACGCCCGTGGCTTTAACTGTGCCCAGGCCGTCGCCTGTACGCTCGCGCCAGCCGTCGGCCTCGATCCCCAGATTGCCTTCACCCTCACCGAGGGCTTTGGCGCCGGCATGGGCGGCATGACCGAAACCTGCGGCGCCATCTCGGGCGCCGTGGCCATCATGGGCTTCGTGATGAGCGACGGCATGGAAAACCCCAAGACCAAGGGCCAGACCTACAAGCTGTCGCGCGAGGTCGCCAAGCGTTTTGGCGAGAAAAACACGACGACCATCTGCGGCACGCTCAAGGGCATCGGATCGGATAAGGGACCGCTGCGCAGCTGCCCCGGCTGCATCGACGATGCGGTCGAGATCGCCTGCGATGTGCTAAAGCAGCTCGCCGAGTAAACGGCAGCGACATAAAACGACGGCCGGCGCGCTTGGGATCCATCCAAAAGCACGCCGGCCCTCGTCGTTAGAACTCGGCAAATTCGGGGGCGCCGGCCTCAATCTGCTCGCGCCCCGCCATAAGCTCGCGCATCTTAGCGCAAAACGGTTCCTGCTCCCCCGCCTTAAACACCAAATGAATCGTCACGGCGTCCGCGTAATCGGCATCCGCAACCTTGGCACCGCAATCCTGCGCCAAACGAAGCACCTGCTCATACTGCGGATAGGCCACATGCGCGTCAACGGGCACGACGCTCGTCATCTCGACGATCTGCCCGGCATCCTGAGCCGCGGCCACCGCCGCCTGCGTCGCCGCGGTATAGGCGCGTACCAAGCCTCCGGGCCCCAGCAGCGTGCCGCCAAAATAGCGCGTCACCACGCAGCAAACATTTTTGAGTCCTGCGCCGCGCAGCACCTCGAGCGTCGGCATGCCGCTCGTACGGCTCGGCTCACCGTCATCGCTCTGGCGCTCGCGTCCATCGACCAAAATCCACGCGGGAACATTGTGTCGAGCGTCGTAATGGCGCTTTCGAACCGTCTCGATAAAGGCATTTGCCTCATCTTCGGACTCAATATGGACCAGCTGGGCAATAAACCGACTCTTACGATCGACGAACTCACCCGTAGCCTCAATATTCGATTGCAGAGTAAAATAGCTGTCCAACAAAGCCCCTCAACAACAAGCAAAGCAACAAACAGTCTCAATAATACGGCAAAGCCCGCACCGATAACCCCGGCGAAAAGAATGGCAACGCCGATGAATCCGTCACCAACAGCGAGAACCCGTCAGCACGAGCAAGGTGCCTTGAAAGACAAGTTTGCGACAAAAATGGGGCCGCCGATGACCAGGCAAAAACAGCGAGACGGCGTCAGCTGAGTCGATTTGGCCCGAAAGAGGAGGGAGCACGCCTTATGGCGGCGACCGACGAATGAGCGCCAAATCGGCCAGCTGACGCCGTCGCAGCGTCAACATAGTTGCTGAGTGGGCTTGTAAGCCGGGTTCTGTCGTGAACGGTCATTTATCTTGTCTGCACGTTACCGTGCAGCTCCACGCACGCTACCCGAACGCGGACCGGGCCGGCCCATAGCGTTCCTATTCGCGCTTGCTCCGGATGGGGCTTGCCAAGCCGCCGTGTTACCACGACGCTGGTGGTCTCTTACACCACCGTTTCAGCTTTTCCCTTTACGCCTTGCGGCGCAGGTGGGAGTCTTCTTTTCTGCGGCGCTTTCCGTCGGATCACTCCGCCCGGCCGTTAGCCGGCATCCCGCCCTCTGGAGCCCGGACTTTCCTCACGCGTGCTGCAAGCAGCACATCGCGCGACCGTCTGGCCCACTCAGCAGTGAAAGAGTGTAGCACACCGTTGCCGCAGGCAATGGCACAACACAAGCGCTCGACACGATAAACCAAGAACCATGTCATGCAGTACAATAAGGATGTCGATGGGCAACGTCGTCAGTCGAGACGCGACCGCGCTCCGCACCCCTCCGTCTATTCGGTGCGTTCCCGCCTCCTCCCCGAGGCGGGATGTCGGCATTTTTTCATGCACCGACAACCCAATAGCAACGGACAGCCCGGACAGCATCGTGCATCTCAGCAGTAAATGCAAAAAGGACCCGTCCATTGCGGACGGATCCCTTACAACAAGTGATCGTCAAACCGATTTACTCGGCGTCGGTCTCCTCGTCCTTCTTCTCGGAAGGCAGCGGGGTGACCTCGATCTCGACGCCCAGAGTCTCAGCAGCGGACTTCATGGACAGGGAGATACGACGACGGTCGAGGTCGATCTCCATGACCTTGACCTGAACCTTGTCGCCAACGTGGGTGACCTGAGAAGGCTGGTCGACGTGCTTGTTGGCCATCTCGGAGATGTGCACCAGGCCCTCGATGCCCTCGCCCAGGTCGACGAAAGCGCCAAACGGGACAAGCTTGGTCACCGTGCCCTCGACGATAGCGCCGACGGGGTACTTCTTGACCAGTGCGCGCCACGGATCCTCGGTGGTCTGCTTGAGACCCAGGGAGATGCGCTCGCGGTTGAGATCGACGTCGAGAACCTCGACCTCGACCTCCTGGCCGACCTTGACAACCTCGGAAGGATGGTTGACGTGGTTCCAGGAGAGCTCGGAGATGTGGATGAGGCCGTCGATACCGCCGAGGTCGACGAAGGCGCCGAAGTCGACGATGGAGGAAACGGTGCCCTGGAGACGCATGCCAGACTTGAGCTTGGACAGGATCTCGGAGCGCTCGGCCTTACGGGACTCCTCGAGCACGACACGACGGGAGAGGACGACGTTGTTGCGGTTGCGGTCCATCTCGATGACGCGGGCCTCGATGCGGGTGCCCATGTAGGAGGTGAGGTCCTTGACACGACGGAGGTCGACGAGGGAAGCGGGCAGGAAGCCACGCAGGCCGATGTCGAGAATCAGGCCGCCCTTGACAACCTCGATAACCTCGCCCTCGACGTTCTCGCCGGAGTTGAACTTCTCCTCGATGCGGTTCCAAGCACGCTCGTACTCGGCACGCTTCTTGGACAGGACCAGACGACCGTCCTTGTCCTCCTTCTGGAGAACCAGAGCCTCGATAGGATCACCGAGTGCAACGATGTCTGCAGGGTTAGCGTCCTTGCGGATGGACAGCTCGCGGACCGGAATAACGCCCTCGGACTTGAATCCGATGTCAACGAGCACCTCGTCATGCTCGATCTTAACGACAGTGCCGTTAACGAGATCGCCCTCATCAAAGTCGGTAATCGTACCGTCGATGAGGTTGTTCATCTCCTCCTCGTTGACATCGTCAAGAGAGAAAATGGACGAGTTCTGAATCTCACTCAAAGGTGGACCCCTTTCGAACTACGGGGCCCCGATTGCTAGGACCTACAGAAGGGTGCGACAAGCACACAACGTTTAGGAACACTCGGGAGCCGACAGATACTAATGTGACGCTTATGCAATCACGTTCGTATAGGTTACGGGGAAATGAGTTCGATTTCAAGCGTGAACTGCGATTTTTTACTCGTGTGGAGACTTTTTCGTAATCTTATGAACACACGTCTCCGCAACTTGACGATAACCAGCCAGGCATTCGGCTTTGGGGTAAAGTATCCGGAGCCAACGATTCTAGATCGATTTTACGAGAAAGGTGCCCGCGTGCTCAAAGCAGTCGTTTTCGATATGGACGAGACGCTTCTTAGCATCAACCTCAACGCGTTCATCCTTCGCTATTTTAAGGATGTCTCGTCGATGCTCGCGGATATCGGGCGCCGCAGCCGCGGTGGCACGATGGCACGCCTCGGCACCATCCTGGTCGACCTCAACGCCAATCGCCGCAGCGGCACGGACAATCGCACCAATCTTGAGTTTTACCAGACCGAGGTCGAGCGCAGATGTGGTATCTGCCTCTCCGACCCCATGATCTACGAGGCATTTACCTACTACGATCGCGAAGTTCTTCCCCACAAGAATGACGACGTCATCAACGCCCACGCCATGCCGGGCGCACACGCCGCACTCCAGGCCGTACAGAACGCAGGTCTGCGCTGCGCGCTCTTTACCAACCCCAGCTTTCCCCAGGGGGCCATCGAGTGCCGCATGGGTTGGGGCGACCTGGCCGACGCCCCCTTTGAGCTCGTCACGCACATGGGAAATGCCACCCGCTGCAAGCCCGATGCCACCTATTACCTCGAGCAGCTGCAGGCAATGGGGCTCGAGCCGCACGAGGTCCTTATGGTAGGCAACGACCCCAAGCGCGACTTCCCCAGTCCCGCCTGCGGTATCCAAACTGCCTATGTTGGCCAGGGAAAGCCGGGACTCGCCACCTGGCGCGGAACCATGGAAGACTTCGCCCGCGACTTCAACGCCGTAATCGAAGCCTTCTACGAGCACCAAGTAGCCGACGAACTAAGCTAGTCCCCAAATCAGGAATGGGGCGCACGTTTGCCTCACGCTTCGTTACGTGGGCAACGGCTTGAGGGCAAGATGCGATGCCCCAGTATCCTAGGCCGTGATCATTTTGACGCGTTCGCCGATTTTGGCGTCGCGCTTGTCGGAAATAACAGTAAAGCCCTCCAGGTCGCACACCTTTACATTTGAAAACACGTGGAACTTGGAGCTATCGGCGAGTACGTAACTCGCCTGGGAATTCTGCATCACGATACGTTTTTTGATAGCCTCGGGATAACCTGGCGTCATGATGCCGCGGTCCTCGTCCACCGCGTTGACACCTATAAACGCCCGGTCAAAGTACAGCTCGCGCAGCGCGCTCTCAACCATAGGACCGGTGAGCGAGCAGGTAACGGGGTTGAAGTCGCCGCCAATTACCACCACCTTAGCAGCAAGCTCGCCCGTAAACCAACATGCATAGCCGTTGGTGGTGTAGATAGTCACCGGCTTGTCGACGAGCAGGCTCAGGAGCGCCATCGCGGTGGTACCGGAGTCGACATAGACCGTCTCACCGTCCTCGACCTCCGCCGCCGCACAACGCGCGATCAGGTCCTTCTCGCTGCTCCGCTGCGCACCCTTCTCAAAAACGCTCGCCTCGTGAGCCGCGGAATGCAACTTAACCGCGCCGCCGGTCAGATACTCGATGCTCCCCCGCTTCTCAAGTTCTTTGAGGTCACGGCGAAGCGTAGACATCGACACATCGGGCATAAAGGCCGCGAGCTCGTCGATCTTGAGCAGATCGACCTCCTTAAGCTTATTGAGAATCAGTTCATGCGCTCATACGGAATCATCGGCGTTCCGTCCTTTTCATCTGTTTTCAAAGTTTACTCCAATCATGTCAATCAAAAGCAAAAAAGGGCCGCTGCGATATAAACAGCGACCCTTTATTAGATGGAAGTCGGTCTTAGCCTTGGACACATGGTGTGGGGCCTCAAAGCAAGACTAGGCGAGCTGATCGTCCTTACCGGTGAAGATGTAGCCGAGCACGCCGACGACAACAGCCGAGATAACCATACCGATCATGGCGAAGGCGAAGTTCATCGGATCGGAGGAGACGAAGGCCGGGAACGTGGTGACGGAGCCAAAGACAAAGGCAGTGGTGACAACCTTGAAAACGCCGAGGAACGCGCCACCGCAGGCACCGCCGATAATCTGAGCCAGGAAGAGCTTCTTATTCTTGAGGAGCATGCCAAAGAGCGTGGGCTCGATGATGGCAGAGAGGCAGATGGTCACGGCGCCGGTCATAGCAAAGCTCTTGAGCTTCTGGTCGCGGGCCTTGAGGAAGACGCCGAGGGCGCAGCCGATAACGGCAAAGTTGCAGGCAAAGGTGGCCGGGCAAATGTAGTCGAAGCCGTTGGAAGCGATGTTGTTGATCATGATAGGGTTGACGGCCCAGTGAATACCCATCGAGACGAGCACGGACCAGCCGCCGCCCACCAGGATGCCAGCAAGTACGTTGGAGCGGGCGATGAGCCAGTTGACCACGAAGGCAATGCCCTCGCCGGCATAGACGCCCAAGGGACCAATCACGAGCATAGTGGCGGGAACCATGATGATCAGCGAGACCGCGGGGAGCACGACGAGCCTGAGAGTCTCGGGCACATGCTCATCCAGGAACTTATAGAGGAACGAGTAAACCCAGATGGCGATGATGGCCGGGATAACGGTGGAGTTGTAGCTCATGAGCACCACGGGGATGCCGAAGAACTCGCTCATGGCGCCGTTGCCCGCATCGCCCATCAAGCCGATAAAATCGGGATAGAGCAAACAGGCGCAGATCAGAGCCGACAGGTACGGGCTCGCACCGAAGCGTTTGCCCGAGGAGAAGCCTAGAAGCACCGGCAGGAAGTAGAACACGCTCATCGAGAGGGTGTAGAGGATGGTGTAGGTACCCGTGCCCTCGGTGATAAGGCCAAGCTGAACCGCAAGGATTAGCAGGCCACGGAGGATACCGGAGCCGGCCATGGCGGGCAGCAGCGGAGCAAAGACGCCCGAGATAGCAGAGAAGATCCTGGAGACGATACCCTCATCGGAGGAGGTGCTCGTGGAGACCTCGGCGCCCGAGCCCTTGACGAGCGGCTCGAACTTCTCATAGAGCTTGGGCACCTCGGTGCCGATCAGCACTTGATACTGGCCGGCCGAGTTGACGGTGTTGACCACGCCGTCGACCTCCTTGACGGCCGCGTCGTCACACTTGGAATCGTCGCGTAGGTTCAGGCGAAGACGAGTGGCGCAGTGCGTCATGCCCGAGATGTTCTCGGGGCCGCCCACGGCGGCAAGAATGCCCTTGGCAGTAGCTTCCCAATCGCGTTTCATATAATGATTACCCCCCATCGTGCAGAAGAGCTCGCGCACGAGCGCGGCCGCTGCAAGCGCATCGTTTGCATCGATCACGGACTGAATCTTTTCCTGGCCCACGCTTTCCAGGGCGTCATTCATAAGCTTCATCATAACGAGGTTATGAGCGCACTCCCCTTCCGCATCCTCGATAATCGGGAACGTATCGAAGTAGACGGCGCGGTCAAAGGCGTACTTCTTGAGATAGAAGAGCATTTCGAGCATCTTGACAGGCGCAGCCATGCCAATCATGAGTCCGTCGTCCATCACGCCGTAACCATCGTTGAGGTGAATGCCGTAGAGCTTGCCGGCACGGCCGAAGATATCGGTAGCCATCGCGGGGTTCTCGTGCTTCATGAGCATGTGACAGTAATCGAGCGTGACACCCAGATTCTCGCGGTCCGCCGCGTTGAGGATCATGCCGGTGAGGCCCATCGTATCGATATAGGCGTAGCTGCGCTCCTCATAGGGCTTGTACTCGATGAAGATATGCAGGTCGGGCGCATAGTCGCAGACCGCCTGGAACGCCTTAACGAGGTTGTCAAACACGTGGGTGTAGTCGATCTGGAAGCTGTAGTCGAAGCCATCGTGGCCGAGCCAGATCGTCACGGTATCGCCGCCGCAGGTGCGACAGTAATCGCAGGCCTCATAGCAGAGCTTAAGCGCCTCTCCAGCGAGCGCGGGATCCTGGTTGCCCAGGTCCCCATTGATAAAATCGCTGCGAAAGCGAATAGCCGTGCCGTTGAGCTTAAGGTCGTGTGCGTCGAGCTTGGCCTTCATCTCCTCGGCGGGGATGCCCACCACGTGCTCAGGGTAATTAAGGTCCACATGGGTGAGGCCGACAAGGGCCACATCCACCATCGCCTGATCCAGGAGGGCTACGACCAGCGCCAGGCGGTCCTGCTCATCTACGCATGGTGTCTACTGCTCTCCCTCGGCGCCATGGTGATCAACCAGGTCCCCGTGGGAGCCCGCGTGGTGATCTTCCTCTTGCTGTTCGCGTGCTCGGCGCTATTCGCCGCGCGCCTGCACCTGTTTGAGCCAGTACTGCGTCACCACTACAATCCCAAGACTCAGCGAGATGAGACCGTCACGCCCGAAGACCCCGCTTTCGCCGCCGAGGAGCGCGCGGCGCACGTGGCCCATGAGGAGCGGCTCGAGCATATCGAGGGGCTCCTTCCCAAGAAGGGAAACGACCCTGCGGGACGACACGGCGAAAACCATCGTTGATTCCGGCAAGAGACGCCGTTTCTCTGGTAGCTTCATCTTCAACCAAGACCGACAATGCCGGTCGGGCACTCAACCCAAAAGGAGACAGCATGCCCAACGAGCTCAGCTATGAGGTCAGCCTCGAGCGCAGCAACCAGATCCGCGCCGACCTGCCGCAGCACCCCGAGAAGTTCACCATGCTCACCGGCGACCGCCCCACCGGCCGCCTGCACCTGGGTCACTACTTCGGCACCCTCAAGGGCCGTGTTGAGCTGCAGAACA
>CAUDQR010000026.1 GCA_958451615.1 uncultured Collinsella sp. | reverse complement strand
AGTTCCGCACGAACAGGAGGCCACTTAATGTGGCCTCCGTCGTGAGCAGGACTGTCCGAGCAGGAAAGTTCATATATGGCGGCAGGCGCCCGCCCCGCCCCCGAGGGGCATCTCTCAAGCAAAAACTGTCGTTCGGTAAAGTCCGAGGTCAGTGGCGTTTTATAACGAGAAATTCAAAAGAATTTGAAAATCCATTACAAATTTGCGTTGACTTTAGGTAACTAAAGTTTCATACTCCTTTTCAACCACTGGGGGATGTGAACACGCACGGATCGTTCACATCATGATTGAAGAGGATTTCTTAGACATGTTCACGCATCAGCTAAACATTATCAGCGTAGTAATTATCTGATGCGGGTTAGCACATACAGCTAGCCCGTACGATAACGGGCGGCTGATGAAGATGAGGGCCGTCGAGCGCAACCGACGGCCCTCATTTTTTATGTCTGAGAAGTTCTTTTTAGAGGAGGAAATGTAATGAACGGAGTTTTGCTCATGGTTGTGGCCGCGGCGGTGCTCGCCTGCGGCTATCTGGGCTATGGCCGATGGCTGGCCAACAAGTGGGGCGTTGACAAAGAGGCCCTCACGCCGGCCAAGCGCATGAAGGACGGCAAGAGCTTCTCGCCCGTCTCTGCCTTCACCGCGTTCTCGCACCAGTTCAGCTCGATCTGCGGTGCCGGCCCTGTTACGGGTACGATCGTCGCCATGGCCTTTGGCTGGCTGCCCGTCGTGCTCTGGGTCCTCGTCGGCGGCATCTTCTTTGGCGCCGTCCACGACTTTGGCGCCCTGTATGCCTCGATGAAGAACAACGGCAAGTCGCTCGCTCAGCTCATCGAGAAGTACATCGGCAAGACCGGCCGTCGCCTGTTCCTGCTGTTCTGCTGGCTGTTCTGCATCATCGTCATCGCCGCCTTCACCGACATGGTCTGCAAGACGTTCATGTTCACCCCGGCCGTTGACGCTTCTGGTGCTGCTACCGGTGCCATCGACTTCACCAAGTCCTATGCCGCCGGCTGCGCTGGTACCATCTCCATCCTGTTCACCTTCGTCGCTATCGCCTTTGGTTGGGCCCAGAAGAAGTTCAACCTCACCGGTGCTACCGAGTTCGTCACCGGCGTGGTCCTCATGGTTCTCATGTTCGCCGTCGGTATGCAGTTCCCGGTCTACCTGGATAAGTTCCAGTGGTTCGCCGTCGTCATGGTCTACCTGGTCTTCGCTGGCGCTATGCCCATCCAGATGCTCAAGACCCCGCGTGACTACCTCACTTCCATCATGATGATCGTCATGATCGTTTGCGCTGTCCTCGGCATCGTCGTCCTGGGCGTCAACGGTCAGGCCACCATCACCGCTCCGGTCTTCACCGGCTTCTCCACTGCCTCCGGCATGATGTTCCCGGTCCTGTTCGTCTCCGTCGCTTGCGGTGCTCTCTCCGGTTTCCACAGCCTCGTTTCTTCCGGCACCTCTTCTAAGCAGGTCGAGAAGGAGCAGGACGCCGTCAAGGTCGGTTACGGCGCAATGATCGTCGAGTCCTTCGTCGGCATCCTTGCCATCATCGTCGCCGGCATCATGTTCTCCGATATGAACACCGCCGGTACCGGCGCCCTCAACGCTGGTGTCGCTTCCACCCCGTTCCAGATCTTCGCCGCTGGCATCTCCCGCGGTATGCAGGCCTTCGGTGTTGACGGCACGCTCGCTACCGTCTTCATGACTATGAACGTCTCCGCTCTGGCCCTGACCTCGCTCGACGCCGTCGCCCGCATCGCCCGCACCTCGTTCTCCGAGTTCTTTGCCCAGACCAACGATGCTCTGGCCATCGAGTCCAAGGCCGGCTATATGAAGGTCCTCGGCAACCCCTGGTTCGCCACGGTCGTTACCCTGCTTCCCGGTCTCGCCCTCGCTTTTGGTGGCTATGCCAACATCTGGCCGCTCTTTGGTGCTTCCAACCAGCTGCTCGGCGGTATGACCATGATCACCCTCGCCGTGTTCTGCAAGTGCACCGGTCGCAAGGGCTGGATGCTCTACGTGCCCGTCGCCTTCCTGCTCTGCTGCACCTTCACCTCGCTGGTCCAGAGCGCCATGGGCTGCATGACCGCCGTCCAGGCCTACGGTTTCTTCGGTACCATCCCGGCTACCGCCACCACGGCCGCCGTCTCCGTCGCCGCCACCAAGGGCCTGCAGCTCGTCTTTGCCGTTCTGCTGATGGTCCTGGGCCTCATCGTCGCCGTCAACTGCCTCAAGGAGTTCTTCGGCAAGGAGGCTGGCTCCATGCCTGATGAGGAGCCCGAGTGGTCCGAGATGGGCAAGGCCGAGTACGGTCGCGCCGCTGCCGCTGAAGCTCCTGCCGACGCCGAGGCCGCCAAGGCCTAGTCGGTCGGACGGGTTGAATCTCCCGTCTATTTGACTCGGAAAGACCGGGTCCGCAATCAAGCGGACCCGGTCTTTTTTCTTGTGAGAACAGGTGGTGCAAGGGCGTTCTCGCAGATGTTTTGCGTGGATAGGCTCGTGCGTTGTACCATATGGACGTATATGTGTGCATATGAAAGGGGCCCCGTGGCCAAGACGGTATATTCCGATAATCAAAACAATGTCGATGCCCTGGCTGAGCGTCTGAGCAGCCAGACATCGCTTTCTGCCGAGCGTGCCAAGCTGGTTGCCTACGACCTGCTTTGCCGCAAGGCGCTCAAGATTAAGTCGAGTGCGCTGGCGCAGATTTTCCGCTCCGTCGATAAGGAGTGCGACACCAAGGCGATGCGCGATGAGCTTATCGCGGCAAATATCGTGACCAAGATCGAGGGTAGTGGCATTAACGGGCGCCCGGCGTTCTATACCATCAATGCCGAGATCCGCGATGCCCAGGAGCAACCTGCCGAGTCCGTCGAAGATTTTGTCGTCGAGGATTCCGCTGACGCGCCTGCTGTGGAAGAAGTTGCTCCGCGTGAGCATGTCGATACCGATGAGCTGCTCGATGAGAACGTTGTGCGTGCCTTTACGGCCAAGGCAGGACGCGGCGGTTTTGGCGGGGGCGGCAAGCGCGATGCACAGCGCCGCGCCCAGCAGGAGCGCTTCCGTCGCGCCGTTGCTCAAAAGGGTGAGACGGATGCCGAGGCTGTTGAGAACGAGGTTGCTGCCGAGTCGCAGAGGCCCGCGAAGGAGCAAAAGCCCGTGGAGGCCCAGGAGCCCCAGCGTCGCCGTGGTGCCCACTTTAAGGCTGCGCAGCAGGATGTCGCGCATGAGGTTGAAGAGCTTTCCGAGGCCGCAGACGATGTTGAGGAGTCTGCCAAGAAGGCCCCGGGCTCATGTCGTCCCGGACGTGGTTTTGCGAGGCGCGCGTATCCCGTAAGGCGTCAGGAGAAGGGCGAGCCGGCTTCGACCACTCAGGACAAGAAGGCCGAACAAACCGAGAAAACCGTTGAGCCGGCGGCTCGCGAGCAGAAGCCTGTTGAGCCGCAGCTTGAGGTTGCTGCCGAGGCCAAGGGCGAGCAGCCTACTGATGGGCAGACGGAGCAGGGCGCGTCGAGCAGGCCTCGCCGCCGTCGCCATCGCGGGGGTCGCAGTTCCCATGCCGAGACTGCAGCCGAGAAGACCACGCCGCAGGACGAGGATGCGAAGGCCGAGGTTTCTTCGGGGCAGCCTAAGCGCCAGCCGGCGAAGGAGAGCAAGTCCGATCGTCCGCAGAAGCAGGCGTCTATGCCGAAGCGCGAGCGCAATTCCCAAGGCGATTCTAAGCGCAGGTCTCAGAAGAAGCCGGAGTCTGCCGCAGCAGATGCTGCTGCCCAGCAGCCCGAGTCGGCCGTCCACGGCGAGGTATCGGCGTTTGCCCTTGCCCGCGTTTTAGGCAGGCAGCTGCTCAAAGTTGTCCCTACGCCTACGGCGCTCTCTAAGATCAAGGAGCAGCAGACACAGATCGTAAAGGTCGAGGGCAAGGACGGCAAAAAGGCTCCGCAGCGCACTCAGCACAACGAGATGTCCAACCGCAAGATTGCCGAGGAAATCGCAATCATCCAGGCTTGGATCGAGCAAAACCGAGGTGCCGATACGCCGGTTGCCTCGCGCCGCCAGCGTGCCTACCAGATTTTTAACGACGAGAAGGCTTTTGACGGCAAGCACGGCGAGCGTCTAATTCGGCGTATGACCGAAAAGGGCATCAGCATGCAGGCGATTAAGGTCGCCCCCAACCGCCCCGTGCACTTTACGGGTTTCTTTACGCTGGGCGCCGATAAGCCGTTCATTATGGTCGAGAACCTGGACACCTATGACGAGATCGTCAAGCTCCTGCGCGGCCGCAAGCACGCTAAGCTCTTTGGCATCAAGGTGGGCGGCGTGATTTTTGGCGGCGGATGCAAGGCGAGCGTCTCGCATGCCCTGGACGATTATCTGGCTGAGATCGGCTATCGCTTTAACTACGTCTACTACGTGGGCGATATCGACCGCGAGGGCGCGCGCATCGTCGAGCAGGCTCGCAATGCCAATGTGGTTGAGATTCGCCTGCATGCCGGCATGTACCGCGCCATGCTCGCCGAGCATAAGCGTCGCGTGAAGGCCGGCGGCGAGTGCGAGCCCGCGGCTGCCAACCAGGGCGTGCCGCAGAACTTGGCGGCGACGATCAAGGATCTGCCCATGGTCACGCGCGTGCAGTTCCGCAATGTGCTGCGCGAGGGCGGGCGCATTCCGCAGGAGATTCTGATGACCGCCGACTATCGGGATGGCGACTCGGGAAGCTTCGACCGCATGCTGAACAACTAAATTCCGCCGGCCCCGGGAGAGCGGGGACACCGGCTTAGGTTTCCTGCTCTACAGTCCTGCTCACGACGGAGGCCACATTAAGTGGCCTCCTGTTCGTGCGGAACTCGCGATAAACCTAAGCCGGTGTCCCCGCTCTCCCGGGGCCTGTCGTGGCTTGGCCGTTGCATGCGGCTCGCTTTTCGGAACGGGGCTGACGGACACGTTCCGAAATCTACCACCGTCGCTGTGCAGGGTGTCTATAAAGAGCCGTGGCCAAAAAACATCAAATATGAGTACTGATACTCTTTTAGTAGCAGTAATTTTGACCACATTTAAGGTGATTTGACGTGTCGATCGAGCAGATAAGCTGCCGTATCTCCTCAAGTGTTCATTAAAGGAAGACCTTGATGCGAATAAATCTCATTAAGATCTTCTTTTATTAACGAAAATAATGTAGCTACAACGGTGACAGTACTCATATTTGCCGTTTTTGGCCACAGTCCTTCGGAGGGTCCTCGAAAATAGTCCCGAGCCGGCACTTGGGGACGTTCCTATAATGCCGGCACTTAGGAGCGTCCCCAAGTGCCGACACCGCGTCTGCCTGCGGCGGCCGCGCCCCGCTGCATCGCTCCGCACCCTTGCGGGTTCGAATCCCTCCGCTTGGCGGCGTTGGCTCGATTTGCTTGACGTGAGGGGCTCTTGGCTGGTGTGGGACGGAGGGATTCCGCGTCCGCCTGGTCGGCGGCCGCGCCCCGCTGCGTCGCTTCGCTCCTTGCGTGCTGCGCTGGAAAACGCTTCGCGTTTCCTCAGCTCCGCACCCTTGCGGGTTCGAATTCCTCCGCTTGCCCACAAGAAAGCGCCCTGGGCCGTTATGGGCTTAGGGCGCTCAGTTTTAATGGCTGGGACGGAGGGATTCGAACCCCCAACAGCCGGCACCAAAAACCGGAGTTCTACCGTTGAACTACGTCCCAATGTGTGGTGTTGCCCAAAAGCAACTCGTCTAGTTTACCTAATCTGCGAGGGCATCGCAAACGCCGTCGAGTAGGCGTACGGCGAGCGTCTGCGCGTCGCTGGCCGTGAAGGTGCCGTTGTAGCGCGTCATGCCCGTGAGCTCAATGCGAATGCGAGCCGGCTTCTGCTGCGCGGCGACATTGGCGGTGCGGATGCGCTGGGCCAGGTTGTGGCACTCGGCGAGGGCAATCGTGGCGCGTGGCGCGGCGTCGGCGAGCAGCTCGTCGCTTGCGATCTCGAGCACCAGGTCAACGTCGGTTGGGACCTCGGAGTCGCAGAGCATCATGCCGCTGTTGTCGGTCGTTGCCGTGGCGATGTTCCACATGCGCGAAGCAACGCTGCGTGCGATGGGGTCCTCACCGATAACGGCGATCTGGAAGCGCTCGAGCACGTTGGCGGCGCGAGCAAAACCGATGCGGGACTCGGCTTCGGTGACCGAGGGCTTGCCCTCCCACACATGGTGCAGGCGGTTGATGTAGGCGTAGGTGTCCTGGAAGGCCATGCCGTCGGCAAACAGGCCGACATTTTCCTGGAACTGCTGCAGGGCGGCCTCGGTATGCGGACCAAAGTAGCCGTCGTCTTCGCCACAGGCAAAGCCCAAAACGTTGAGAGCGCGCTGCAGGGCCTGCACATCGGCGCCATGGAAATTGGGCATGCGCAGATACAGGGTGCGGTCGCCCAGCTTATACGAGGCGTCGACCAGGGCGCTCCAACAGGGGATATCGACGGCATGACCGGCAGCAAGGCCGCTGTCGAGCCTGAAGGTGCTGACGGCCTGCTCGGTGGTGGTGCCAAAGCGCTTGTCGACAACCTCGGCGTCATCGATTGTATAGCCGAGCTGCAGAAGGCGGGACTGAACATCCTCGACGGCTGCTCCCTGCATGCCCGTGGTAATAGGTTCCATGAACGAACCCCTTTCGGCGTACCATTCGTACTATTTTGAGCGTGTGTCGGATAGACAACGCGAGACAATTTATAAACATGCACTCAATAGTGTAGCAACTTGTACCCAAACTCGCTGCCCACAGGTTTTATGACCCCCGCTAGTTAAGACGCTCCACAAAGAAATCTGCCATTGAGAGGAAGAGCTCGCGCGCATGCGGGTCGAGCTCGACGCCTTCGATAGCGGCCTTGGCCTTAGCGGTCAGGTCGAGCGCATAGGTGTGGGCGTAATCGATGGAGCCGGTCTCCTGGAAGATCTCCACGGCGCGTGCGAGCTGCGCAGGGTCCTCGGTGCCCGAGGAAAGGATTGCCTCGATCTCGTCGTGATAGCGCTCGTCTGACAGGGCATGCACGGCAACGAGGGTGCGCTTGCCCTCGGTGATATCGGTGCGGAAGTCCTTGTTGGCGGCCTCCTTGGTGCCGATCAAGTTGAGCAGGTCGTCTTGAATCTGGAAGGCAAGGCCCGTGTGCAGCCCAAAGGCGCGCAGTGCCTCAATCTGCTCTTCGCTGCCGCCGCCGATAATGGCTCCGGCGGCAAGCGGCGTCGCTCCGCTGTAGTACGCGGTCTTGTGCGTCGCCATGTCCAGATAATCGTCGACCGAAATGTCAAAGCGCCCGTCGCGGACCCAGCCCAGGTCGAGCGCCTGGCCCTCGATGGTACGGACGATCATTTCGGTAAGCTCGTGGAGCACGCGAAGCTTCACGTCTGCGTTGAGTGTGGGGTCGTCGAGAACCGTCTTGGTGACCATGGTGAGCGCCAGGTCACCGCAGTTGATGGCAAGACCGGTGCCCTCGGTAAGGTGCATGCAGGGCTTGCCGCGACGAATCTGCCCGTTGTCGGCGATGTCGTCGTGGATGAGTGCGCCCGACTGAAAGTGCTCGATGGCCGCCGCTGCGCTGCGGGCGCTCTCAAAGCTGCCGCCTACCGCAGTGGCGGCGAGCATGCAGATGAGCGGGCGGTGGCGCTTGCCAGCGTTTGCCGTAAATGCCGAGAGCGGGGTATACAGGTAGCGCTCGATATCGGCGGAAGTCGCCTGTCCGTCAAAGAACGTGGCCAGATAGTCGTTAATCTGGTCAAAGTGCTGGGCTAAAAAGCTGGTAAACGGACTGGACACGGGTTCTCGCATTCTTTGATAGGTTGCATCGTTGCATTATGCAGACAACATATTGCCACATTAGGGCGTCGAGCGCGGCGGTTGAAGACGATTGGTCCATGCGGCCGCAAGTGCGGTAGGGGCTTGGCTAGATAAGCCCAAAGTGTTCGAGCGCGGTGACGACGCCGTCGTGGTCGATGCTGTCGGTGACATAGTCGGCCTTTTCCTTGAGGAAGTCCGGTGCGTTGCCCATGGCGATGCCAACGTCGACGGCGTTCATCAGCGAGACGTCATTGCTGGCGTCGCCGATGCCGTATACGGTTCCGTGGTGGGGATCGAGGGCGTCGAGTACGGACTGGATACCCTCGCGCTTGGTGCATTCGCGAGGCGAAATCTCGGTCACTTCGAGCTCGAGCTCGTTAAAGCAGAGCAGCGGCTCAAACGCTTGATCCTGAGCGATGCGGTTGGCAAGCGACGTGGACATTAAGATCTTGTAGGCGCTGTAATGTTGCAGCTGCGTAATTGCATCGCCCACGGTGCGGGCGTATCCGGGGGCGTCGGGCGCATCGGCACTCATGCGAACGACGCCATTGAGTCCCTCAAAACGAATCACTTCGTCCGATTGCTCAAGAATGGGAGCAAGGCGCTGCAGCATGCCGGGCGTCATCGCCAAATCGCGAATCACGTGTCCCTCAAGTTCGACATAGCCACCCGCGAGGCAGACGATGCCGGTCCAGGGCAGCTCGAGCAGCTTTGGATGGATGCAGCTCAGCGTGCGCCCTGTGCAGATAAACGCCATATTGCCCTTGGCGACAAAATCACGGATGGCTTGCGAGACCGCTTCATTGGGATAGGGGGAGAGGTCTCGCTCGCTCTCGGGAAGCTCTTGTGCCACTCGAGGGTCTTGCCAGGCGAGTGTTCCGTCGATATCGAAGAAGCAGATATCGCCGCGCTTATGGGCTGCGCTGGCGGCAGGGGAGGCCGAGGTGGTGGACACAAATCCCGGCTCGAGGCCCATGATCTGGTCAAAATGCTCTTTAACGCGGGGAACGGAGATGCCAATAATCACCTGGGCGGTCTTGCCCGTAATGATGAGGCCCTTGGCGCCCACCGCGACAAACGACGCATTATCTGCAACGATGGAAGGGTCTGCGACCTCGACGCGCAGGCGCGTGGCGCAGTTGGTTGCGCCCACGATATTGCCAACGCCACCTAAAAGCTGAATTACCCGCTCAGCGAGGACGTGATCTTGATCGGATTGAATACTGACCTCGCCATTGGGAGATTGCTCTTTGGCAAAGCCGCTTCCCGTTAAACGATCGATTGCCGCGCGATTGGAGACATGATCCTCGCGGCCCGGCGTCTTAAGGTCATAGACCAAGATGAGTGCTCGAAAACTAACAAAAAAGATGAGGCTAAAGGCAAGACCGATACCGAGCGCCAAAAGGTAGGAGCCGGCATGCATTCGCATGAGTGGGATGAAGTTGAAGGCCGTCATTTCCATGAGACCGCCCGAGAAGATGCCGACGATGCCAAAGAAGTTCATGGTCATGGCAAGGCAGGAGGACAGGACGGCGTAGAGCAAAAAGAGTCCGGGATAGGTGAACAAAAGGAGAAACTCGAGCGGCTCGGTGACGCCGCAGACCACCGAGGCGACGATGGCGGGCAAAAGGATGACCTTAAGGCCGGCGCGGCGTTCGGGTTTGGCGGTGAAATAGAATGCTGCCGCGATGGCGGGAAGGCCAAAGAGCTTGCCCCAGCCGGTGGCGGTAAAACCTGCCCAGGGCGCAAGTTCATTTAAAGGGCGCGTGCTATGGGAGAGAATGGGGAGCAGGTTGGTCCACGTGGCGTAAATACCGTCGTGAATGACCAGATTGTCGTAATAGATGGGCATATAGAGCAGATGGTGCAGCCCCATGGGCTCGAGCGCTCGCTCCAAAAACACAAAGATGCCCACGCCGAAGGGGCCGACGCCCGCAAGTGCGTGGCGCAGCGTTTCGGTCACAGCGTATGCGAAGGGCACGATGGCGGCCGAGATGGCGGCAAGGGCAAACACGGCAAAAAAGCTGATGAGGTAGACCAGCGAGGAACCCGAGAAGGTGCCGAGCCAATCGGGAACCTTGGCATCGTAGAAGCGGTCATGGATGGCGACGACGGTTGCCGACACCGCCAGCGGGCCGATAATGCCGGTGTCGAGCGTCTTGATGCCGTCGATGACGGTGATGCCGCTGGCGGGGGTTAAAGACGACGGGTACTTAAGTCCAAGGTTGTCGCCGCTCAGCTTAATGATCTCGCTCAAAAAGAAACAGTAGGCAAAATAGGCTACGAGCGCCTCGAGGCAGCAGCGTGCCGGTTGCTTTTGGGCAAGGCCGATAGGCAGCGCTACGGCAAAAAGAAGTGGAAGGCGCTTAAAGACCGTCCACGAGCCGCGCTGGATGATGGTCCAGAAAACGTACCAGGGGGTTCCGTATACGGCGAGGTCGCCGACGATATCCACGGTCGTTGCGAGGGCGGAGATGCCGACCATGAGGCCTGATATAGAAAACAGCATGGCGGGCGCGAACATGGCTCCGCCAAAACGTTGGATTTTCTGCAGCATAATATGCCTTCCGGATGCAACATGCTGTGCGAGCAAGAACGTTTAAACAATGAACTCATTGTAGAGGACTGGCTGCTTGCCGCATTGACGGTTTTGATTCGGTCCGATTTGGGTTTCGGGGGAACCGTCGACGGTAAATAATCCGTGCTTTACCGATAATCGGTTTAAACAACTTTAAGAAATGCTATCGTGCCTAGCCATACATATTCATTAGAGGTGAAATCATGCCAAAAGCGATTTACGAAGGAATCTACCGCGAGATCCGTTCGCGCATCATCAACGGGACCTATGCGTTTCAGGAGATGCTGCCAACCGAAGCCGAGCTGACCGCGGAGTTTGGCTGCACGCGCAATACCGTTCGACGCGCCTTGAGCATGCTGGCCGACCAGATGTTTGTGCAGCCTATACACGGTAAGGGCGTGCGCGTTATTTGGCTTAAGGGCGAAACCGACATGCTGGGCGCACTCGAAGAGGTTGAGTCGTTTGGCGAGTTCGCAAAACGCAACAATGCCGTCGCATCGACCGAGGTCAAGTCTTTTGAACATTTGATTTGCACTGAGCAACTCTCTCGCCGCCTGGGCTTTAAGGTGGGCGAGGAGCTGATTCGCGTAGTGCGTGTCCGAAGCCTCAACGGCAGCGCGCGCCAAGTGGACCATGGCTACTTTTTGGCGTCGGTCGCCAAGGGCCTGACCCCCGAGATCGCGGCGGATTCTATCTACGGCTATCTGGAGCACAAGCGCGGCGTCAAAGTGATGGCGAGCCGTCGTACGGTGAGTGTCGAGCTCGCCAACGATGAGGACTGCAGCTATCTGGACCTTGGCAAGTACAACTGCGTCGCCGTTATGGAGAGCCAGTCGTACACCTCGGACGGCATCTTGTTCGAGGTCACGCATGCCCGCACACACCCCGAGATCTTCCATTACCGCGTCAATTCCAAGCGATAGCCGGCTAGCTCGCAGCCTGACGAGACTCATGCCCTCAAAGCGAAAACGCCCGGTCAAACCGACGATGCATCGGCTTGATCGGGCGTTTTCTCTGCATTCGATAACAAATAATTGTTTATACAAAACTTGTCAAGTATCAAGTCGAAATTACCGTTCACCGAAGTTTTTCTACCGCTCTAGTAATACTTGTTCAAACAACTAGCCAAATAGCGTATTGTACAAATCAGCAAAAGGGGCAAAGTCCCCGAGCCAATCTCCGAAGGCGGCGGCAAAGGGTGCCGCCACGGTGTGAAAGGGTGGATTGTAATGAAGAACGAAATGAGCAGAAGGCAGTTCCTGGGCTTTGCTGGTTCCGCGGCTGCGGTTCTTGGTCTGGGTCTCGTGGGCTGCGGTGGTTCTGCCGGCTCCGGCTCCTCTGCTTCTGGTGACGCTGCCGAGGTCTACTTCCTCCAGTTCAAGCCCGAGGTCGACAAGGAGTGGAAGGAGATCGCCAAGGCGTACAAGAAGGAGAAGGGCGTCGAGGTCAAGATCGTGACCGCCGCCTCCAACACCTACGAGGAGAAGCTCAAGTCCGAGATGTCCAAGAGCTCCGCTCCGACGCTGTTCCAGGTCAACGGCCCCACCGGCCTTAAGAACTGGAAGGACTACTGCGCCGATCTTTCCGACACCAAGCTCCGCGGCGAGCTCATCGACGACTCCCTGGCGCTGCAGTCCGACGGCAAGGATCTGGGTATCGACTGGGTTCAGGAGAGCTACGGCATCATCTACAACAAGGAGCTCCTCGAGAAGGCCGGCTACAAGGCCGAGGATATCAACTCCTTCGACAAGCTGAAGGCTTGCGCCGATGACATCCAGGCCCGCAAGGACGAGCTCGGCGTTGACGGTGCCTTCACTTCCGCCGGTATGGATGACTCCTCCAGCTGGCGCTACACCACGCACCTCGCCAACCTCCCGCTCTACTACGAGTTCGAGAAGGAGCACAATCAGGAGGACGACGAGATCAAGGGCGAGTATCTCGACAACTTTAAGCAGATCTTCGACCTGTATATCACCGACTCCACCTGCGATCCTTCGCAGCTCGCCTCCAAGACCGGTGACGACGCCACCAACGAGTTCGCAACCGGCAAGGCCGTCTTCTACCAGAACGGCTCTTGGGCCTACGCCGACCTCACCAAGGCCGGTATGACCGACGACCAGCTCGGCATGCTGCCGATCTACATCGGCGTCGACGGCGAGGAGAACCAGGGCCTGTGCTCCGGCGGCGAGAACTACTGGTGCGTCAGCTCCCAGGCTTCCGAGGATGCCCAGAAGGCCACCGAGGACTTCATGTATTGGTGCGTCACTTCTGACACCGCCACCAGCATCATCGCTGACAAGATGGGTCTGACCGCCCCGTTCAAGAGCGCTAAGGAGACCACCAACGTCTTCTCGCAGCAGGCCGTTGCTATGGCCAAGGACGGCAAGAAGACCGTTGCTTGGGACTTCGTTTACATCCCCTCTGAGGAGTGGAAGAAGAACCTCAAGCAGGCTCTCATCGCTTATGCTGCCGACAACACCAAGTGGGACGGCGTCAAGAACGCCTTCGTCGATGGCTGGAAGACCGAGAAGGCTGCTTCCGAGTAAGCAGTTGCTGCCCAAGCTATCTGATTAGCGACAGGGGGCGGGCAGACGTAGGTTTGCCCGCCCCCTGCATATTGAAAGGACCCTTCTATGGGCAAAGCACTCAAACGCTGGTGGCCGCTCTTTATGCTGCCCACGTGCCTGGCGTTTATGATCGGGTTCGTGATTCCCTTTATCCAGGGTTTCTATCTCTCGTTCTGCCAGTTTATTACCATTAATAACGCGCACTTTGTCGGTATCGAGAACTACGTGCGCGCACTGTCAGATCCGCAGTTCTCCACGTCGTTCTTCTTTACCGTGGCGTTTGCCTTCCTGTCGACGGTGCTCATCAACGTGATCGCGCTGGCCATTGCGCAGGCGCTCACTCGCAAGGCGCTCAAGGGCACCAACATCTTCCGTACGATTTTCTTTATGCCTAACCTGATTGGCGGCATTGTACTGGGTTACATTTGGCAGATTCTGATCAACTGCCTGCTCTCCAACGTGGGTGCCCAGCTTATCGCCCTCAACTCCGCCGCTGGCTTCTGGGGCCTTATCATCCTGACCCTGTGGCAACAGGTCGGCTACATGATGATCATCTACATCGCCGGTCTGCAGTCCATTCCGTCTGACTACATCGAGGCCGCCAAGGTCGATGGCGCTACGGCATGGCAGACGTTTTGGAAGGTTAAGATCCCCAACCTGATGCCGACCATCACCATCTGCCTGTTCCTGTCCATCACCAACGGCTTTAAGCTGTTCGACCAGAACCTCGCCCTTACCGGTGGCGCCCCGGCGCACTCCACCGAGATGCTCGCCCTGAACATCTACAACACGTTCTATTCGCGTGCTGGCATCGCATGGCAGGGCATCGGTCAGGCCAAGGCAGTTATCTTCTGCATCCTGGTTGTCGCTATTTCTATGATCCAGCTTAAGGCCACGAGGTCCAAGGAGGTGCAGCAGTAATGAAACGCGATAAGGCTATCAACCGCGCGCTCTCGATCTTCTTTACGATCCTGTCGCTCGCATGGATCTACCCCGTGTTCATGATTGCGCTCAATTCCTTTAAGAAAGCGACCGCAATCAGCACCACCACGGCGTTCGATCTGCTCACGCCCGAGACGTTCAACGGCCTCGCAAACTACGTGCACGCTCTGAACGAGCAGGGCTTTGCCTCGGCGTTTATGTACTCGCTTATCATCACGGTCACGTCGGTCGTGCTGATTCTGGTGTGCTGCTCCATGTGCGCTTGGTACGTGGTGCGCGTCAACAGCAAGATCTCGAACTTCTTCTATTACCTGTTCGTCTTCTCGATGGTCGTACCGTTCCAGATGCTCATGTTCACGCTGTCCAACCTCGCGGACCGCATCGGCTTTAACACGCCGTTTAACATCTGCTTCATCTACCTTGGTTTTGGCGCGGGCCTCGCGGTCTTTATGTTCGCCGGCTTCGTCAAGAACATCCCGCTCGAGATTGAGGAAGCGGCCATGATCGACGGCTGCAACCCGGTCCAGGTGTTCTTTAAGATCGTCCTTCCCATTATGAAGCCCACCTATCTTTCGGTCGGCATCCTTGAGACCATGTGGGTCTGGAACGACTATCTGCTGCCCTACCTTACGCTCGACTCCACCAAGTACAAGACCATTCCTATCTTGATCCAGTACTTCCGTGGCGGCTATGGCCACGTCGAGCTCGGCCCCATGATGGCATGCATCATGATGGTCGTCATCCCCATCGTCATCATGTACATCTTCTGCCAGAAGTACATCATTGACGGCGTTGTGGCAGGTGCCGTCAAGGGCTGATGCCGTAACTGTTTTGCAAGTTTTGGCGGCGCCTCTCAGCGCGGCGCCGCGTATCGAAAGGTAAAGACATGGCCGAGATCGTTCTCAAACATGTTCAGAAGGTGTATCCCAACAACGAGTCAAAAAAGAAGGGCTTCTTTGGCAAAAAGAAGAAAACCGAGGAGAAGAAGCACAACCTCAAGGTTACCGAGGACGGTGTGCTCGCTGTAGAGGACTTCAACCTCACCGTTCACGACCAGGAGTTCATCGTCCTCGTTGGCCCTTCTGGCTGCGGTAAGTCCACGACGATGCGCATGGTCGCCGGCCTGGAGGATATCACCTCGGGCGACGTGCTCATCGACGGCAAGCGCGTCAACGACGTCGCTCCCAAGGACCGCGACATCGCCATGGTGTTCCAGAGCTATGCTCTGTACCCCAATATGACGGTGTACGAGAACATGGCGTTTACGCTCGAGCTCAAGAAGGTCCCCAAGGACGAGATCGACCGCAAGGTTCGCTCCGCTGCCGAGATCCTGGGTATTACCGAGTATCTTGACCGTAAGCCCAAGGCACTCTCCGGCGGCCAGCGTCAGCGTGTCGCCATCGGCCGCGCCATCGTACGTGACCCCAAGGTCTTTCTGATGGACGAGCCCCTGTCCAACCTGGATGCTAAGCTTCGTAACCAGATGCGCGCCGAGCTCATTAAGCTGCGTCATGAGATCAAGGGCACGTTCATTTATGTTACTCACGACCAGACCGAGGCTATGACCCTCGGTGACCGTATCGTGGTCATGAAGGATGGCGTCGTCCAGCAGATCGCCACCCCGCAGGAGGTCTTCAACCATCCCGCGAACATCTTCGTCGCCGGCTTTATCGGCGTGCCGCAGATGAACTTCTTCGATGCCCAGCTGGTGCGCTCGGGCAACGGCTTTACCGTCAAGACCGAGGATATGAACGTGGCGCTCGCCCCCGAGACCTGCGCTCAGCTTGCTCTCAACTGGGACGGCGGCGACGTGAAGGAGATCACGGCCGGCGTGCGTCCCGAGCAGATTCTGCTTGCCGACAAGGGCGAGGAGGGTGCGCTCCAGGGCACCGTCGAGGTGACCGAGCTCATGGGCTCGACCGAGCATGTCCACGTGACCGCTCCCGACGGCCAGTTTGTCCTGATTATCCCCGTCGTCGACCTCGAGGCCAAGGGCGCGCTCAAGGCTGGCGACCCCATCTGGTTCAAGTTCGAGAAGAACGCGACTCATCTCTTCGATAAGGTGTCTGGCAAGAACCTTATCTAGGCCCGGTGCATCCAGGCCCTCCCTTTGGGCGACTGCGGCTTTGCCATCCTTTTGCCGCGGTCACATATAAGGCTCCCCTCCCGTCCACTGGGCGAGAGGGGAGCCTTTCTTTGTGTTGGGACTGTCTGACCGGTCGTTTGTCTCGATCTGTAACGGATAGGGCCGATTTCGGACGTTAGATGTTACAGATCGAGGCGGTTCCGCTGAGCTAACCATTTCATCTAAATCTGTAACACCAAAGGCGAATTTCACCTGCTAGATGTTACGGATTGAGATAAACCCAAGGGGAGGGGCCGGTATGTCTCAATCTGTAACAGCTGGGACCGTTTTGGTTGAGTAGTTGTTATGGATCGAGATTGTTTGGCCGAGTCGGATCACAGGGTAACGTGCGGGCACAAAAAACGGAGCCGCGTTGCCGTGGCTCCGTTTTCAAGAGGATGGGCGATGAAACCGAATTAGCTCAGGTGCCAGATCTCGTCGTTGTACTGGGAGATCGTACGGTCGGACGAGAAGGTGCCGGCGTTGGCGATATTGATGAGCGCCTTGCGCATCCAGGCGTCCTGGTCCTCGTAGTCGGCCAGCACGCGCTCCTTGGTCTGGATGTACTCCTCAATGTCGAGCAGGGCCATAAACCAGTCCTTGCCCTTAATGTCGTCGTGCAGGCGCTGCAGGCGCTCGGCGTTGCCGGTTGCCATAAAGGCCGGGTTGGTGATGAAGTCCACCAGCAGTTTAATGCCGGGCTTGCGGTAGAGCGCACCGGCGTTGTAGGTGCCGTCGGCGTAGAGCTGCTCGACCTGTTTGGACGAGGCACCAAAGGTATAGATGTTCTCGTCGCTCACGAGCTCGGCAATCTCCACGTTGGCACCGTCGAGCGTGCACAGGGTTAGGGCGCCGTTGAGCATGAACTTCATGTTGGAGGTGCCGCTCGCCTCCTTGGAGGCCAGGCTGATCTGCTCGGAGATGTCAGCGGCGGGGATCACGCGCTCGGCGGCGGTGACGTTGTAGTTCTCGATCATGACAACCTGCAGGTAGGGAGCCACGTCGGGGTCGTTTGCAATCCACTGCGACAGCGTCAGGATCAGATGGATGATGTCCTGCGCGATAGTGTAGGCAGGCGCCGCCTTGCCGCCAAAGATGATGGTGACAGGGTGCTTAGGCCTGTTGCCGTTCTTGATATCGAAGTACTTCCAGATGATGTAGAGCGCGAGCATCTGCTGACGCTTGTACTCGTGGATGCGCTTGACCTGGACGTCGATGATGGCGTTGGAGGGAATGGTCACGCCCTGCTCGAGCGCCATGAACTGGCGCATGATGGCCTTGGCCTCGACCTTGGTGGCGGCCAGGCGCTCAAGAACGTCCTTGTCGTCGGCGAACTTGGCGAGTTTGTTCAGATCGCCGGTGCTGCGCCAGTCGGTGCCGATTACATCGTCGAGCAGGCTGGCGAGCGCGGGGTTGGCTCCATGGATCCAGCGGCGGAAGGTGATGCCGTTGGTCTTGTTGGAGAACTTCTCGGGATAGATCTCGTAGAACGGATGAAGCTCGGTGTCCTCCAGGATCTTGGTGTGGAGGGCGGCTACGCCGTTGATGGAGAAGCCAAAGTGGATGTCCATGTGGGCCATGTGGACGGTGTCGTGCTCGTCGATGATGGCGACGCGCGGGTCATCGTGCTCGGCTTTCGCGATCTCATCGAGCTTGACGATAATGTCGGCGATGGCAGGGGAGACCTTCTGCAGGCTGGCGAGCGGCCACTTCTCGAGCGCCTCGGCAAGGATCGTGTGGTTAGTGTAGGCGACCATGGAGCGTACGATGGTCACGGCCTCGTCAAACTCGATGCCATGCTCGGTGGTGAGCAAGCGAATGAGCTCGGGGATGACCATGGTGGGGTGCGTGTCGTTAATTTGGACCACGGCGTAGTCGGCCAGATCGTGCAGGTTGCTGCCGCGCTCGACGGCCTCGTCGATCAGGAGCTGGGCGGCGTTGCTCACCATGAAGTACTCCTGATAGATGCGAAGCAGGCGGCCCTGCTCGTCGGAATCGTCGGGGTAGAGGAACAAGGTGAGGTTCTTGGCGATCTCGGTCTTGTCGAAGTCGATGGAGCTGCCGGGGACCAGGCCGTCGTCGACGCTCGCCAGGTCGAACAGGCGCAGACGGTTCTTGGTGGGCTGGCCGTAACCGGGCACGTCGATGTTGACGAGCTTGGAGGTAACGGCAAAATCGCCGAACTCGACGGTGTAGGAGCGGCCGTCGTCGACTAGGATGTCCTGCTCACCGAGCCACTCGTCGGGGACGGCCTTCTGCTGGTTGTCGACAAAGCGCTGACGGAACAGGCCGTAGTGATAGTTGAGGCCCACGCCATCGCCGGTCAAGCCCAGCGTGGCGATGGAATCCAGGAAGCATGCGGCCAGGCGGCCCAGGCCGCCGTTGCCGAGCGACGGCTCGACCTCGAACTCCTCGATCTTGTTGAGGTCGTGGCCTGCGGCGGTGAGCTGGTCCTTAACCTCATCGTAGATGCCGAGGTCGATCATGTTGTTGATGAGCAGCTTGCCGATCAAAAATTCGGCGGAAATGTAATAGAGCTTTTTCTTGCCGTTGTTGAGCGGGCAGGCGGCGGAGCGCTCCTGCACGAGTTTGACCAGCAGCTTGTAAATGCGACGGTCGTCGAGCTGCTCGAGCGAGGTGCCAAAAGACTGCTCGGCGAGTTCCATGAGGTTAATTTGGGGCATGTTTTCTCCTGTGATGGGTTGTTTCATGTCTGCAATTCATAAGAAGCCCGCGCGAGGGGATTGGGGTGGCCTCGCGCGGGAAAAAGCAAGCGCGTCCGCACGGTGGGGAGGGGTCGGGCGCGGTAGCTCCTATTGAGGAAGCTCGATTTCGGCTTCCGACGGGATGCGGAAGTAGGTCTCGGTCCAGTCGGTGAGTTTGTGCTCGAGCTCGCGGGTGATGGCGCCGTCGAGCATGCGCCAGGTCCAGTTGCCGCCCAACGTGGCAGGGGTGTTGATGCGCGCCTCGTTGCCCAAGTTGAGCAGGTCCTGCATGGTGTAGATGCACGTGTCGCTCACGCTGGCGGCGATGGTGCGATTGAGTGCATCTGCCATGGGTTCGCCGGCCTGCTGATGGGTGTACAGGGCTGCCTGCTCGCGCTGACGCGGGGTGGCCGTTCCCTCAAACCAACCGCGCGCCGTCTCGTTATCGTGGGTGCCCACATAGGCGACGGTGTTGGCGATGTAGTTATGCGGCAGGTAGTACGAGTTGGTGCCCTCAAAGGCAAACTGCAGGATCTTCATGCCGGGGAAGCCCGAGTTGTCGCGCATGTCGATGACGCCGGGGGTGAGGAAGCCCAGGTCCTCGGCAATGATGGGCAGCGTGCCGAGCTTTTCCTCGAGCGTCTTGAAGAACTTGAGGCCGGGACCCTGCGTCCACGAACCGTAGGACGAATCGGGCGAGGAGAACGGCACCTCCCAATAGGCCTCGAAGCCGCGGAAGTGATCCAGGCGGATGACGTCGTACATGTCGAGGGCGGCGCGAATGCGGCCCTCCCACCAGGAGAAGCCGTCGGCCTCCATGGCGTCCCAGTCGTAGATGGGGTTGCCCCAGTACTGGCCGGTGGCCGAGAACTGGTCGGGCGGCGTGCCGGCGACGCTCACGGGATTGCCGGCGGCATCGATCTTAAAGAGCTCAGGTGTCGCCCACATCTCGACGGAGTCACGCGAGACATAGATGGGCAGGTCGCCGATGATGAGAATGTCGCGCTCGTTGGCATAGGCCTTGAGGCGGCTCCACTGGCGATCGAAGAAGTACTGCGTCATCTGGTGGTAGAGCATACGCGCCGGATGGTCGGCGCAGACCTTGGCGGAAGCCTCGCCGCGGGTGCGGAGCTCCGCGGGCCACTCCCAAAACGCCTTGAGACTGCACTCCTCTTTGACGGTCATGAACTCACAGTAGGGGATGAGCCAGTCCTCGTTGGCCTGGATAAAGTCATCGAAATCGGCCGGCTTGTCGGCAGCAAAGCGCTCGGCGGCGCGGTCGAGAATCTGACGGCGGCCGCCAAAGATGGCACCGTAGTCGACATTGCTGGGGTCGGATCCCAGATACACGCCATCGATATCGCGCTGCTCCAGATACCCTGCCTCGATAAGCTCGGCAAAGTCGATAAAGTTGGGGTTGCCTGCGCGGGCCGAGAACGACTGATAAGGCGAATCGCCATAGCTGGTCGTCGTAAGGGGCAGAATCTGCCAGTAATGTTGTTTGCACGAGGCGAGAAAATCGACGAAGTCGTAGGCATTCCAGCCAAAGCCGCCGATTCCGTATGGTCCGGGCAATGACGAAACGGGCATCAGAACACCGCTTGCACGCTCCATGGATGCACTCACCGTCCTTTTGAATAAGGGGCTGCGCCGTAGATGGATAGACGGCTCGTCCCGAGTTTCCATTTCTATTGTCCCTATTGTAGAACATGTTGTTTAAACATGTATATAGAGAATGAAAAAGTTGCCGAATTTCGGTGAATGGTAGTGCGCCATAAAGACGATATGAGCAGAACAATGTGAGCCCCTGCTTCGTATCGTCTTTTGATTCGTGGGCCAAGGCTGACAATGGTCGTCGTCATTAAAATCCGGCAGCCAGCCAGGTTGCCACAATGCGAGACTGGCTCACAATGCCACATGTTGCCTCTATTGGCCTTGAGGTGCACGCCCGCAGCATCAAAGGATGCGCCTTCAATCCGTTCACGGGCGAGATCGGCGGGAAGCCCCTTCTCCTACGACCCCGCCTCCGTCGCCGACTCGATCCTTTCTATCGAGTCGCCCGGGGCAGTCTACGAGTCCGGCGTCACCGGCTTTCCCTTCTGCAGGGAGCCGCGCTGCCTCGGCGTGGACTGCGTCATCGGCGCGGTCTCCAAGATGCAGAGGCCCGCGGCCGACAAGCGACGCAAGACCGACAAGCGCGACGCCGAGTTTTCGGCCAAGCAGCTCGCACTGCACGAAATCGTCGAGGTCCACGTCCCCGACTGCGAGTGCGAGGGCGCCAGGGACCTCTCCCAGGCCCCCGCCGATGCCCGGGAGAGGTTGCCGTGTTACCGTCAAGCAGCGCCTCTCCAAGTACCTGCCCAGGAATGGGCAGTGCCACCCCGGCGGAGACGACCAGAGAAGGAGGCTCGGGACGTGGACCAGGGCGCACTGGGCCTGGATCGAAGCCGCGGAGATGGCCGACCCCACGGCCCAGCAGACCCTCGACTGCTATAAGGAGCGCGTCAAGCGGGCGGTAGACGAGAAGAAGGACCTGGAATCCAAGGTGGAGTCCCAGTCGGAACAGCCCCGATGGAAGCCGACGATGGACGTGCTCAGCTGCATGAAGGGCATCGACGTCGTCATCTCCGCTGTTAGTGTTAGTGTATTTTTCACCGTTCAGCTTAATGCTACCACTGACAGTTGAAACGCCTGTGGAAGGGATAGCCTTGTTGGACGGGGACTATTCGTGATAGTATCGCGCCGCAACATCGAGGCGCGAATCGCCCATGTGGTGGCAGTGCGAGTTTCGTGAGGTGTGGTGTGGACGGGACGCAGCGTTTTATGGGTCTGGCCGGTCCGACTGGTGTGCAGTTCTGTCGGGCCGGCCGAGATTGGTGAAGAGATCGCGTTGTTGAATGAGCGAATTTTACAAGCAGCTCTTCAAGGCGCTCTGGGCGTTGGCTAGGGCTGCGCAGTCAATCGCATGCAGCGATAGGCGAGGTGATTGCTCGATGGGTTGGCGACTAGTTTTGTGCCGTACTTGCCCCGGTGCCGTCGTTATCTGCCGAGTACCAGAATGCGTAGGCCGCAACGACGGCATCGTAGACGGCTGCAACTACGTTATCCACGACGGCTGCGAAGTTGACTACAACGGGAATGGGGCCGGTTTTGGAATCCATCTTCTCTACTTCTGGGGTCTCGTACATGGGAACATCTCCTTAGAGTTGGGACAGGACGCTCAGGTCGCCTAGATCGTCATCGATTAGGTCGATATAGAGGTCGCCGTCCATATTGATGTCTGCAATCAACGATGAGATCTCTTCCATCTCGTCAATCGAGTGCATGCGATTGGCCAACGCGGTAATAACGGGTTTATCCCAAACGGTTGCCATTCCGGCATCGTAGTATTCCTGAAGACTGTGTTTGCGAACGTTTCCAATGATGAGAGGTATATAGGGGGATACGACGATATCGCCATTGGCGTGGATGGCCACTTGGTCAAATTGCATCTGCAGCTGGGGGAATCTGACCAAGTGGTCGATGGGGTCGCCCCACTCAAACATGAAGTAGCCTCGATAGCCTGGATCGTATCGAAGGTCGTTGATCGTGTTGACCAACCGACGGTATTGATTATTTGAAGGGCGAATTGTGCGGTTTTTTCGGGCTCTGCCGAGGAGCATAAGTGGCTGAACTCGAAGGTCAATTCGGTCGGTCCTGCTCGACGATTTCAGCTTGTCCCGGAGCATCGTGCAAACTGGTTTGAAATCGTCGACATTAAATGATGTTGGACAAAAGGCAATCGAAAGGTGCAGCGAAGTTTCGTTCAGCGTGATATCGATGGCGTCTAGTACCCGGTCGTATAGCCCCGGGAACCCCCGCATATGTTCATGAGAATCACGTAGGCCATCGAGGCTAAACTGTATGCCGTTTAAACCGGTATGTTCGAGCTCATGCAAAGTAATTGAGCTTGCGAGCAGTCCGTTTGACACGAGGTTGCATTTGACGCCAGATGTGCTGAGCCGCCGCAAGGATTCGATGACAAGGAATGGACTGGAGTGATGGCGATGTCGGACGTTGTGGTTCCAATGGTGGGGTCATGCCTGCTGCTGGTGTTCGGAATAATGATGTATCGAGGCAAGCTCACGGGATTGCTTGCTGGAATGTCATCGCTATCGGGAGGGCGTTTAGAGGAGGAAAAGCGGACGGCCGAGTCTCTAGGCACAAACCGAGCGGTGGGGGCGGTTATAGTTTTCTCCGCAATATGTCTCCTTTTTTCGTCCCTTTTTCCGGACAAAAGGGCGATTTTCGGTCTGATGGTGGCTGCCGTAATAATCGCCGCACTTGCCTATGTAAATAGGGAGTCTATTCGTATGTATATCAAGGCGAAACGGAATCCTGGGCATCGCAACCCGCGATAGTGTTTTGCGAGGATTAACAATAAGGAGTGTATGGGAGCGATTAAGCGGCGAACTAATTCAGTTTTGGATAAAAGGTCGCTTGATGGGGGCTGGCATGTTTAAGAAGACGGTTAACGAGTTATTTCGCTGTAAAGGGTCGCGGCTTTTCGTGATTCTCATGTCGGTGAATTATGCTCTCTCGTGCGTCATGCCCGCCTTAAACGGTGGGTTTGTAGATTTTCTCGTGACGAATAGGGATCCATCTCGCGTCGTATGGTTTGCAGCCTTTGTTGCCAGCATAGGGATATCGGCATCCTTCATGTCGTATGCGATGGGCGTGAACGTATCGCGCGTCATTTTGGAGATGACTACGAGACTGATGGGGGCCACGTGTGAGTCGTTTGAACGAGGGCCCTTGGAAAAGGGGGAGCAGGCGGATTCATCCTATACAACGCAGAGGGTGTATGCGGATTCGAATGCGGTGTCATCGTTTGTCGTGAACAACTTCCTGACAATCGGGCTTAACATCGTTCTGATTGTGTTTATTTTCATCATTCTGTTTTCAATTAACCCGGTGTTTCTGGCGTTAAGCACATGTTCGCTTGGGGCATACTTCATTTTATTTAGGGTGTTGAAAAAGCCGCTGTACAACAGTTCGCTTGCGAACAAAGAGGGGTTGAGCAAGCTGTTCGCATCCGTGAGCGGCGAGCTGTCGCAGTTGTTTGACATTAAGTGCGATGGGGCATATGACCAGAGTGCCCGTACGCTCAAGGGGATATTCGAGGGGTACTACCCGATTTACATGAAAGCAAGTAGGGTCTCGAATCTGGCCACCTCGAGCGACGGCCTGATCTCATCTGTGTTCCGGGGAGCGTTGCTTGTGATCTCCGGAATGGAAATATTAAACGGAAGAATGAGCATTGGCGAGTTCACAATGGTGAACTCGTATTACTCGATGGCGTTCGGATGCTTCAAATATTATTTGAATTATTTCAAATCATATCAGGACGCGAGGGCCTCGTTCGACCGATTGGAGGCTCTGTCGGAAGGCGCCGAGGACCGCGGCACCATCTCGGTTGGGCACGTGGAGAGCATATCGTTGTCCAACATCGCGTACCGATATGCGGGAAAGCCCTACTTGTACCGCGATCTCTCCGTGGAGGTCGAGAGGGGGAAAACCTATGCCATTACCGGGCCGAACGGATGCGGCAAAAGCACGTTTCTGAAGGTGCTTCTTGGACTATATTCTGCTGGGGGGCATCGGACTTTGGGGTCGGTGCCATATGAAGAGCTCGATATGGAGACGATCCGACATGACCTGTTTGCGGTGTGCCCGCAAAAGCTCTTTATTCCGAATGAAACGGTGGAACACTATCTTGAGAGGGCATCGATTCGGGGAACGGGCGAGCATCTCTGCGAGCTTGTGCCGAGTTTCTGCCGAACCGTCGAATCGTTAAAAGGTAAGAATTGTAGGGACCTTTCTGGTGGAGAGTATCGGAAGCTAAGGATAATCTCAGCACTTTGCAGGCAACCGGAAGTGCTTGTGTTTGACGAGCCGACGAATGATTTAGACGAAGAAAGCCGTCGGGAGTTCACGGAGTATGTCTCTCGAAACCCCTTTAATCAGCTAATTCTTGTTGTAAGCCACGATCAGGATTTGATTTTGGCATGCGATAAGAAACTAGATTTGAATTTCGACTCGAAAGATGGGCAATGCTGATGAGAAACGCTTGGAGTTCGGGATTGCGCGGCGTGAAGCGACCCTCTTCTTATCGAGTTCGTTACAATGTAGGAAAAACAGTAAGTAAGAAGACCTCTGATTGCTTTAGGAGGAGCTGTGGTGAATAGCGCCCAGAAGATCGATAAATCCATCCAGAAGATGATGACTCTCGGAAGAAGGCTTGGGATTCTGTTTACGGCGCTGTTTATAGCGGTGTGTTGCTGTTCGGTGGTGGTGGTTATTTCCATTGGGCTTATGGCTGCTCAAGGAAACCTATATGATCCATCAAAGACGGTTTCCGTAGTGGTTCCTTTGATGTATCTTCTGATTTCCGGAGGGGCCACATGGACCCTGCGGGGAATCAGCATGGACATGGCTCATGGCGAATCGCCCTTTACCCTTTCGCATGCTCGAAGAATCTCGATTATCGGGTGGCTGTTTGTTGCAGCAGCAATAGGTGACCTCTTGTTTTCTCCGGGGTTTCTTTCGATAGTGATTGGCCCCTTCGACTTGCTGGGGAACGCCTATTCGATGTTTGAAAACCTGGCCCTGCCCATAGATATTGGTGCTGTGCTGGGGGCCGTTTGCTGCTTCTCGATTTCTGCGATATGGCGCTACGGAGCTCTGCTTCAAGACCAGACCGAGGATTTGGTGTGGGGGGCGGCATGGACTATCTGATTATTGAGCTTGAAAGCTTATTGCTTCGACGCGGAAAGACGAGTACGGATATCATTCGGGCGACCGGGCACACACCGGCAAGTATCTCAAAAATACGAAATGGCAAGGTGAGGGCAATTAGGTTAAAGACATTGCTGGATATTTGCGTAGAGCTTGATTGCCAGCCTGGCGATCTTATTAAGCGCGTCAACGAAAGAGAACTTGAGGAACTGGCGACGCGGCGCGCCCGCAACGCGCTGAGCAGGGCGACCGCGACGGGTGATGACCCGGTCCTGGAGTCAGATCATGTTTACGTGGTCGATCTTAGAGACGACTGAGGCTGGAGAATAAAAAAGTATTGAGCAGGTGCAGCCCGTGAAAACAACGGTTTTCACGGGCTGTTCATTCAACGTCCTGCAGTGGCCTGTATTTCTCGCCGCGTCACTGGGGAACGAGAGAGTCATTTCCTGTGCTGGATGCAGGGGGGGGTGCTTACCTTGTGTAATATATTAATAAGCTTATATTGAAATATGATACATATTGAATTAGAATAACATTATCAATTCGGTATGCAAGGAAAGGAGGGAGAGATGGATTGGATTAACGAGCCGGAGGAAGGCGTTGCACCCGCGTGCGGCAACTGCTTCTTCTACGCGCACGGGGGATGCACGAAGAGGTGCCCCAATCAGTCCTGCACGTTCCGTTTCTAGGGGCAGAGATGAACTGGCTTTCTACCGCGAAAGGAGGGGAATGAAATGGAATGGATTACCGAGCCGTCAGCCGGGGCTGAGCCCATGTGCAACAATTGCTTCTTTTACGCGCACGGCAGCTGCAGCACCAAGTGTTCTTCACGGGAGTGCACTATCCGCTTTTAGCGGATAGTGCACGCCGTACGGCGTGCACAGACTGTTCAAAGATATTTTGGCCAGCAGCGCCTGAGGGGCGATGTGGCATTGCAATATGGGGGGGCGAACCGACGTTACCTATAACCCCGCACAATTGCCATGTCGTCCCTTTTTATTGACGGGGAGGATGTCGTCCATGCGGGAAGTCCCAGTTGAATTGCGTGCCATATCCAAGAGATATGGCGGGTTTGAAGCGGTTAAATCAGTCTCGTTCTCTTTAATGGAAGGCGAGCTGTGTGCACTCATTGGGGAGAATGGTGCCGGCAAGAGCACGTTAATTCGATTGATCACGGGGCTTTCGGAGCCATCGTCAGGAACGATCTCGATGTTTGGGCAAACCGGGAGACGTGAAATACGGAGCTGCAGGGAAAGGCTGGGTTATATGCCCGACCTCAATGCTTCGTATCCTAATCTGACCGCGCGAGACAACTTGGTCGTTCGCTGTATTGAGTGGGGGCTTCCCACCGATCGTTCCATCGACGGTGTGTTATCAACCGTCGGTTTGGGGGAGGCCGGCGGGAAGAAAGTGAAGAACTTCTCAATGGGAATGAGGAGGCGTCTCGATCTGGCCATAGCGTTGCTGGGCGATCCGGAGCTGTTGATCCTGGACGAGCCGACAAACGGCCTGGATCCGATGGGGATAGTCGAAGTAAGAAAAATCCTTACGCATCTTAACAAAGATCAAGGTAAAACGATTCTCGTATCCAGCCACAATCTTGAGGAGATGCACAAGCTGGCAACTGATTACCTCTTCATAAGTCATGGTCGCCTCATTCGAAGGATGACCGCACCTCAGCTGGAAAAGTCATGCCGCGGTGGTTTCGTGTTGCATGTGGACGATCTGGAGCGAACGAGATCGGTTCTCGGAGATGAGACCTCACATTCTTTTCTGCCGGACGGCAGCGTCCTTATGCGCTATGAGGAGAAAAAGGAAGGGCGGGGCATTGCAATCGAAGCGCTCTCGACCGCAGGTGTGAGGGTTGCGGAGGCGTATTCTCATAGGAAGAGCCTTGAGGAGTTTTATTCGGAGCTCATCGGTCGAGAGAGCGAGCTGTGATGAAACGCGAGTTCATCTCAGCTTTTCGGAGCGAGGTATGGTTGCTCGCCAGGCACCCGGCGACCGCTCTGATGATTGCGCTTGCGGCTGTGCTGTATGTGGTTGCGGCTGCGACTTCGTCTGAGGTGCTGATCATGGTCGCCGGTGATGACCCGTATACGCTTGGAGGGGCTATAGGTTTTATTGGAAACCTAGTGGATGCAGGGGACGTTTTGGGCTCTGTTGCCCGGACGTCTTTTGCGTCTACAGTGGTCTGGATTCCGGTGACGATTCTCTACGCGGTTTACGCTACGTCGAGAGACTTTGAATCCGTGGCTTACGCCGTATCGAGATCGCGAGGGGTGTCGCAGGCGGCGATTGTGATCACGAAGCTGTTGGTGAACTGCACTCTGGTCGGTGCCGTGTATCTTCTTTCTACGACTGCGCTGTATTTAACCAAGATGGCCCAATGGGACGTTGGGGCCTCGTGCTCAGGGTTTGCCCAATTTGTATCGATTGCGCTGATGATCGCGCTGCTGCTCATTTCGATGTACGCCGCTACCTTCGCCCTGTATTTGCTCACGAGGAGTGTGGTGGCGAGCAGCGTCGTTGCAATAGCGGTTTCGACATTTGTGATGGTGTGGTTCCCAAGTACATACGGAAGCGGTCAGCCCAGCTTGCTGCTCATGCTCTCGCCCGTGTATTACCTGATGAACCTGTGTTCCCTGAGTATGCAGAATGTTGGTGTAATTCAGGTTTTGCTGTATGCGGGCGGCACTGTGCTTGTGTCGGTTGGAGTTGCGCTCGTCTCGCTATTTGTAAGGACGGCGGTTCGATGAATCTTGGGATGTCGGTCAGGGCGGAACTGTTCCGCGCAAGGAGAATGAAACTCGCCGTGATAATAGCGCTGATGTATTTGGGCATCGCGGGGATTTATGTGTTTGCCGGGTCCGGCGCATGGGTCTCCGCAGGGGGAGAGGGCCAGTTCTTTGGCTTTTCCGCCGATCCGGGCTATCTTTTCTCGATAGGGGTTGGGCCAACGGGTATCTCTTCCTGGCTAAGTGTCGTCTCCATGGCGCATACGGTGTTCTTCCCAATCGTCTCTGTTGTTGTGGCGGGGACGCTATTCGGTGATGCGACGAGCGTGTCGGCAAGGGGAGTTTCGATTGCTCGGGGCTTCCGCAGCTGGCAGCTGTTTGCGGCAAAGACATTGGCTTGCGAAGTGTATACGCTGTGCCCCTACATCGTGTTTACTCTCGGTGTCGCTGCGGTCATGGCCACGTGCTCCGGAAGCGGTCTAGACAGCCTTACGGTTGGTAATGTGACCTCGGCACTCCTGTCGAATATCGTTATAGACGCCGCTTATACGCTGATGGTTGCGGTTGCATATGAGGTGTTCAGGATCAGATCTCTTGTGTCGGGAGCCTTGCTGGTCGCAACGTTCGCGGGCCTTGTTATCGCGATGAGTTTCCCAACCGTTTTACCCCCGGTTCACATGGCTTATTGGATGAGGGCGTGCGGGGCTGCCGGCGGGACGGTCCTGATGGCTGCATGCGGCCATGCGGTCATCGTGTCGCTCGCATGTCTATTGCTGCTTTCGTGCAGTTTTTATCGAAGAAGGTAGTGCGCTGGCGTATGCGCAGCGTCTGAGGGTCGATATGGATTTGATTGGAAATGGAGATGGTGCGAAGTGAAACTGTCGCAATTTAATGTGGTGCATGAACATAACGGAAGTCTTCTTATCATGAATGCGCGAACCGGCGGCATCCTGTCGTTAAATCCGGAATACGCGCAGAAATTCAAAAGGATTCAAGAAGGGGACGTTCGGGATGCCGATGATCTTGTCGCGGAGCTGATAAGGGGAGGCATCCTAGTCAATGAGGAGAGGGACGAGCTTGGGGAGATCAGGTTGCAAAGTCGCGCCGCGCGCTTTGCGAATACTGCTCTGTCCCTTACCATTGCGCCAACGATGGCTTGCAACTTTTGCTGTCCCTACTGCTATGAAAAGGGACAGGCGTACACGACGATGGGCGAGGAGGTTTTGACACAGCTCTCCAAGTTCGTGAAAGATTACTATCCTGGTATCGCAAGTCTCTCAGTTGGATGGTACGGCGGCGAGCCTCTGCTCGGAATGAAGATGATCGAACGGATTACGTCGGATCTGAAAGATGTCGTGGGACCAACGTGTGAATATTCCGCATCGATAGTGACAAATGGCTATCTGCTGACGCCTGATGTTGCAAGGAGGCTCGCGGCATGTGGTGTGACGAGCGCGCAAGTGACTATAGATGGATCGAAGTCGGATCACGATTCGAGAAGGATTCTTCACGACGGAAGCCCTACATACGAACGTATTCTCAAGAACGTCAAAGAGTGTGCCGACATCATCGATATTTCGATAAGGAGCAACGTCGACAAGACCAACATCGAGGCCGCTCAAGAGCTATTGGATTATCTCGAGCTAAATGGCCTGATGAATAAGGTTCACTTCTATTTAGCCCCTGTTGACGATATCAATCAGGTATGTGCGAACGACAGCCACTGCTTTACTGTAAAAGAGTTCTCGTATGAGGAGACTGAGTTTTATAAAAGGGCAATTGCGCGGGGCTTCAAAGTTCAACCTTTTGGTGGGACGAATTTCGGGATATGTTGCGCCGTTGGAATCAACTCGTACGTGGTTGATCCCGTCGGAGATTTGTATAAGTGCTGGGATGACATTGGAATGAAGGAGCGGAGGGTCGGAACTATTTTCGAGCCGCCAATGTTGAGCAAGAACATGATTAACTGGATGGCATATGAGCCGGATGACCCGGAATGCCAAGAGTGCTTTGCTTTTCCCATGTGCATGGGAGGGTGCCCCAACCACGCCTTAAACGGTGAGGGGAAACGTTGCGTTTCCTTCCGGTATGATGCCGAGCAAAAAATGCTGCTCTCCCAGATGATGAATACGGCAAAACGGGGTGCGGGGCAAAATGAGGCTGATGCTTAATCTCTGTAGAAAATATATACTGGGCGGTCGATTCTACGCCTATCTTGTCGTAACAGTTTTGGTCGGGCTGCTTGCGCTTGCGGGTCCCTTTCTTACCGGCATAGTGGTAAACCGATTGGCGATGCCGGCCAGCGCCGATCTTGCCGCCGTTCTCGTTTGTTGCCTTATTTTGGTTGCGGTCCAAGCGGTTCGAGCGGGACTAGTGTATTGCTCAGAGATGCTGTACATCAACCTTCAGTCGCATGCGGGGTTCGGCTTAAATGCGGATACGCTTGAGCACGTGAAGCACCTTCCCCAGGCATTCTTCGAGGGCTTCAACGCGTCGTATTATAACCAGCAAATCAATCACGACGCTAATGACCTTGTCATCTTCGTAATCAACTCGGTTGTGGGGGTTTCAAGCAACGTTATCACCCTTTTGTCCGCCCTGTTTGTTCTCGGTAGCCTGAATATCAAGTTGAGTGTGGTCTGCCTTGTTCTTGCGGCAGCGAGTGCCGCTTTTTATGCGGTTTCACGCGCAAGGCTGTTTGAGAGAAGTTTTGACGTACAAGAGCAGAGCGCGAGGTTTTTTTCCTGTCTACAAGATCAGTTGGAGAAAGTTGATTTCATCCGCAAACATGCTTTGTTCGATAGGTCCCGCGCTGTACTGGTCGAAGCTTTTAATGGGCTCTATCCAACGATGAGAGCAAATCAGGAAGTAGGGTCTAGATTTACCTTTGGCAACGCGTTGGTCGCTTCCGCCGCTCAAGGATGTCTTCTTGCTGTGGGCGCGGTTGAAGTGATGGGCGGGAGACTGTTGCCTGGTTTTCTCGTGACTGCTGTTGGATATTATTCGAACTTAAGCTCAGCGGTACAGTATTTGTTGGGCTGGGGAAGGGATTACCAGACTAATCGCGTATGCTATGAGCGGCTGAAAAGAATTTGGGATGTCCCGGTGGAAGCGAATGGCAAATTGGCGCTTGGTCCGATTGAGGAAATCCGTCTAGAGAACATCAAGCTACGTTATCCAGGGGCGGAAAGGGTCGCGTTAAGCATTGAGGGGCTCGCGTTTTCCAGGGGTCGGCTATATGGAATCTCGGGGCCGAATGGTTCGGGGAAGAGCTCGCTGCTGTCAGTGATATTGGGGCTATATCCAGATGACACAGAAGGGGCCGTTCGCTACAACGGGGTGTCACAGCGTTGCATCGATCGATATGCATTGCGGCGGTGTCGAGTCAGCATTACGGAGCAAGAACCCCCTATCGTTGAGGGGACGATTCTCGATAATCTTACGCTGCTTTCTGATGATTACGAGATGGATAAGCTGAATCGGATGCTTGTCATATTGGGGCTAGACGAAATGGTTGCTTCTGTGGAGAACGGGGCAACGGCGATGCTTGACGGCGGGAAAGGAGGGGTGTCCGGCGGCGAGAAGCAAAAGATTGCAATTGTGAGACAGCTGTTGAAATCGCCGGACGTTATGCTTTTTGATGAACCGACCTCAGCACTTGATGCGAAGAGTCGAGGCGCGCTGATCAAATTGCTTCATGAAATTAAGAGAGACCATATTGTAATCGTTGTCACTCATGACGAGGAGATGCTTGCCGCCTGTGACGAGGTCATTTCGACGGCTGGATGATTATCGGATTGTGGCGTTGAAGACCAAGAAACTTGAAATGGCGTGGGCTCTGGGTAGGTCTCCACGGGTACGCCGTCGGTGCTGTACTCGACCGCCCGGCAAGAAGGTTTTATAGCGTGTTTCCCCAGAGAGGTCCCTTTGTCCGGTAGTGGCGAGGGGAGCCTCTCTTTTGCTCACCTCTTGCGGCGGAGGGGGACACCATGCGCCTATGCAGGACAAACTGCGCGTTCTTGTCGAATGATGGGCTATGTGTAGAGATGATGGTCTCGGGTAGAGGCCGTGTCGCGCTCGGCTGCGATGAGCCAGGCAATTCAATCTTCATCCGGGAGGGCCTTGGCAAGACAAGCAGGGCGAAGACCTTGGCGACGTTCGGGAGCCGTGGGGGGGGGGGGGGCGCGCCCGGCACCACCCAAACAGGGGC
>CAUDQR010000025.1 GCA_958451615.1 uncultured Collinsella sp. | reverse complement strand
GGTGGCTTTGTAAAGCCGTTTGTCTCCACCCGCGTAGCGGGTGGTTTAAAGCTGGGCGCTGCGCGGCCAGCAGACTAAAGTCTTGAAAAACAAAAGGGGCCCCGCACATGCGGGACCCTTTACAAACGTATATACGCCGATGCTTAGTAGCCGACGATGCCCTGCGGGAAGAAGAACATGCACAGAACGACACACACGGCAAAAACGACGGCCATAATTACCGTCAGGCGATCGAGGTTCTGCTCCATGACGCCCGTGGCAGAGCTGGAGTTATACAGCGAGCTAGCGATCATATCCGAAACGCCGGTGCCCTTACCGGAATGCATCAGAACGAGAATCGTCAGCGCCACGGCAGAAACAGCCCAAACGACAAACAGAAGAATCTGAAACGGACCCATAGATAAGCTCCTTAATAGAACGATTCAAACTCCAGTACTGTACCACAACCTCCAACACTCCCCCACCTGCCATTTAGGGACGGGGCAGAAATGGCAGAAATACCAAAAAGGGGGTCGTCCGGTTGTGGACAACCCCCTTACTAGAAAACGGTATTTGTTTTCTATTAGGCCTCGGTGGCGAGCACGCGACCCGTCATCTCGGCGGAAGGCTCAATACCAGCCATGATGAGCATGGTCGGAGCGATATCGGAAAGACGGCCGTCCTCGATACCGGTGAGCTTGGCCTTATCATCAACGATGATGAACGGCACGCGGTTGGTGGTGTGAGCCGTAAACGGATGCTTGGAACCGTCGGAAGCAACGTCAAACATGTGATCGGCGTTGCCATGGTCGGCGGTAATCAGCGCAAAGCCGCCCTTGGCGAGAATCGCCGGGACAACCTTGGACAGAGCATCGTCAACAGCCTCGACGGCCTTAACGGCGGCGTCGAAGACACCGGTGTGACCAACCATGTCGCAATTTGCGAAGTTCACGATGTAGAAATCAGCGCGATCCTCGTTGATAGCGGCGACAAGCTTCTCGGTAACCTCGGGAGCGCTCATCTCGGGCTGCAGATCGTAGGTAGCGACCTTGGGGGAAGCGACGAGCACGCGCTCCTCGCCCTCCTTGGGCTCCTCGATGCCGCCGTTGAGGAAGAACGTCACGTGAGCGTACTTCTCGGTCTCGGCGGTGTGCAGCTGCTTCAGGCCATTGGCGGCGATAACGTCGGCCAGGACGTTCTCGGGGAACGTCTTGGGGAAGGCGACCTCGACGTCAAACGTCGGATCGTACTCGGTCATCGTCACAAAGTGCGAGAGCTTAATCTGCTCGCGCTCAAAGCCATCGAACTCCTTGTCCGTGAACACGCGGGTCATCTGACGAGCGCGGTCGGGACGGAAGTTGAAGAAGATGGCCGCGTCGCCCTCGTGGATGCCCTCGTTGTGGGCCGCGAAAGGCTCGACGAACTCGTCGCCGCGCGGATCCTTCTCGTAGTAGGCCTTGATACCGGCAACGGGGTCGGTATCGGCATCGGACGCGTTGACCATGACGTCGTAGGCGCGCTGGATGCGCTCCCAACGGTTGTCGCGGTCCATGGCCCAATAGCGGCCCGAAACGGTGGCAACGCGAGCGTCGCAACCGGTCTCCTCGGAGATCTTAGCCAGGAAAGCGCAGAACTCGCTCATGTAGCCGGCACCGGACTGCGGGTCGACGTCGCGGCCATCCATGAAGGCGTGGACGCGAACGGTCTTGACGCCATGCTGGGCAGCCATCTTGACCAGAGCCTCGACGTGGTTCATGTGAGAATGAACACCGCCAGGGCTCATAAGGCCCATGAGGTGCAGGGTCTTGCCTTCGGCCTTGACGTCGTCCATAGCTTTGACGAAAACCTCGTTCTTGGCGATGGAGCCGTCCTTGATGGCGTTGTTGATGCGCGAAAGCTCCTGGAACACGATGCGGCCGGCACCGATGTTGAGGTGGCCTACCTCGGAGTTGCCCATCTGACCGTCGGGAAGGCCCACGTCCTCGCCCGAAGCACCGAGCGTGGTGTGAGGATACTTCTCGTACAGGCTATCAAGGAAGGGCGTCTTGGCAGCGGCGACGGCGTTCTCGCCATCGGCCGGAGCAAGGCCGCAGCCATCCATGATGATCAGGAGTGCAGGAAGATGACGCTGTGCCATATGTCCTACTCGCCTGCCTTGACGACCATAGAGGCGAAGTCGGCAGCCTTGAGCGAAGCGCCGCCCACGAGGGCGCCGTCAACGTCAGGCTTAGCGACGAGCTCGGCGATGTTGCCGGGCTTGGCAGAGCCACCATAGAGAACGCGGATGCCGTTAGCGAGCTCCTCGCCAAACATCTCCTTGAGGGTCTCACGGATAGCGCCGCAGACCTCCTGGGCGTCCTCAGCGGTAGCGGTCTTGCCGGTGCCGATGGCCCAGATGGGCTCGTAGGCGACGACGACCTGCTTGGGGCAGGTGATCTCAAGACCGGCAAGGCCAGCCTTGACCTGGTTCACGACGTGCTCGACATAGGTGCCAGCCTCGCGGACCTCGAGGGACTCGCCGCAGCAGAAGACGGGAACAAGACCGGCGGCAACGAGGGCCTTGGCCTTCTTGTTCTGATCCTCGTCGGTCTCGTGGAAGTAGTCGCGACGCTCGGAGTGACCGATGATGCAGTAGGTGCAGCCAGCGGACTTGAGCATGTCGCAAGAGGACTCACCGGTGAAGGCACCCTTGGCCTCCCAGTACACGTTCTGTGCACCGAGGGCGATGGGGGCAGCCTGAATGCGGTCATGAACCGTGGTGATGTCAATGGTCGGAGGGCAGACGAGCACCTCGACGCCAGCCGGAACCTCGGGCAGAGCCTGAGCCAGCTCATCGGCGAGCTTGGCGGCCTCGGCGACGTCGTTGTTCATCTTCCAGTTACCAGCGATAAGAAGGGTGCGATTAGGCATCGAGAAGCGCCTCCACTCCGGGCAGGGCCTTACCCTCGACGAGCTCCATGGAAGCGCCACCACCGGTGGAGATCCAGCTCATCTTGTCGGCCAGGTTGAACTTGTTGACAGCCGCGACAGAGTCGCCACCGCCGATGATCGAGGTGCAGTCGGCCTCGGCGACGGCCTCGGCGATAGCCTGGGTGCCGTGAGCGAAGTTGTCGAACTCGAATACACCCATGGGGCCGTTCCAGAACACGGTCTTGGCGCCCTTGACGGCCTCGGCGTAGAGCTCCTCGGTCTTGGGGCCGATGTCCATGCCCTCACGATCGTCGGGGATAGCGTCGGAAGCGACAACCTCGGGGACAGCGTCCTCGCCAAAGTGATCGGCAACGCGGTTGTCGATGGGGAGCAGGATCTTGACGCCCTTCTCCTCGGCCTTCTTGAGCATCTCGCCGGCGCGCTCGACCCAGTCCTCTTCCTTGAGGGACTGACCGACGGTCAGGCCCTGAGCCAGGAAGAAGGTGTAGGCCATGCCGCCACCGATGATCAGGGTGTCAGCGGAGTCGATGAGGTGATCGAGAACGCCGATCTTGGAGGAAACCTTGGAACCGCCGACGATAGCAACGAAGGGGCGCTCGGGCTCGGCGAAGATGCCGGTCAGCGTGTCGACCTCCTTCTCGAGCAGGAAGCCGGCGACGGCAGGCAGGTAAGCGGCGGGACCCACGACGGAACCCTGGGCGCGGTGAGCGGTACCGAAAGCATCGAGAACGAAGACGTCACCATAGGAAGCGAGCTTCTTGGCGATCTCGGGATCGTTCTTCTTCTCGCGCTTGTCAAAACGGACGTTCTCGAGAACGAGGACCTTGCCCGGCTCGACGGCGGCAACAGCCTCAGCAGCCTTCTCGCCGTAGGTGTCGGCGACAAAGGCAACATCGAGACCAGAGAGCTCAGCGAGCTTCTTGGCGACAGGCTCAAGGGAGAGCTCGGGCTGGAAGCCGGTGCCATCGGGACGGCCGAGGTGGCTCATGAGGATGACGCGAGCGTTGTGCTCAACGAGGTAGTTGATGGTGGGCAGGGCAGCCTTGATGCGGGTGGTATCGCCAACGACGCCATCCTTGATAGGCACGTTGAAGTCAACGCGGACGAGAACGCGCTTGCCGTCGACATCGATGTCGCGGACGGTCTTCTTGGTAAAGGCCATGTTTGCTTCTACCTTTCGTACGTGTCTGCCTCCCATTACGGCAGACGATTTCCTATAAAAAGGGCGCGACCCTAGGGTGTAAGCCCTATGAGGCCGCGCCCTTCTTTAGACGCTCAACGAGCTATTCGCTAAAAGCTAAATTAAGCAACGAACTTCTCGAAGTACTTGATGGTGCGGACCATCTGAGAGGTGTAGGAGTTCTCGTTGTCGTACCAAGAGGTGACCTGAACGAGGGTCTGGCCGTTGCCGAGGTCAGAGCACATGGTCTGAGTGGCGTCGAAGATGGAGCCGTGGGTCTCGCCGATGATGTCGGTGGAGACGATGTCGTCCTCGTTGTAACCGAAGGTCTCGGAGATGGTGGAAGCGTAGGCCTTCATAGCGGCGTTGACCTCGTCGACGGTGACCTTCTTGTCAACAACAGCGTAGAGGTTGGTGATGGAGCCGGTCGGCGTCGGGACGCGCTGGGCGGCACCGATGAGCTTACCGTTGAGCTCGGGGAGAACCAGGCCGATAGCCTTGGCAGCACCGGTGGTGTTGGGGACGATGTTGACGGCGCAGGCGCGGCTACGACGCTTGTTGCCCTTGCGCTGCGGGCCGTCGAGCGGCATCTGGTCGCCGGTCCAGGCGTGAATGGTGGTCATGATGCCGGACACGATGGGAGCGAAGTCGTTCAGACCCTTGGCCATCGGGGCGAGGCAGTTGGTGGTGCAGGAAGCAGCGGAGATGATGTTGTCCTCAGCGGTCAGCGTCTCGTGGTTGACGTTGTACACGATGGTGGGCAGATCGCTGCCGGCCGGAGCGGAGATGACGACCTTCTTGGCGCCAGCGTTGATGTGGGCCTGAGCCTTAGCCTTGCTGGTGTAGAAGCCGGTGCACTCGAGAACGACGTCGACGTCGAGGTCGCCCCAAGGCAGGTTGTTGGCGTCGGCCTCCTTGTAGATCTTGATCTCCTTGCCGTCAACGGTGATGGAATCCTCGCCAGCAACGACCTCGTGATCGCGAGCGTAGTTGCCCTGCGTGGAGTCGTACTTCAGCAGGTAAGCGAGCATATCGGGAGAGGTGAGGTCGTTGATAGCGACGATCTCGGAGCCCTCATGACCGAACATCTGACGGAAAGCCAGACGACCGATGCGACCGAAGCCGTTAATAGCAACCTTTACTGCCATTGTGTCTCCTTTCGTAAGGCCCCCGCAAGCTACAGCGCCCGCCGTTGAGGCCCACAAACTAACCACTCGCCTAATATACCTTTTTTTTGACTTGAATTTCACGAGAATGCTCGAAATTGAAAATCAAATTTACGTTAAAACGTTTTAAAGAATAAAATAGCAGCTAAATCCGTATATAAGTCGATACTTTAAACTACCCGTTTGCTTCAATGAGCTTTTCAAGCCTCAAAACTCGATGGTAGAGGGCCGACTTCGACAAGGGAGGGTCAGCCATCTCCCCTAAATCACGCAGCGACAGATCGGGATAGCGCTCGCGCAGGTCGCAAAAGACCGCCAAGGCATCCGGAAGCGCATCGCGAAGGCCGCGCTGCTCGAGCTCATCGATAAGCGCAAGCTGATGTTGGGCAGCACCGGCGCTTCTGGTCTGGTTGGCGAGCTCGGCGTTCACGCGACGGTTCACATCGTTCTTAACCAACTTGACCGCGCGCGCCTCCTCAATCTCGGCAACGCTGCGCTTGGCACCAATCAGCTTTAATAAATGCTCGATTTCCTCGGCGCTCTTAATGTACACGGCATATGACCCCCGCCGCGCATTAACACGAGCATGGACCCCAATCTGCCCCAACAGGTCGCAAAGCCCCTTGGCATATTGCTCGCCCTGCACCGCGATCTCCAAATGAAAATCGCCGCGTGGATCGGCCACGAAGCCGCCCGCGATGAGCGCGCCGCGGATGTAGGCAAGCCTGCAGCAGGGACGGGCAACGATGTGTCGGGGAACACCAGCAACGAGCCCTCCCCTGCGGTCTAGAATGCCCAGCAGCACCAGAGCCTTGTCCAGGTCGGGTTGATCGGGCAGGGTAATGAGATAGTTACGGACCTTATGCAAGACCGATTTACGAACGGTGAATTCCGTTTTGAGCTTAAGGATGCGATGCGTCAGCGTGATCATCGTGCGCGCGACGGCTCCCGTCTCGGTCGCGACCGTCAAACGATACCGCCCGGAGCCGGCCAACGAAAGCGTACCGCTCACACGCGTCAGGGCGGCAAGCGTCGACAAATCGCAGTATTCACATTCGGGTTCGCAGCGCGCAAGCTCGTCGCGCACCTCAGCGGTAAACGACATGCAGGCCTATGCCTTCGTGTTGGCGCGCGACAGGTCGCGGTGGGAGATGCTCACGTGATACTGGGCGCCTTCCAGGTAACGGGCCGTGGCCTCGGCAATGGCGACGCTACGGTGCTGTCCGCCCGTGCAGCCGATGGCGATAGAAAGCTGCGGCTTACCCTCCGCGATATAGCCCGGCATCACCGTATCGAGCAGCTGCGTCCAGGCCTTCCAGAACTCCTGGGTCTTGGGATGGTCCAGAACAAAGTCGGAGACTTTCTTATCGAGACCGGTCATGGTACGCATCTCGGGATCGTAAAACGGATTGGGCAGGAAGCGAACGTCGATCATAATGTCCGCCTCGACGGGCATACCGTGCTTAAAGCCAAACGAGAACACGTGAACGTCCATGAGCTGCTGGTCGGACAACTCGGAGAACGCCATGCGCAATTTGTTGCGCAGGGCAGAGGTGCGCAGGCGGCTCGTGTCGATAATCATATCGGCTCGATCGCGCACGCCCTGCAGCTGAAGGCGCTCGCGCTGAATGGCATCGGCCGTAGTCTCCCCCGGCTTGGCAATGGGATGACGGCGGCGATTTTCGCTGTAGCGACGAATCAGCACCTCGTCAGAAGCCTCCAGGAACACGATGTCGCAGCTCATCTCGCGCTCTTCGAGCGCGGCGACCGCATCGAGCAACTCGTCAAACAGTCCCTGGCTACGCAAATCGCAGGTGACGGCGAGATGCCTGCCCACGCCCGTATTGATGCCGACGAGCTCGGCAAGCTGGGCGATGAGACGCGGAGGTAGGTTATCAATGCAAAAATAGCCCATGTCCTCGAACACGTGCATGGCCTGTGTGCGGCCCGATCCGGACATTCCGGTGATGATGACGATATCGGGGATGCGCTCCGAGCGCTCCGCCGCATCCATGGCATCTCCCTTTTGCATGTGCTGCCTCCCAAAAACAAGCGCGGGACCCAGCAACCCGGATCCCGCGCGGTCAATTGCCTATATTGAGTATACCGCCCCGAGCGGATACGAGGCCTGTCTTACGCCTCAAGCGCAGCCTTGAACCAACTCGTAATACTCGTGGGGTGCGTGATGGCGGTGCCGACGACAACGGCCCAGGCGCCAGCATCGATCGCAGCGCGAGCCTCCTCGGGCGTGTGCACGCGGCCCTCGCAGATGATGGGAAGACCGGGGAATTCCTCGGTCGCCTGACGCAGGAGTGGCAGGTCGGGGCCATCGGCCATGGTGCAGTCGATGGCGGCGACGCCGTGAGAAAGCGTGGTGGATACCAGGTCAAAGCCCATATCAACCGCACGGCGAATGTCCTCGATGGTGGCACAATCCGCCATCAGGAGCACGCCCTCCTCGTGCAGCGGGCGGAAGGTATCCTCGACGGTCTTGCCATCGGGACGCGGACGATCGGTGGCGTCGATCGCCACGATATCGGCACCGGCAGCAACGCAGGCGCGAGCGTGACGCAGCGTCGGCGTGATGTAAACGCCCTCGTGTCCATCCTTCCACAGGCCGATAACAGGAACCTCACAGCGACCCTTAATAGCGGCAATGTCGGCAAGGCCCTGACAGCGAATGGCGGCGGCGCCGCCAAGCTCGCAAGCGCGAGACATTTGAGCCATGGTCTCGGGCGTACGAAGCGGCTCGCCCATATACGCCTGAACGCTCACGACGAGCTTGCCCTTCAGGGATTGAATCAAAGGATCGACGGTCATAAGGCTGCAACCTTTCTCAGAACAGCCTCCCGAGGCGTGTTGTCTCGGGAGGCTCCTACAGCAGATACGTTTACTTCAACGAGGCAAGAAGATGCTCAGCGGCACCGATGAGCGGAGCATCGCCCTCCAGAGAACCGATGAGGATCGGCGTGTCCTGAAGCGGATCGAGCGCCTGGCTGGCATAGCCCTCGTGCACCGAATCCTTCCACGTCTGCGAACGCCAATCGGGACCTTGGTGAATCACGCCGCCCGAAAGCACGATGACCTCAGGGTCCAGGATGTTAGCGAGCGAGCCCAAGCTGGCACCCAGCGCAAAGCCAGCGTCATGGATGACCTCGGTCGCCTTTGCGTCGCCTGCACGGCACAGGTCGTTCACATCGCGACCGACCGAAGGACGGCTGGGGTCGACGCGGCCAAAGCGCTCATCGTACATACGACCAATGGAAGTGCCCGAAGCAACCGACTCCAGATGGCCGGAACGCCCGCAGGCGCAGGGAATGCCGGCGGCAGCCGAGCACTCGATGTGGCCCATATGGCCAGCAGCACCATGGAAGCCCTGCATCACGCGGCCGTTCTCGACATATGCGCCGCCGATACCCGTACCGATGCCAAGACACAAGACGGAGAACTTGCCCTTGCCGACACCCCAGTGGGCCTCGCCCAGAGCATGAGCCTGCACGTCGCCCACAACGGCAACGGGAAGACCAAGGTCCTCGCGCAGACGCGGCCCCAACTGAACGCCGGACCAGCCGGGCATGATCTCATTGGCATACGCAATGGCGCCCGTCTTGGGATCGACGACGCCTGCGGCACCGATACCGACACCGAGAACCTCGACATCGGGATTCGCCTCAAGAGCGGCCTTGATAGACGCCTCGATACGCTGGAAGACGGCCTCGCCGCCCTCTTGGGCCTCGGTGGGAACCTCGGCCTCAAAAACGGGATGGGGCACACTACCGTCAGCCGGGTACTCCATGATGGCAGTCGCAATTTTAGTTCCGCCGATATCGACAGAGCAGACGTACTTGTTCTCCATGTCGCTCTCCTTCGGAGATAAAAACAACTACAGGAAATGCGCCGTCAGGCTAGCCGTCACAGCGCAGTAAAGGTTTTCCAGGTGTCCGAGATCGCCGAGAAACCGTGTGGCCATTGACCTAATGGGTCATGGCCACACGGTTGAACGGCGAGGTCGGGTGCCTGGGAAGCTTTACAGGAGACCGTTGTCCTGAAGGACCTTCCTAATCGCCTCGACGTTCTCGCCGGTCATGGCCTTCACCGGGCGCGGCATGGTCGGGCTGTCGAAGATGCCCATGAGGTTCATAGCGGTCTTGAAGGCGCCGACGCCACCGGCATAGCCCTGGACGCCCGAGGTGACATCCCAGATGTGGGAGATCTCGTTGAGGCGATCCTGCTCGGCCTTGACGGTAGCCCAGTCACCGGCCTGAGCGGCCTTCCACTGGCGCACGTAGCCCTCGGGCTCAACGTTGGCAAGGCCCGGGACAGAACCGTCGGCGCCACCGAGGTAAGCGCCGTCGACGACAACCTCGTGACCGGTGAGGATACTCATCGGATGGCCGTTCTTCTCGTTCTCCTGAACGAGGTAGCGGAACGAGATGTCATCACCCGAGGAATCCTTGACGCCAGCAAGGACGCCCTCGGCGCCGAGCTTGGCAAGGAGCTTCCAGGGGAGCTTGGTGTGAACGCAGACGGGAATGTCATAGGCAAAGATGGGCAGGTCGAGCTCCTCGTGCAGGATGCGGAAGTGCTCCTCGACCTCGGTCATGCCCTGCAGGGCATAGAACGGGCAGGTGGCGACAAGCGCATCGGCGCCCAGCTCCTGAGCGACCTTACCGTGCTCGATCATGCGCTCGGTCTCGGTATCGATGATGCCGACCAGAACAGGCACGCGGTGATCGACGATGCGCACGGCCTCGGCGATAATCTGGCGACGGCGCTCGTCGGTGGAGAAGACGACCTCGCCCGAGGATCCCAGGAAGAACAGGCCATCAACGCCGGCATCGATCATGCGGTTGATGCTGCGCTCAAAGGAGACAACATCGAGCTGGTGATCTTCGGTATCGGGAACAACGACGGGAGGGATAACGCCGGTGAATTTCTGAGTTGCCACAAGAATCTCCTTAGTTGTCTGGCGGGCGGCCCTATGCCACCCACTCTTGTTGGCAGTGTCCAGGCCGTCTAGGCCAAAGAACACGGGTAGAACGTTTGGTTAAAAAAGTCGATGACTTCGTTTTCGAACGCATTGATGCGCTCATGAGCGTATTTGGCATAGATGACATGCCTCCGGTCACACTCAAGACCGTTGAATACGGCAAACTGGCCCTTGGGATCGCTCACGACATCCATGAGCGATGTGCCCATGAGCACCGATCCACGCACCCGAGACGACAACGCCTCGAGGCCACCGGGAATTGGATTGGCAACCGCCGTGCAGGCGAGGCCCCGCTCGTCCAGAGCAGAAACCGCCAGCGCGACTCCGCCGCCAAGGCCCTCGCCCCATGCAAAGATGCGGTCGGGGTCCACGCCATCAAGATTGCGCGCCACCTTCGCCATCGCGCAACCCCAACGGACGCGCTTGACAAAAGCAGGAGAGGCAATCCCCTGCTGCAGCTCGCTGGATCCAATCGCCTCATCGTCCAGCGCAAGCACGGCATATCCCATGGCCGCAAACCTCGTCATGTGATGCCATCCCCGCACGGGTCGGTCGATGTCGTGAAACATCAGACATAGCGGCACAAGCTCGGATGCTCGGGCGCGACCGGCAGGCTCGATCAAACGCGCGTGGACCACATCGCCACTAAGCTCAAAGGAAACCTCGGAGTAGCGGGCATACGGATTGGCGAAATCGATCGCCGTAATACTCGGCCCGCAAACCTCAAGGTCCGAAGCGGCTATCTCTAATTCGGAAACATCCGCAGAAGCATCACCGCGCCAATCCCGGAAATCAGCGAGCCTTGACGAGACCGTTCCGGGAATCCCCACAAGGTCGGAGACAATCAGCTCATTGACATTGCTCTCGCACTTAGACATGAGCCTCCCCTCCCTTGCAGAAAAACGGAATGATCAGATCGTCAAAATCCTGAATCTCCTCGTGGCCAAAGCCTTCAAAGAACTCATGACGCTTTTCACAGGTCAGGTTGTTATAGACCGCAAACTGCGTCGCTGGCGGACAGACGGTATCGGCTGTGCCGGTGCCAAACAGAACGGGGCATTTGACCATAGGGGCAAAGTTCTTGGAATCGAAGTACGCCAGCTTGGCATAGGCTTCGTCGATACGAGTCGAGTCCTCGTCAAACCAGCGAGACCAATAGCGCAGGCCCTCGTAGGCAATGTCGTCGGCATCCAAATCCCAGACCAGGCGGAAATCCGACAGGAAGGGATAGAGGATGGCGGCGCGATTGATAAGCTCGCTGTTAAGTGCACAGGTCGCAATGCCCAAACCGCCGCCCTGCGACGCGCCGTTCACAAACACACGGGCAAGATCGATACCCTCGAGCTCGCGAACGATGCGGCACAGGATGCGAATATCTTGGTGCAAGCGGACATAGTAGAGGTTGGCCGGATCGCCGTCGATACCGGCGACGATATGGCCCGCGACCGTTGTGCCCTCAAATCCACCAATGTCCTCGGAGGGACCTCCTTGGCCGGGGCAGTCGAGGGCGATGAGTGCCATGCCCATGCCCGCAAACGACGCCTGCTCAAACCAGCTGCGGCTTGCACCCGGATACCCATGGAACTGAAGTACCAATGGCACGGGCTCGTCCGAGACGGGTTTAAGGTACTTGGCATGCAGGCGAGCGCCACACATGCCGGTATACCAGAGGTCGAAAAGCTGGCAGGTCACGGCATCGGTGACCGATGCCGTCTCGATCGCATAGTCAAGCCCGACGGCGTCGGCCTCGGTCATGCGGTCCTTCCAAAAGAGATCGAAATCTGATGGACGGGGCATGGCGCCCCGATACCCACCAAATTGCTGTTGTAGCTCCTGAGCACTTGGCATGGCTCGTGAACCCAACCTTTCGAAATCGCAACGGAGGTGCGCCCGGCAAGGGAACCGGGCGCACGGGAGGGAAAGCGAGGCTACTCGCCGAGCTTGGGATGCAGCAGCGACGGCGCAGCACCGAGCAGCATCTTGGTGTAGGGGTCCTGAGGGTGCTGGAAGACCTGCTTGGCCTCGCCCTGCTCGACGATCTTGCCGCCATTCATAACGATGATGTCGTCAGAGATATAGCGGACCGTTTGGATGTCATGGCTGATGAACACCATGGCCAGGCCGAGCTCCTTCTTAAGGTCGGTCAGCAGGTTCAGAATCTGCGCGCGGACCGAAACGTCCAGAGCCGAGGTGGGCTCGTCGGCGATGATGGCATCGGGGTTCAGCGACAGGGCACGGGCAATTGCGACGCGCTGGCGCTGGCCGCCCGAAAGCTGACCGGGAAGAACCTCGGCGGCGGAGCTGGGCAGACCGGTGAGCTCCAGGAGTTCCTTGACGCGCTTCTCCTGTTCGGCCTCGGTGCCCAGATTGTGGACGCGCATGGGATCGAGCAGCTGCTCGCGAACGACCATGCGGGGGTTGAGCGCCGTGGCCGGGTTCTGGAACACGACCGAGATGACGCGACCCATGTGGCGACGGTCCTCGGCGGTACGCTTGGTTACGTCCTTGCCCTTAAAGTAGACCTTGCCGCTCGTGGGGGCCTGCAGGCCGCACATGACGTTGGCGGTGGTGGACTTACCGCAACCAGACTCGCCGACGATGCCGATCGTCTGACCGGGCATGAGCTTAATCGTTACACCCTGGACGGCGTGAACCAGGTTAGGGTGCAGAATCGAGCCGGTACGGGTCCTAAAGGTGACGTGGACGTCATCAAGGAAGATGATCGGCTCGACGCCGTTGACTGCGGTCTCGCTCATCTACATCACCTCCGCGTGAGGGGTCAAACCATTTGCCTTGAGCACCTCGTCGGGGAGCTCGGAATAGAAGTGCTCGGTGCCGGGCACGCGCTTGAAGACCGGACGGGTGTCCAGGCCAATGCGCGGATGGCTCGAGCGGGGCGCGAAGCGATCGCCCTTGGGGAAATCGCGCGGGCTCGGAACGGCGCCGGGCACCTGGTGCAGACGGCCCGAACCGCTCTCGATGGACAGAACGGAGCCCAGAAGACCGCGGGTGTACTCGTGGATCGGGTTAGTGAGCAGCTCCTTGGTGGGCGCCTGCTCGATAACCTGACCGGCGTACATAACCGTGATGTTATGGGCGACCTCGGCGACCAGCGCCAGGTCATGCGAGACGAAGATCATGGCAAAGCCGAGCTTGGCCTGAAGGTCGTTGAGCAGCTTGATGACCTGCTTCTGGACGGTAACGTCCAGAGCGGTCGTGGGCTCGTCGCAGATGACCAGCTTGGGGTCGCGGGTAAGGGCCATAGCGATCAGAACACGCTGACGCTGGCCACCAGAAAGCTCGTGCGGGTAGCTCTCGAGCGTACGCTTGGGGTCGAGGCCCACGAGCTCCAGGAGTTCCTCGGCGCTGCGGGTGCCGCCGCGCTTGGTGAGCTGCTTCATCTGGGCAGAGATGAGCATGGAGGGGTTGAGCGAGGACAGGGCGTCCTGATAGACCATAGCGATATCGGTACCGCGCAGGCCGAACCACTCCTTCTTGCTCATCTTGAGCAGGTCGCGGCCCTCCCAGAGGACCTCGCCGGAAAGATGCTCGTCATCGTCGGTCAGGCCCATGATGGCCAGCGTGGTGATGGACTTACCGCAACCGGACTCGCCCACCAGGCCCATGGTCTGGCCGGGACGGACGTCAAAGTTGACATGGTCGACGACGTTGATATCACCGTGATGATCAAACTGAATGCAGAAATCGCGGACCGAAAGGATCGGCTCAACAGACTCGTCGGGCACATGGCGATCGTCACGCTTGAGCTCGACATCGCGCAGGGCGCCAAGGCGAGCGGAGAGGGACTGGGCCTGCTCCTTGTAGGCGCGAACGGGGTCGGAGACCAGCAGGTCGGCCTCGCGACGCTTGGAGGAATCGGTCGGATCCAGGGCGGCGGAGGGAGCAGCGGCCATGGCGTCGGTAATGCCCTCGGAGAGGATGTTGAGCGCCAGGCAGGTGATCATGATGGCCAGGCCCGGGAACAGCGCCTGCCACCAACGGCCGGCGAGCACGCCGCCGCGGGCGTCGGCGAGGATGTTGCCCCAGGTAGCGGTGGGCTCCTGGATACCAGCACCGATGAAGGTCAGCGAGGCCTCGAAGATGATGGCGTCGGCGACCAGGGTAACGGTGAAGACCATGATCGGGGCGATGCAGTTACGCAGAACATGCTTGATCAAAATCCACGGAGCCTTGGCGCCGGAAACGATGACTGCGCGGACATAGTCCTCGCCGTACTCGGACACGATGTTGGCGCGCACGATACGGGCAATCTGCGGAGTGTACATAAAGCCGATGGCGAAGATGATCGACGGCACGGAGTTGCCCAGGATGGAGACGAAGACGGCCGCGAGGGCGATGCCCGGGATGGACATGATGATGTCCAGGATACGCATGATCGTCTCGGAAACGGCCTTGCGCGAAACCGCCGCAAGGGCGCCCACGACCGAGCCGCAGACCAGAGCCATGGCAGTGGCGCCAAAGCCGATAATCAGCGAGTAACGACCACCGTAGAGCATGCGCGACAGAATGTCGCGACCCTTATCGTCGGTACCGAAGATAAATCCGTTGCCGGGAGCCTGGCGAGCCGCAAAAATCTCGACCGGGCTATAGGGGGCAAGAAGGGGCGCCAGAATCGCAGTCAGGGCGACCAGCACCAACACGACGGCGGCAATCTTAGAAGACAGCGTCATCTTCTTCCAGCCACCGAGCTTGAGCCCCTTGGAGGCAGCCTTCTCGAGCTGCTCGGTTTGCTTCTCTCGAATCTTTACCATAATCTACACCGTCCTGATGCGCGGGTTGATGAGCAGGTAGAGCATGTCAACCACGATGTTGATGATGATGAAGGCAAGAGCAACGACGATAACGACGCCCTGAACCAGGTTCGCCTCGTTGCCCTGAACGCCCTGCAGAATCGCGGTGCCCATGCCGGGGAGGTTGAAGATAACCTCGATGACGACGGCGCCGCCCATGAGGTAACCGATCTTAAGACCGAGGGTGGTGACCGGGGTGATCAGCGCATTGCGAAGAACGTTGATGCCGACGACGACCTTCTCGGGAACGCCGGCGCCGCGAGCCATACGGACATAATCCTTGTCGAGCTCCTCGACCATGGCGGTACGCACGATACGAGTCATCTGGCCCGTCAGCGGAAATGCCAAGGCGATGGCGGGCATAATCATGCGGCCCAGATAACCAGCCGGATTCGTGGTGAAGTGAGGCAGAGCACCCGATGCCGGGAGCACCTTAAGGTAGGAAGAGAACAGCAGGATCAACAGAACGGCAAGCCAGAACGACGGGGTTGCCAAGCCGGCGATGGAAAAGACGCGGATCACTTGGTCCGGCCATTTGTCGCGATACAGTGCCGCGATGACGCCGAGCAAAAACGAAACGACCGCACCGATGGCAAGGCCGATGAAGGTCAGCTGCATCGTGACGGGCAGGGCCGTGGAGATGCGCTTGGCAACGGAGTTGCGAGCAGCACCATAGGTGCCCATGTCGCCATGGATCAAATCGCCCATATAGCGCACGTAGCGCACGGGCCAGGGGTCGTCCAGACCATACTTCTCATGGTACTCGGCAACCGCCTCGGGCGAGGCACCGTCACCCAACGCCGTGTAGGCGGGGTCGGTCTTGGAGAACGACATAAGGAAGAACACCAGGACGGTGACGCCCAATGCCATGATCGGCAGCGCCACAAGACGCCTTCCAATCAAACGTAGCAAGTTGTTCACGTTCTCTCCCCTTTCTTTTGTCGGTAGGACCAACTGGTATATGAGTACGGATACTCATTACAAGACCCGAGCGACATCGAGGTCGCCCGGGTCTTTGTTTCAACTATGAGGATACGGTCCCAACGACCGACATCCTGCATACAGACTCAAGCGAGTCTTACGCCTTGACGGTCGCAACGCCCCTGAAGGACATGCTCGTCGTGCCGATGCCCTTGAAGCCATCGAGGGCCTCGCCGTTGGGCGCAGTGGACGGATCGTCCCAGGAAGCGGAGACGGTCTTGACGTGGACAACGGGGTACAGAACGGCGTTGTCGGCAATGATGTCGAAGCACTCGTTCCACTTCTTCTGCTGCTCGTCGCCCTCGGCGGCAAGAGCCTCGTCCATGAGACTGTGGAGCTTCTGCCACTCAGCGGACTCCTTCCACGGGCAACGGGTCTGCATCCAGACGTTGTCGCCGTACCACCAGTTGAGCAGCAGGTCGGGGTCGGCGCCGAAGCAGGAAGGATCGCCAGGGGCAAGGAGGATATCGTAGGCCTCGCCGCCGTCGATGGCAGCGTAGGTGGCCGGCGAGGTATCGGTCTGGATGGTCACATCGAAGCCGAGAGCGTCGAGGTCGTTCTTGACCTGGGCGGCCATGCCCTTAATCTGCTCGTTGTCGGTGGTGCGCAGGGTGATGGCACCCGGGGTGATGCCAGACTCCTCGATGAGCTTCTTAGCCTTCTTGGCGTCGGTCTTGTACACCGTGGAAGCCTCATGATAGTTGGTGAAGCTCTTGGGCAGGTAGCAGCTGGCAGCGGTGGCAAGGCCGGCGAAGGTGTTGCTGACCATCTTCTCGGTGTCGAGCGCATACATGACAGCCTGACGGACCTTGACGTTGTTCCAAGGCTCCTTGGCGACGTTGAACATGATGAAGCGGGTGCCGAAACCCTGAACGTTATCGATCTTGCAGCCGGCGCTCTCGAGCTGGTCGACGGCGTCAGCGGTAACGAGCTCCATAACGAGCGTGGAGCCCTCCTGCTGAGCGGTAACGCGAGCGGTGGGGTCGGTCAGGATGCTGTACTGGATCTTCTTATCCTCGGCAGCATACTCACCGTTGTACTCGGGGTTGGGAACCAGGGTGATCTCGGTATCGGAGATAGAGTCGTACATCCAGGGGCCGGAGCCGATCGGCTGCTTGGCGCGATCCTCCTCGGTCTGGGTGGCCGGGGTAACGCGGACGATGGCCAGACGATCCTTGAGCAGGGAGAAGTTGGGGACCTTGGTCTTGACCGTCACGGTGCTGGCGTCCTTGGCCTCGATTGACTCGAAGGGCTGGAAGAACGGAGCATAGGTAGCGGAAGCGGCGCAAGCGGTGTAGGAGGCAACGACATCGTCAGCGGTGACCTCGGTGCCATCGGAGAACTTGGCGCCCTTGCGGATGGTGACCTCGAAAGTGGTGTCGTCCACAGACTTGGGATCGTCGGTGGCGAGCTCGTTGAAGGTGCTGTAGTCGTGGTAATCGATGCCGTAGAGGCCCTCGACGACGTGCCAGTTGGCACCCAGGCCCACTGCGGAGCCGGTGCTGGCGGGATCGAAGCTGGACGGAGCGTAAGCGGAACCAGCGGTGATCACGCCGCCGCCACGGTTGGCGGAATCGGTGGAACCGGAAGCGGAACCCTCGTCGCTAGAGCTGCCACCGCAGCCGGTGAGACCAAGCCCTGCAACAGCAGCGACGCTGCCGGTGAGGCCGAGGAACGAACGCCTGGACATACCCTTGTTGATGATGGCCATGTCTTCTCCTATCAATAGAGAATCTTACCCGGGAGCACCTAGACGCGCCCCCGCGCAACTTGCGGACGATATATACCTTACCTACCGACGAACCCAACTGAGGTGCCGCGCTCGGCGACCGATACATACATACGCTTGAACGGTATTTACTACCGTTCACCGAATTCATTGACAAACGATTCGCCAGACAGTATGTATCGACGAGGTGAGATATCAGTCTTCGTCAACCCGCAGGATAGCAGGGTTGTTCACCATGGCTAGTCAAACGTTTTAGCGTTAATAAAACCCAAAATCGGCTGGTAATCGCCGTGAAATACATGATTGAAAATCACGCAATCATGTATATCAGTTGTTTAGAGGCGTGTTTAGTTTTCGGATTGCTTTGCCGCCATCTCGGCGCGCTCGGCATTCCATGCAACGAGCGCCTCGTGAACCGCTTTGGCGACATCGGCAGGAATGCCTCGAACTTCCGCGATCTCTTGCTCGCTCGCCGCGCGCAAACGCTTCATCGAGCCAAAATGGCGCATAAGGGCACGTTTTCTGGTGGGCCCCACGCCAGGAACGTCATCGAGTACCGAAACTGTCATGGCCTTGTCGCGCAATTCACGATGGAACGTGATAGCAAATCGGTGGGACTCATCGCGCACCTGTTTAATTAGATAGAGCGACGCGGACCCGGTCGGCAGCACGACTGGAGTCTCGTCCCAAGGCACGAAAACCTCCTCATCGGCCTTTGCCAAGCCACAAACTGGTATATCGAGCCCAAGAGCCTCAAGTTGCTTGATCGCAGCGGTCAATTGCGGCTTACCGCCATCGACAACGAGCAAATCGGGGCGCGAGCCAAAGCGCTCGTCGGCCATGCGCTCGGGAGCATAACGTCGTCCCAAAACCTCGGACATCGACACGAAGTCGTTTGCCTCGTCCAATTCGGCCTGAATTTTAAAACGACGATACTGACTCTTGTCGGCGCGCCCGTTGGTAAACACCACCATCGAGGCGACCGTAAAGGTGCCATGCAGTGTAGAGATATCGAAGCACTCGATACGCAACGGCGGCGATGGCAGCGCCAACGCACTTTCGAGCTCCAGGAGCGCTTGATTGGTGCGGTCGTCAGCGTACCCCGTTCGCATCATGTAGCGCATGAGGGCATGGCGCGCATTTTTGGATGCCATATCGAGCAGACGGTGCTTTTCGCCACGCTGCGGCCTATGGAGATGGCAGGAACGCTCACGCTTGCCCGCAAGCCACTCCCCCAGCGCCTCCGCATCCTCAAGCTCGACGGAAAGGTTGACCTCAGCTGGAATATCAGCCGTCTCGTCGTAATAGCGCTTAAGAAAGCCCGACTGGAGCTCTTCCTCGTCAACATCAAGACCCTTGTCGAGAATGAACTCACAGGTGCGAACTGTTCGGCCCTCGCGAACGACGAAGACGCAAGCGGCGGAGATGGTCTCCTCGCGATAGAAACCGATGACATCGATATCGACACTGGAGGGAAAAACGACTTGCTGACGATCGTCCAGACCCCTGATGACCTCCAAACGACGTTTGACGCGTGCCGCGCGCTCAAAGTCGAGCGCCTCAGCGGCATCCGTCATCTCGGAGGTCAGCTCATCGACGACATCCTTGCGATGGCCCGACAAAAAGCGCTCGACACGCTTGACGTTCTTGGCATAGTCTGCCGGGGAAATCGCGCCGACACACGCACCCGGGCCGCGCCCGACATGGTAGTCAAAGCAGGGGCGCCCGTTTTGCGCGCAAATCATATTGACGATGTCTTCCTCGCCCTTGTGGGACTCGACGATACGGCGACAACGACGCCACTCCGCACAGGATGCGGAGCAGATGGGGATAACCTTGCGCAGCGTATCTATCGTCTCACGTGCCGCGCGGCTATCGGTATAAGGTCCAAAATAGCGCGTTCCCGGCTTATGACGCTCACGCGTGTATTTGATAGCGGGATACAGGTCGCCCTTTGTAATGGCGATAAAGGGGTAGCTCTTGTCATCCTTGAGGTCGACGTTAAAGTACGGATGGTACTGACCAATCAAATTGCGCTCGAGCACCAACGCCTCGTGCTCGGTCTCCACCACGATATAGTCAAAGCTCGCCACCAGCTGCATCATCAGCGGGATCTTCTGGCGCTCGTCCTGCAGCGTCACGTACTGACGCATACGGGCGCGCAGGTTTTTCGCCTTGCCTACGTAGATGACATCGCCCTTGGCGTCTTTCCAAAGGTAGCAGCCGGGCTGCGTGGGAACGCGCGAAACCTGCTCGGCAAGCGTTGGAATGTTGTCGTGACCGGCCACGCGCACCTACTTGCGACGAAGCAGCGCCGAGACCTCGGGCATCTTAAGGATGACGGCAAGGCCAAAGGTAACAGCAAGCGAGACGACACCCGCAACGCAAACGTAGCCAAGAGTAATCAGAATCGAGCCGCCAAGCGCCCCGACAAAGCGTTCAAGCGCCCACATGACGCCGGCGCCTGCGGCAGCACCCAGGCCACCGAGCAAAAGGCCAAAGAAACCGCCATGCAGGATGGATTTAACCTGAAGACCACGCAGGCGGCGACGCAGCCACCACAGCGAACAGCCGACCAAGATCACGTAGTCGACGACATACGAAAGCGCGATTGCCGGCATACCGAAGCCCAGCACAACGCCAAACAGCAGAACCGAGCCGGCCTGGCCGATGGCAGAATACAGGCAATAGCGGCTATAGGGCTTCATGTCGAGCAAGGCAGAGAAGCTCTTCTGCATCAGCACGACCACGCCGTAGAGCGGCAGGGAAAGTGCCAGGTAGATAAGGAACTCCGACACCAGCCCCACACCGGACTCATCGAACTTGCCAGCGCAGTAGATCATGTTGAGCGGACGCGCGAAGACAATCAGGTACAGCGCGAACGGAACCAGGAAGAACAGCATCTGGGCGACGCCACGCGAAATGCCCGTGCGAACGCTGTCGTAATCCTTCTCCTGTGCGTCGTGAGAGAGCTCGGTATAGAGCGCCGTCGAAAGCGAGGCGGCAATCAGCGCGTAGGGCAGCGTGTACCACAGGCGCGCATAGGCGATGACGGAAGGACCGGTCTCGGGCTGGACCACCAGCGCGGCAGCGTTGGTGATAGAAGTCGAGACAAACATGCACACCGTAGCGAGCAGCGTCGGGATACCGAGCGCAATCGTCTGGCGCAGTGCGGGGTCCTTAAAGTCGATATGGATATGGGGATGCACGCCGTGCTTGCCAAGCGCGGGGATCTGACAAGCCATCTGAACAAAGACACCGAGGGTCGTACCGGCCGCAATCAAGATGATGCCGGCACGTTCGCCAAACTGTGCGGACACGGGCGCAAAGCCCATAAAGCTCGCAATGACGATCACATTGTTGAGGACCGGGGCAAACGTCGACCAGAAGTAGTCGCGGTGTGCGTTGAGAACGCCCGAAAACACCGAGCCCAAACCATAAAACAGAATCTGGATGGCGAAGAAACGGAACATAAACGCAGCGGTATCCATGCTGCCGCCGTCACCCGAAAGGAACGATTGCGTCCAAATAAAGCCCGGGGCGAACACGGTCCCCAGCAACGAAATGCCACCCAGCACCAATAGCAGAATACCGAGCAGGTTGCCCACGTACTCGTTCGAGGCCTCGCGACCCTGCTCACGCCTCACGCCCATGTACACGGGCAAAAACGCCGTCACGAGCATGCCGCCCATCACGAGTTCGTAGAGCATATTGGGCAGGTTGTTGGCGACCTGATAGGAGGACGAGAGCAGCGACATGCCGATAGCGGCCGCCATTGCCCATGTGCGGATAAAGCCGGTGACGCGAGACACAATAGTCAGGATGGTCATAAGCCCGGCGGAACGACCAACCGTGGAGTAGTCCGACGAGCCCATATCATCAGTGCCATCTCGCGACGAAGAAGCTTCGGATGAGGGTGTCTGAGGCGCAGATTCTTTTGCAAAATGAGCTCCGCACTTCAATTCTTCCTGCGACATCGCTCAGTCCTCTCTCGTAATCGGGGCGACCGTCGCCCCGCAAAATGCAATTAAATCATCGGGTGCAAGCTCAAGCTGATAACCACGCTTGCCTCCCGAAATAAAAATGGTATCCCAAAGGACACATGTCTCATCAATGAGCGTCCGGTAGCGTTTTTTCATACCGACCGGACTGCAGCCGCCGCGAACGTAGCCAGTCGCCGCAAGCAAATCCTTCACATGCATCATGGCCAAGGACTTCTCCCCCGCGGCACGCGCGGCGGACTTTAGATCGAGCTCGTCGGCAACAGGGATGCAGCACACGACATGGTCGTTGGACGGCGTCACGCAGACCAAGGTCTTAAATCCTTGTCCGGGCTCCTCGCCAAGCTGCTCCGAAATCGCGACCCCCAGGCCCGCCGACTCATCACCATCGTCTTCGTACGTATGTAGAACATAGGAAATGCCGGCGCTTTCCAGCTCGCGCATCGCATTGGTTTTTGGCGTCTTTACAGCCTTTGCCATGGCATATCCTTTCCCTCGCATTCGGACGCAAGGATTAAGTATATGTCCAATTCGGCTGCATACGTCACTTCGACACAGCAAGCGCCATCGAATCACAAGGAGTCGATGGCGCCCATAAACTGAATCGCCTATTTATTGAGCATCAAGTTGAGCCTGACGCTCCCGGTCACGCCTGAGCAACGGCGCCAAAAACTTGCCCGTATAACTCTGCGGACAGTCCGCAACCTGCTCCGGTGTGCCCGAAACCACGACGGTTCCGCCGCCGTTACCGCCCTCGGGGCCCATATCGATCAGGCGGTCGGCAACCTTGATGACATCAAGGTTGTGTTCAATCACCAGCACCGTGTTGCCCGCATCGACCAAGCGCTGCAGCACATCGAGCAGCTGGCGGACGTCCTCAAAATGAAGGCCGGTCGTCGGCTCATCCAAAATATAGAACGTCTTGCCCGTCTGGCGTCGATGAAGCTCCTTGGCGAGCTTCACACGCTGCGCCTCGCCGCCCGAGAGCGTCGTGGCAGGCTGGCCCAGGCTCACGTAGCCCAAGCCTACATCGTACAGCGTCTGGAGCTTGCGCTTAATCTGCGGGATATTCCCAAAGAAGGCCAGCGCCTCGGTGACGCTCATGTCGAGCACGTCCGAGATGGTCTTGCCACGGTAGGTGACCTCGAGTGTCTCGCGGTTGTAGCGTTTGCCGCCGCAGACCTCACAGGGGACATAGATATCGGGAAGGAAGTGCATCTCGATCTTAATTTGTCCGTCGCCCTTGCATGCTTCGCAGCGACCGCCGCTCACGTTAAAGGAGAAACGTCCCGGCGAGTAGCCACGCGCCTTCGACTCTGGCGTACTCGCAAACAGCGCGCGAAGATCATCCCACAGGCCAATGTACGTAGCAGGGTTGGAACGCGGCGTGCGGCCAATCGGCGACTGGTCGATGTCGATCACCTTATCGATGCACTCGATACCCTCGAGCTTTTTGTACGGGCCCACAGGACGCGTCGAGCGATGAATGGCATTCGTAAGCGCAGGCGCAATGGTGTCGGTAACCAGGGAGCTCTTGCCCGATCCCGACACGCCGGTAACAACCGTAAGCGTACCAAACTCGATCTTGGCGGTAACGTTTTTGAGGTTGTTGGCGCGGGCGCCCGTGATCTTAAGGCAGCCGCGACCGGGCTTGCGGCGTTCATCGGGAACCCGAATCATTCGCTTGCCGGTCAGGTAGGCACCCGTCATCGAATCGGGGCACGCCATGATATCGGCAGGCGTTCCCGAGGCGACCACGTGTCCGCCGTTCACGCCCGCGCCGGGGCCCATGTCGATCACATAGTCGGCGGCACGAATCGTATCCTCATCATGCTCGACGACGATAACGGTATTGCCGATATCGCGTAGGCGCTCAAGCGTCTTGATCAGGCGCTCGTTATCGCGCTGATGAAGACCGATCGAGGGCTCGTCCAGAATATAGAGCACGCCCATGAGACCCGCGCCGATCTGCGTTGCCAGTCGAATACGCTGGGCCTCGCCTCCGGAAAGCGTCGCCGAGGCACGATCGAGCGTCAGATAGTCGAGTCCGACATCGACCAGAAAACGCAGGCGCTCCAGGATTTCCTTGACGATACGGCCGCCGATAAACTGTTGGCGCTCGGTGAGTTCCAAGCCCTCAAAAAACTCGAGCGACTCGCGGCACGATAGGCAACAGACCTCGTAAATGGACTTACCGCCTACGGTAACAGCAAGCATCTCGGGGCGCAAACGAGCGCCGTGGCAGCTCGAGCACGGCTCCTCGCGGATGTACTTCTCCAAGCGCGCCTTGGTGTTCTCATTCGTCGTCTCGGTATAGCGCTCGTACAGGATATTGCGCACGCCCGAGAACTTGGTGTCCCACTGGCTGCGGCGCCCATCGAGCTTTTGATAGTCGACCGAAATCTTCTGGTCGCCCATGCCGTCTAAAAACGCGCGACGCACCCGCGGAGGCAGATCCTCCCACGGCGTATCGACGCTCACCTTAAAGTGTTTGCAGACCGCAGCGAAAATCTGCGGATAGTAGTTAGAGTTGCCAAACAGGCTGCCAAAGACCCCGTCGGCGATCGACTTCGAGGGGTCTTCGATTAGGGCCTCGGCATCGACCGTCTTCTTAAAGCCCAGGCCATCGCACTCTGGGCACGCGCCATAGGGCGCGTTGAACGAGAAATCACGCGGCTGCAGGTCATCGATGGAGTGCCCATGCTCCGGGCACGCTAACGCCAGCGAATACTCCAGCAACTCGCCTTCGGTCCCCTCGGGAGCGTCGCGGTCGGGCAGCAAGTATACGTTCACATTGCCGTGCGCCAGCGCGGTCGCCTGCTCAACAGACTCGGCGATACGGCCCAGAGAGTTCTCACGGATCACGATGCGATCGACCACGACCTCGATATCGTGCTTGAACTTCTTGTCCAGATCGATCGGATCGTCGAGCGAGCGCACTTCACCGTCGACACGCACGCGGCTAAAGCCCTCGGCGCGAAGGTCCTCAAACAGTTTGGTGTACTCGCCTTTTCGCCCGCGTACCACCGGTGCCAGCACAAACGCGCGGCGGCCCTCCCCCGCCGCCAAGACCTTGTCGGCAACCTGGTCGGTCGTCTGGCGCTCAATGACACGGCCGCATTCGGGACAGTGCGGGGTGCCCACACGGGCGAACAGCAGGCGCAGATAGTCATAAATCTCGGTTACGGTGCCAACCGTCGAGCGAGGGTTTTTAGACGTCGTCTTTTGGTCGATCGACACCGCCGGCGAAAGGCCGTCGATTGAATCCAAGTCGGGTTTGTCCATCTGTCCCAAGAACTGGCGCGCATAGCTCGAAAGACTCTCGACGTACCGACGCTGGCCCTCGGCATAGATAGTGTCAAATGCCAGCGAACTCTTGCCCGAGCCAGAAAGACCGGTAATGACCACGAGTTGGTCACGCGGAATGGAAACATCGATATCACGGAGGTTGTGCTCACGGGCGCCGCGAATAACGATAGAAGAATCAGACATGGAAGCTCCTTGCCTCCTATTGCATCGAATCATACTGCCGATGAGTTTAGCGCACTCGACGCGCACAGGTGTTCGTAATACAAGATTCGCAGACCTTTAGCTTTGCGTATCGGGCGCTTTGTTTCTCGAAATGCCGTGGAAAGGTTACAGTAATCTAATACTGAACTTAATTTGCTATACCAGAGGAACGTCCATGACCGAAGATATCCCCCTTGAAATCACTTCGAGCGACATGGCCAATCTGCCCATATTCATCGCCGTCCTTATCGTGGCCGCCGTCGTCGTGCGCGTGTATTTTTCAATCAAACGCAACGAAAAGCCACCCATTGCCCGCGTCTTTTGGTGCGCGACGCTCCTCATCCCGCTCGGCGTGGCAGCTGCATGGGTTACGAATCAATTGCTCGTAAATGAGGGCAGCTCCCTATGGGTCCTTTCTTATTCGGCGCTCGGTGCTGCCGCCGTCATGCTTCTTGTCGAGCCCTTGGTTTCGGGACTTATCGACCAAACCGACCTTGCGACGGGAACGGTTGCCTGTATTTGCCGTGACATCCTTGTCATCGCCGCTGTTTCAGCGCTCTCGTTCGTTTCACTCGAAATTGCCTGCAACGAAACGTTCTATCGCATTCCCGCCAACTCATTCGGGTTTTCCGTCGGGCTGCTCGCGACGGTTCTGCTCTCCCTTTATTTGCTGGGACAGCGTCATGGAGGCGTCATGGCTCTCGTGCCCGTCGTCTGCTGCATCCTTGGCATTGCCGAGCACTTCGTCATAACGTTTAAAGGCGAAGCCATCCTGCCAAGCGATATCTTGGCCCTTGGCACCGCAATGGAAGTGAGCGAGGGATACGAGTTTACCTTTACCGCCGGAATCGTAACCTCTCTCGCCCTGCTGGAGATTTCCCTGGGGCTTCTTTCGCTCATCCGACCGCGAAAGCTCCGTACGCCCACCCATGTCTTCCCCGCTATCGCCGCTAACCTCTGTGCTTTTCTGCTAGTGACCGTTGTGGGGCTCTCAGGCTTTTCCAACATCGACTTGGAGCAGGCGCTGGATTTTGGATTTGACCGTTGGCAGCCCATCACCACGTATGCGTCTCAGGGTTTTATCACTTCGTTCACCGAAATGGTCAACGAGTTGCCCATTGAGAAGCCCGAAGACTATACGCCCGATGAGGCGCAGAGCATCGAGCAGGAGCTCGCCACCGTCTACGACAGCACATATGGCTCGAGCGAACAGCGCGCGGCGGCCGTTGCCCAGTTCAATGAAATCAAGCCGACGATTGTTGCCGTCATGAACGAGAGTTTTGGCGACCTTTCGTGCTTTGAGCAGCTCCAGGCGGCCGGGTACACCGGCCCCGCATTCTACAACTCGCTTCCCGACACACTTGTTCGCGGCACCATGCTCGCTTCGGTCGCCGGTGGCGGAACGGCGAACTCCGAATTCGAATTTTTGACCGGAGCGACAACGGCCTTTGTCGGATTAGGCAAAATCCCCTATCAGCTGTATCAGATGAATGGCGTCAACAGCCTGGCAAAGGACCTTAAAGAGCTTGGGTATACCGCTACCGCTATGCACCCGCAAAACCCCGTCAACTACCATCGAGATAAAATCTATCAGCAGCTGGGCTTTGGAGACTTTCTTTCAATCGGCGATTTCGAAGGTGCGCCCTATTACCATGCCGGCGTATGCGACTACGCCACCTACGACAAGATACTCGACCTGCTTAGAACCGACGAAGCGCCGCAGTTCATCTTTGACGTCACGATGCAAAATCACGGCGGCTACGACTATGGCACCGTTCCCGCCGAAGAGCTGACAAACTATTGGGTCGAGGGAGCCAGCGAAGGCGCCAACAGCGCGCTCAACACCTATCTCACCTGCATCAACGCATCCGACCGGGACCTCGAGTACTTTATCAACGAGCTCCGCAATATCGGCAGACCGGTTGTTCTTGTCTTTTTTGGCGACCATCAGCCGAGCGCCGCAACGACTCTCAACGACGAGCTGTACCCTCAGGAAGATACGGCAAGCCACGCCTTCCGTATCTATCAGTCGACATATCTCGTCTGGGCTAACTATGAGATCGCCGGCAATACCGAGCTCAACGTCTACGACACCGTCGGGGCAAACGAGATTGCAGCCATTACCCTTAATAAGATCGGCGCTCCGCTCACCAATTACCAAAAGGCCCTGCTTGCAACAAGGTCAGATGTGCCCACCATCAATGTCGCCGGCTATCTCGGTGCCGACGGGCTGCGCTACGACTTGGAATCGAAAGACAGCCCCTACGCCTCGACGATCGACAAGCTGCAGCGCATGCAATACCTCGAGTTCGCCAGCAAAGTTCAGTAAGCCCGCCCATTCGCTTGGGCCCATCGTATTGCAAGCACGCTCGGCCCAAACGCATCGCAAATGACTCCCGCTCGCAAACGAGGGTACAATGACGCTCGTGTCACATCGCGGGGCCCCGGCCCCAGCATATACAAAGGAGTCATACATGGGTTGCGAACACGCACAGGCCGCCGGCGGACAAACGTCGCCGTCGCAATTTGAGGAGAACACGCTGTCCGAGGTCAAGCGCGTCATCGCCGTGCTTTCCGGCAAGGGCGGTGTCGGCAAGTCATTTGTCACCGGTGCCATCGCCACCGAGCTTGCCCGTCACGGCCACAAAGTCGGCGTCCTCGATGCCGACATCACCGGTCCCTCTATCCCCAAGATGTTCGGTATGAGTGGACGCCACGTCCATGCCCTTGGCAACCTTATGCTGCCCGAAATCTCCGAGCACGGCGTCAAGGTCATGAGCTCCAACCTGCTGCTCCAAAACGAGACCGACCCCGTCCTTTGGCGCGGTCCGGTCATCGCAGGCGCCATTAGGCAGTTCTGGAGCGAGACCTCGTGGGGCCCCATCGACTACCTGCTGGTCGACATGCCTCCGGGAACAGGCGACGTCGCGCTCACCGTCTTCCAGTCGCTGCCGGTCGACGGAATCGTCATCGTCACGAGCCCGCAGGATCTGGTCTCGATGATCGTCGCCAAGGCGGTCAACATGGCCGAGAAGATGAACGTCCCCATTCTGGGCATTGTCGAGAACATGAGCTATATTGAGTGCCCCGACTGCGGCAAGAAGATCGAGGTCTTTGGCAAGAGCAAGCTCCCCGAGGTCGCAGAGCGCTATAACCTCGACATCTTGGGCCAGCTTCCCATTAATCCGGCACTCGCCGAGGCCTGCGATAAGGGCGAGGTCGAGACCGCGCTGCCCGATGGCATGTTGCCCAAGGCAGTCTCTGCCGTCGAGGCTATTACCCCGCACGAGACCGACGAGGCCTAAGTGAACACGAGCGCCCTCTATGACGTCTTGGTAATCGGCGGCGGGGCTTCAGGCCTCGCCGCCGCCATTACGGCCGCACGCGCCGGCAAAAGCGTCTGCATCGTTGAGTGCGACGTCGCCTGCGGCCTCAAGCTCCTTGCGACCGGTAACGGCCGCTGCAATCTCTCCAACGAATCGATTGATCCTCAGCGGTATAACCACCCCGCATTCGTCGAATCCGTCATGGGCCCCCAGCCCGAACAAGAGCTTATGGGTTTCTTCTCCTCGCTGGGTATCATGACAACCTCCGAGGAAGGCCGGCTGTACCCGCGCTCCCTTCGCGCCGAATCGGTGCGCGACGCGCTTCTCAACGTTTGCGACCGCCTAGGTATCACCTTAATCTGCGGAGCCAACGTTGCCTCGGCGCGCAAAGCTTCCGAAGGCTGGGCACTCCAAATAGACCGTCCAGCGCGGGCGCTCAAGGCAAAAAAGCACGACGACCGAAAATCAGAGCTCCGCTCGCTTCGGAAGGCGCTCGCCGATGTCCCTCGCAAGAACGAGGCCCTGCAGGCACATGCCGTAATTATCACCACGGGCGGCAACCCCACCGGTATCGCCGATACGTTTCGCCTCCCCCTCACTTCACTGCGCCCCATCCTCTGCCCCGTATCGGCAACGGTCGTTGGCGATCGGGCGGCATTCAAGACGTTGGATGGCCTGCGCGTCCGTGCCCGCTTGACGCTCGCCCGCAATCATAATGAGCTCTGGCACGAAGACGGTGAAGTGCTGTTTCGAACCTTCGGTATCTCGGGTGTCGCTGTCTTCAACCTCTCTCGTCGTATCCAGCACGGCGATACGATCCTGCTCGACGTTTTCCCCGACCTCTCCAAAGACGAGCTGCTCGATACGCTCAACCGACGCGTTGAACTGCTCGGCCGCTTTTCACCCCGCGATCCCCGTTGGCTCGACGGCATGCTCGCCCCGCAACTCTCCCGCGTCGTCTGCACAGCGTTCGAGCAGTACCATCCAGGCTCCAACGATGTCATCCATCTGGTCTCGATCCTCAAGCACTTTAAGCTGTTTGCCGAGGGGACGACCGATGAGCGCTCGGCGCAGGTCACGCGTGGTGGCGTATCTGTCGAGAGCATCTCAACACCCATTCTACGCGCGCGCAGCGTTGTCGACGCCCCGCTTTACGTCTGCGGCGAAGCGCTCGACATCGACGCCGATTGCGGAGGCTTTAACCTTGCGTGGGCCTGGATCTCGGGCATTCGCGCTGCAAGCAGCCTGTAGCCGCGCAGTCTATAATCAAAAACGCATTCGGGCCGTCTGGGATACCGGACGGCCTCTTTCTTGCCTCTAAGGAGACCTCGATGATTGAAATCACCCAAGTCAACGCGTCGCTCGATGAAGCCGGCGATGAAAATGCCTGTCTCATTGTTGGCAAGCGAGTCGCCAAGCGCGTCCTACGTTGCAAGGACTCCGAGATCAAGTCCATCGAGCTCCACCGCAAGTCAATCGACGCTCGCAAAAAACGAGACGTCCATTTTATCCTGAGCTTTCGTGTTGAGCTGACTAGTCCCCACCTCGAGCGAGAAGCGGTCGACAGCGTTGCCGAGCGTGACCGCTCGCGCGTACGCGCGATAGAAGACGATGAGCCTTCATTCCCCTCCCCCGCCTCCGACGTACCTCAAGAACGCCCTGTCGTTGTCGGCGCCGGATGCGCCGGCCTTTTCGCTGCGCTTACGCTCGCCGAAGCAGGTCTTAAGCCCTTGCTCATCGAGCGCGGCGACCCGGCATTTCGCCGCTCGCGGGCGATCGACCTCTTTCTAAAGGAGCGCATCCTCGACCCCGAAAGCAATATCCAGTTTGGCCTGGGCGGCGCGGGGACTTTCTCGGACGGCAAGCTCAATACGGGAACCAAAAATCCCGCCCATCGCCTTATCCTCGAAACCTTCGTCGAGGCGGGTGCGCCCCGCGATATTCTGTGGGATGCCAAGCCGCACATTGGCTCCGACATCCTTCCCACGGTCGTCACCGCTATATCTCAGCGCATCGAGCAGCTCGGAGGTGTCGTCCGCTATCGAACGAAGCTCGTCGACATTCGCATCGACGCGTCTGGCGCCATCACCGGTATTGATGTCCAATCGTCCCAAGACGCCGCTTGCGAGCCAATCGAGACAAAGCACCTCATCCTCGCCTGCGGGCATTCTGCTCGCGATATTTTTGAGCTCCTTAAGGGCCACAACGTGGCCCTCGCACAAAAGACCTTTGCCATGGGCGTTCGCATCGAGCATCCGCAGCGCGACATCGACCGAGTCCAATACGGAGCCTCGGCGGGACATCCTGCCCTCGGAGCAGCCCCTTACAAGCTCGTCGCCCATCTTCCCAACGGCCGCAGCGTGTTCTCGTTTTGCATGTGCCCCGGCGGGCAGGTTGTCGCCGCCTCTTCCGAGCAGGGCCACCTGTGCGTCAACGGCGCCAGTCTCAATGCCCGCGGCGGACGCAACGCAAATGCCGCCCTGCTCGTTAACGTCACACCCGAGGACCTTCCCAACGATGACCCACTCGCCGGCATCGAGCTCCAGCGTGCCTGCGAGGCGGCCGCCTATCGCCTGGGCGGTTCCAACTGGAACGCACCGGCACAGCTCGTCGGAGATTTCCTCGCAGGACGTGCCAGCAAGGCGCCCGGAAAGGTAAAGCCCACCTATCCGCTCGGTGTGACCTGGACGGCAATTGACGAAGCCCTGCCGCAGCATATCGTCGAGTCGCTCCGCCTGGGACTTCCCCTACTCGGAAAAAAGCTACGCGGCTACGACCGCCCCGACGCCGTTCTTACCGGCGTGGAGACTCGTTCGAGCTCACCGGTCACTGTCACCCGAGACCGAACGTGCCATGCCGTGTCGACCCCGGGCCTCTATCCTTGTGGTGAGGGAGCTGGATATGCCGGCGGCATCATGAGCGCGGCCACCGACGGCATCCGTTGTGCCGAAGCCCTGATCGCAGACCTCTAACGCACGAATTCCAGCGCGCAAAAGACACAGGCCCCAAGCTCCACAGGGAACTCGGGGCCTGTTCACTATTTCTTAAACCGTGCACCCTGGCGTTTTCTGCCCGATGCGAACGTGGAACCCTTGCGGGCCTGCGAACGTAAGCGCTCAATCGTCTCGTCCTCAGACGCACCCTCGAGCATCGCCCGAATCTGAACGACGGCATCGCGCAGGCGCGCCGCCTCCTCAAAGTCCATGGCAGCAGAAGCGTTACGCATATCCTCTTCCATGGTTTCGACGATCCGCACGAGCTCGTCATGCGGCAGTTCTTCCAACTGCTCCGCAAGTGTCTGCTCGGGCGCCACCGTTTCCGGCACGCCACCCTCGCCCGACTCATCGGGCGTATAGAATGCGCCATGGCCAAGAGAGTCGCCCTTCGAGCGTCCCTTGGAACCCACGGTTTTTTCGGCCTCGGCAATAAAACTTGAGATGTCGTTGATGGCCTTGCGCACCGTCTTGGGCACAATGCCATGCTCTTCGTTATATGCCATCTGAATCTCGCGACGGCGCTGCGTCTCCTCGATGGCCTCTTTCATCGAATCGGTCATAACGTCTGCATACATGATGACTTCGCCATCGGCGTTACGGGCCGCGCGGCCAATCGTCTGAATCAGCGAACGACGGTTGCGCAAGAAGCCTTCCTTATCGGCATCGAGAATTGCCACCAGTGAGACCTCGGGGAGATCCAAGCCCTCGCGAAGCAGGTTGATACCAACGAGAACATCGATCTTTCCCTCGCGCAGCGTTCGCAGGATCTCGACACGGTCCATCGTCGCTGTATCGGAGTGCATGTAATTGACCTTAATGCCGGCATCAAGCAGATGGTCGGTCAGGTCCTCGGCCATGCGCTTGGTGAGCGTGGTCACCAGTACGCGCTCCTTGCGCACCACGCGCTCGCGAATCTCGTCCTCAAGATCGTCAATCTGCCCACGAACCGGACGCACATCAATCTTGGGGTCGAGCAGACCGGTTGGACGAATAATCTGCTCAACGTCGTTTTGGCTCACCCGCAGCTCGTAGTCGCCCGGTGTGGCCGAAACATAGATAAACTGGGGTATCCTTGCCTCAAACTCATCGAAACGAAGCGGGCGGTTATCGAGTGCCGAAGGAAGGCGAAAACCATGCTCCACCAGCGTCACCTTACGCGAGCGGTCACCTTCGTGCATGCCGCGAATCTGCGGCACCGTCACATGGCTCTCATCGATGATGCAGAGCATATCCTTGGGAAAGTAATCGATTAGGGTAAACGGCGGCTCACCCGGCTTGCGACCGTCCAGATGACGCGAGTAGTTCTCGATGCCGTTGCAAAAACCCATCGTCTCGAGCATCTCAAGATCATAATCGGTGCGCTGCTGCAGACGCTGCGCCTCGAGCAACTTATCAGTCGCCTTGAGCTCCGCCACGCGCTTCTCGCACTCTTCGCTGATCGATTTCAGAGCCGCCTTGACCTTCGGCTTCTCGGTCACGTAGTGCGATGCCGGCCATACGGGGATGGCCTCGTACTCACGAAGCATCTCACCGGTAACCTCATCGATCTCGGCAATCAGCTCGACCTCGTCGCCAAAGAACTCAAACCGCAACGGATGCTCGGCATAAGGCGGATACACGTCGACAACATCGCCGCGCACGCGGAACGTGCCGCGCGCCAGGTCATAGTCATTGCGATCATATTGAATGTCGATAAGTGCATGGATAAAGTCATCGCGCTCGAGCGGCACCTTCTTGTCGACGTTTGGAGCCAGACCCGCATAGTCCTCAGGAGAGCCAATGCCATAGATACACGAGACCGATGCGACAACGATCACATCGCGTCGAGAGAGCAGTGACGCGGTCGCCTGATGGCGCAGCATCTCGACCTCTTCGTTAATCGAGGAGTCTTTCTCGATATATGTATCGCTTTGCGGCACATACGCCTCGGGCTGATAGTAGTCGTAGTACGAGACAAAGTAGACCACAGCGTTGTTGGGAAAGAACTCTTTGAGCTCGCTCGCAAGCTGAGCGGCGAGCGTTTTATTGGGAGCCATGACCAGCGTCGGCTTCCCCAGGGCCTCAATAGTCTTAGCCATCGTGAAGGTCTTGCCCGAACCAGTCACGCCCATCAAAACCTGATAGCGATCTCCGTCCCTCACACCCTGCACAAGCGACTCAATGGCCTTAGGCTGGGAACCAGCGGGCTCGTATGGAGACACGACCTCAAACGGCACCTCAGAGCCCTCAACGCCAAAACGTTTGAGCTCTCCTCCAACACGCTCAACTTCAAATTCCGCCATGGATACTCCTAACTCATATATCTGCAGTATACGCAGGCGGCAGGCATAGTCCTATACGAACCGATCGGGATAGAGGGTCTTGTAGCGAACCCAGGCATTATTGACACGAATCAGATACGCCTGCGTCTCGGGAAAGGTGATTGCATTATGAAGCGACGTGCTCTGCTGCGCCCATCCGTCGACATTGCCCATGCCGGCGTTATAGGCGGCAATGGCGCTGTCAGTCGACCCGTTAAAATACGTTAGAAGATACGAAAGATACGCACAGCCAAACTCGATGTTCGTAGCGGGATCGTTAAGGTTGTCGGCGGAATACTCGCTACCATCGACAAGACCCTTGGCGATCATATCCTGGGCAGTCTCGGGCATCAGCTGCATCAATCCCCGAGCGCCTTGATTCGACTCAGCCTCGGGATCCCAATTCGATTCCGACTTTATGACAGCACACACCAGATATGGATCAAGATTGTGCGAAATGCTCGATTGCTTTACATACGCCTCGTAGTCAATTGGATACAAAGGCTTAAAGAAGGCGGCAGGAGCATACGAGTAGACGAGCGAAATAAAGCCGAAGACGAGCACAACGGCAAGTGGCGCAACGCGATACCACGTAAAGAAACGTGTCTTAGGCATCGGCCTCCTCCTTATCCGTTACATCCCCGAAGCCATGGCGCACAAGCCATGCGTCCAGTTGTTCAAAGAGCGAATTATCGCCTCCCGCATTATCGATTACCGTCGTAGCGAGATTGCAAAGCGAAGCCTCATCAGGTTGGCATGCAGAGCGAGCATCAAAATCAGAGGACTCCATACCACGATGAATGGCACGCTCGCGACGAACTGCCAAAGGAGCACTGATAACCAGAATTTCATCAGCCAGGCCAAAAGCATCCTCAAAACCAGTCGGGGCAGAAACCTCGACAACCGCAAAGGGATAACGGGGGGACGAAACCGTACAACAAACCGGATCGAGAATCCTAAGCGAAAGCTGTTCAATGAGAACGGGGTGCACAAGGTCATTGAGCCGTGCGACCGAATCAGGAGAAGCGAAAGCTCGAGAAGCGAGGATGCTGCGGCGAATGCCGCCCTCCTCATCCAAAATATCCCAGCCAAATTCTTCCGCGAGGGCATTGACGATATCGGAGCCTGGCACATACAGCGATTTGGCAAGCTCGTCCAGATCGATAAGCATGGCGCCATGAGATTCGAGATAGCGGCAGGCAGTCGACTTACCCGAAGCAATATTGCCCAAGACAAAAACGGTAAACATCAAGTCCTCCCTAACGCCAATGGGAGTTATTATCGCGCAAATACAAAAGAAGGACTCAAAATACAGCCAAACAGTAAGACAAGCTAAAAGAAGGCGAGTTCTTGTATTACAGCTCTTTATAAAACGCAAAAAAGGGGGAGGCCGCGAGGCCTCCCCCTTCTTCAAGTCATCAGACGG
>CAUDQR010000024.1 GCA_958451615.1 uncultured Collinsella sp. | reverse complement strand
TTTTATTTTGGCTTGCGCGCTTCTGGGCTACGCCTTCTTTAACATGGGCTCCGGCTTTGCCAATTCCAGCAATACCGTAAAGCTCGCGACGAGCGAGATGGTCAACGCCATTAAGCAGGATCGCGTCGAAGATTTGACCTATACGGTTCAAGACGGAAGCGTGGCGGGTCATTACTGGAAGACGAAAAAGGACAAGGGTGACACGAGCGAGCTCAAGAGCTTCTCCTCGACCTACGTCGGTTCCGATTCGCTTGCCGAGCTTATGGCGGAGCACCCCGATACCAAGTACATCGTCAACACCAATGACCCCGATTTTTGGGGCGACTTGGCGATGAGCGTACTTCCGACGATCGCCCTGATCGCCATCATGTTCTACTTTATGCGCCAGATGATGGGCGCCAACAACAGGAACATGCAGTTTGGCAAGACCAACGCCAAGACCAACGAGGCAACGCGCCCCAAGGTCAAGTTTGAGGATGTTGCCGGTGTGGACGAGGCAGTCGAGGAGCTCGAGGAGATTCGCGACTTTTTGAGCGATCCGGACCGCTATCGCAAGCTTGGCGCCAAGATTCCGCGCGGCGTGTTGCTGGTTGGCCCTCCGGGTACCGGTAAAACCCTGCTGGCCAAGGCCGTTGCCGGCGAGGCGGGCGTGCCGTTCTTTAGCATCTCGGGTTCCGACTTTGTCGAGATGTTCGTGGGTGTCGGCGCCAGCCGCGTGCGCGACCTTTTTAAGGAGGCCAAGTCTCAGGCTCCGTCAATCATCTTTATTGACGAGATCGATGCCGTGGGACGTCAGCGCGGAGCTGGCTTGGGCGGCGGTCACGACGAGCGCGAGCAAACGCTCAACCAGCTGCTGGTCGAGATGGACGGTTTTGAGGAAAGCGAGTCGGTCATCCTGATCGCCGCGACCAACCGCCCCGATATTCTGGACCCGGCATTGCTGCGCCCCGGCCGTTTTGACCGTCAGGTTACGGTCGACCGTCCGGACGTGAAGGGCCGCGAGCAGATCTTGCGCGTGCATGCTGAGAACAAGCCGATGGACGAGGACGTTAAGTTTGAGAAGCTCGCCCAGATGACCGTTGGCTTTACTGGTGCCGATTTGGCGAACCTGCTCAACGAGTCTGCGCTGCTGGCCGCTCGCCGTCATCGTTCTGTGATCTCGATGGACGAGGTCGAGGAGTCGATGGAGCGCGTGATTGCCGGACCGCAACGCAAGGGTCGCGTGATGACCGAAGTCGAGCGCACCACGATTGCCTACCATGAGAGCGGTCACGCTTTGGTGGGCCACATCCTGGAGCACTCCGATCCGGTTCATAAGATCTCGATCGTCAGCCGCGGCCAGGCTCTGGGCTACACGTTGCAGCTTCCGCAGGAGGATCACTTCCTCAAGACCAAGAACGAGATGCTCGACGAGCTTGCCGTGTTCTTGGGCGGCCGCGTCGCCGAGGAGCTCATGTGCGATGACATCACGTCGGGCGCGAGCAACGACCTGGAGCGCGCGACCAAGATGGCGCGCGAGATGGTTACGCGTCTGGGCATGAGCGAGGAGCTGGGCACGCAAGTGTTTGGCGAGGCTCAGCATCAGGTGTTCCTTGGTCGCGATTACGCCGATCACCAGGATTACTCCGAGGAGACGGCGCGCCGCATCGATATTGAGGTTCAGCGCATCATGCGCGAAGCCCATCGCCGAGCGGTCGAGATCCTGGATGCCCGTCGCGATCAGCTCGATCTGATGGCGAAGGTGCTGCTTGAGCGTGAGACCGTCGAGGGTGATGCCGTGAGCGCCCTGCTCGACAACGAATGGGATGCCTACCTTGAGCGCGAGGGCGATATCCTGGCGGCCAAGGAGGAGCGCAATGCCAAGGCGGCCGGCATGCCGACCAAGAAGCGCGCGCCTCGCATGAGCGAGGAGGAGCTGGCGGCTGATGCCGCGGCGTTTGCGCAGGCGGCCATGCAGGAGGATGCCGAAGCCGCATCCGATGATGCTGGCGATGACCATGCCATCAACGCCGGCGGCAACACCGACGCCGACAAATAGTTCTTGTAGCGAAAGCCTCCGCGGGGAAACCTGTGGAGGCTTTTCTTTTAAGCGATATGTTGATTGGGGACAGACTTAAATGAGCGTTTTCACGCATTTAAGTCTGTCCCCAATCAACATTGCTGCGGCACTTTGCTCAGCTAAAGCGTACAATACCGCCTATGCGAAAGGGGAACAGATGATCAACGAAACTATGTTTGCTCGCGGTGCGGAAAGTTCCATCATCCGTGAGATCTTTAGCTATGGCCTTGAGCGCAAGGCGCAGATCGGTGCAGAGAACGTATTCGATTTTTCGCTGGGCAACCCGAGTGTTCCGGCGCCTGCTGCCGTGGCTGAGTCCATTAAGAAGGCCTTGGAGTTGCCGAGCGACCAGCTGCACGGCTATACGCCCGCGCCGGGCCTGCCGCAATGCCGAGCAGCCGTCGCCGAATCGCTCAACCGCCGTTTTGGCACGAGCTATGAGGGCAAGGACGTCTTTATGACGGTGGGCGCCGCGGCTTCGCTCACCTGCACGCTCAACGCCGTTACGAATCCGGGCGACGAGGTCATTGTTATCGCCCCGTACTTTCCGGAGTATCGCGTATGGATTGAGAAGGCCGGCTGCACGTGTGTCGAGGCGCTTGCCGACGAAGACACGTTCCAGCTGAGCGTGGGTAACGTGCTCAAGGCGATCACTGATAAGACGGTGGCCGTCATTATCGACTCGCCAAATAACCCGACCGGTGCCGTGTATACGCGCGACACGCTGGCGCGACTGGCCAATGTTCTGCGCGAGGCCAACGCTCAGCGCGATCCCGAGAATCCGATTATGCTCATTTCTGATGAGCCGTACCGCGAGATCGTGTACGGTGCCGAGGTGCCTTGGGTGCCCTCGATCTACGAGAACACCATCGTGTGCTACTCGTATTCCAAGTCGCTGTCGCTGCCGGGTGAGCGCGTGGGGTGGATCTTGGTTCCCAACACCAATCCGCAGGCTGCCCGTCTGATGCCGGCTGTTGCGGGTGCTGCCCGTACGCTGGGTTTTGTATGCGCACCGGCGCTCTTCCAGCGCGTGATTATCGACTGCATCGATGAGCCGAGCGATGTCGAGGCCTACGCGCGCAACCGCACCGCGCTTACCGACGCACTAGCGGAGTACGGCTACACCTATGTTGAGCCGGATGGCGCGTTCTACCTATGGGTGAAAGCGTTGGAGCCCGATGCGAATGCGTTTTGCGAGCGCGCAAAGAAGTATGAGTTGCTTGCGGTTCCCTCGGACAGCTTTGGTATGCCGGGTTGGTTCCGCCTGGGCTATTGCGTGAGCTACGAAACGATTGTCAATTCGCTACCCGCTTGGAAACAGTTGGCAGACGAGTATCGTTAAAAGTAAAGCGCTCTGCCTGTAATGTTTTACGTGAAACGGGGTTTGGTGTTAAGCCGAACCCCGTTGTCGTGTACGTTGTGTCGTTGGGATGGAGTGGTTTTACGACTATCGAAGGCTATGCGTACAATGAATATACGCGACGGCCATGCCGGATAAGGAGATCCGATGCCCTACCTGCTTTCTTGTGATATCCATACCCATACGATGTTCTCTGCGCATGCATATTCGACCATTGAGGAGAATGTGTACTGGGCGGCAGAGCGTGGCCTGCAGGTGCTCGGATCTGCCGACCATCTGAGCTCTATGGTTTCGCCTTGCCCCAATGACCTGCGCAGTTACCAGTTCTTTATCAACCAGGATGTCTGGCCTCGCATTTGGAGTGGCGTACTGGTGCTGCGTGGTGCCGAGGCCGATATCGTTTCGTTGGACGGAAGCCTGTTTGGCGAGGACACTCCTGTCACGCTTGATATTGCCGGCGATCCGTTCAGCCGCCAGCATTCGCTGTTCGATTTGGTTACGCGCAATTTGGATTATTTGGTAGCAAGCGTGCATAATCCGCAGATTGCCGAAGGTGCGACGCTTGCCCAGGCGACCGAGATGTATATCAATGCCCTGGAGCACCCCAAGGTGTTTGTGCTGGGCCACACGGGTCGCTCGGGTGTTCGCTTTGATATCGATGAGGTGCTGATGGCGGCTAAGGCCAAGCATAAGATTATCGAGATCAACAACCATAGTCTTGAGCATGGTACCGATGCCGAGCATTGGGGCGTGTGCCGCAAGATTGCCGAGCGCTGTGCCGAACTGGGCGTGGGGATTGGCGTCTCGACCGACGCGCATATTGGTATGGCAATTGGCAAGCTCGACCAGGCGCGCAAGATGCTCGATGAGATTCACTTCCCGCTGGATTTGATCGTGACGCGCGACCGCGAGACGCTACTGCGCGAGATGGCGGCAGCCGGCGTGTGCGACCTGCGCAAGAGCATGTAACGGGCTCATATAGCCAACGAAAGGGGGCGGTCCAGACTGGCCGCCCCCTTTTTTGTCCCAAAATCTACCGGGGTGGGTTAGCGGCGCTCGAGGATCGCTACGGTTTCGGTGTGGTCGGTATGGGGGAACATGTCGACCGGTGTGATCTTGAGCAGGCGATAGCCTCCGTCGAGGAGCTGGTGCAGGTCGCGCTCTTGGGTCACGGGGTTGCAGCTGATATAGGTGATGCTGCGCGGCTTGAGCGCGCAGGCGGCCTCGAGGAACTCGGGGGTGGAGCCGGCGCGCGGCGGGTCGATGGAAAGGACGTCGACGCGTTCGTTGTTGTCGGCGGCATCGAGGATGTAGTCGGTGGCGTCGTCGGCCATAAACCAAGCGCTGCGGGTGAGACCGTTGAGCTCGGCATTGCGGCGTGCGTCGGCAACGCCCGCGGGGTTTCGCTCCACACCGAGCAGCATGATGCCGACGCCCTTGTCCTGGGCATCCTTTGCGGCGCAAAGGCCGATGGTGCCGCTGCCGCAGTAGGCATCCATAAGCACGTCGCCCCGGCGCAGGTCCATGCCTTCGATAGCGAGCCGGTAGAGCAGCTCGGTCTGCTGCGGGTTGGTCTGGTAGAACGCAGTGGGGGAGATGTCGAACTCGCAGCCGAGCAGCTGGTCGCGCATGCACTCAGCGCCATGCACGATGCGGGTCTCCTCGCCCAGGATGGCGTTGCCAGGGCGTCCGTTGATGTTTTGGGCGACGGTGACGATATGCGGATCGAGCGCGGCGACGGCCTCGAAAAACTCCTGCGCATGCGGCAGATCGCGCTGGGCAGTCACGAGGGTGACCATGATCTGATCAGTACGCCAGCCGCAGCGAACGACGGCGTAGCGAAGCAAGCCCAGATGCTTGTCCTCGTTAAAGGCGGGAATGTGTAGGCGCTCGGCCTCATGCGCGATGCCGTTGAGAATCTGGCGGGCGCCCGGTGCCTCGACAGGGCATTCGGGAACGGCAACGATTTTGTGCGTACCGCGCTCAAAGAAGCCGCAGCGGACAGCACCCTCCTTACCAGGAGCAAACGGAGTGGCAGCCTTATGACGAAAACCGCGCGGCGCAGGATACTTGCCCGGGTCGCCAAGGGTAACGCCCATACCGCGAATGGGATCAACGGCAATACCCTCGCGCTCGCAGAGCTCAGCAAACAGCTCCTCCATAGCAGCCTGCTTGGCCGCCAACTGCTTCTTATAAGGACGATTGAGCGCCGTACACCCACCACAAGCTTTCATGATGGAACAGGGGGATTTGGGATCCACAGCCTTGCGCGCAGGCGGAACCGAATCGTTACGCGGACGCTTGGAGCGAGTCTGAGGTGCCTTATTCTCGTCCCGGCGAGAGTCAGAACGCTTGGCCTTAGCCCTGCTCTTAGTCGATTTGCTTTTTGCAGCTTTAGAAGACTTGGATTTCGTAGAAGATTTCTCCTCCTTCGACCCCTCAGTCGCCTCCATCAAAGCACGACGAGCCCTACGCTCCGCACGAGATTCTGCCATCAATAACTCCACTAATTCATGAATTTAAGCTGCAAGTATTGTACCGTGCCAAGCCAGCAGACGATATGCAAGCGGTTTATTCGTGTCAGTGATAAGCCCAACGACGGTTGCCCGCCGCGTGAGGGGTGTGGGGGTTAAGTTTATCGCGAGTTCCGCACGAACAGGAGGCCACTTAATGTGGCCTCCGTCGTGAGCAGGACTGTAGAGCAGGAAACTTAACCCCCACACCCCTCACGCGGCGGGCAAATTCGCCTTGTGCTCTATCACGCTAAAGTGTATGATTCTGAACGTTACATGACTCACTTTACCTAACTAAAGTGCCACCAAGGGGGATACCATGAATACCGATATGTCTCGTCGTCAGTTTGTTGGTCTAGCCGGCTCGCTCGCCACGGTGCTTGGCCTTGGTCTTGTCGGCTGTGGCGGTGGTGCCGGCAAGGGCTCTGCTGCCGGCTCTTCAGCAGCCAAGGATGTGAAGGGCGCTGCGGAGTCCAAGAAGCTCGTGGTGGGCTTTGACAAGTCCTACCCTCCGTACGGCTTTGTGGGCGACGACGGCGAGTACACGGGTTTTGACCTTGATCTGGCCAAGGCCGTTGCCGATAAGCAGGGCTGGGAGGTCAAATACGAGGCTATCGATTGGGATGCCAAGGATACGCTGCTTAACTCGGGCGCCATCAACTGCATTTGGAATGGCTTTACCATGGAGGGCCGCGAGGACGACTACACGTTCTCCGAGCCGTACATGCTCAATGAGCAGGTGCTGGTGGTCAAGAGGGACGCGGGCATCAAGAGCTGGGATGATCTTGCCGGCAAGACCGTGATTACCCAGACCGATTCCGCTGCGCAGGATGTGCTCGAGGGCGACCAGAAAGATCTGGCGGCGACGTTTGCCACGCTCGACACCATCGGTGAGTACAACACGGCCTTTATGCAGCTCGAGAGCGGTGCGGTCGATGCCGTGGCTTGCGACCTTTCGATTGCCCAGTATCAGCTCGCCGCCAAGCCCGATGCCTATACGCAGCTTGATAAGCCGCTGTCTAGCGAGCACTATGCCGTCGGCTTTAAGAAGGGCGATACCAAGTCGGCCGACGCCGTGACCGAGTCGCTCAAGGCACTCTACGAGGACGGCACAGTCAAGGATCTGTGCGACAAGTATGCAGAATACGGTCTATCCTTCGACAACTGGGTGCTCAAATAGCCACAGCACCCAACCTTGCGGCTCCAACCCTCCTCGCGTACCAAAGTACGCTTCGTCGGGCTTGTCGCTCGCAATCTTGGGCACTGTGTCTATTTGAGAATGAGATCCGCTGTTCCGTTACTGTGAAAGAGAGCTTGGGTTGTCTATTCAGGTCATGATGCAGATGCTTGGCCAGGGATTCTTGGTCAGTTTGCAGCTGTTTGTGCTGACGCTGCTGGGGTCGATTCCGCTGGGAATCCCCGTGGCGTTTATGCGCATGAGTAAGGTCGCGCCGCTGCGTTGGATTGCGCGCATCTACATTTCGGTGATGCGCGGTACGCCGCTCATGCTGCAGATGTTTGCCATCTACTTTGCCCCGTACTACGTGTTTGGCATTTCGCTCACGCCCGATTCCAAGTGGACGGCGTGCGTCGTGGCGTTCATCATCAACTACGCCGGTTACTTTGCCGAGATCTATCGCTCGGGCCTGCAGTCCATTCCGCGCGGTCAATACGAGGCTGCCGAGGTGCTGGGCTACTCGCGCATGCAGACGTTTCTGTATATCGTGATGCCGCAGGTCGCCAAGCGCATTTTGCCGGCGATGGGCAACGAGATCATCACACTGGTCAAGGACACGTCGCTGGCGTTCGCCATCGGCGTAGGCGAGATGTTCTCGACGGCCAAGGCGCTAGTTGCCTCGCAAGTGAGCATGGTGCCGTTTGCGATCGCGGCGCTGATCTACTGGGTCTTTAACTTTGTGGTCGAGATGCTGCTGGGCGCCGCCGAAAAGAAGCTGGACTATTACCATGACTAACTCAGTGATGAAGATCGAAAACGCGCGCAAGGCGTTTGGCGGCAATGAGGTGCTCAAGGATATCTCGCTCGAGGTAAAGCGCGGCGAGGTCGTGGCGATTATCGGGCCTTCGGGCGGCGGTAAGTCCACGCTGCTGCGCTGTGCCACGCTGCTCGAGACGCTCGATGGTGGCTCGCTCTCGTTTGGCGACCTTGCCGTCGCGACAGATGCGGGTTCGGGCGCGGTGTACGCAAAGGGCGATGTACCTAAACAGGCGCGCTCGCGGTTTGGTCTGGTGTTTCAGAACTACAATCTGTTCCCGCACTATACCGTGATGAAAAACATCACCGATGCACCGATCCGCGTGCTTAAGCGCCCGCGCGAGCAGGCGGAGGCCCGCGCACACGAGCTTATTGCACAGATGGGGCTTACGGGTAACGAGAACAAGGTGCCCTGCGAGCTTTCGGGCGGTCAGCAGCAGCGCGTGAGTATTGCCCGCGCCTTGGCGCTCGACCCGGAAATCTTGTTCTTTGACGAGCCGACCTCGGCGCTCGATCCAGAGTTGACGGCCGAGGTGCTGCGTGTCATTAAAGACCTCGCTGCGCAGAATATGACGATGGTGATCGTGACACACGCGATGCAGTTTGCCCGCGACGTTGCCGACCGCGTGGTCTTTATGGACGGCGGTCGTATTGTCGAGGAGGGACCTGCCGAGCAGGTCATCGACCATCCGCGCGAGCAGCGCACGCGTGAGTTCTTGAGCCGTATCGAGGGATAGGCTCAGGTATTTACTCAACTATTAATTGAGGCGAAGCCGCCGCAGGTCTTACGGTCTGTGGCGGCCTTTTGTTTGCGTCGACGGGGTTCAATAATCGACTCGCAAGCTTGTCTCTTCCTCTCGCCGCCTGTATTCATACGTGCGCCGAAAGGTATGCATGGACAGCCGCCCGTGAGGGTAGGGTGGTGGCATAGGACATTTGGAGGGTGAGTCGGCTCGGCTGCCGACCATGCTGCTCCTGGGACGGCACCGACCGCGAACCCTCCCCGTTGGCGTCGCGCATTGCGCGCGGCCTTGCAAGGAGGTCATCATGGGTGCTCCCAAGACCGGTAACGTAAGGAACGTGGTGCTCGTAGGCCAAGGCGGGGTGGGCAAGACTTCACTCGCCGAGGCCATGCTCCACCTTTCCGGCAAGACCGCCCGCCTGGGCGGCCACGACGGCACCAAGCCCACGCTCGACTATGACCCCGAAGAGGTCAAGCGTGCATTTTCCATCTCGACGACCATTGCGCCGATCGACTGGAAGGGCGCGCGCATCAACGTGCTCGATGCCCCGTGCTACCCCGATTTTATCGGCGACGCCTATGCCGCGATGAGTGTTTGCGAGACGGCACTGTTTGTGGTCGACGCCGAGGCCGGCCCGCAGCCTACGATGGTTAAGCTCTGGTATGCCGCCGAGGACCTGCGTCTGGCGCGTGCGGTGTTTGTAAACCGCCTGTCGCGCTCCGAGGCCAGCTTTGCGACTACGATGGACCTGCTGCAGGAGCGCTTCGGTACGCGACTGGGCGCCGTGACCCTGGGCTGGGGCGAGGGCGAGGACTTTGACGGCATCATCGACCTGGTGCGCATGAAGGCGCGCCATTGCAACGGCACCGAAGCCGTTGAGTCGGAGATTCCCGAGGAGTATCGTGCCCAGGCCGAGGAGGCCCATGATCATCTGTGCGAGCTCGTTGCCGAGGCCGACGATGAGCTGATGATGAAATACCTGGAAGGCGAGGAGACGCTGACGCAGGAGGAGCTCGAGGGCCTGCTGTCGAAGGCGATCGCCGAGCGCATCTTTGTGCCGGTCTTTGCGGGCGATTGCATTAAGGAGCAGGGCGTCAACTCGCTGATGGACGACATCGCCACGTACTTCCCGGCGCCGACTGACTACGGCGAGATGCCGCTCATCGATGGCGACTCGCTTAAGATCTCGAGCGACGATGACCGTCCGGTGGCGTTTGTGTTTAAGACCCTGGCCGACCCGCAGCAGGGCCGTATCAGCTTTATCAAGGTGCTGACGGGCACGCTTGAGCCGGGCCTTGAGCTGATCAATGCGCGCACGCGCAAGGGCGAGCGTCTGGCTCACCTGTATGTGATGTGCGGCCGCGACATGACCGAGGTCGGTCACGCCTATGCCGGCGACATTATCGTGGCGCCCAAGTTGGCGGCAGAGACGGGTGACACGTTCTCCATTACCGGCAAGGTCGAGGCAGCGGCGTTTAAGTTCCCCAACTCGCAGTACCGCATTGCCATCGAGGCCGAGAATCGCGGCGACGAAGAGAAGCTCTACACGTTTATCGAGAAGGCTTGCAAGGCCGATCCGACCATGAGCATCGACCGTGACGAGGAGACCGGCCAGACCATCATCTCCGCCGTGGGCGAGGCGCAGGTTTCGGTGCTGCTCAACCGTTTGGAGGATCGCACCAAGGTCGTGGCCAAAAGCGTGCCGATCCGCATTCCGTATCGCGAGACCATCCGCCGCACGGCAAGCGCCCAGGGTCGCCACAAGAAGCAGACCGGCGGCGCCGGTCAGTACGGCGACTGCTGGCTGCGCGTGGAGCCGCTCATTGGGCCCGACGGCACGAGCGACGGCTATGAGTTTGTTGACGAGGTTGTGGGTGGCCGCATCCCGCGCTCGCTCATCCCCGCCGTGGACAAGGGCGTCCAGGAGACCATGAAGGACGGTATTATTGCCGGTTATCCGCTCACGGGCATTCGCGTCGCGGTGTATGACGGCTCGTATCACAGTGTCGACTCCAACGAGATGGCGTTTCGCGCGGCGGCTCGCATCGGCCTGCGCAAGGCGTGCGCCGATGCCGATCCGGTGGTACTGGAGCCCATCGAGGAAATCACGGTGACTATCCCCGAGAGCTACGCCGGCGCCGTGATGGGCGACATCTCGGCCTCGCGTGGTCGCGTGACGGGCATGGAGACCGATGAGCGTGGCGACACCGTGGTTATCGCGCAGGCGCCTCTCGCCGAGCTGACGGATTATTCGACGCGCCTGCGCTCCATCACGCGCGGCACGGGCGACTTTACCATGAAGCCCGCAGGCTATGAGCAGGTGCCCTATGACGTTCAGGCCAAGCTGGTCGAGCGCTATGAGGAGGGCCGCGCCAAGTAACGTGTGGTTTTGCCTGCAATGTAGGTGCTGACGAAAAGGCCGCCCTGGGTAACCGGGCGGCCTTATTTGATCCCTGGGGCTGCAAATCGATTCATGTCGCGGTTGGGGGCTAGTCCCCCGAGGCCTGGTTGCGGCCGGTGGCGTAGTCGATCTGCGCGTGCGGCTGCAGGTTGTAGCAGTACACGTGGAAGCACAGGGTCTTGCCGTGGTCCTCGATCGATTGTGCTTCCAGACGAACGCCACGACAGACGAGTTCCTCTTCGTTGTACATGGGCGTGACGCGGTAGAGCACATGGTTGCCCGTGTCGTGGATATAGTCGAGGATCTGCTCTTCAAACGGCAGCATGCCTGTTTCGTTGAGATAGCGCGTGCCGGTGAGGAGATTCTTGCGATTGGCGTTTTCGCCGCAGAGCGACCAGGCGATGAGGTGGCAACGGTTGTAGAGGCTTTGACCCGGAATAAAGTCGTAGCGCTGTTGGTGCCATCCGGCGGGGTGGATACGCGAGATATCCCCGCGCTTGCCTTGACCGAGCGATTCGGGGCCCACGCAGGCAAGCGCTTTGCGGGTGCGGCCCAGACTGTCGAGCTTGGAGAATTTCTTAAAGCAGCCCTCTTCGGTGGCACGATCGTATTCATCGAGTGTGAATGACGGCGTGCCGAGCGGGTGCGTGCTGTCGGCGCGAAGGGCAACGTAGGGGTTGCCGGCGTAGTCGGGAATGCTGCTGAGATAAACACCGCGGGCGCGGTTGAGGTCGGGGTTTTCGACCTCGTCGATGGGGGTGGCGACGCTGTCCGCGGAAGCAACGCTGCCGTTGGTGTTGGTCGCGGTGGATTCGGAGCCATCGCCAGAGTCTTGGCTATTTTGAGAGTCCTCGGAGCTCGCTGTTCCCGATTCGAGCCGTGCGACCAAGTCCGCTTCGTCGTCGGTACGGCTGGGACTCTCGTTTTGCTTCTCGGCCAGAGCCGCTGCCTGCTCATCGCTTTGCGGCGACAGCAACTTGGGCGCCCCATCGAGCGACCCCGTGAACAGCGCAAACCCCAGCACCACGGCGGTGCCGATGGAAAGTACTTGCTTGTAGACGGACTTGCGCGACATTGAGGCTCCTGGAGGGACGGTTGGGAATCTACCAGTCTAGCAGGAGCCGGCAGGGGCCGCTCCACCGAACAAATACTCAAGATTTGGGACAAACGCTACGGATTCATTTGCCTCATATGGAGCTGCAGTGGTTGGGCGTGTGGGACTATTCGACATTTCCCAAGATAAAACCTGCCAAAATAAACCTGTCCCTTTTTGGCAGGTTACGTCATAAGGCTTCTGTCTATGTAGCGAAAGTACAATATGATATATACGTTATATACAAGTTTGTGACGTGCAGTAGATTTGCGGCAACGCAAGCCGATGAAGGGGCCGATATGATCAAAGCTGTTATTTTTGACATGGACGGAACGCTGATCGATACTGAGCGTTTGGACATGAGGGCATGGAAGGTGGGCGCGGCCGAGCTGGGGATCACGATTGATGATGCGTTAATCCATCAGTTTATCGGCCGTTCGAATGCCGATGTTAAGGACATCCTTGAGGCACATTACGGCAAGGGCGAAACCGCCGACGCGATTTTTGCCCGCAACATTGAGCTTCGCACTGAGATGGCCAAGACCGACCTGGAGCTTAAGGCCGGCGCCGCCGAGTGCCTCGACGAGCTGCTGGCCGCGGGCTATCACGTGGGCCTTGCGACGTCGTCGCGCCGCGTTGCGGCCGAGCGCAACCTTAAAACGGTCGGCCTCTTTGACAAGTTTGAAACGGTGACCTTCGGCGAGGATGTCGCATATGGCAAGCCCGACCCCGCGATTTACCTGCTCGCTTGCGAGCGCGCGGGCTTTGCTCCCGAGGAATGCGCCGTGGTCGAGGATTCGCGCAACGGCTGCGTCTCGGGTATCACGGCCGGCTGCCATGTCTTTGCTGTGCCCGATATTGTGCCGCTGCCGCAGGACGTGGCGGATGGCTGCGAGGCCGTTCTCGATACGCTGTTCGATCTGGCAGCGGCGGTCAAGGCCGTGCGCTAAAGGTATGCGCCGAGGTCGATGACGGTGGCTTTGGCGTGGCTGCTTGCCCGGGTGCTGACGCGCTCGGCAATCTGGCTGCCGATGCCGTAGCCGTCGGATGCGGTATTCCACTCTCCGGCGCCAATGAACTCAATTTTAATATCGGGATACGGGGCGAGGGTCTTGTGGATGCCAGGTATGCGCAGAGCGAGCTGCATGAATGCCGCTCTGCCCACAACAGTGATATGGCGTGTCCCTCTTCGCGTTTTCCCCGATAAAAATCTGCCAAAATAAATCTGCCGCTTTTTTTAGTAGGTTGCGGGGGCTCGGGTTTGCTTGTTTCGCGTGACGTTGCGTGGAATAATCGAGGCGAACCATCTTAACTAGAATTCATTGCGCTTGCCCTTCGGCTGCGCCTATTTTCGGAGGCATCATGAGGGTCGTTAAGCGCATTAATCACAATGCCGCCTTACTTGTCAACGATAAGGGAACCGAGCTTGTGGCGCTGGGGAAAGGCATTGGTTTTCCTGACGGCCCCGGTGAGGTTTCGCTTGCGCAGATTGAGCGCACGTTTTACAACGTTGATGCGCGCTATCTGCCACTTCTTAACGAGATCGATCCCAAGGTAATGGAGTTTAGTGCGCAGATTGCCGATGTCGCGCGCACCAACATTTCGCGTGAACTGTCGGCGAACCTTCCTTTTACGCTTGCCGACCACATTAGTTTTGCCATCAAGCGCTGCCGTGAGCACATGTATGTTCAGATGCCGCTTTCTTGTGACGTTCAGCAGCAATATCCCATTGAATTTAAGATCGCGACGCTTGCCCATGCTGGCATAGAGCGCGAATTCGGCATATCTATGCCACGCGGGGAGAGGGCGGGCATCGCACTCTGCATCGTTAACAGCGTTATGGCAAGTTCTAGTAAGGCGAAGTCAAACGACGTCCGCCGCGAGGAACGCCTGATCGAAAAGCTCGTAGCGATCATCGAGAAAGATCTTGCTATCGCCGTTGACCGCGATGCTTTTGACTATGCACGCTATGACACACATGTACGTTACTTGTTAGAGCGCGTCCGCACCGGGGAGCCGCTTAATACTGATAATGCGGCGCTCTATCGTCCTCTCTGTGAGGAGCATCCGGCTATAGCGGCTTGTGTTGACAAAATGGCAGAACTTATCGAGGAAACGTATCATGCCTCTATCGTGCCCGAGGAGAAGGTGTATCTCATGCTCCATGTCAATCGGGTCTATGCCGGCAACGTAACGGGCGAGGTGCCAGCCGACAAATAGGCGCTTTCTATGCCGTTCATCAAAGAAAGCGTACCGTTCGCAGACTTTTGGGCATCATGAGGCCGCCGTTCGCATGGTGAAGCTGATACCCTTAGCGCGACATAAGGTGTTATTCGAGAGCTGAGCTTCCGAAGCGTGACGTAAAGACAGGGCGACCTGTCGATGTCTCGTTTTGGAGCTTTTGTCTTTACGCCGTTTCCCTCAACAATCGAATACTTCCGTGCGGGCGACGGGCCACCGTCCGCTTTGTCTCCTCGCGCGCGCAGCGAGGAAGGAACCGGATCGTTCGAAAGGGAAGATGATATGGCTGACAATAAGAAGATCGCAGCCGATGTGCTCGAGGCGCTGGGTGGCAAAGACAACATCACCTTTGCAGCCCACTGCATGACGCGTCTGCGTTTTAACCTTAAGGATATGGAGTTGCCCGACATTAACGCTGTTAAAAAAATTAACGGCGTCATCGGCGCTCAAATATCTGGCGGGCAGTTCCAGGTGATTATTGGGCAAAACGTGCCTAAGGTATATGACGAGCTCATCAAGATGAGCGGCTTGGCCAAGCAGGAGAGCATCGACGAGAACCTCGACGCAAGTGGAGTCAAAACACCGCTTACCCCGGCAGCCGTTGGCAATGCGATTCTTAACTACCTCTCGGGCTCCATGGTTCCGATGATTCCATTGCTGCTCGCGTCGGGCATGTTCAAAACCGTTGCCGTCGTACTCGGGCCAACGATGCTCAATCTCATTGCGGATACGAGCGATCTATATGTCCTGCTCAATATGCTCTACAACGTGACGTTCTATTTCATTCCGATCTTCTTGGGCTTTACGGCTGCCAAGAACATTGGCGCCACGCCCATGTACGGCGCTTTTATGGGCGGTGTGCTTATCGAACCGACGTTTATGCAAATGGCAGCCGAGGGAAAAGCCTTTAGCGTTTATGGCATCCCTTGCGTGCCTGCAAACTATGCGCAGACGGTTATTCCCATTCTGCTCACGGTTGCGTTGATGTCCGTGTTCGAGAAGTTCTTGCGCAAGCACATGCCCGATTCGCTCACCACGGTCTTTACGCCGCTTTGCACGCTTGCCCTGACTGTCCCCTTTGCGCTTTGCCTGCTTGCTCCTCTTGGTTCTTGGTGCGGTAACGGTTTGGCGGTTGTCTTTGAGTTCCTCGGTGCCGAGGGAGGTATCGTGGCGATTATTGGTGGCGGCTTGCTTGCAGCAATTTGGTTGCCCATGGTCATTACGGGCATGCATGTTGCGGTCATCATGATTGCCATTGCAAACTTTATGTTGACGGGTTCCGATGGCTTCATTTTGGTTGCCCCCACGGTTGCGCTGTGGGCAGCCTACGGAGTGGAGATTGCATCATGGCTTAAACTCCGCAACAAGGAGGAAAAGAGCCAATGCGCCGGCTATCTTGTCGCCCAGCTTGTTGGAGGCGTTGGCGAGCCGTTCATTTACGGCATGCTGTTCCGCTACCGTAAACTGTTTGCTGCCTGCATGGCAGGTTCGTTTGTCGCCGGTGCCGTGGCGCTCGCCTTGCATGTCAATGCTTACCTCGCCGGTGCTGCCTCCAACGTGCTCAATATTATGACGTTTGTCGGCGGTGGCAACGAGAACCTGATCGGTGCCGTTATCGCCTCGGCAGCTGGCTTTATCGTAAGCTTTGCTGTTGCCTGGTTCTTTGGTTTTAGCGAGGATGAGCTTGAGAACGGTCCGATTTCCGAGCGCTAGAAAAGCGGTCGCATATAGGTGGTTCAGCTCAAAAAAGTGCCGTCTATAGATGATTCCGCAGGGCGGTATGTTTGCTGCCGCCCTGCATATTATGTCGAAGGGGTTGTTGCTACATATGCTTATCAGCGAGGCTATTCAAGCTATTCGGGATTATTGTGACGTCATTGATGCTTTTACCGGGAAGCCCATCGAGCTTGCGACGACGCGCGATCAGGTGCTTTACGGCGACATCGATCAGCAATGTACCGGAATAGTTACATGCATTTGGGCTACGGCGGAGGTGATTCGTCGTGCCAAGGAGCTTGGCGCTAACCTGATTGTTCCTCACGAGGCACTGTTCTGGAACCACGGAGACCGCCGTGAAGTGGTTGCGGGGAACAAGACCTTTGAGGCAAAGTGCGCTTTGCTTGACGAATGGGGTGGCGCGGTCTGGCGTTGCCATGACTATATCCACTCGGGTGTGCCGCTCGCCTCGGACGGTTCGATGGTCGACGGCATCTTTTACGGATTCGCGGTCAAGATGGACTGGCTTGGCTCCGCGGTAGACGAGACATTCATGAGGTACCGCATTGAGCCAACGTCGGCCCGCGATCTTGCGCAGGCGCTCGTACACAAGCTTGGATTAAACGGGACGCGCTTGATCGGCGACGGTGACGCGCTCGTCCGCAATGTCGAGATTCCAATGCACATCATGGGGCGAGATAACGACGAGATTGCCCATATCGACTCCGATGGCATCGATTGCATTTTGACCATGGAGTTTATCGACTTTACGGTGAGCGAGTACATCCGCGACGCCGCAATGCTCGGTCAGGGAAAATGCGCCATCCATATGGGTCACTTTAATGGCGAGGAGCCGGGCATGGAGTATATGGCGAAATGGCTGCCCGCCGCGCTCGGGGACGCTGGCGCAGGTCTGCCGGTTACCTTTGTCCCCATGGGAGATACGTATCAGTACGTGCTGGCATAAATAGAACAGGGCCGCGACGCCATATAGGTGTCGCGGCCTTGTCTGCGTTTCCCCAGATAAAACCTGCCAAAATAAACCTGTCCCCTTTCGGAAGGTCGGCAACTATTAATGTGGTTCAGGTTGAGCATACGCGAGCGAGCAGGTTCCGGGTGCGGCAATCTGACGTGAAACAAGCGTGCGCTGACCTTTTGGTTGCGCCCGTGCAGTTGAACGTCAGATTGCCGCGTCCGGAACCTGCGTAGCGCCGAGCGGTTACGCCGTTTGTAAAACGGCGTAACTTAAAGATTCATGTTGCCGTGGATATAGGGGGTGACCTCGGGGGAGATATGGACGCAGCCTAGGTTGCGCAGGGCAGATTCGATGGCGACGGGAAGCGGGGCCTTGCCCTCGTCGTTGACCGCGGTGCTGCCGAGGGCGGCGATCTTGGCGACGTCTGCCGGCGCGGCCTCGATATGCATGCAGCCGCCGACGAGGCGTGCGCGGACCTGGTCCAGGCCGAGGTCGTGCAGGTAGTCCTCACAGGCGCGGATTACATCGACCTTCTCGCGCGTGAGCTCCTCGCCCGTGGGGACACGCGTGGCCAGGCAGGCTCCTGCCGGCAGGTTCCAGACGGGATAGCCCCAGGCGCGCAGCAGCTCGCGCTCTTCGTCCTTGGTAAAGCCGACCTCCATGAGGGGCGAGCGCACGCCGAGCTCCTGGGCGGCGCGCATGCCGGGGCGGTAGTCGCCGCGGTCGCTTGCGTTGCTGCCGTCGATGACGGTGGGAAAGCCCAGCGACTTGGCGTGGTTGACGATGGCGGTAAAGCCGGCGCGCTTGCAGTGGTAGCAGCGGTCGGCGTCGTTGCAGGCTACCTGGGGGAGCTGCAGCTGATCGACCGAGAGGTTGAGCACGGGGAGCTTGAAATGCGGCCCCTCATCGGCCTGCCCGTCAATCGCCCGCTCAAACGAAGCCTGCTCGGGCGTGCCGATGAGCGGCGTGGTGAGGTGAACAAGAAGCGTGCTGGCGGGCATGATGCGGGCGCAGACCGTGGCCAAAAAGCTGCTGTCGACGCCACCGGAAAAGCCGATGGCGACGCGTCCGTATGCCAAAAGCAGCTGCTCGAGCGCTGTGAGTTTGTCCTGAAGCCCCTCTGCGGGTGCGGTGGTGTCTGAAAGCATAAGTCGATCCTTGCCGTTGAGTACTCGGTCGAAAACTATAATCCTACCGAGTCGCTTGTCATAAGACTTCTATCTATGTAACGAAAGTGCAATATGCTATATACGTTATATACAAGTTTACAGGTGCGGTAAAGTTGCGGGAGTACAGCAGCGCGAAGAGATGGGGGACCGATATGATCAAGGCCGTTATTTTTGACATGGACGGAACGCTGGTCGACACCGAGCGTTTGGGTATCAAGGCGTGGAAGGCGGGTGCGGCCGAGCTGGGATTCGCGATTGATGATGCGCTGATCCATCAGTTTATCGGCCGCACGTTGCCCGATGTCATGGACATCCTTGATGGGCATTACGGCGGTCGCGAAACCGCTGAGGCAATCTATCGTCGCCATAGGGAGATTCGCGACGAGATGGTCAAGACCGATCTGGAGCTTAAGGACGGTGCCGCCGAGTGCCTCGACGAGCTGCTGGCCGCGGGCTATCACGTGGGTCTTGCGACGTCGTCGCGCCATGTTACCGCCGAGCGCAACCTTAAGATGGTCGGTCTCTTTGACAAGTTTGAGACGGTGACCTGCGGCGAGGACGTCGTGCATGGCAAGCCCGACCCCGAGATGTACCTGCTCGCCTGCGAACGCGCGGGCTTTGCCCCCGAGGAGTGCGCCGTGGTCGAGGATTCGCGCAACGGCTGCGTCTCGGGCATCACGGCCGGCTGCCACGTCTTTGCCGTTCCCGATATCGTGCCGCTGCCGCAGGACGTGGTGGATGGCTGCGAGGCTGGGCTCGATACGCTGTTCGATCTGCCGGCAGCGGTCAAGGCCGTGCGCTAAAGGTAGGCGCCCAGGTTGATGTCGGTTATTGGGGCCGCGGATGGGCCCGTCGGGCGCTGCTCGGCCTTTTGGGTGCTTACGCGTTCGAGCAGGAAGGGACGCACGAGCTCCTGACGGTTAATGTCCTCGGTGGCTGTGACCGTGGTGACGGTACGCGCGGCGGAGCCGATGCGGACTCGTTTGGTCTTGGCGGCGGGCTTGTCCTCGATCTGTTCCATGAGCAGCTGCACACCCTTGCGGCCAATTTCGTAGCCCGGCGGTGCCACGGTGGTAAGGGGAACCGACCCGCTCCATGCAAGGGGGTTGCCGTCGCAGCCGGCCACGCGGACCTGCTCGGGGACGGAGATGCCTTTGTCGGTCAGCGCCGAGATAACGCCCGAGGCCAATACGTCGGTCAGACCGATGACAAAATCGGGGCGCTCGTCAGCAGGGCGCTCGGCAATCTGGGCACCGATACTGTAGCCGTCGGCTGCGGTATTCCACTCTCCGGCGTCAATGACTTCAATTTTGATATCGGGATACAGGGCAAGGGCCTTGTGAATGCCAAGTACGCGCAGCGTGAGCTGCATAAATGCCGCTCTACCCACAACGGTGATATGGCGTGCGCCGCGGGCGATGGCGAGCTCGGCGATAATACGCCCCTGTGCCTCGTTGTCGGCGGCCACGTAGTAACCGGGCTCGGAGCAATGGATGTCCAGATGGACGATCGGCACGGGCATCTTGGTCATAGCGGGGTGCCAATCGGGAGATGCCATGGGCTGCACCATGACGCCGGACATCTGCGTGCCCATAAAATAGCGCAGGTAATGGTCCTCGAGAATGTTGTCGTTATCGGCGTTGGCGATGAGCAGGTCGTAACCGTGCTTGCGGGCCTCGTTATGGGCGCCGCTGGCAATTTGGAGCGAGAAGCCGTGGTCAAGGCGGGGGAGGACCAAGCCAAAGGACTTGGTGGTGCCGCCTGCAAGCTGACGGGCGCTTTGATTGGGCAGGTAGCCAAGGCGATTGATGGTCTCGTTGATGAGCCTGAGGGTCTCGGGGCGCAGCTTGTCGGGGTGGTTGAGCGCGTTGGATACCGTGCCCAGTGAGACCCCCGCCTCGCGCGCGACGTCGCTGATTTTTACCTTTGCCATGGCGGCCCCTTTGATGCGTTTCAAGTACAAGTCCGATTGTAGCATCGCCCGCCCCCAGGGTGTCAAAACCTGCCAATTAGGGACAGGTTTATTTTGGCAGGTTTTATCTGGGGAAACGCCGTTGCCAGCGCGACCACCACGAAGGGGGCAGGCACCTTTGTGGTGGCTTGAGCTGCCCGGGCCTTCAATTGTCTCGATCTGTAACATCTGGACGGCAAAACCGGCTCTACCTGTTACAGATCGAGACATAGTGCAGGGGCCGAACCGTAATGTCTCGATCTGTAACACTAAGCCGGCTTATTGCGGCCCAGATGTTACAGATCGAGATCTTTCGCCGGGATAGGCCGCCGCCCCGGTCCAAACCACCACAAAGGTTCCTGTCCCCATTGTGGCGGTTTGGACCGGCTGGGCATGTGTGCATCGGGTGGTATCTAAGTTGAGATACCACTTCTGGTATATCAGCTTGCGCTTGCGTGAGTACAATACTCGAACGTTATACGTCTCAGCGCCCCCTGTGCGTGGACGTCTTGCAGTCACGCGAACGAAGGGATTTATCCTATGTGCGGAATTGTCGGCTACACCGGCTCTGATATTGCAAAGAACATCCTGGTCACGGGCCTCAAGCGTATGGAGTATCGCGGCTATGACTCCTCGGGCGTCGCGCTCGAGGTGGGCGAGGGCGCCGCGGCGCACCTCGACGTCATCCGCCGCGTGGGCAAGGTCGCGGGCCTGGAGAGCGAGCTTTCCAACATCGACAGCGACGCTACCTGCGGTATCGGCCACACCCGTTGGGCCACCCACGGCAAGCCCTCCGTCGTTAACGCCCATCCCCACACCAGCTGCGACGGTCGTATCGCCATCGTCCACAACGGCATCATCGAGAACTTCGCCGAGCTGCGCGAAGAGCTGGAGGGCCGCGGCCACCACTTTAAGAGCGAGACCGATACCGAGGTCTTCGCGCATCTGATCGAAGAGGCTTATGCCGAGACGCACGACCTGATGGCCTCCGTGCGCGAGGCTTGCACCCACGTGGTCGGTGCCTATGGTCTGGCCGCCGTGTGCGCTGACGAGCCCGGCGTGATCGCCGTGGCCCGCAAGGATTCCCCGATCGTAGTCGGCGTGGGCGAAACCGGCTCCTATGTTGCTTCCGATGTCATCGCGCTCATCGACGCCACCCGCGATGTCGTGGTGCTCGAGGACGGTCAGTTTGCCAAGCTCACGCCCGCGGGCGTCGAGTACACCGACGAGGCCGGCAACGTTATCGAGCCCAAGGTCACCCACATCGACTGGGACCTGGACATGGCAGAAAAGGGCGGTTATCCCGACTTTATGCTCAAGGAAATCCACGAGCAGCCGCGCGTCGTGCGCGATACGCTGGTGGGCCGTATGACCCCCGCCGGCGAGCTCGATATCGACGAGCTGGGCCTTTCGCTCGAGGAGCTCAACGATATCGACCGCGTCTACGTGATCGCTTGCGGCACTAGCTATCACGCTGGCCTCATCGCCAAGAACCTTATTGAGGGCTGGGCTCGCATCCCCACCGAGGTTGAGGCGGCCAGCGAGTTCCGCTATCGCAATCCCATCATCACGCCGACGACGCTTGTCGTGGCTGTGTCCCAGTCGGGCGAGACGGCCGACACCCTTGCCGCCATTCGCGACGCGCGCATCAAGGGCGCCAAGGTCTTCGGCATCACCAACGTGGTGGGCAGCCCGGTGGCGCGTGAGAGCGACGGCGTCATCTACACCAAGGCCAACAAGGAGATCGCGGTCGCCTCGACCAAGAGCTTTATCGGTCAGGTCGTGAGCCTTACGCTGCTGGCTCTGCTGCTGGCGCAGGTTAAGTACCGTCTGACCACCAAACAGGCGCGCATGCTGTTCCGCGAGCTTTCCGATACGGCCGAGCAGATCCAGTGGATTTTGGATACCCAGACCGAGGCCGTTCATGAGGCCGCCCTGCTGTGCAAGGACGCGCAGTCGGCGCTGTTCGTGGGCCGCGGCATGGGTGCCGCTATTTCCTACGAGGGCGCGCTCAAGCTCAAGGAGGTCAGCTACCTGCATGCCGAGGCCTACGCCGCCGGCGAGATGAAGCACGGCCCCATTGCCCTGATCGACCCGGGCTTCCCTGTCATCGCTGTGGCCACCAAGAGTGCCACCTACGACAAGACCGTGTCGAACCTCATGGAGTGCAAGGCGCGCGGCGCCAAGGTTATCGTCGTTGCCACCGAGGGTGACGAGGAAATCAACAAGATTGCCGACTGCATCATTCGTGTGCCGGCCGTCCGCGACGTGTTCAGCCCCATCACGGCGAGCGTTCCCCTGCAGCTGCTCGCCCGCGAGGTCGCCATCCTGCGCGGCTGCGACGTTGACCAACCTCGAAACCTCGCTAAGAGCGTGACCGTCGAGTAATTGTTGTTCCGGCGTTTTACCAAACGCCGGAACTGCTCGACGCTGCGCGAGCCGCATTCACGCCAATCTGACGTTCAATTTCGAGGGCGCGACCAGAAGGTCAGCGCCCTCTCATTTCACGTCACCTTGGCGCAAATGCGGCTCGCTCGCTGTTGGTGACTGACATCAGGTGCTCCGTTGTCGAAACGCGCTAACAAGAAGGGCCCGGCTCCGTTGCAGCGGAGCCGGGCCTTGTTGCATTTGCCCAGATAAAACCTGCCAAAATAAACCTGTCCCTTTTTGGCAGGTTAGCGGAGCTTGCTGGTCTCGAAGTACTCGGGGAACTGGTCCAGAACCTCGGTTTGGTTGCGGAACATCATGTGTAGGTGCTTGCTGACCAAAAAGCTCGCTTCGATGGGGTCGCGACCGGCGATAGCGCGGCGAATCTGCTTGTGCTCGTTCACGATGTCCCGATTGTCGAGAACCTGCGTCGCGGCGCGCAGCCAGCGGAAGCGCTCCAGGTCGGCATTGGTCTCTTCGAGCCACGACCAAACGGTGCTGCGACATGCGATGCTAAAAATCATGTGATGCATGAGGTTGTCGCTCAAAAAGAAGCCGATGCGATCCTCTTCGGCCATGGCTTTTTCCTGCAGCACGATGGCGCGGTCGAGCTGCTCGATGCCGGCCGACGTGGCTCGCGCACAGCACTCCACAATCACCTGCTTTTCCAGATGTTCGCGGATGTAGCAGGCACTCTCGGCAAGGGTGAGGTTGATGGGTGAGACGTAGGTGCCGCTCTGGGGCACGGTGCGCACCAGGCCTTCCTGCGCCAAGCGAACCAAAGCCTCGCGCACGGGCGTGCGCCCCATATCCAGGTCGTCGCAAAGTTGCTTGACGCCCAGCTTTTCGCCCGGCTTGTAGTCCAGGTAGACGATTTTGCGTCGAATGGTGTGGTAGGACTGGTCCTGTAGGCTCGTTTCCTGCTCGCCGACGTGCATCGATTCTTCCATAGCGCCTCGCAACTGTTCTATCAAACTCATATGTCAGTTGTTAATTATGCCGCGAATCAGCTCTCCGCGGAGGGTAATTCGGCTGTTGACCAAGAACTATTGCGGCATCTTAGTCTGTATTTGCGCAAGGCTATGCCCAATGTTGCCGTATCATAAGCCGTCGCAAACGTGAAAGAGAAAGAAGGAATCCCATATGCAACTGGCGAATATCGTACGCGAGCGCTGGAAGGGCGTCTTGTTCTGCCTGATCATCGCTATCCCCGCAACGCTGCTCGGCAAACAGATTGAGGTGGTCGGCGGGCCGGTATTCGCCATCCTCTTCGGCATGGTTCTGGCGCTCGTCTTTCCCAAGAATCATCGCGAACAGCTCGCCGCCGGTGTCACCTATACGTCTAAAAAAGTCTTGCAGTACGCGGTTATCCTGCTTGGCTTTGGCATGAACCTCTCCCAGATTCTGTCCAAGGGCGCCCAGTCGTTGCCGATTATCGTGGCGACGATCTCGACCTCGCTTGTCATCGCCTTTGTGCTCTGCCGCGTTATGAACGTGCCGGGTAAGATCGCGACGCTTGTGGGTGTGGGTTCGTCGATTTGCGGCGGTTCTGCCATCGCCGCTGCCGCGCCCGTCATCGATGCCGACGATCGCGAGATTGCCCAGGCTATTTCGGTCATCTTCCTGTTTAACGTTATCGCAGCGCTCGTGTTTCCAACGCTCGGCGGTATGCTCGGGCTGACCAACGAGGGCTTTGGCCTGTTTGCCGGTACCGCCATCAACGACACCTCGTCCGTAACGGCTGCGGCGAGCGCTTGGGACAGCATGCATCCCGGCGCCAATGTGCTCGAGAGCGCCACGGTGGTCAAGCTCACCAGGACACTGGCTATCATTCCCATCACGTTGGTCCTCGCATGCTGGCAGATGCATCTGGCGCGCAAGGCCGGCGGCGACGCCAAAAGCACGTTCTCGCTTAAACGCGCGTTTCCCATGTTTGTGCTGTTCTTTGTGCTGGCGAGCGTAATCACCACGGTGCTTCAGCTTCCCGTGTCCATCACGGCGCCCATCAAGGAGCTGTCGAAGTTCTTTATCGTGATGGCCATGGCGGCTATTGGCTTTAATACCGATATCGTCGAGCTGGTCAAAAAGGGCGGCAAGCCCATCGCGCTGGGCTTTTGCTGCTGGATTGGCATTGCATGCATGAGTTTGGGAATGCAGCACGTGCTGGGGATCTGGTAGAGGAGCAGCCGGTCTGTGTGCTGCATGCTGGCGCGCGCAAGCTTGCGGTGGAGCGATAGGAGCTCTTGCGGGTATGGCTTGTCCGCAGGTTTATAAGTCCCGAAGAGCTCTTATCGCCCCGCCAGGATGGCGATGCGGGGCAACACCTATACTCGCAGGACGGCGCTCTCTGCCCTATAGTGTTTGGTGAGCAATATCGTTCAATTTTGAAACACTCGGTCGTGCGACCGTCGGCGGCTGCACGTCGCTACGGACAGGGGCAAATCATGGATAGCGATGCCAAGCTGAACATCTTGACCGAGGCCCTGGCTGCTGCCGGGGCCTCGGCATTGGCAATCGATGCGCGTGGGGACGTCGCGATTTCGACCATGAATGACGCGGCGCTTGAGCGGGATGTGGCGGCTTTTGTCGCTGAGCGCCTCGACCGTATAGGAGACGGCGCGCGTCTGGTTATGGGACGTGCGGGTGCGCGCCTGAGCCTGACCGTTCGCCCCACCGACAAAGAGGGCGGGAGGCTTTGGGTCGTTGTGGTCCGCGAGGTGCGCGGTGCCGCGGCGCATGCGGGCATCGAGTGGCTCAACGCCGACGAAGTTGAGGCCCGCTACGAATCGAGCGCGTACGGCATCGTTGAGGGGGCGGCCTCGGTGGCTGCGCCGGTCGCCGAGAGCTACGCGCGCGGCGTGCCCCTTATGCTCGAGGGCGAGCTGGGGGCGGGTCAGGTCGAGATAGCCAAGCGCCTCTATCTGGACGGTCCTTTTGCCGATCAGCCCTTTGTTTCCGTCGCGCTCGATGAGCTCACCGATCGCGGTTGGCGCCACGTGCTCAAAAGCTCCGAATCGCCGCTGTTTCAAACAGGGTTGACCCTGTGCATTGAGGGCTGGAATGCGGTTGGTCCCCAGCGCCTCCGCGAGCTCGTTTCCACGATGGCCGACACCGCGTTGGCGACGCGCTGCCATGTGGTGCTGACGGCGAATGACATGCCGGGCGGCAGCGAAAGCGATCAAGCCGCCTTTGTGACCGAGCGCTTCGCCTGTGCGGTGAGCGTGGCGCCGGCGATTGCCGAGCAGGGAGCCGCGTCGACAAAGGTTGCGCGCTATTTGGAATATCTCGCTGATGCATTTGGGACGGCAGCGCCCACGCTGTCCGCCGCGGCGACGAAGACGCTCGATGCTTACCGCTGGCCGCGCAACTATCTGCAGCTCCGCGAGGTCTCGGAACGACTGTATATATTGGTGGGGGCGGGCACGGTGGACCGCGCTGTGGCGGAGGAAGTGCTAGCCCAAGAGGACGTGATTAAGACCGCAACCTTTGGCGCCCCGACACTCGAAAGCGACCTGTATATCCTGCGACCGCTGGCCGATATCGAGCGAGATATCGCGCATCTGGTTGTAGATCATCTCCACGGCAACCGAACCCGTGCGGCGGAGGTGCTGGGCATAAGCCGAACAACGCTGTGGCGCTTGCTGAAGGACGATGACCGTTGAGCGAGGCGCCCGTGACCGCGCGCGACGCGTGTGCTACAGTCCAAAGCGTTATTGTTTCGATTTGGTTACGGCGTGCGGGGGCGTATGGCTGAGACTACAAAACCGAGCCGCAGAAGGCGGAGCGCCGCACCGGTCAACCGACGCACGACATCGGTGACGTGGGGCAAACACGCCTCGGGGTTTGATGGTTCGTTCAAGCGCACTAAATACGGTTATCCTTCGGCAAGCGCCCGCTTGGCCATGCAGGCAGAGTCCTCGTTGTGGGGCCGCAAGTGCGTGGTGGGCTCAAAGCTCAAGCACGACGGCACGCTCGGTTACATCAGCCGCGGGGCGGCTCGTCGCAGCGGACTCAATCCGGCTGGTTGGCATCGTTATGTTCCGATCGCGGTCGTCATTGCGGTGATCATCATCGCACTCGCTGCGCTTGGCTACGCCGGCGGCGGCGCCAACTTGGACGCAGTGTTTAAATCGCCCGAGCTCGCGCATGCAGGCACAGAAATTGTCGAGGGCGCTCAGACCCAGACGGGCGTCGCGCCCCAGCGCGGTATCGTTGCGGCAGCCTCCACCATCGCCGACGCTCAAAAGGACGACGGCGAACAGGGCGACGGCGCCGAAACGACCCACACGAACGAAACGACGACAACTCCACCGGCAAGATAAGTTGCGAGCGGGTCCGCCGTTCGTTAGAACGGCGGGACTAATTACTTTACATACACCACGTTGTCGCGGCGGGGTTTGGGCTCGGGTAGCGTGTCTTCGGCATAGCCCAGAATGCAGTGACCGACACCGCGCAGGCTGCCGTCGGCGGGCAGGTCCCAGCTGGCCAGCAGCTCCAGGCCCTCGGGCGAGTCAAAGACCTCGTGCGCGCGGTGAATCCAGCACGAATCGACACCCAGTGCATAGGCGGCGTTGAGCAAGTTTCCCATGGCGAGCGAGCCGTCTTCCAGATGCGTGGGCACGCTGCGGTCGACCAGCACCACCACAACGGTCTTGGCGCCATAGAAGGGGTCACTGTTGCTGCCCATGACCTGGGCGTTGAGCTGTGAGAGACGCTCGACGGTCGCGGGGTCGGTGACGGCGACAAACGTCACCGGCTGGCGGCCCATGCCGCTCGGTGCATATTGGCCGGCTTCGATAATGCGTGCAAGCTTTTCGACCTCGACGGGACGATCGCTGTATTTGCGGCAGCTGCGGCGATGGATGAGTGCTTCGATAGTCTCCATGGTGTCTCCTTGCGGTGGCGTTGCAGATGCCCCGTTCATACCCGTCGGGCTCAAACGGTAGACGGTCAATTGCCCGGCCAAAAGGATAGATTCCAATTGGAAAAGTAGGTTTGCATAAAAGTACCTTCAGAATGTGACAAACAAATGGGACGGTTAAACGTTTTATCCCGTCTACCCTGCGGTTTTTTACCACTTGCCTAAATGACGAACGCATAACCTCTGATAAAGGTTTTACTAAAGGAGTACCAACGTTTATCAATGCGCCGTGGTGGCGCCGGGCCAGGAGGTAACATCATGTTCCAGGCTGGAGATGTCGTCGAGACCGACTTCGAAGGATTTCTGAAGCTGCTGCGTTCCAAGACGCGCGCTTTCGTGTCGATCAACGATCACGAGTACTACATCACGCACACCGATGGCTATTGGCGTGTTCAGGATTGCGAGGCCCTCAACGATAAGGGCCACTTTACTGACTGCTCCGAGCTGGTCAACACGGTCTGCGAGGTCGTCGAACTGCCGTGGATCTGTGGCAAGAGCCTGCACGACAGCTTCTCGGGCGCCACGGTCTACGAGGCCGTCGCTGCGTAACAGCCAACAATCGATATTCTCTCGCAACCGCCGGCGCCGCCCCCGCGCCGGCGGTCTTTTTTGTCGAGATGCCTATGTTGACCTGACCATATATAACGAGCTTATTGACGATAGTCAAAACTCGGACTAATGTAGAGATGTAAATTGGTCAAAACTCGGACAATCGAATGGTGGGATAGATGAATAGTGCGGTTACGCTGGTCGATTTCGACCGGATGCTCAATGGACTCGACCATATCTATTCGGAGTTCTCGCGCACCTGCGGTCTTTCGGATTGCGCCTATTGGATGCTCGTCGACACCAGCACGGCGGACGGCAGCATCGCCGTGAGTCGGCTGACGAGTGAATGGTTCTACAGCAAACAGACCATCAATTCGGCGATCAAGACGCTTAGGGCGCGAGGGCTCGCGACGTTGGAGTTTGCCGAGGGCAGTCGTAAGAACAAGGTTGTGCGACTGACCGCAGAAGGTATGCAGTTTGCCAAGCGCTACGCGTTGCCGGCGCAAAAGGCCGAGCAGCAGGCATTCGAGGCGCTCGAGCCGTGGGAACAGCGCGAGATCATGCGCTTGGTCGGTAAGTTCTCCCATGTTCTTAACGAAGAGTGCGAGGCATTTAAACGGCAAGTTGCCGCCGAGAACGAGGCTGCCGATAAGGGCGAGGGGGAGACATGCGACTCTTAATGAGGTTTATGAGGCCGTACCGCGGTCTGATCGCGGTGACGCTGCTGGTGCTGCTAATCGACAACGTCGGTACGCTGCTCGTGCCCACGATGTTGGCGAACATGGTCAACACGGGCATCACGACGGGCGACGTCGATTACATCTTGCGCAACGGTCTGTACATGCTCATCGCGACCGGCATGGCCAGCGGTGGTGCGGTGCTGGGCTGTTATCTTTCGGCCCGTCTGGCGGCCAATGTGGCCTGCGACATCCGCAACGCCGTCTACGATAAGTCGCTCGAGCTGTCCGCCAGCGACTTTGAGCGCTTTGGCACGGGTTCGATGATCACGCGCTCGCTCAACGACATCAACGTGATCCAGCAAGCGATCCTGCAGACGATTCAGTTGGTGCTGCCGGTGCCGTTCTTGGCCGTCGCGGGCATCATCTTTGCCTGGTTTATCGATCCTGCCATGGGCACGCTGCTGGGCGTGGTCGTTGCGATCGTGCTGGTGGCGGCGGTCTTTACGGTGGCTAACGCCGCGCCGATTTTTATGCGCCTTCAGAGCTTTATCGACCGCATGAACGTGGTGCTGCGCGAGAACATCGTGGGCGTGCGCGTCATCCGCGCATTTAACAAGGAGCGCCACGAGGAGCAGCGCCTGGACGAGGTGTTTAGCGATTACGCGGCCAATGCCATCAAGGTCAACCACCTGTTTGTGGGTCTCGACAGCTCCAGCTTCTTTTTGATGAACATCGCCGAGGTGGCGGTGCTGTGGGTGGGCGGCAACCGCGTGGGCGTCCATGCCATGCAAATCGGCAGCATCTCGGCCGTGCTGGAGTACGCGATCCTGATCCTGTTCTTTGTGATGATGGCGCAGATGGTGGTGCTGACGCTCCCGCGCGCCGCGGCGTGTCTCAACCGCGCGCAGCAGGTGCTCGAAATCGAGCCGAGCATTGTGGACGGCAAGGCTACGCTGGGCGACGGGGCGCCTGAGTCCGCAGACGGCGCCGACGTGGTGGCCGTGTTCGACCACATGTCGTTCCGTTTTGACGATGCCGACGAGGACACCCTGTGCAACCTGAGTTTTGCCTGCCGCCGCGGACAGACGACCGCGATCGTGGGCTCAACGGGCTCGGGCAAGTCAACGGTGGCCAAACTCTTGCTTCGCTTCCACGATGCCACGAAGGGCGCCATTCGCCTGAACGGCGTCGATCTGCGCGACCTTTCGCAAGACGACATCCGCGGGCGTATCGCCTATGTGCCGCAGAAGGCATGGCTGTTCTCGGGTACCGTGGCAAGCAATCTGCGCTTTGGTAACGAGGGTGCGACCGAGGCTGACATGCTCCATGCGCTCCAGGTTGCCCAGAGCACCTTTGTGCTCGACCAGCCCCAGGGGCTCGATACGCCGGTGGCGCAGGGCGGTACGAACTTTTCGGGCGGCCAGCGCCAGCGCCTGGCCATCGCCCGTGCGCTCATGAAGCACGCTGATCTGTATATCTTCGACGATAGCTTTTCGGCCCTGGACTTTAAGACCGATGCGGCACTGCGCCATGCGCTGCAGGACGAGACGTGCGATGCCGCGGTGCTCATCATCGCCCAGCGCATCTCGACTATTTTGCATGCCGATCAGATCGTGGTGCTCAAGGACGGCGAGATCGTGGGCCTGGGCACGCACGACGAGCTCATGGAAACCTGCGAGGTGTACCGCGCTATCGCGGAATCGCAGATGAAGGGAGGTGAGTAGCATGACCGAGGAGCTCAAGAAGCAGGGCATCGCCGATGACGCCGCGGTTGCAGAGACAGTCGAGGAGGCGGGCGCCACGCCCGGCCTGGACGAAGCCGCCAAGGCGGCGGAGCGCGAGGCTCGCCGCCAGGCACTCTACGAGGAAAACGAGCGCGCCGAGGACGAGCGCGCCCGCGCCGAGGCGGAGCGCATGCGCGACGTTGATGACGAGGACGAGGACGAGACGCCCCGCGACACCTGGGCGACGGTGCGCCGCCTGTGGAGCGAGGCCGCCGGCGACCATTGGCGCTTCTATATCGTGTTCGCGAGCATTGTGTTCTATGCCATCTTTAACACCGCTGCGCCGGCATATAGTGCCCGCGTGATCGATGAGCTGTGGGGGCACATGAAGGTGGCGTTTGCCAACAACACTACCTTCGGTATTACCTGGGAGAACTGCGGCAGGACCATCTTAATCTACTTTATGATCTGGACCGCCGCCGCCTCGTTCTACGCACTCCAGAGCTTTTTGATGTCGAGCGTTGCCGAGCGCCTCAACCTGCGCCTACGCAACCGCATCGCACAAAAGCTCAACCGCCTGCCGCTTGCCTACTTTGACGCGCATCGTCCCGGCGAGGTCGTCAGCCGCGCGACCAACGACTTGGACAAGATGTCCGAGAGTATGCAGCGCGGATTGCTGCAGCTGCTGGTGTCGATCGGTACCGTAGTGGGCGCCGTGAGCGTGATGTTCGTGTTTAGCGTGCCGCTCACGCTCGTCTTTTTGTTCTTTACGGCGCTTTCGCTGCTGGTGACGAAGGTCGTGTCGCGCCGCACGCACGATGTGACGGGCGAGCGCCAGGAGTGGGTGTCCAAGATTACGAGCGCGGTCGAGGAAGGCTACTCGGGCCGTCTGGTGATCCGTGCGTTTAACCGCGAGCGCCAGAGCTCTGTCGAGGTACACGAGGCTTCGAAGGAGCTGGCGCGCGTGAGCACCAAGGCCGACTTTATGATTAACGCCGTCGGCCCTGCGGTGCGCTTTATCGGCCGTTTGGCGCAGATCGTGATTGCGCTGGTGGGCTGCAGCATGCTGGTTGCCGGGCATATGACCGTCGGCGTGTTCCAGGCGTTCTTCCAGTTTATCTACGAGGCGTCCGAACCCATGACGCAGTTGTCGTTTACCTTTAACTCGCTGCAGAGCGCGCTGGCGAGCGCAGAGCGCGTGTTCGACCTGCTCGATGGGCCCGAGATGGAGGCCGATCCGCAGCCGGGCGAGGCTGCCAAGCTGCCGGGCAAGGTGGAGGGCCGCGTCGCTTTTGAGCATGTGCGCTTTGGCTATGCGCCCGACAAGCCGCTCATGCGCGACGTGTCGTTTGCCGCCGAGCCGGGCCAGAAGATCGCCGTGGTGGGAACTACGGGCGCGGGCAAGACCACGCTCATCAACCTGCTCATGCGCTTCTACGAGATTGACGGCGGCCGCATTACGCTCGACGGCGTGGATACGAGCCGCATGGACCGCGGCGAGCTGCGCCAGCAGTTTGGAATGGTGTTGCAGGACGCCTGGCTGTTCGATGGCACCATTGCCGAGAATATCGCCTATGGCTGTCCCGAGGCGACGCGCGAGGAGATTGTCGCGGCCGCACGTGCCGCTCAGGTCGACTTCTTTGTGCGCACTATGCCGCAGGGCTACGACACACGGGTGGCTAACGATGCCGAGAGCATCAGCCAGGGCCAGCGTCAGCTGCTGACCATCGCGCGCGTGCTGCTCAACAACCCGGCGATCCTCATCCTGGACGAGGCGACGTCGAGCGTGGACACGCGCACCGAGCTTGCCATCGGCCGCGCCATGGACGCGCTCATGCGCGGGCGCACGAGCTTTGTGATCGCGCACCGTCTGTCGACGATCGTCGATGCCGACCTCATCCTGGTCATGGATCACGGCAATATCATCGAGCAGGGTACGCACAAGGAGCTGCTGGCTGCCGAGGGCGCTTACGCCGACCTCTACCTAAGCCAGTTCGCATAAGGTGACAAAGGGGCAGTCCCGCATGTCGCATCGAAAAGAAGGCGCGCCGGGGGCGGATTCCCTGGCGCGCCTTTTGTGCTGGCGTTCATGCTGTGGCGGCTGCCCACGGCCCTAGCGCTCGTCCACGAGCTTGGCGACGAGGGCTTTGAGCTCGGCCACCTCTCGCTCGAGTTCCTTGACGCGACGGGCGTTTTCGTTGATGCCCTGGCGGTTGAGGGCGCTCTGCTCGGCGGCATCGTCGGGCATGTACTCGCGATGCTGCTTGGCGTCGAAGCTCTCCTCGAACACGCGGCAGCCGTTGCGCTTGATGATGCGCCCGGGCACGCCCACGACGGTGCAGTTGTCGGGCACGTCCTTGACGACGACCGAGTTGCCGCCGATCTTGACGTTGTCGCCAATGTGGATGTTGCCAAGCACCTTGGCGCCCGTGCCCACCGTGACATTGTTGCCCAGGGTGGGATGGCGTTTGCCGGTCTCGTTGCCGGTACCGCCGAGCGTGACGCCTTGGTAGAGCACGCAGTTGTCGCCCACAATGGTGGTCTCGCCGATGACAACGCCCATGGCGTGGTCGATAAAGAAATGTTTGCCGATCTGTGCAGCGGGATGAATCTCGACGCCGGTGATGTGGCGGGTGATTTGCGAGAGCACCCGGGCGAGCGAGCGATGGCCGTGCTCCCACAGCCAGTGCTCGGCCACGTGGTTCCACTTGGCGTGCAGGCCGGGGTACGAAAGAAAAATGACCAGACCGTTTTGCGCGGCGGGGTCCTGCGCTTGGACGGTCTTGATGTCCTCGCGAATGGTATTGATAAAGCTCACTGGCCGCCCTCCCTCAGCGCCGTGACAATGCGATTCAATAAAGTATAGCGATTCGCTAGGGATTAAGAAGGGCGATCTTGCTTTGCTTTGGGCGACAAGTGTCAGTTATGCAAACTTGCTGGTAATGGAGTCATGCTTTTGTGGGGTTGCGCACGAGGGGGCGCCGCAACCGTATACTGGTCAACTTGGACGTGTCCGCGCCCACAACTGAGAGGTTTTACTTCATGGGTTTCATCAATTTTATCGCCGAGCTGCTCAAGGACCCGCGCACTGCGATCGCCAGCTGGATCGCCGCTGGCCCGCTCATGGCCTACGGCTGCGTGTTCCTGATCATCTTTATCGAGACGGGCGTGGTGTTCTTCCCGTTCCTTCCCGGCGATTCGCTGCTGTTTGCCTCGGGCTTCTTTGCCCACAACGGCGGCTTTAACATCGTGGCCCTGCTGGCCGTCGCATGGGCCGCAGCCATCCTGGGCGATCAGTGCAACTTTATGATCGGCCACTTCTTTGGCCGCAAAATCATCGCCTCGGGCAAGGTCAAGGCCATGACGCCCGAGCGCATCAAAAAGTCCGAGGACTTCCTGGACAAGTGGGGTCACCTGGCCATCTTCCTGGGTCGCTTCTTCCCGTTTATCCGCACCTTTGTGCCCTTCATCGCCGGTATGGGCGGCATGCATTGGCGCAATTTTGTCATCTATAACGTGCTGGGCGGCATTACCTGGTCGACGGTCTTTACGCTGCTGGGCTATTTCTTTGGCGGCATCCCCTTTGTGCAGGAGCACTTTGAGCTGCTGATTATCGGCATCGTCGCCGTGTCGATTATCCCGACCGTGGTCGGCCTGGTTAAGGCAAAACTGGGCAAACAGAACGCGTAGCTCGAGCTAGCGCGCAAACCGTGCCGTTGAGGCCCGTCACCGATTACGGTGGCGGGCCTCTCTAGCTTCGGTCAAATGAAAATACTTTAGTTAGTTAAAGAAAAACGTTTTATCCGATGCGTGTGCGGAGTACAATCTCGTGCATGCGAATCGACGTGTCATCGGCTTCGATGTCGTCCGCGTGTCCCGTCCGGCTCTACGCTCCGGGCGTGTGACGTTGCGACGCGGTCGGCCCCGGTCCTTGCGTGCGGGTTCGCGAGTATGCAACTGTGTATGTAAGGAGCGACATATGACTGTCGAGAAGAAGGATATCGATTGGGGTAGCCTCGGCTTTGGCTACATGAAGACCGATTACAGCTACGAGGCTCATTGGAAGGATGGCGAGTGGGACGAGGGTGGTCTGACCACCGACCACACCCTGCATGTCTCCGAGTGCGGTGGCATCTTCCATTACTGCCAGGAGGTCTTTGAGGGCCTGAAGGCCTACACCGCCGAGGACGGCAGCATCGTCTGCTTCCGTCCCGACATGAACGCTGAGCGTATGTACAACTCTGCGCAGCGCCTCGAGATGCCCCCGTTCCCCAAGGACAAGTTTGTCGAGGCCGTCAAGCAGGTCGTCTCTGCCAATGCCGCATGGGTTCCGCCCTTCGGCTCTGGCGCAACCCTGTATGTGCGTCCGTTTATGATCGGCTCCGGTGACGTAATCGGCGTGGCTCCCGCTCCTGAGTACACGTTCCGCATTCTCGTGACCCCGGTCGGTCCGTACTTTAAGGGCGGCCTTAAGCCCGTCAAGCTGCGCGTTTCCGAGTACGACCGCGCCGCACCGCACGGCACCGGCAACATCAAGGCCGGCCTCAACTACGCCATGTCCCTGAAGCCCACGATGGAGGCTCACCGCGAGGGTTATGCCGAGAACCTGTATCTCGACTCCGAGTCCCGCACCTATGTCGAGGAGACCGGTGGCGCTAACGTCCTGTTCGTGAAGGAGGATGGCACCCTCGTCGTTCCGCAGTCGCACACCGACTCCATCCTGCCCTCCATCACCCGCCGTTCGCTCGTTCAGGTTGCTCAGGACCTGGGCATGACCGTCGACCAGCGTCCCGTCGAGTGGGCCGAGGTCAAGGCCGGCACCTTTGTTGAGTGCGGCCTGTGCGGCACCGCTGCCGTCATCTCCCCGGTTGGCGAGATTGACAACAAGGTCTATGGTGCCGATGAGACCGTGACCTTCCCGGCTGGCTACACCGAGATTGGCCCCGTGATGAAGAAGCTCCGCGAGACCCTGACCGGCATCCAGTCTGGTGCTGTTGAGGATAAGCACGACTGGGTTTACACCGTCGCGTAAGCTGCCATAGCTGTTCGGCCCGAGGGCGACCTTCCTTTCCGGCGCGTCCTCGGACATGAAAGAACCCCCGCTGCGCACTACGTGCGGCGGGGGTTCTTT
>CAUDQR010000023.1 GCA_958451615.1 uncultured Collinsella sp. | reverse complement strand
CTGGTGATCTCCGCCTTGAGAGGGCGGCGTCCTAAACCGCTAGACGAACGGGCCACATGACATCTGCACTGCCGTGCTGCGAGGAAATATATTACGGGACAAAAAACATCAGCGCAAGAAGAAATTCCAAATTGCCGAAAAATTGTCGACAGGTTATGGAACGCGCAGGTCAACTAATTAGCTAATTCAAGTTGAGATGAACCAAAAGGGTTTCGCGATCGTTGGGGATGTTGTCCTCGATAACGGCTTCGAGGGCGGCGTTGAGTAGCTGGCCTAGCTCGGGCCCCGGCTTCACACCGGCACGAATCAAGTCGCCGCCGTTGATAGCAAGCATCTTGAGCGAATAGGGCTCCCGCGCCTCCAGTAGCTCGTGCGCCAGCGCGCGCATCTCCTCAATCGTCTCGACGTAATAGAAGCACGACGGGGCCTTGCCAAGTGTGTCGGCACGCTTGAGGTCCATGAGCTCGTCCATCAGACGCGGCGTGTCGACGCCCTCGCCCGAAAGCGCGCGCATCATATTGAGCAAGCAGGAGCGCTCGGGACGCAGCGGCTTGTCGTGATACTTGATGAGTAGGCACACGTCGCGAACCAAATCGTGCGAAAGCGCGAGGCGATCCATAATGGCACGTGCCTTCTTGGCCCCGAGCTCGGGGTGACCGTAGAAGTGTCCGCTGCCGGCATGGTCGACCGTGAAACAGTCGGGCTTGGACACATCGTGCAAAAACGCCGCCCACATCAGGCTCATTGAGGGTGTAACGCCGTCGCACAGCGCCAACTCCCCCGCCACCGTCAGCACACGGGCGATATGCTCGTAGACGTTAAACGCATGATAGACACTGCGCTGGTCAAACCCACGAGCCGGCGCAAGCTCTGGTACGGCGGCGCAGATGAGCTCGGGGTAGCGCAGCATGGCGTCTCCCCCGTGGCCGGTCGAAAGGATACCCTCGAGCTCAATACCCACGCGCTCGCGCGCCACGGCATCGAGCTGCGGCGCGCACTCGGCAAGGGCGCGCTTAGTCTCGGGCTCAATCACAAAGTCCAGGCGGCAGGCAAAACGCACCGCACGCAGCATGCGCAGGGCATCCTCGTTAAAGCGGCGCTTGGGATTGCCGACGGCACGAATCAGCTTTCGCTCCAGATCACCCTGGCCGTCGTAGCGGTCGACAAGCCCGCACTCGGGATGCCAGGCCATGGCATTAACGGTAAAGTCACGACGCGCCAGATCGTCCTCGAGCGAAGCGGCACGCTCCACACTCTGAGGATGGCGCCCATCGGTATAGAAGCCGTCCAGGCGATAGGTGGTGACCTCAATGCGCTCGCCATCGCAAATGGCGGTGATGCCGCCAAATTTAATGCCCGACTCAACTACGGCAATACCGGCGGCCTCGAGTGCCGCCTTGGACTCCTGCCACAGGCCGCTGCAGCACATGTCGACATCGTGGCTGGGACGTCCCATCAGGGCGTCACGTACCCAACCGCCCACGTACCAGGCCTCAAGACCAGCATCCTCGAGGGCTCGCAACGCACGCAGAGAGGCGGCTGACGGCTGCGTGGCGTTGAGCGAAACATTGCACATTCCTGTGGCCTCCTGCAACTGCGGGCATATCGATTGATGGTTTCCAAGAAGTCTAGCAAGAAACGAGAGCGAGCGCACACGCGAACGCGCTTCAAGCAAGATTGAATCCCAAGACCTCTGCCACCGAAATGAAAAAGCACCCGCCTCGATAATCCGAGACGGGTGCTCAATAAAGCACGAAACCAAGGCCCGTACGCCACGCTAGCAGACCTGACGAATGGCGATACCCTTCTGATACTCATCGACCTTTGCAAAGTCGCCCAGGCCCGGGCACTCGACCACGTTGGCGCCGGTGGCCATCGAGAGGCGCAGGGCGTCCTCAACGCGCTCGGGAGCGTCGTGCCACACGGACAGGAAGGCGGCCAGCGAGGAATCGCCGGCGCAGACCGTCGACAGCAGCTTGACGTCGAAGGTGCGGTTGGCAAACCAGATGTGCTCCCCGTTGGAAAAGTATGCACCAGCACCGCCGAGGGTCAGCAACACGTTCTTGGCGCCCTTGGCATGCAGCTCGGCCATGGCAGCCTTGACGGACTCATCGTCGCCGCCGCTCACCTTAATGCCAAAGATGTCGAGCAGCTCGTCGTCGTTGGGCTTAATGAGCAACGGCTCCATGGCAATGAGGTCGGCCAACTGATGGCTCGAGATATCGAGCACGAACTCGGCGCCCTTCGCCTTCACGCGACGCAGGACCTCGGCCAGGAAGCCCTCGGAGGTGTTGGGGGGCAGCGAGCCGCTAATGACAAGGCAGGTCATGTCGTCGAGTGAATCGATGAGCTCAAACATCTCCTGCTCGTTGGCAGCATTGATGGCGGCACCAGCATTGACCATGTTGTACTCGGTGTCGGGACCGGCGTTGAGGAACACGTTGACACGCGTGATGCCGTCAGTCCACACGGGCTTGACGGGCACGCCAAGGGCTTCGGCGCCCTTAACGATGAACTCTCCCGAGAAGCCGGCGAAGAAGCCCAGTATCGTGGTGTCGACGCCGTAGTGGTCGAGCGTAAAAGAGACGTTGAGACCCTTGCCGTTGGGGGTGTAGACAGCGTTACGGGTGCGGGTGACGGTGTTGGCGGACAGGCCATCGCAGGAGATGTTGTAGTCAATAGCGGGATTTGCAGTAAGCGTGTAAATCATGAATGTTCCTTTCACGAAGCAACGTGTTAATGAAAGTATATTCCACACATCGGTAAAAGGCTAGGACAACTCGGTAAACGGTGTGGAAGCGATGAAGTACGGCAGAACATGTCTCCCCCATGGCAGAACAAAAAAGGCGCCCCGGTCGAAACCGGGACGCCGTATGCGCACGAGTTTGTCGCGTTTCGCTTACTTGCGATCGAGCTTGCGAACGGCAACGCGCTTGCTGTACTCGTCGACGTGACCAAAGTCGCCGATGCCGACGGACTCAGCAACGTTGGCGCCGGTGGCCATAGCGAGCTTCATGGCCTCCTCGACGTTGTCGCGATCCCTGTACCACTTGTGCAGGAACGCAGCGAGGGTGCAGTCGCCGGCGCAGACGGAAGAGACAAGCTTGATGTTGAACTCACGCTTGGCATACCAGATGTCCTCGCCGTTGGAGAAGTAAGCGTCACCGCGGCTACCACGGGTGAGCAGCACGTTCTGGACGCCGGCCTCGTGAGCCAGCTTCATGGCAACGCGGACCTCGTCGTCGGTGTCGACCGGCACGCCGAAGATAGCCTTCATCTCATGATGGTTCGGCTTAATGAGCAGCGGCTTCTTGTGAGCGAGCTCCTTGAGCTTGTCGGAGGACAGGTCCAGGACGACGTCGGCGCCACGGGCCTGAGCGTGCTCCATGACCTGAGCCAGGAAGTCGGGCGTAGCTTTGGGAGGCACGGAGCCGGAGACGATCAGGCACTCAAGGTCGCCCGCGGTGTCCAGGATGTTGTAGAGCTCCTCCTGATGCTGCGGCGTGATCGGAGCACCGGGGTTCAGGATGCCGTACTCGTGCTGGCCATCGTTGACGTAGGTGTTGATGCGCGTGATACCGTCGGTCCAGACCGGGCGGCAGAGGCAACCCAGGTTCATGACCTCCTCGACGATAAACTTGCCCGTGAAGCCGGCGAAGAAGCCGAGCGCGACGGTATCGACGCCCATCTTCTTAAAGGCGAAGGACACGTCGAGGCCCTTGCCGTTGGCCGTGTAGCTGGCCGAGCCGGTGCGGACGTTCTCGTCGGGCTCGAGCGGAGAGCTCGAAACCGTCATGTCGACAGCCGGGTTAGCGGTTAGCGTGTAGAACATTTACAGTACCCCCTGTATATGTGAGGGCCGCGTGGCCGGCCCATTCCAACCACGCGGTTACCTCTGATACCAAATTAGCGAGCTGCGGACTCGAGCAGTGCCTTGACCTCGGCAGCGGTGTTGCAGGCGAGCGCCTTCTCGGCGAGCTCGTCGCACTCGGCCTTGGTCCACTGGCTGATGGTCTTGCGGGCGCGCAGGATGGACGGAGCGCTCATCGAGAACTCCTCCAGGCCCCAGCTGATCAGCAGCGGCTCGAGCAACGGATCGGCAGCGGCCTCGCCGCACATACCGACCATGATGCCGGACTTCACGCCGCTCTCGATGATGTTCTTGAGCGAGCGGAGCACGGCGGGATAGTAAACCTGGTACAGGTTGGAGATGGTGTCGTTGCCACGGTCGGCGCACATGGTGTAGCCGATCAGGTCGTTGGTGCCGATGGAGAAGAAGTCGGCGACCTCGGCCAGGCGGTCAGCGAGCAGCGAGGCGGCAGGCGTCTCGACCATGATGCCAACCTCGATGTTCTCGTTGAACTTGCGACCCTCTTCGGTCAGCTCGGCCTTGCACTGCTCGACGAGCTCCTTGACAGCCAAGACTTCCTCGACGCAGGTGACGAGCGGGATCATGATCTTGACGTCACCGAAGGCGCTGGCGCGCAGCAGGGCGCGGAGCTGGACCTTGTACTGGTCGGGGTTGGCCAGGCAGTAACGCACGGCGCGGAAGCCCATGAAGGGGTTCTCTTCCTTGACCATGTGCAGGTACGGAATCTCCTTGTCGCCACCCACATCGAGCGTGCGGATGATGACCGGAGCGCCCTTGAGCGCGCTGGCGACCTTACGGTAGGCGTTGAACTGCTCCTCCTCCGAAGGAAGCTCAGCAGAGTCCATGAACAGGAACTCGGAACGGAACAGGCCGATAGCCTCGGCGTCGTGATCGAGCGCGTTGGGCACGTCATCGGGGTTGCCGATGTTGCAGGCAATGATCTTCTTGATGCCGTCGGCAGTCACGGACGGCTTGCCGCGGAAGGCCTCGAGAGCCGCCTTCTCGGCAGCGAAAGCCTCGGCCTTGGCAGTGTAAGCGGCGAGCGTCTCCTCATCGGGATCGGCCTCGACGATACCCTTGCCACCGTCGACGACAACGGTCATGCCGTTGCGCAGTGCGGTGCAGCTGTTGGAAACCGAAAGGACAGCCGGGATCTCGAGGGCGCGCGCAATGATTGCGGAGTGCGACGTGCGGCCACCAGTCTCGGTGACGATACCGGCAACGTGCGCCTTATCGATCGTGGCGGTCATGGACGGCGTGAGGTCGTGCACGACAACGACGGTGTTCTCGGGCAGGACGGAGAGGTCGACGACCTCCTTACCCAGCAACTCGGCCAGAATGCCGGTACGGATGTCGGCGATGTCGGCCGCGCGCAGACGGAACATCTCGTCGTCCATGGACAGGAACATGTTCTCGAACATGGTCGAGGTGTCCATGAGCGCCTGCTCGGCGCAGGTGCCGCCGTCAATGGCGGCGTTGATGGCGTCGGTCATGCCCGGATCCTGAGCCAGGACAATGTGTCCGCTCATGATCTCGGCCTCGGCCTCGCCCACCGTCTCCTTCATGTGGTCGGCCTGAGCCTGAGTCTTCTCGCAGAAGACCGAAAGAGCGGTCTGATAGCGTTCCTTCTCTGCTGCCGAATCAGCAACCTCGTGCGGCTCAAACGTCAAGTCGGGATCGACGGCGACCATAACGGTGCCGATACCGATGCCCTCGGAAGCGTTGACTCCCTGATACATTCCCATTCCTCTCTCCGTGTCATGTGATAAAGCGTTTTGCCATATCCATGACAAAAGAGCGCAGCTACCTTAAGACAGGTCACTGCGCCCCCAAATATGAACTTAGTTGTTCAACATGCGACCCGTTTGAGTTCTACTCGCCAAGACCGCTCTTGATGAGCTCGATGGCAGCAGCCAGAGCCTCGGCCTCGTCGGCGCCGTCGCACTTGACCTCGACCTCGGTGCCGCAGGGGATACCAGCAGCCATGAGGGCCATCGGGGACTTGCCGTTGACCTCCTTCTCGGGGGTGACGACCGTCACGTCACAGGCGTACTTGCCCATGGTGGAGGCGAACAGACCAGCCGGACGCATGTGCAGACCCTGAGGATTAACGAGGGTAGCCTTCTCAGAAACCATAATTGACTCCTTTTTTGTGTTTAACCCCTGTCATGCATGTGGCAGGAGTCAGATTCACGACGTTGTTTATATTAACTCACATCAAACGGTTTTTCATTGTGTTTCAGACGAATTATTGGACAGATGTGTTTGTCGTCCGCTTGCTCGCCCACAGGGGGCCGGGCGCGGCCAGTGAGATTTCCTGCTCTACAGTCCTGCTCGCACGAAGAGCACATTAAGTGCTCTTCGGCTCGTGCGGAACTCGCGATAAATCTCACTGGCCGCGCCCGGCCCCCTGTGGGCGAGCAAGCTGCGGAGACTCGGTCGGTCCAAAGTAATGTCGGCTGAAAGGAATTCTGGCTGATGGGATCAACCGGTGTGTTCTCTGTTTTCGAAAAAGGCGGAGGCCCTGGAGAGGGGCTCCGCCTTTGTTACAGGGGGCGATGTTATTCGCGTACTGTGGAATTAGACCAGGCGGGCGTTGATCGTCTTGGCGATCTCGGCGGCGTCGGTGGAACCCTTGACGGTGCCACGGAAGTCCTCGTCCATGAGCGCCTCGGCGACCTTGGACAGGATCTTGAGGTGCGTGGTGCCAGCCTGTGCGCCAGGGATGAGCAGAGCGATGGCCACGTTGACGGGAGCGCCGTCCATGGTATCCCAACCGGTCACGCCGGATTCGTCCTTGACGACGATGACGGCAGCCTCGGTAATGGCGTCGGACTTGGCATGCGGAATGGCGAAGCCCTCCATCATGCCCGTGGTGCCCTCGGCCTCGCGGGCCAGGAAGGCGTTCATCACAGCGTCGGCGTCGCTGGCGATACCGGCCTTGACAGCCTGGTTGGAAACGAAGCTCAGAGCCTCGTCACGAGAAGCGAAGTCCTCGGCGACAAAGACATTCTCAACCTTCACGAAGTCGGCAGCCTCGGCCTTAGGGGCCTCAACGGCAGCGGCCTTGGGGGCCTCAACCGGCTTGGCTGCAGGAGCGGCCTTCTGATTCTTCTCGAAGTCGTACTTCTTGAAGGCCACGAACAGGATGCCGCCGACCACAGCACCGATGAGGATCGCGAGGACCCACAGCGGACCGTTCTCGACAACGGGCAGGACCAGGAAGCCGCCGTGGGGCGCCGGATCGTGAACGTTGAACATAATGGTCAGGATCGAGGCGATAGAGGAGCCAAGCATCATGATGGGCATGACGGGCCAGATGTTCTTGGTCATGAACGGAATGGCGCCCTCGGTGATGTGGGTGCAACCAAGGATGAGGTTGACGATACCGGCGTCATGATCCTCCTGGCTGAAGTACTTCTTGCCGACGACGACGGCGAAGGTGGTGATCAGCGGCGGAACGATGCAGGCGGCGGAGACGGCAGCCATGAAGTTGGTGCCGAAGTTGTAGGTATCGGTGCCAACGCCGGCAGCCAGTGCCTCGGTGAGCATAGCGGTACCGGTGACGTAAGCAGCCTTGTTGACCGGGCCGCCCATGTCAACGGCGCACATGCAGCCGATGGCAAGGCCCAGGACAATGGCGCCAGAGGCAGACAGACCCTTGAGGAAGTCCATCATGGCGGTGTTGATGGCAGCCATGGGGCCGGAGATGCCGAGCATGACCAGGCCGACGATGGCGGTCGAGAACAGCGGGTACAGGAAGATAGCCTTGAGGCCGTCCAGATTCTTGGGCAGCTTGGAGAAGACCTTCTCGAGCAGCAGGATGACATAGCCAGCGAGGAAGCCGCCGACGATGCCGCCAAGGAAACCGAAGCCCACGCCGGCGCCGCCGGCGTCGATCATACCGGTCTCGGCGTTAACGGGCAGACCCTGGATGGCGATCATACCGGCAACAAAGCCGGGGACGAGTGCCGGGCGCTTGCCGATAGACTCGGCGATGTAGGCGGAAAGCACGGGAACCATAAGGTTCATGGCGATGCCGCCGATGATCTTGAGCATAGCGGCAAAGCTGTTGTAGTCAGACGCCGTCGAATCGAAGGACGTGATGCCCCACAGGAACGAAACGGCGGTCAGGACACCACCGGCGACGACGAAGACCAGCATGTGGCTGACGCCGTTCATGAGGTGCTTGTAGATGATGTGGCCGATGGACTCCTTCTCCTCGACCTCATCCTCGACATCGGCAGCAGCCGCAACCGAGTCGTCACCCTTGGCGGCGAGCGCGCGGTCGATCAGCTTACCGGCTGCCTCGACGGACAGGGCCTTGGAAACACCAACGGAAACCATGCGCTTGCCGGCGAAACGCTCCGCCTGGACATCCTTATCGGCTGCGACGACGACGGCCTTGGCACCGGCGATCTCACTCTTGGTGAGCTCGTTCTCGACACCGACCTGGCCATGGGTCTCGACCTTAATGGTCAGACCGCGCTCGGCAGCTGCCTTCTCCAGCGCCTCCTTCGCCATGAAGGTGTGCGCGATACCGGTCGGGCAACCGGTGGCGGCGATGATGTCAAACTTAGCCATGTGTCCCTCCTTTTTAAGTTTTGCGCCCGCAGGCGCTCCCCTACACGCGCGTCCTTGCGCGCTTTTCCACAACTGAAAGATACCAACCTACCGTCCGCGTGAGAAGAGACAAGGAGCAATTCTCCGGTGAAAGGTTCTTTCATAACCGTAAACGGTAGGTGAAAGTTTACCATCAACACTTGAAACGGCAAGGTGTATCTTGTAATTGAAAATCCCCCTATACTATGACAGTACAAAACGAGTCCGATTATCATGCCAACCAGGAGCCATCCATGACCGATAGTAGCAAGAGCGCACTTTCCCTCATTAGCACCCATCAGGGATACAGCGAGTCCGAGCAGCGCATTGTCGACTATATATTGGAGCACCAGTCCGAGGCGCCACGCCTCACGGCGGCTCAGCTCTCGCGCGCCGCCGCCACGTCCGAGGCGACCGTTTCGCGCTTCTGCCGCAAGCTTGGCTTTGGCAGCTTCCGCAGCTTTCAGTTTTCGTTGGCGAGGGATTTAGAAAGCCAGCGCAACGAGGGCCTGACTGACGAAGTCTCGCTCGACAATATGGAGCAGAGCCTTAAGAACATCCTGGCTGCCAAGGTGAGCGAGCTTAATGCGACCATCGACGGGATCGACCACGATACGTTGGCGGCTGTTGTGCACGCCCTTAAGCATGCAGGGGTTATTGAGTTTGCGGCTGTGGGCAATACGAACGCGGTCGCGCTCGATGCGACGTTTAAGTTTTCGCAGCTGGGCCTGCGCTGCATGGCGAGCACCATCAGCGAGACCTCGATCGGGTTTGCGCTCACGCTACGCCCCGGCGACGTCATCGTGCTCATCTCAAACTCCGGCAAGTCGCGCCGACTGAATCGCATGGCAAAAGCGGCTCGCGACTGCGGCGCTACCGTAGTCGTCATCAGCAGCGACAGCAAGTCTCCGCTTGCCCGCCTAGCCGACTACACCTTTAATACCGTCAACCACGAGGCGCTGCTGACGACGGGTGACTTTGCGTTCTCCAAGATTAGCGCCACGATGATCATCGAGGTCATCTATAACTTCCTGCTGCCCGAGATTGAAGACGCTCGCGAACATATCAGCTACTACGAGGAGCTCATCCAACCGGACAAGGTCGTTGAGTAAAACGCGTAGCGGGACAAAAATTTCAGTCTATTTTGTCCCACCAACACCGCAGATACGACCTAGCCTCGAGCTTCTTCGAGCATCTGCTTTGCGTGGGCCAAGCTTGCTTCCGACTGATCGCCGCTCAACATTCGGGCGATTTCGGCGGTACGCGCTTCGCCGGTCACCTCGTCCAAATGCGTCTGGGGAACATCGCCCGGCTCCTTGCTGACAACATAATGCTTGTCGGCCATGACGGCGACTTGCGCCAAGTGGGTTACGACAATCACTTGATGCGTAGCGGCAAGATCGGCCAGCACACCAGCAAGAGCACGAGCCGTGGAGCCGCCGACACCGGCATCGACCTCGTCAAATACCAGTGTGTCGACGCCGTCAGCATTACCCAAGACCACCTTGCTCGCCAGCATAACGCGGCTGAGCTCGCCGCCCGACGCAATGCGGCGCAGGGGTCGCGGCGTCAAGCCGGCACCGCTGCGATACAAAAGCTCGTAGCTCGAAGGACCCGCCGGCGTCCACTCGGCGCGCGGAAGATCACGCGACTCCCAAACGAGCTCGGCGCCGCCCATCTCCAAGCGTGCCATCTGACGACCAACCTCGTGACAAAAACGCGGAGCAGCGGTATTGCGCGCACGCTTGAGTGCCTTGGCGGCAGCAAAGAGCTCGCGTTCAGCAGCACCAAGTGCCTCGCGCACCTTCCTAATCTGCTCGTCACCATCGTCCACCAGCGATAACAACTCTCGCGAGCGATCGCGCATGGCAAAAACATCGTCCATGGTGGGACCCCACTGACGCAACAGGCCCTTGAGGTCGGAATACCGCTCACGCATGCGAGCGAGCTCGCGCGGGTCGAAGGCGACGCCATCGCGATAGGCACGAAGCTCGTTCGCGCTATCCTCAAGGGAGATACAGGCATCCGAAAGCGCATCGGCAATGTCGCCCAGTTTGCGATCGACGGTAGCCATACGGGAAAGCTCTGCCACGGCGCTGTTCACGGCATCGAGCGCTCCCCCTTCGGCGGCGAGCGATGCATGGGCATCGTTAGCTGTGGCAACCAGTACCTCGGCATGTTCGGAGCGCGGCAGCAGTTCCTCGAGTTCCTCATACTCGCCCGGCTTGGGGTCGACCTCGCCGATGCGCTCGAGGGCAAAGCGAGCCTCCTCGACACGGCTCCCCCGCGCACGCGAGGCTTCCTCCACACGGCGAAGCTCCTTGGCGGCGTCACGCGAAGCCTTAAAACAGGCGCGATACTTCTCGAGCGCCTCAAGCGCCGCGCGCCCAGCCCAGGCATCGACCATGGCAACATGATGCGCCGGATCGAGCAAGCGCTGGTGCTCGTGCTGACCACAAAGATCCATCATCACGCCGACGCGCTCCGAAAGCTCACGCACGCTGGCGATACGGCCGTCAATTTTTACGCGACTGCGGCCCTCGGCAGAAAGGCTGCGCTGTACGGTGAACCCCTCCGTGTCGTGCGGGCCATCGAATAGGCGCGCCTCGACGCTCGCCAGCGCCTCTCCCTCGCGCACGGTCGACGAATCTGCGCGCTCGCCCAATATGAGCTTGAGCGCCGAGAGCAGCGCGGTCTTGCCGGCGCCGGTCTCGCCGGTCAAAACCGTTAGGCCCGCACTCGAAACCAACGTCGCCTCGCGAATGAGCGCGATATTGGAAACCTGCAGCTCATCGATCATGACGGACTCCGTAGAATACGCGGCTCACCGAGTTATAGAAGCTCTCGGGGCCGTAATCCAGCAGTAGCACATCGCCGGGACCGCGGCGCACCGCCACGCTCTCGACCGTGCCATCGCAGGTAATAAACTGTCCGTCGATGGCAATCGCCGGCACGCTCGGGCGATCATCGGACATAAAGATCTCGACGACATCGCTTGGCGAAGTCAAGAAAGCGCGAGCTTGAATGGTGTGCGGCGCGATGGGCACACAGACCATACCCGTGTAATCGGGGCTGACAATGGGACCGCCGGCGGAAAGCGCGTAACCCGTAGAGCCAGTCGCCGTCGACACGACGACACCGTCACCGCGCAGGCGATCGATATGATGGCCGGACACCGTAATGTCAAACTCAACCATATCGGAAAGGGGGCCGCGCGTAAGTGCCATGTCGTTGAGGGCAAACGTGCGCACGACATCCTTCGTGCCGTCTTCGCGCACCGAAACGATATCGGCGGCGATGGTGGCGCGGCGGCTCACGTGGAGCTCGCCGGACAGAGCATCGCTCACGACCTGCAGAATGTCGCGCTCCTCGGGGCTCGCAGCAGTTAAAAAGCCCAGGTGACCATAGGAAAGACCAAGGATAGGAATCTCGCGATGGTTGAGGATGCGGGCAGCGCGCAGCAACGTACCGTCGCCGCCGAGTGTAATGACCAGATCTGAGCCGTCAATATCAGGCGTGGTTTGAATCTTCGATCGCTGATCGGCAGCCCATGCGACCTCGTAGCCCTGGCGCGAAAGCCAAAGCTCGAGCATCAGGCCGCTCTCGACCGCCTCTTGCTTGTAGTAATTGGGAACCAGAAAGACTTTCATAGCGTTGCAGCTTTCTCGCTCAAAACCGATACCTGGGATTGCAGCTCATCGTCGGTGCGTTCGCCAGGGGCAAACCTTGTGCCGTACAGGAAAAACTCAACGTTGCCCTTAGCGCCATGGATGGGCGACACGCACACGTCAAGCGGGAACAGGCCCTTGGCGGCAAAAAGCTCAATCGCCGCCACGAGCGTATCGCGGCGGACGGCGAGGTCGGTCACGATACCGCCCTCGCCCACCAGCGCAGCCGGCGCCTCAAACTGGGGCTTTACGAGCGTGCAGAACGAACCCGAAGGATTCAGACACGCCAGCACGGCGTCGATGATATTCGCGATGCCGGTAAACGAGACATCACAAACAGCCAGGTCGATGGCGCCGGCATAGCCAAGCTCAGGCAACTGCGTCACGTTGGTGCGCTCATGCAGCGTCACGCGATCGTCCTGACGCAACGACCAATCGAACTGTGCGCGACCCACGTCCACCGAGACAACGGTCGCAGCTCCGCGCTTGAGCAGGCAATCGGTAAAGCCGCCGGTAGAGCAGCCTACGTCCAGGCAGGCAAGGCCCGTGGGGTCGATACAAAACGCATCGAGCGCACCCTCAAGCTTAAGGCCGCCGCGCCCAACGTACGGAATGCGCCCCTTAACGTGCAGCGGCAGGCCCGGCGTCACCTTGAGCCCCGGAGAGGCCAAACGCTCACCGCCGCTCGAAACCAAGCCGGCCATAAGAGTGCGAAGGGCATCCGCGCGATCGGCGCAGATGCCCTGTGAAATCAGTTCGTCATCAAGACGCACGCGTTTCATGAATGCCATCAACCATTCGTATCCGGAGATGCGGCTAGCTATCCTGGGATTCGTTTGCCGCATCCTCATCGTATTCCTGCTCGAGCTTATCGGCCTCACGCGGCGTCAGCTCAAACTTGTCGACCATATCGACCGCGCGGGAGCCCAGCTCAATCGCTTCGTCAAACAGATCGAGTGAACGCTCCAAGGACGTATCCTTGGAGCGAACGGTAGCAATGATCTGGTCCAGACGGTCCGAGATCTCGTCAAAGTTGCGGACAGAACCCTCTGGCATGGCTACTCCTCGACGGAGTCGGCCTCGACGGCCTCAGCAGCGTCCACATCCTCGGCAAGTACACCGGCGGTAGCCTGAGCGGCAGCGACCTTGGCGGCAGCCTCAGCAGCCTGGGCCTCCTCGCGAGCGCGATCCCCGGCCAGCAGTTCCTGGTACAGGTCCTCGCCCGGCAACTCCTCGCTGCGCGCGATCTTGCCCAGCACGCCGTTGACGAACGACGCGGACTGGTCGGTGCCATAGGCCTTGGCAAGTTCGACGGCCTCGTTGATCACGATAGCGTCCGAGACCTCTTCGTCGGTGAGGAAGCGCATCTCGTAGACGGCGATACGCAGCAGATTGCGGTCGGCGCCGGGCATGCGCATAAGATCCCAGTTCTTGGCGACGGCGCGCAGGGCACAGTCGATGCGATCGATATGCTCGTAGGCACCGCGGCACAGCTCCAGAGCATAGGGGTCGAGGGGGCCCTTCGAGATCAGGAAATCGCCCTCGAGGACGCGCTCGAGCGGGCTGTCCGTGGCCTCGGCCTGGAACAGCAGCTGCAGCGCCTGACTGCGGGCAAGCGTGCGCCCGCGATAAACCTTAAGGCTCAAAGGTTACTCCTTGGGGAAAACGAGGCCGTCGATGCAAACGTCAACGCGCTCGACCTCGACACCCACCTGGGCATCGATGGCGGCGACTACAGCGGCGCGAACGGCCTCGGCGAGTTTCTTGAACGGATAGCCAAAGAACACCACGACACGCACGGTGAGTGCGAGCTTGTCGCCGACGACCTCGGCTTCGACCGCCGGCTCGGAAGCCGGGGCCTTAGACGAGAGCATCATGGAGACAAGGTTGGTGGCAAGGTCCTTGACGCCAACGGAGGCGATGCCCTCGACATCGGACACGGCGCGCGAGACGATGGCGGTCAGAACATCGGGCGAAATGCCGATGCCGTCAATCTTGATTTCCTGGGGCATGAGTCCTCCTAGAAGAGTTGGTTGCTAGACGCGGGAGACGAACTTGCCGTCGCGGGTGTCAACCTTGATGACCTCGCCCTCGTTGAGGTACATGGGGACCTGGATGACAGCGCCGGTGTCGATCGTGGCCGGCTTGGTGGAGCCCTGGACGGTGTCGCCCTTAAAGCCCGGGTCGGTCTGGACGATGGTGGTCTCGATGAACATCGGCGGGGTCACGCCCATGAGCTCATCGTCGGCGAAGAGCAGCTGGCAAATGTCGTTCTCGCGCAGCCACTTGGAGTTCTCGCCCACCATGTCCTCGGGAACAGGAACCTGCTCATAGGTCTCATTGTCCATGAAGATGTAGTCGGCGCCATCGTTGTAGAGGTACTGGAACTCACGGGTGATGAGCATGACGCTCTCGAACTTGGTGCCGGCGTTGCAGGTGTTCTCGACGACGCGGCCGCTCTTGATGTCGCGGGTCTTGTAGCGCACAAACGCGCCGCCCTTGCCCGGCTTGACATGCTGGAACTCGACAATGGTGTAGACCTTGTCCTTAATGCGGAGACCGAGGCCGTTCTTGAAGTCGGCGGTAGAAATGGTAGGCATAGCGACCTTTCTTGTTATGGGCAGAACGCACAAGCGTCCAATTTACATACGACCGAAATTATACACTTGCAGACGGCGCCTGCAGCGAGCGCATAAAAAGAGAACGCGGGGCGCCCGAATTGCTCCGGACACCCCGCCCCAAAAATCTATCGAAATGAGCTAGCAATCGATAATGTGCAGGTCGTGCGGGGTCTTGGTGAAGGGCTCATAGCCGTTCTCGGTGACCACGCCGTAGTCCTCCAGGCGCACGCCGCCCACGCCGGGCAGATACACGCCAGGCTCCATGGTGATAACCGAGCCGACCTCGATGGTGTTCTTGCTGCGGTTGAAGTTGGGCAGCTCATGGATGTCGATGCCCACGCCGTGACCCAGACCATGGTTGTAGTAATCGCCATAGCCGGCATCGCCGATGATCTTCTTGGAAAGCTTGAAAATGTCGTTGCCCTCCACGCCCGGATGGATGGCGGCGACGCACTCCTCGTGTGTACGGCGCACGAGCGCGTACAGGTCGAGCTGCTCCTGGGTAGGCTCGCCCATCACGACGGTGCGTGTCATGTCGGAGCGGTAATCACAGTAGCCCGCGCCGTAATCCATAAGAACGAAATCGCCCTTCTCGATCACGCGGTCGCTCGGCACGGCATGCGGGTTGGCGGTGTTGGGACCACTCGCCACGATGGAGCCGAAGGCAAGGCTATCGGCGCCGTTGGCGAACATAAAGTTCTCGAGCTCGTTGCGAACCTGCTTCTCGGTCATGCCGGGCTTAATAAAGCCGAGCATATGCTGGAAGGCGGCATCGGTGATCGACTGCGCATGGCGCATGAGCTCGATCTCCTCGGCGTCCTTGATGGCGCGCATCTTGCGAATGTCGTCATGCATCAGCGGCAGCATGCAGGCGACGGAACGATCCTCCAGACCACGCTGAATGCCCTGGTAGAAGTTGATCTGCATGTCGTCCTCGACAGCGCAGACGCGGCACTTGTTGGCCGCGATCTTGCCGGCGACCCAACCGGGGATGGTACCCTCGTCCATGTCGTAGACCCAAGGGCTGCCGGCGGGCGTGTTCTCCTCAAAGCTGTTGAGGTAGCGCGAGTCGGTATGGAACAGGCACTGGTCAGCCGTAATAAACGCCGCGTGCGGGAACTCGAAGGTGTAATCGAAGACGCCCTTCACGCCCGTGAGCCAACGAAGGTTGGCCTCGTCGCGCACCACGATGGCATCGTAGCCGCGCTCGACCATCAGGGCACGGACACGCTCGATACGACCGGCAGGACCGGCAGCAAACTCAGACATGCAGATTCCTTTCTTGTTGCCTCTATAAAGACGGGACGGGTCTCAACCGAACGACAGAATCGCATGCGATCCGCAACCGACTGAAAACCCGCCCCTCAACATGATACGAAAGACAATGGATGTCAATAAATCTTAGAGAAGTTCTTTGCGAGAAGCCAAGTAGGCGTGAGCATGGCGCTCAAGAACCTCGTCCTCAACGCTCGTGAGACGAATGGCGCCGAGTGCCGCGGGCAGCGGCAACATACTGCGGTTCGAACGGACAAACTGCTGCCTGCGGAACTCCTCGATATATGCGGCAGGCTCCAGATCGAAGGCAAGCTCCTCGATACCAAAGTCCTCCAGGCAGTCATCGACCTCAAAGACGTAATCGATATCGAAGTCGCAGGCATCATGTGCTAGGCGCGCCTCAAAGCGCATGCCCTCGGACAACAGCTGGTAGGCAGGGACCTGCGAAGCGGCATCGCCCAAGCAAGCGCGCAGGGTACGCTCCCCCGTCTTGCCAAAATCGAGCGCATGGCGAGCGCTCGGGTTCGTGGCCATCAGTACGTCCTTGCGGGCAGTCTGAGACCATTGGACGGCATTGACGAGCGCGACCTCCTCGCCCGCGAGAATCTCGGGGACGGTCTCAGCAAACTGATTCCAGCGGGATTTGCTGCTCGAAAGCATGGTGCCAACAAGTACCGCATAGCCGAGTTTGAGGTCCTCGGGGTCCGCCTCGCGAACAAGGTCGAGGTCGCACACGACCAAGCCCGGTTCGGGACGGAACGCGATGGCGGGATGCGCATTCGCCGACGATGCGACGAGCGGCTTCATGGTCGTCGCGACCGTGAGCATGGCGTCGAAGGTCGTCGGCAACAGCGCGCACTCAGTTCGGCCGCACCACTGGTTGGCGCACCAGCTAACAACCGAGCAGGTTGCGGCATCGCCAACGGCGACAACCAGATCGTCGCAGGTAACGCCGTTGGCAGACAGGGCGCCAAAGATAGCATCGGCATCGGCCAGCGTAGCACCGGCAGGCGAAACCTCGAAGACGAGCGGCGACACGGCAAAGCCGGCATCGACCAGAGCGTGCTCAACGATCTCGCCAAAGCAGTCGGAAACAGCGCTGTTCCAGACAACCATCGCACGCTTGGGCTTGCCCACGGCCGAGGCAAACATACGCGACAGCTCACTAAAAGCGTTAAAGCCGACGCGAACATCGACACTGCGATTTTGGAAATTGATCAGTTGACGGCGAATCATAGCAGTCCACGCTCCAAAAGCATCTCGGCACAAAGGTAGGAAACGTCCTCGAAGGACTTGTTGCGAATATCAAGGGTAATATCTGCGGCCTGGCGATACAGCGGACGGCGATGCTCAAACAGGCGCGCGGCATGCTCGGGCGAGCGGAAATCGGGGCGCGTGTCGGACCGACGAATCTGGCGAATCGAATCCTCGAAGTCGCCCTCGAGGTACACGCACGTACCCATATCGTGCATCAGCTCAATATTCACCGGTGTCTCGACGATACCGCCACCGCACGAAACCAACAGGCTGCGCTCGCTTTGGAGCGAACGGAGCGCCGAGGTCTCGAGCTCGCGAAAACGATCCTCGCCCTCGGTCTCAAAAATCTCGGTTACCGACTTGCCGCAACGGCGCACGACCAGGCGGTCGGTATCGATAAAACGCCGCTTGAACATGGTGCCGACGTTGCGCGCGAGCGTCGACTTGCCCGCGCCCAAAAAGCCGATAAAGAAGATATGGTCGCAGCCGTGTTTGATGTGCTGAGACATGGCGAAACCTATTCCTCGCAGGGAAGGTCGCGCAGGGCCCGGCGCTCAAAAATACGGAAGATCTGCGTATACCACAGGTCCTGCGTCGCCTGCGGCTTTACCAGGATGGTATCGACGCCGGCTAAATTGCCACTCCACACGTCAGTGTAGAGCTGATCACCGATCAGTACCGCCTCGTCGGCCGTGGCGCCGAGGCGCTTAAGACCCGCCTTAAGGGCAAACGGCGCCGGCTTCATGGCGTGGCTAATGGCCTCGAGTCCCAGCTCGCGTGCAGAGCTCATGACCTGGTCGCGATGCCAGTTGTTGGACACCATGCACAGCTTAAAGCCTTTGGCGCGGGCGGCGTCAAGCCAAGCGGAAACCGCGGCGGGAACCTGCTCGGTGTCGCGCGGCACCAGGGTGTTATCGCGATCGAGCAGAATGGCGCGTTTGCCGTCGGCCCACAGGGTATCAAGGTCGATGCGATCGACCGAGGCAACGTATCGTTTGGGGCTAAAAATCCTCATGCTAATTCCAAGACTGTTGATGCTCTTCGTAGGTTTGCGAGAAGTACTCCTCGTCCTGTGTAATGTAGAAATACAGGTCATCGGAGTCGGTCGGCTCAAGGGTGGCCTTGAGCGCCTCGAGCGACGGAGAGCAGATGGGCGTGGGCGGCAGGCCCTCGTGCTTATAGGTGTTATACGGGCTATCGCTCTGCAGGTCGTCGGCGGTAACCTCTCCGCCGGTGACATACATCATGGTCGCATCGCTATTGAGGTAACGCAGGCCATCGAGCTTGCCCGCCAGACGGTTATAGAAAACCGATGCCACATGCGCGCGCTGATCGGCGTTGAGGCCCTCGCGCTCGACGATCGAGGCAAGGTTAACGATGTCGTAATCGGACATCTCCACGCCATAGCGCTCCTTGATCTTGGCCTCGCAGCTCGCAAAGTCAAGCGACTTGTACTCGGTGTTGAACTGGTCAAGCATGGCGCGAATCACATCATCGGCAGAAGGGTCCTTACCCAACGAATAGGTCTTGGGGAATAGGAAGCCCTCGAGTGAATCGTTTGCAGCGTCTTTAAGGAAAGCGTAATCATTCACATAATTGCTCGCCTTGGCCTGGTTAAGGAAATCTTCCTTAGAAATGCTGTCGTATGCCGCGGCCACACGATCGGCGACCTGGTCGACCGTCAGGCCCTCAGGGATAGTCAGTGCATCGGAGCCCGCATTGGGGCCTTCCATGAGCTGCTGAACAACCTTGGTCGCGTCCATGAGCGTGGTAAACGAGTAGGTGCCAGGCTTAAGCGACATATCGGCATTGAGCTTTTTGACCGCCGCGTAATAATCCTTGGGGTCTTCGACGATATGGTTCTCGGAGAGAATCGAAGCGATGGCATCACCCGAGGCGCCATCGGGAATCGTAATAGTAACTTGCTGGCCAGCAGCGACTTTCGCATCCTCGCCGGCAAAGAAGCCCTTGACGGCCGGCACAACAAAGAAAACGATCGCGACAAGCGCAAGCACGGCGATGACGCCACCGATAATCATAGGCACCGGAGAGCTTTTCTTTTGGACGCCACGGCGGGCATGCGTGTTATAGCTCGAGCGCGTGGCCGGAGCAACGCCGTGCGAGCCATGAGCATGATGTGCGTGGGGGCGTGATTGCCGGGCCTGCCCCTGCGTGCGCTGGGCAGGAGCCTGCTGCTTAAAACGAGCGCCGCCAGCGGGCTGCGCGGGACGAGCTGCGGGCTGTTGAGCGGCACGCTGAGCAGGTTGAGCCGAACGCTGCGTCGGCTGCGCCGGGCGCTGGCCAGGCTGAGCAGGGCGCGGCGCAGGCTGCCGTGTACGATTCTGCTGGCGCGGATCGGAAGCGCTAGGCATGCGAAACCTCCTCGTTTTTACGATCGAGCCATGTCTGCAAGAACAGGCTGGCGGCGATCATGTCAATCTTGCCCCTCATCTGCTTTTCGTTGAGTCCCTGCTCTCGCAGGATTCGCTTGGCCTCCTGCGAGGACAGACGCTCGTCCTCAAACTCCAGCGGAAGTTCGAGCTCGTCGGCAATCTTTTGGGCCACTGCGGCGACGCGCTCGGCCTGGGGGCCGGGCTCACCTGCCATGGTCAAGGGACGTCCACTTACCAGGATATCGGGCTCATAGTCCTCGACCAGGTAGCGAAACGTCTTTGCCATACCAGTGACCTCGGCAGCCGGAAGCACCTTGACAGGCATCGCCATCTTGCCATCACGGCTCGAGACGGCAATGCCAATCCTGGTCTCCCCTATGTCCAGTGCGAGCGCGACCACAGCGACTACTTAGGTTCTTAGGCGCCGAGCGCGGTCTTGGCGGCCGCGAGGGCATCGGCGATACCGGCAGCATTCTTGCCACCGGCCTGGGCCATGTTGGGACGACCGCCACCGCGACCATCGACCAGGCCCGCGATCTGCTTGATCACGTTGCCGGCGTGGAAACCGGCCTTCACGGCGTCATCGGAGCCGGCGGCGAGCAGGGCCGGGGTGCCCTTCTCGGTAACGCTGGCAACGACGCAGGCGACGGGGCCGGCAACCTTCTGGTGCACGGTATCCCACACATTGCGCAGGTCAGCAGCCTCAAGACCCTGAAGCTCAGCGACGACGAGCTTGTAGCCGTTCAGCTCGACAGCGCCCTCGATGGCGCCAGAGATAGCGTCGGAGGAGCCACCGGTGAGTGCCTTCTTGAGCTTGTTGGACGTCTCGCGCAGCTCGGCCTGCAGGTTCTCCACGCGGGCGGGAACCTCGTCAACACGGCACTTGAGCGCAGCGGCAGCGGCGTCAACGAGCGCCAGGCGGTCGGCCATGTAGTCGAGAGCGCCCTTGGAGGTCACGGCCTCGATACGGCGGACGTTGGAGCCCGTAGAGGACTCGGAAATGATCTTGAACAGGCCGATCTCGGCAGTATTGGCGGCATGCGTACCGCCGCAGAGCTCACGGGAGAACGGCTGATCCTCGGCGCCCACGGAGACGACGCGGACGACGTCGCCGTACTTCTCGCCAAAGAGGGCGACAGCACCGGCGGCCTTGGCCTCGTCGATGCCCATGACGCGGGTCACGACCGGTTTGGAAGCGAAGATCTGCTGGTTGACCAGGTCCTCGACAGCCTTGAGCTGCTCGGAGGACAGGGCCTCGAAGTGCGTGAAGTCAAAGCGCAGGTGCTCGGGCGTCACCAACGAGCCAGCCTGGGAGACATGCTCGCCCAGGACCTGCTTAAGCGCGGCGTCGAGCAGGTGCGTGGCAGTGTGGTTGCGGCGCAGGAAGCCACGGCGCTCGGCGTCGAGCGCGGCTGTCACGGTAGCACCGACGGTCAGTGTGCCCTCGGCAACGTGCGCGACGTGAGCATACAGGCCATTGTGGTTCTTGGTGTCGGCAACAGTCAGCGCAACGCCCTCGGCGGAAAGCTCACCGGCATCGCCCTGCTGGCCACCCATCTCGGCGTAGAACGGGGTGCGGTCGAGCACGACCTCGACGTCCTCACCGGCGGAAGCAGACTCGACGGACTCGCCGTTGCGAACGATGGCGACAACCTTGGCACCCTCGATCACATCGTTGTCATAGCCGTCGAACTCGGTCGCGGCAACCTTGTCGGAAAGCTCGACCCACACGTCGTTGAAGCTGCCCCAAGCATCGCCCTTGGCGTTGGCGCGAGCGCGGGCCTTCTGGTCCTCCATGCAAGCGGTGAAGCCGTCCATATCGACGTTGTGACCGGCGGTGCCGGCGATCTCGACGGTCAGGTCGATGGGGAAACCAAAGGTGTCGTGCAGCTTAAAGGCAACGTCGCCCGGAAGGACAGTACCCTCGGCAAGCGCGGCCAGGGCCTCGTCCAGGTAGACGCGGCCGTTGTCGAGCGTCGTGGAGAAACGCTCCTCCTCGGAAGCGACGATACCCTTAACGAGCGCGACGTTCTTGAGCAGCTCGGGATAGGCCTCGCCCATCTGGGCGTTGACCTCGTCAATGAACTTGGTCAGGAAGGCGCCCTCGATGCCCAGCAGGCGACCGTGGAACACGGCGCGGCGGAGCAGGCGGCGAAGGACGTACTCGCGACCCTCGTTACCGGGGAGAATGCCGTCCGAGATCATAAAGTCGACGGCACGAGAGTGATCTGCGATGATGCGCAGGGAGCGGCTAGCACCGGAGTAATCGTCGGCGTCATAGGTCTTGCCGCTGATCTTCTCGCCCAGCTTGATGAGGTGCTGCATCAGATCGCCGTCGTAGTTAGCGGTCTTGTGCTGCATGATGGCGGCCATGCGCTCCAGACCCATGCCCGTATCGAGGTTGCGGTGCGGCAGCTCCGGCATGGAGCCATCCTCCTGGCGGTCGTACTGGGTAAAGACGAGATTCCAGAACTCCAGGAAGCGGTCGCAGTCGCAGCCGGGCTTGCAGTCGGGGCTGCCGCAGCCGACCTCCTCGCCCATGTCAAAGTAGATCTCGGAGCACGGACCGCAGGGGCCGGTGGGGCCAGCGGCCCAGAAGTTGTCGTCCTCGCCCAGGCGGGAGATGTGATCCTCGGCAACGCCCAGGGAGCGCCACACGTCATGGGTCTCGTCGTCCTCGGTAAAGACGGTGAAGTACAGGCGATCGAGCGGCAGCTTGAACTCCTTGGTAATGAGCTCAAAGGCCCAAGCGCAGGCCTGCTGCTTGGAGACGCCACCAAAGGAGAAGTCGCCGAGCATCTCAAAGAAGGACAGGTGACGGCCGTCCTCGCCGATGCAATCGATGTCGTTGGTGCGGACGCACTTCTGGCAGGAGATTGCGCCGATCTCCTTCATGGTCTTCTTGCCCTGGTAATACTCCTTAAACTGGTTCATGCCGGCGTTGGCAAGCAGCAGCGAAGGATCGTCGGGGACGAGGGACGAAGAAGGATAGAGCTTAAGACCGCGCTCCTCAAAGAAGTTGAGGAACTTAGAGCGAATCTCGGCCGTAGTCATTGACGGGTAGTCAGCACTCATAGAGGGAATCTCCTCGGTTTCACATCGAAACAGTTCAAACGTAACGATATTACCATCCCACCGCGCCTGTGCAAAAAAGAGGGCCGCCAAACAGCGACCCTCCAGCGAAAGTGCACGTTATTTAGTACTGTGCGATCCTTTGAAAAAGGGCTGCTGTAGAATTACATATAAGAGTCACCCGGAAGGAGCGATCAATGAAAAGCAAACGATTTTTCCTCAATGCACTTCTGTTAGCGGCACTTTTAACGCTTTTGGCTTTCACCTGCTGGTACGCAAACCAACCAGCATTTGGCTACGTGTTGTATGCAGTAATGTCCGGCGATAAGGCTTATTACACTCTACGCGCAATTGACATTCTCTTTTTCTATGTTGCCGGCCCCTTATCAATCGCTTTGCTCGCGTTTCTTGTCATTTTCAACTTCAAGAAACGTTAATAGGACCTATTTAGAATCCGAGTCGTCCATGGAGCCGTCGATGCCGGTTTTGGTATCGTCGTCAGTGTTGGAGTCATCGTCCTTGGCAAAGGGGTTCTTGAAGAAGCCCGTGGCATCGGGCTGCAGACCAGAGAGCTTAATCCAGGGATTATCGAGTTCGGGCTTGGGCATGGCCTTGGCCTCGGGCGCGGTCTCGTTGCCGATGAGCTCGGACTCATAGATGAACGTATCGTCTCCAAGCGCGTCGTAGGCGGCGACCGGGTTGCCCTCGGTATCGCGATACGGCGTGCCCTTAAACACGGCGCCATCGTATGCCACGAGCTGACGCCCGGTCTCGTTCTCAAAGTAGTAGACGAAGACGCCCTTGAGGGCCGCGCACAGCGGAATGGCGATAACCATGCCGATGGGACCCATGAGTGCCGAACCGATAACGAGAGCCGTCAGGCTCATAACAGGATGCACCTGCACCGAGCTCTGCATGACCTTAGGCGAAATGACATTATCGGTGACGTTTTGAGCCACCATGGTCACGACAAGCGTCCATAACGCCAGCATAGGGCTGAACATAAAACCGAGCACCGTGGCGATCGCCGCGCTCACCCAGGGACCGACAACCGGAACCAAATGCATGATGCCGGTAAAGATGGCCATGAGCGCTGCGTATGGATGGCCAATGAGCGTAAAGCCGATAAAAGCCAAAAAGCCACCGCAGATGGACGTCACGACCATGCCGCGCATATAGCCGCCGACCGAGCGTGAAAGGATGGCAACCATAAAGCGGTACGAGGTCTCTTTTTCCTGTCCGATGATGGTGCAGACCTCGTGGTGCATGCGGGGATAATCGCAGGCAAGCCAGTAGGCAAGCACCAGACCCAGGAAGATGAGGAACAGCTGCGAGGCCGTGTTGGTAATGAGCGGAAACACGCCGCGGCCGAGCTCCGCAGCGATTTGCGAGACGTACTTGGACGCTACGGTAACCAGCGAAGAAAGATTGTCGTCCAGATACTCCTTGAGCGGCGTGTTGTTGAGCGTCTTAGCGTGCGAGAGCATCTCGTTGAGATCGCCACCCGCAACACGAAGCTGCTCGGGCAGGCGGCTCAGGACTTCCATGATTTGACCGAGCAAAATAGGCGAGAGGATGCAGACGACGCCGACGAGCACGGCAACAACCACAATGAGCGCGATAAGCGAACCGATGCCGCGATTCACGCCGTGATGCTCGAGCCAGTTGGTGATCGGCGACATGACAAAAGCGATGATGGAACCGACTGCCAAAAACTCGATGACCGGTGCCAGGATGCCCATAAGGTTAAAGATGACGGCAGCGATGACAATGCAGCCGACGACGCCCCAAATGCGCAGCGTCAGAATACGGGTATCGCGAAGCGTGCGGTCGATTTGTTGGGGGTGCTCACTCATGAACGAACCATCACTCCGTCGGGGTCGATCTTATCTTGAATCTTCTTAAGCGTGCGGCGCAGCAGACGCGAAACCTGCACCTGCGAGATGCCCAGCTTCTTGGCAATCTCGATCTGGGTCATGCCCTTCGCAAAACGCAGCTCGATAACCTCGCGCTCGCGCGGCGAGAAATCGCGGATGGCTTCCTCGATTACCAGACGGTCATCGGTAAAGTCGAGCTCGTTGTCATCGTCGGCGTAACGATCGAGAATCGAAGGCGCATCATCGGAATCGGACGCACCGGGGGCCTCGATGGGCACCGAGGTGTAGGCCGAGGACGATTCCATGGCTTCGAGCACCTCGTCGACGGTTACGCCAAGATAATCGGCGATTTCCTCAACCTTGGGCGAACGCTGAAGCTCGTTGGTGAGCTTGTCGGTGGCCTGGTTAACCTTGGCAGAGAGCTCCTGCAGACGACGCGGCACGCGCACACTCCAGCCCTTGTCGCGGAAGTGGCGCTTAATCTCGCCCAAGATGGTGGGCGTGGCAAACGTCGTGAACTCGAGTCCGCGCTCGGGATCAAAGCGATCGATAGCCTTGAGCAAGCCCAAGTACCCGACCTGCAAAAGGTCATCGAGCGGCTCGCCGCGGTTCTTGAATTTGTTGGCAAGAAACCTTACCAGGTTCATATGGGACATGACGAGCTGCTCGCGAGCATCCGGATCACCGGTCTCCTTATAACGACGAAACAGCTCGCGGGTTTTCTCCTTGTCCCAAGCGGTCTTGCCGCTCCGGGAGCGTTCGGTCATATTAGATATCCGCCTTGAGGTCGAGAGAAAGCGTTAGGGGCGCTGTAGTCTTTTCGTAAGAGTCACACACGCTCGCCAAAATGAGCTCGGCATACACGGCAGCCTGGTCATCCTCATCGACAGTCGCCTGGTCGCCAAAGGTAAAGGTCATGCCCACATGCGATTCGTCGACATCGAATTTGATCGAGATATCGTCGGAATCAACAGCCGTGCAGCCAAAGATGAAGGCTTCTTCGGCAGCCATACGAATGTCCTCGATGCGATCAACGGACATAGAGCACAGGGCGCCGACGTTGGCGGCCGTCATGCGCACCAAGCGCGCGAGACGCGGATCACCGGCAACGCTCAGCGTAATGGGGCAGGTTGCTTCGCTACTCATCGCAGGACTCCTCGGAGGTCTCGGCAGGCGTATAAGTGTAATACTGAGCAGGCTTAGCAGCGGGCTTCTGAACATCATCGTCGTCAGCAGCGGCATCGTCATCGCCAATCAGAACGCGCTCAGTAGGCTGCTCGGCCTCGGCGGCGGCAGCGGCGAGCTTGCGATCGGCGTCGGCTGCAGGAGCCTTCACCTTATTGAAGAGCTTCTGCACGGCGCCAGCAGCAGAATCAGTCACGCTCGATACGGCATTGCTGGCCTCAGCCACGCTGCCCGTGACCTCGGAGATGTCGCGAACGACCGCCTCAACCTCAACGAGGTTAGACGTCAGAGCATCAACGGCAGTCTTGCTCGACTTGAGGAGCGGCTCAACCTGTGCCAGCGCGGGGGTGAGCTCATCGACAGCGCCGTCGAGCTTTGCCACCACAGGCTGTGCCTCGGCGAGCGTATTGTTAAGGTCACTCACCGTCTTGTCGAGCGAATCAACGACGGTGCGGGTCTTGCGCAGCGTGAGCGCGAGCTCGACAACAGCCCACACGCCGGCAACGGCGAGCAACAGCAGGGCGATTTGAATGGGACTCATACAAGCCTCCCAAAGGAATCGAAATACAGACGCTGTTCATGGTACCCCAAAGGGGACCGAACATGCCAAGCGTGAGATCCTGGGACAAAATAATCAGCAGTTACTTCGGAGCATTACCGCTACGGTCGCGTTCGCTTTGCTCAACACGCCACTCTTCCCAACCGCGGCCGGCAGGATGCCAGAAGGCGCCGCGCTCCAGCCCCTCGGGCAAATAGCGCTGCTCGACCCAGCCTTCGGGATAGTCATGCGGATACTTATACACACCGTATTCGTCGCTGCCCGGACGATGACGATCGCGCAGATAGCTCGGCACCTCACGAAGCCCACTAGAATGGATATCGGCCAGCGCCGCATCGATTGAAGCCTCACACGCGTTGGATTTAGGCGCCAAGCACACATAGAGTGCAGCCTGAGCCAGGTTAATGCGGCACTCGGGATAGCCAATGACCTCGGCAGACTTAAACGCGGCATGCGCCACCAAAAGCGCCTGCGGATCGGCGTTGCCAACATCCTCAGAAGCCTGAATCATAATACGGCGTGCAATAAACTTGGGATCCTCCCCTGCATCGATCATGCGCGCGAGCCAATAAATGGTAGCATCGGGGTCGCTGCCGCGCATGGACTTAATGAACGCACTGATAATGTCGTAGTGCATGTCACCGTTTTTGTCATACGAAAACCCACGGCGCGGATTGGCGATCTTCACATCGTCGACCGTGATGGGATACCGCTCCCCCGCCGCCGGAGCCGGCGTCCCCTCGGTATCGGGACGCGTGACGGCAATCTCGCTCGCCAACTCAAGCGTCGTCAGGGCCGAGCGTGCATCACCCGCTGCCAGCGTGCAAATGGTCTTGACCGTATCATCATCGGCCGAGAATTTGCCGTTCAGGCCCTGAGGCGCCTCGAGCGCACGCTCGATAAGCATGGCGATATCCTCGTCCTTTAAATGCTCAAGCTCCACGACTCGACCACGTGAGAGCAGCGCCGAGTTGACCTCGAAGTACGGATTCTCCGTCGTAGCGCCAATCATAATGACGGTACGGTTCTCAACTGCATGCAGCAGGGCATCCTGCTGCGACTTAGAGAAGCGGTGAATCTCATCGATGAATAGAATGGTGCGGCGGTCGTACGTATTCAGGCGCGTCTTGGCCTCATCGATCACGCGGCGCAAGTCCTTTACGGTGCCCGTCACGGCGCTGACCTCGACAAACTCGCTCTTAGTATGGTTGGCGATAATGTGGGCCAGCGTCGTCTTACCCGTACCGGCCGGCCCGTACAGAATCACGCTCGAAAGCACGTCGTGCTCGATCGCGGCACGCAACCATGAGCCCTTACCGACGGCCTTTTGCTGGCCCACATAATCGTCGAGCGAATTGGGGCGCATGCGCACCGCAAGCGGCGCATTCTGAAAGGAACGCTCGCGCGTCGAAGCAGAAAAAAGGTCGTCCATAGCCATCCCGTGCATCAATCAAAAACGTTTTCCACAAACAGTATACCGAATAAATACGAACTACCGTTCGTTAATATAGGTACGATGCGGAAACTTTAGACCCGGGAACAGCTTGCTCGTCAGCTCGCAGAAATAACCGTCCGTCATGCTCGCGATGTAATCCACCACGGCTTGATCCTTGTCGTCCTGCCAGGCATAGGTACGATGATAGTAGGAAAGCTGCTGCTCAATGCGCGAAATATGGTGCTTAAAGATATAAGAGGACTCGTCGCCACTGTTTAGATCCCGCAGGCAACGGTCGTAGAGCTTTTCGAACGCCTCACGCAGCTCCTCCTCGGAATCGCCTTCGATACCGCCCTTGCTATAGATCTTCTCGTAGTTCTCGCGCTTGGCTCGGCGAATTTCCTCAAACAGGTCCTCGCTCATCTCGATGCGCGGCTTACCATAGCTATGCTCAACGATATCGATGGAAGCGTGCGTGAGGATCCAACTGTTATAGGCGCCGCCCCGACCATCGTCAAAAGCGTCGGGCGAAAGCAGACCCGCCGCGATCGCATCCTGACGGTCACGACCGACGTAGGCAAGAATATCCGAGATGCGAACGACGCAGCCCTCGAGCGTCATGGGGCGCAGGTGTTCAATCGCGCTATAGCCCGTGGCGATGCAGTCCTCGACCGTCAGATCGAACTGTTCAAAGGAACCCATATCCGAAAGCTCAAACACGCGTTGCTCGTACTCGCCGTTATGGCACAGCACGCCATCGAGTGTCTGGAGCGACACGTTGCGGCCATACAGTGCATCGAGCACACGGACTGATTGCACGTTATGGAAAAAGTAGCGACCCGTACGCTCGTGGTAAATATCGTTGAGGAATCGCTCGCCGGCATGGCCAAAGGGCGTGTGGCCCAAGTCATGGCCTAAGCCAATCGCCTCGATTAAATCGCAGTTGAGCCCCAGGGCGCGGCCGATATCGCGCGCAATGCGCGAGACAAGCTGCACGTGCAAACCACGGCGCGACAGATCATCATTGCTACGGAAGCTAAAGACCTGCGTTTTACCAGCATATCTGGCATACGCGGGCAAATGGAGAATCTTTTCGGCATCGCGCATAAATGCCGGGCGCATGAGCGTGCCCTCGTCTGCGGCTCGATCAACGCGACGGATGACCTGGTCATCGTCGCAACGGTACGGGTTGACATAGCCCAAAGCACGATCTGCGGCAATGCGCTCGACAAGTTCGGGCGATAACGACGAGGGAATACGGTCCATGCGCGCCTTAATGACGGCCGTTTCTTGGTTAGTTGCCATGGCATGCTCCTTAAGAAGGATGCGCAATCGGTTACAATGTGCAGCCCACGACCTCGATTATGGCAAAAATCGGCACCAAAAATGGGAGCAATGGCAAGGAGCGCGATTTTGTGATGAGGCAGGAGAGGGCAAGGACCAGGAGCGCGGCGGCAAATGCCACGACGCCACCCATAGGGTCGAGCGTGCAAAGCGCGAAGAGTGCCTTGGCATCACCCATGCCGATGCCCGGGGTTTGACGGAGGCGTCGCCAGAGGGACTCGGTCAACGCGAGAGAAAGGTACACGATGACCGCAAGGCCAGCGTGGTCAAGTGTCGTGTTCAAGCCCGCATCCAGCCACACGCCCGCAAACGCCGCCACGGCACACGCGCCAGCAAGCTCATTGGGAAACCGCCGCTCACGGGCATCAACCACCGCACCGGCAAAGACGCAGATCCAAAATGGGATGTAGAACATCGTGCACCTCCATGAGCAGCTGCTCAAAAGAAAAACCACCACAAAGGTGCATCCCCTTTGTGGTGGTTCTGATCGTGGTTACTTGGCGCCCCGCATGACCTCGTCGAGGGTAACGTTAACGGCGTGCTGCGTCGGAACCCAGTCGACCTTTAGGAACAGTGCAGCCACCGTAATGGGGATATAGCTGAACATAAAGATCGGGAAGGTAAACAGGTTGGTCACCAGGCGCCACTTTTGAGCGCAATGAATGTGCTTGTACTCAAAGATGGTCGTGAGCAGCGCCAGGATAAAGAAGGTCTGGTACATCATCACGAACGTCATGATAAGCGAGGCGGCACAAGCCTGCATCTCGACCTCGGTAGCCAAGAAACCATGCGAAAGGCCACCCACGATCAGGAACGTCGCATTGGCGAGCATCGAGATCAGCGATAGCAGCATACCCGGGGCGATGGTCATAAACATGTCGTAGGCGGCAAAGCGATGATAGCGGAAGGTCGATTTGACCAGGTGCTTACCGTAGGTAAAGAACACCTGGTAAAAGCCCTTGGTCCAACGCATGCGCTGTTTCCAGGACGCCTTAAACGTCACCGGCTGCTCGTCAAAGAACTCCGCCGGCGCATAACCGATGCGGATGCCGTGAATGGCACAGAACGTAGTGAACTGGATGTCCTCGGTCAGCGTATGGAACTGCCAGCCGTGCATGCCCTCAATTACGCTGGCGGAGATGAGGTAGCCCGAACCAGAGACGGCACAAGACGTCTTACAGATGTTGCGCGCGTTGTTGAGGAAGCGGGCCTCACGCAGATACCAGGTGGCGTTGGCAGACGAAATCCACGAGCTGCCGAAGTTCTTGGAGTTACGATAGCTCGTGACCACATGAAAGCCCTGGTCAAAGGCATCATTCATCTTGGAGACGTAATCGCGGGAGATAACATTGTCGGCATCGAAGATAAAGTAGCCCTCAAACGTGTCGGGATACTCGTTGAGAATGCGATCGAAACCAAAGTCCATGACCCAGCTCTTGCCCTTGCGGGCCAGGTCATTGCGCTCGTAAACAATGGCACCGGCCTCGCGCGCGAGCTGCGCCGTGTTGTCGGTGCAAGCATCGGCGACCACGAAGACCTCGATGAGCTCGGACGGATAGTCCTGATCCTTGATAGAGCGTACGAGATTGGCGATCACGGCCTCCTCGTTATGCGCCGCAATAAAGAAGGCATAGCGGTGGAGTTTTTTGGCCTTGGGAGGCGCGACCTCGCCACGAAGAGCGCCAATGACAAAGAAGACCACCTGGTACAGAAAGCAGACCGTGAGCAGCGTAACCACAATCTGGTTGAAGATCACGATGGGTGTGTTGGTTTGTAAAAAGGCGAGCATGCAGGCTCCCGAGAACGCGTTACGTAAACAACCGTATATCTTACCGTAGGCTAACCGAGTTCAAGAAACCACCTAATACTGGTTAGGCTTCGAGCAGACCGAGCTGCGGAACGATTTCGTCGCCGGCGGCAGTGCGGCCGAGCGAGCGCGGGGCTAGGTCATCCAGAACGGCGGCGAGATCCCACGGCAGCTCATCGCGGCACTCAATGTGCTCCCCCGTCACGGGATGATCGAACGCCACACGCCAGGAATGGAGGAATTGCCTGGTCAAACCCTGGTCGGCACGCGCATCGCACTTACCGTAGAGCGGATCGCCCACGCAGGCGTGGTTGATATGACGCATGTGCACGCGAATCTGATGCGTGCGACCCGTAAACAGGTGGCACTCGACGAGCGTATAGCCATCGTCAAAACGCGTGGAATCGAAGCGCTCGAGGACCCTAAAGGTCGTAATGGCCTGGCGCGCGAAAGGATCGTCCGAAACCGCCATCTTGACACGGTCGCGCGTAGAACGGGCAATGCCAGTGTTAATGGTGCCCTCGTCCATGGCAATGTGGCCGTGGACGAGCGTAATGTAGCGGCGGTCGAGCGTGCGCGTGCGGATGAGATTCTGGAGCGCGCGCTGGGTGTCGTCGTCTTTTGCCGCGAGCATAAGGCCCGAGGTGTCACGATCCAGGCGATGCACGATGCCGGGGCGGTCCTCGCCCTGCACGGTGCCCAGATGGTCAATGCCACAGTGATAGACCAAGGCGTTCGCAAGGGTGCCGCTCTCGTGGCCATGGGCGGGATGGCACACCAGACCGCGCTGCTTGGAGAGCACGATGAGGTAGTCGTCCTCGTAGCGGATATCGAGGGGAATGGCCTCGGGAATCACATCGGTGGGATCGTGCGGCTCGGGCAAATCGACCGAAATACGGTCGCCGGAGCGCACGGCATACTTTTTTGACAGGCATGTCTCGCCGTTGACGGCAACGGCACCGCCCTCGATCAGATGCGCGCAGGCAGAGCGCGTAGGGCAGCCGTCATTAGCGCCCAGATAGGCGTCAAGACGCTGACCAGCGGCATCGTCGGCAACAAGGATATGGATGTCGGCCATTAGCGCTCGCTCCTTTCGCGAATCTTGCGGGCACGCTCCCCACGCTGCTGGGCCTTGCGCTTAGCGCGGGCCTCGTCACGGGCGTTGAGCTCGGCGGTCGCGTCGACCTCAAGGGCCGCAGGACTCAAGAACATGTAGCCGATGAGGGCAAGCACCACACCGACCGTAATGCCGACATCGGCCACATTGAAGACGGGGAAGTCGATGAAGGTGGTGGCAATAAAATCGGTCACGAAGCCAAAGGCCAAACGATCGATCGCGTTACCGATAGCACCACCCGCAACCATCGCCATGCCCACAACCTCAAGATGGGCGAGCTGAGGCGCACGGAACAAGTACACGGCAATAGCAATAATGACAGCCAACGCCAGCACGGCAAACGCGATGCCATGCCCCTCGCCCATGCTAAAGGCAGCACCGATATTGCGGACAAACATAAAGTCGACGACACCGGGGATGACGGTCACATGCAAAGCGTCGCCCACGGCGCGAACCGCAAGCTTGGTCAGCTGGTCAACAAGCAGCACAGCCAGCGCTACCCCACCAGCAACACCCAACCGCCAACGCAAAGGCGGCGTCATATCCGCACCACGACCCAAAGAAATCCCCTACCCTCAGATAATCAAATGCCGTTTAACGCAAATAACCATCTTATATTGCCACACGCAGAGCGCACGACACATTCGCTAATGTCAGATAAATAACCAGCATAAAAGAAAGCGGCATTCCGGATAACGGAATGTCGCTTTTCTTCAGCGGAGCAAATGGGCCGAAGGCGTCAAATTCTCCCTATAACTAAAATGCCGAGTTACCATGCCTTAAAGGGCATTCGCACACCTCTTGCAAATGTGAGCGTGGCCGTTGTACTCGCCGACGGTGGTGCGGTAGTTCCAGCAACGGTCGCAGCACTCGCCCTCGGCAGCATCGATGGCAACAGAAAGCTCCTCGCCCTGGGTAAGCTCAACATCGGAGACGATGTAGAACTCGGCCAGGTCGACGGCCTTGTCGCCGGTCAGCAGCGCATACATTTCGGCGGGAACGACCGCCTTGACGCGGACCTGCTGGCTCTTGGTGAAGGTGCCGGCGGAGCGGGCATCCTCAAGGGCCTTGGTCACGACGTTGCGGAGCTCGAGTGAAGCCTCGAGCACGCCCTCAAACTCGTTGGCCTCGTCGACCGTGATGGGCGACTTGTACCAATCGAGCAGCGCGGCGTACTTCTGGTGATCGACGCAGCCGGCGGGCGCATAGGCCATGGCCTCGTCGACCGTGTAGGACAAGATCGGCTGCAGGTCGCGCATGAGCATCGAGAAGAGCTCGGCCAGCACGGTCTGGGCGCTGCGACGCTCGAGCGAACCGGGCTTCTCACAGTACAGACGGTCCTTCAGGGCGTCGAGATACACGTTGGAGAGCTCGGTAACCACAAAGTCGTAAAGCGCACGGTAGGCGCGCGGGAACTCGTAGCTGGCGTAGGCGTCGTCAACCTCGGCCTGGACCTGGGTCAGGCGAGCAACCATGAGCTTGTCGAGCGGCAGCAGGTCGGCAAAGGCGACGCCGTCGGTCTCGGGCACAAACTGACCCTCGAGCTCGGAGAGCAGGAAGCGCAGCGTGTTGCGGAAACGACGGTAGGCATCGGACGTACGAGCGAGAATCTCGTGGTCGATGGAGACGTCGGAGCTGGTATCGACGGAGGCGACCCACAGACGGATGATGTCGGCACCCATCTCGTCACAGACCTTGTTGGGGTCGATGACGTTGCCGAGTGACTTAGACATCTTACGGCCCTGGCCGTCGAGGGTGAAGCCCTGCGAGACGACCGCCTTGTACGGAGCGTGGCCGTTGGCGCCCACCGAGGTGAGCAGTGAGCTCTGGAACCAACCGCGGTGCTGGTCAGAGCCCTCGAGGTAGACGTCCGCCGGGTACTCCAGCTCGGGACGGTACTCGCAGACGGCCTTCCAAGACACGCCGGAGTCCCACCACACGTCAAGGATGTCCTTATCAGCCTTGAGGTGATGGCCGCCGCACTTGGGGCAGACGCAGGCCTCGCCCAGGTAGCTCTCGGGAGCGTCGGTGAACCAGGCGTCGGAGCCCTTATCGTGGAAGAGCTTGATGACGGCGTCGAGCGTGGCGTCGTTCATGACCTTCTCGCCGCAGTCGGCGCATGTGTAACTGGGAATAGGCACGCCCCAGTTGCGCTGACGGCTGATGCACCAGTCGGGACGCTGCTCGACCATGGCACCGATGCGGTTGGCCGCGTGGGCCGGATACCACTTGACGTTCTCACGGACCTCCTTGCCAGCCTGCTCGCGCAAACCGGTCTTGTCCATCGAGACAAACCACTGGTCGGTAGCACGGAAGAGCACAGGGTGCTTGCAGCGCCAGCAGTGCGGATAGCTGTGCGTGATCTTCTTCTCGAGGACCAGGGTGCCGCGCTCGCGCAGGAACTCGATGATGTGCGGGTTGGCCTCATCGGTGTCCATACCGCTGAAGGGGCCACCGGTACCAAACTCCTCGCCGGTGTAGAACTTACCGTCGTCATCGACCGGCATGCAGATGTCGGTGATGCCCTCCTTGAGGCAGGCGAAGTAGTCGTCGACGCCGTGGCCGGGCGAGTTGTGGACGATACCGGTACCGTCATCGACACCGACGTAATCGGCCAGCAGCGCCACGCCCTCAACGCCGTCAAAGATCGGCTGCTTGTAGTGGATGTGGTGGAAGGTCTCGGCAGGAACCACGTAGGGCTTGCAGTCGACCATGACCGGGGTGTACTCCCAGCCAAACTCCTCGCAGCACTTGGGCGCCAGGTCTTCGAGCATGACCTCGGCACGGCCCTCGTGTTCAACGGCGACGTAGGCGGCACCGGGCTTGAGGGAAACGGCCTGGTCGGACGGGATGGTCCACGGCGTAGTCGTCCAGATGATGAAGTCGACCGGGCCGTCGAAGTTCTCGAGGCCGGCAGGCTTGGAGGTCATCTCAAAGCGCACGAAGATGGACGGGCTCGTCTCGTCGGAGTACTCGATCTCGGCCTCGGCCAGCGCAGTGTGGCAGTGCTTGCACCAGTGAACCGGCTTGTGGCCGCGATAGATCATGCCCTTATCGAACATCGCCTTGAAAACCTCGATGTCGGCGGCGTCATGCTGGTGATAGAGCGTCAGGTAGGGGTTGTCCCAGTCGCCGAGCACGCCCAAGCGACGGAAACCGGCCTTCTGAAGCTCAATGTTCTCGACAGCGAACTCGTTGCAGAGTTCACGAATCTTGGCCGTGGGGGTCTGGTTGAACTTCTCGGTGCCAAGCTTCTCCTCGACCTTGTGCTCGATCGGCTGGCCGTGGCAGTCCCAACCGGGGACGTAGGGAACCTCATAGCCCTGCATCATCCAGTAGCGGTTGATCATGTCCTTGGAGATCTTGTTCATGGCGTGGCCGATGTGGATCGGACCGTTGGCATACGGAGGGCCGTCGTGCAGCACGAACTTCTTGTGACCCTCGTTCTTCTTCAGAACTTGCTCGTAGACCTTGTTGTCCTGCCAGTCCTTGAGTCGCTTGGGCTCGGACTTGGAAAGACCGGCACGCATGGGAAAACCGGTTTTGGGCAGATTCATCGTCTGCTTGTACTCGTTTGCCACGGTACCCCTTTCATGTCGTGGGCGCGCACGCCCGTTGGGCACCAAAAAAAGCGCCCGTCCCTGCAAGCTGGGACGAAGCGCCACAAAACGGGCCGTGTGCCCGCAAAAGCTCTTCGCTTAACCACCCAGCTTAGATGCCCTCACCCGCATTACAGCGCGCTCGCATCCGTTACTCGGCTGGTCTGTATCGACGACCATCTCGGCGATGTCTACTAAGACGTGCCTGTGCGGCGCGCCCGTTGGGACCGCAGCTCCGGGGTGATTTTCATCGGTCGCATGCACGGGTTCTCAGCGCTCCCCGCTCTCTGTAGCATGCGGACGGCCGACTACTCGTCCCCATCAACGCTTATGCGCTGTATGGTAACACGGTCAACGCCGGCGAAAAACCCTCAACATCGGTTTCATACTTTAGAAACTTCTCGCGATCGCAAGCACTCACTTGGAGCAAAATACCTGAAAGCACTTTATCTAACGAAAGAAGGCTGCTATGCGCACGATTGGAATGAGCGACTACACCGTCGGCGAGGACTGCTTTGACGAGCTGCCCGGCGCACTGGACGAGTACGGAGCGACCAAGGTCGCGATTATCGGTGGTAAACGAGCACTGGCAGCGGCGCTTCCCGGTATCGAAGCGGCGCTGGAGGGCACCGACGTCGAGATTCTGGAGACGCGCGTCTACGGCACCAACAGTACGCGCGCCAATATCGCCAAGGTTGTGAACTCCCCTGTCTGCCAAGAAGCCGACGTTCTTATCGCATGCGGCGGCGGCAAGGCGCTCGACACCGTCAAGACAGCGGCCATCGAGCTCAAGAAGATCGTCTTTACGGTACCGACGATCTGCTCCAACTGCTCGGCCGCGACCGCCATTGCCGTTGTCTACAACGACGACGGCTCGCTCGAGGGCTATTCGTACCCCAACCGACCCGTGCACATCTTCATCAACCCCAAGATCATCGCCGAGGCTCCGGCGGAGTACTTCTGGGCGGGCGTGGGCGATGCCCTGTCCAAGCAGCCCGAGGTCGAGTACGCCACGAGCGCCGGCAACCTGGAGCACACCGCAGGTCTTGGCCTGACGCTCGCACACACCTGCTCCGAGCCGCTGTTTACCTATGGCGTGCAGGGTCTTGAGGACGTTCGCCAGAACCTGTCGACCGAAGCCGTCAAGCAGATCGCGCTCAATATCGTGGTCAACACGGGCTACGTCTCCAACCTGACCAACCAAAACGATTACTACTACAACTCGAGCGTGGCGCATGCGTTCTACAACGCCACCTGCAGCATTCCGCGCGAGGGCACCTACCTGCATGGCGAGGTCGTGAGCCTGGGCGTGCTCGTGCTGTTTGCCTACACGGGCGATACCGAGAACCTTGAGCGCTACGCCGCCTTTAACAATCAGATGGGCCTGCCCGTGACGCTTGAGCAGGTCGGGCTTTCCGAGGCTGATATCCCTGCCCTGTGCGAGTACGCGCACGCCACCAACGAATGGAAGCAAGGCAACCCGGAGCCCTTCACCGACGAGAAATTCGCCGCCGCCATCAAGGCCGCCAACGCTTACGGCCACACGCTCTAGGACTGACCCAAAACCACCACAAAGGGGACGGGCACCTTTCTGGTGGTTTTTTATTGCTCCAGCATTCAGTTCGTACTCGAACCCGATTCTTTACGAGAAAGGGTTCGGGTACGTTTTTTGTTTATCGGAAATTCTGCGGAAGGACTACTCGGAACGGTAAACAGAAACGAACAGAGGCAGGGTATCATCGTGGTGATGGTATCCTGCCTTTTGTTTTGCAGGATCAAGGTCGCTTTATGCGAACTTGATCGCCACTTATATGGCGCATTGATGGCAATTGCTTCGTACGTGCATACCGGGAGCCTGTACACCTCTGGCAAGGCGTAGCACACTAGACTTTGTTCCAAAGTCCGTGTGCTAAGGGGGCAGGCCCCTTAGAATTCCTGTGGAGTGTGTACGCACGTACGCAGGAAAACGGCAAAATTTCGCTATATCAGGGCGTTCTTTCATTGGAGAGTATGGTATACACGGCTTAGTTCAACAAATAAGAATTTATATATAAAGGAGAATACTGATGAAACTGTTTTTATGTTCTCACTTTTCAAGTGTAGGAAGTCTGATTAAGGAAGAAGTTGAAAGTAAAAAAGTCGCATTTATTCCAACAGCTTCGCTGCGTGAAGGCTACACCGGTTAT
>CAUDQR010000022.1 GCA_958451615.1 uncultured Collinsella sp. | reverse complement strand
GGGAATTGTAATTGATGGTGAAGGTTCAAAGGTTATTTGCAAAGACTAATTTGATAATTCCAGTTTGCTGTACTCGTTCCTAGCAGGGTTTGGGGCGGGCAAGCCCCAACAAGAAGCTGTCCCAAAGGGGCAGGAATGGGAACTGCGGACGATTTCTTGGACCGTTACGCGGCCCTTCCCAGCGCGGAGCGGAACTCGGCCGGCGTGCGGCCACCGAGCGCATCGCTGCGCCTCTCCGTATTGTATCGGCTGATCCAGCCCCCGAGCTCCTCGATGAAGCGGGCGGGGTCCAGTCCGACCAGTCCCTGCCATGCCAGAACTCCTTCTTGAGCAGGCCGAAGAAGCCCTCCATCGCCGCGTTGTCCGGGCTGCAGCCCTTGGCGGACTGGATTGGCTACACTGATGTGGACAGTTCCGGGGGGCGCAAGAGACGAGAGGACCGTGTACGCGTTCCTGCGCGAGGGCCGCGGGGAGGGGCTGCCTGGGTGCGGCGCCTGTCAACTCGGTCTACGTCCTTGATGACCGGGTCGTACTCAATATCAACTTCACGGATGATGCCAAAACGGTCACCCGTGAGGAAGTGTTGGGTTCGAGTGCTATGGACAATGTTCCAGCATGCTGGGATCGAATTCGCTTGCGGGAATCACGCGGTACCCATGGCGCAGCAGCAGGTCGACGAAAACGCCGTTGCCCGCGGTGAGCGTACCGCTAAAGGTGCCATCGTAGACGTGACCCGTACCGCACGAGGGGCTGCGGTCCTGCAAAATGCACGCAACGATCTCGGACGGCCCGCCCGCCTGCTCGCACATATCGAGCGCACGTTGAGCACCCAGGCGAAACTCGCGATCGACTGAGATGCCCTCGCGGGTGCGGACCTCACCATCCACAATCTCGGACGGCCTGCGCGGCGTGGGCAGGCCGCCAAAGACCTCGGGACACACTAGCAGGACCTCGGTCCCCGTACGTTCGCAAGCCTCGACCAACTCGCGATGGTAATTATCGAGCCCGTTATATTTACAGCTCTCGCCCATCAAACAGGCGCTCACCACGATCTTCATATACATCATCCCCAAACCAAACGCCCCATTTGAGATGGACACTCAAATGGGGCGTTCGACACTGCGCAGCCAGCCTTACTGCTGCTTTGGCATCAGCGGATTCTCGCGCGTGAGAAGATTCATGAACTCCTCGCCCGTGATCGTCTCCTTCTTGTACAGATAACGAGCCAGCTCGTGAAGCTTGAACTTGTTCTCCTTCAGGATCTGCAGAGCGCGATCGTGCGCATCCTCGATCAGCTTGGCCACGATCGCATCCACGCGCTCGGCAGTACCGGGAGCGCAGGTGAGCGACGTGTCCTGGTTGAGGTACGCGTTTTGGACGGTGCCGAGTGCCATCATGCCAAACTCATCGGACATACCAAAGCGCGTCACCATGTTGCGAGCGAGCTTGGTGGCCTGCTCGATATCGTTGGCAGCGCCGGTCGTCATCTCACCAAAGATGAGCTCCTCGGCAGCACGTCCGCCGCAATAGACGGCGAGCTTGTCCAAGACCTCCTGGCGCGTGGTCAGGAAGCGCTCGTCCTCCTCGACCTGCATGGTGTAGCCCAGAGCGCCGCTCGTACGGGGAACGATCGTGATCTTGGTAACCGGCGCAGAGCCCTTCTGGCGAGCGGCAACGATGGCATGGCCGATTTCGTGGTAGGAAACGACCTGCTTCTCGTGATCGGACAGCACCGTGGACTTGCGCTGCTGACCGGCGATGACGACCTCCACCGACTCCTCGAAGTCGTCCTGGGTTGCACGCTTGCGACCCTCGCGAACGGCGCGCAGGGCGCCCTCGTTGATGATATTGGCCAGGTCGGCACCCGAGGCGCCGGGCGTGGCACGGGCGATCGCAGTCAGGTCGATCGGGGGCTGCGTCTTCACGCTCTTGGCATGGAGCTCAAGGATGTTCTTGCGGCCGGTCAGGTCGGGCAGCTCAACGGGGATGCGACGATCAAAACGGCCGGGGCGCAACAGGGCCGGGTCAAGGCTGTCGGGTCGGTTGGTCGCAGCGAGGACGACGATACCCTTGTGGTTATCGAAGCCGTCCATCTCGGTCAGCAGCTGGTTGAGCGTCTGCTCGCGCTCGTCGTTGCCGCTAAAGCCGCCGCCGTCACGCTTTTTGCCGATGGTATCGATCTCATCGATAAAAACGATGCACGGGGCCTTTTCCTTGGCCTGCTTAAACAGGTCACGCACCTTAGCAGCGCCGCGACCGACAAACATCTCAACAAACTCCGAGCCCGAAATGCTAAAGAACGGAACACCGGCCTCGCCGGCCACAGCCTTGGCAAGCAGGGTCTTACCGGTACCCGGAGGGCCGACAAGAAGAGCACCGCGCGGCAGCTTGGCGCCGATCTCCTCGTAGCGCTGCGGCTTCTCCAGAAAGTCGACGACCTCCTTAAGGGATTCCTTGGCCTCTTCCTGGCCAGCAACGTCCTTAAAGGTCACGCCCACATCCTTGGAAGCGATAACGCGAGCACCGGACTTGCCCAGTCCGCCGCCGCCAAAACCACCGCCGCCAAAGTTCATCGACGGGCCGTCATCGCCCATGGCCTTCTTCATGCGACGATTGAGCCACCAACCGATGAGGAAGAAGATAGCCATGGGAAGAATGAGCGTAAGCAGGTAGTAAGTCATCAGACCCGAGTTCTTATCGGGGACAACAGATTCCAGCGAGGCGCCGGATTCAAGCACGCGATCGGTAAAGCCCGCATCGTTTGGCACACCGGTCGTCTTGTAGGCGATGTTCTCGTCCTCGCCCTTCTTGGTGTAATAAATCGTGTAATCGTCCGTATTGTATTCGACCTTGTCGACACTCTTCTTATCGAGCGCTTTGACAAAGGTCGAGTAATCGGTCTTCGTAATCTGCTGCGTGTGACCGATGTTGGGGAACAGAACGGTCGAGAGCACGAGGTAGACGACGAAGGCGATGAGCACGTAGAGGATCATATTCCGTCTACGTTTGTTGTCATCCATCTCCATCTGCTTGAACTCCATCTACTGGGGTTGATAATGCTTTCTAGAATACCCAACCCGAGCGACGATAAACCGACGCCGGGCACGAAAGGACAGAGATGGCATCACTGGAAGTCGGCAAGGTTCAGATCTACACGGGCGACGGCAAGGGCAAGACGACGGCTGCGCTGGGGCTTGCACTGCGCGCCACGGGCTATGGACTTAACGTGCTTATGCTGCAGTTTGCCAAGAAGCTGCACTGCGCCGAGCATGATGCGGCGCCCCGTTTAGGTCTGCGCATCGTACAAGCCGACCGCGACACGCCCGAAGCCTGTGCCGCACAGATCATGGAGCTGGCGCGCGAGCAGATTAGCCAAGTCGACGTTCTGATTCTGGACGAACTTGGCGAGGCCATGCGCCGTGGATTTGTGACGCGCGTGGATGTCGAAGCGCTGATCGCGACAAAGCCCGCCACCACGGAGCTCGTGCTCACCGGCCGCGGTCTGCTGCCCCTCGCCGATCTGGCAGACCTGGTCACCGAAATGCGCCCCGTCAAACATTACTTCGACGAAGGCCTCCTAGCCCGCCAAGGCATCGAATACTAAATGATCCGAAGGGGACGGAGGAAAACGGATCATTTTGCCTTATTGCCAGGTCAATGATCCGTTTTCCTCCGTCCCCTACGGATCATTAGGCGGTGGCGCGGCCGAGCCAGTTGCCGCTGTGGTGGTAGATGGTAAACATCGTGGCCGTGATGAGCCAGGTTACGGGGTAAACCAGCAGCAGGTGCTCAAGCGACGGATCGAACGGCATAATCGCAAACACCCAGATCACCCTGAGCACGACGGTGCCAAAAATCGTGAGCAGCATGGGCTGCAAGCTCACGCCGGCGCCGCGAATGGAGCCCGACGCATTTTCGATAATCGAGAAGATCGCGTAGAACGGCGCGATGAAATGAAGAATCGTCGTGGTGTACGCCGAAATCGAAGCATCGTCGACAAACAGACGCGACAACGGGCCCGAGAACACCATCAGCACGGCAGAGAGGCCACCGATCAGCGCAAACGAAAGCACGAGCGACGTGTGGTAGCCCTTGCGCATGCGCTCGTAATTACGCGCGCCAAAGTTCTGCGCCGAGAACGTAGTGATCGATACGCCGAGCGCCTCGGTCACCATCCAGATAATGCCATCCAGGCGCCCAGATAGACCCCATGCCGTGGTGACATCGGCACCAAACGAGTTGACCGACATCTGGATCAGCACGTTCGAGATCGAATAGGCAGCCGATTGAAAACCGAGTGGCAGACCGCACGAGATCATACTCTTACAAATACCGCGATCGATGCCGAGCTTAGACAGCGAAAGACGCCATGCACCCGGAGCGCGCATCATGCGCAACACGATCATCGTTGCATTGGAGCAAATGGTCAGCGCTACCGCGATGCCGCAGCCCAGCGCCTCCATATGCAACACAGCAACAAAGATGATATCCAGCACCACGTTAACAAGGCAGCCAGAGGCAATGATCACAGCGGGACCGCGCGTATCCCCCACGGCACGCAGCAGCGCCGTTCCCATATTGAGCAGCAGCGCCGCAACCATGGCGGCAAAATAGCAACGAGCATAGGCCACGCCCTCGGCCAATAGTTCATGCGGCGTGTTCATAAGTACCAGCATGGGCTCAACGAACACTATGCCAAGAATCGAGAAAACGATACCGCCCACCAGCGCGAGCGTCATGGCCGTATGGACCGAACGACTCAATCGCTCATCATCGTGCTGACCAAAATACTGACCGGTAATGACCGCGCAGCCAGCGCCAACGCCAACGCAAAAACCAATGCAGAGCTCGGTGAGCACCATCGTGGCTTGAATGCCGCCAAGCGCAAGCTTGCCGCCAAACTGACCGACGATATAGGTGCCGATAAGCGTGTAAGCCTGCTGAAAAAACGAACTAAAAAAGATGGGAACGCACAGCGACAGCAATTGCTGCCAAATGACACCTTGCGTTACATCGATAGACGTAGATTTCTTAGCCACACGCCCTCCCCAAAAGCGCACGTCAACCGACAAAACAGCAATTTAAAACCAAAGCCAAAACCAGCTTAGCACCGACTGGCGGCGACCGAAACACCCCGAATCAGAGCGCGGTGCGGAATATCTGCCTAGTGATACAAACCCGGCTGGTAGTGGTACTCGTTGCTCACGTGCGGGCACAGCTGCCAAAAGGCGACGGCGCTCGCCGCGGCCACGTTGAGCGAATCGACCCCGTGCGCCATCGGAATGCGCACGGCTCGGTCGCAGCCGGCAATGGTCTTGGCGCCCAAGCCGGCACCCTCGGTACCCATAAAAATCGCCAAGCGATCAATCTTCTGCAGCACAGGATCGTCCAGCGAAACGGAATCATCCGTCAACGCCATAGCGGCACACGAAAAACCGGCATCATGAAGCGCGGCCAGGCCATCATGTGGCCACACGCGAGCCTCACTGCCAATACGCGTCCACGGCACTTGAAACACGGTGCCCATGCTCACGCGGGCCGAGCGACGATACAGCGGGTCGCAGCACGTAGGGCTCACCAGAATGCCGTCGGCATTGAGCGCGGCAGCCGAGCGGAAAATCGCGCCCACGTTCGTGTGGTCGACAATGCCCTCGAGCACGCACACGCGCACAGGGCGCTCCCCCGCCGCCTCGACAACGCCACCCAAGAACTCATCGACCGGAATCTGACGCGGGCGACGAAACGCCGCGAGCGCACCGCGCGTCACGTTAAAGCCCGTCAACTGCTCCATGAGCTCCATCGAGGCCACGAACACCGGGACCGGACCCGCTCCCTCGCGCACAACCAAGCGCTCAAACAGCGGCATCATCTGGTCGAGCCAGCGTTCACCCAAAAGAAAGCTCACCGGCTCGTATCCGGCACGCACCGCACGCTCGATGACCTTGGCGCTCTCGGCGATAAAGATGCCCTTCTGCGGCTCCAGTACGCAGCGCAGCTCACGCTCGGTCAGTCGCACATAGGCATCGAGCCGCTCGTCCTCGAGCGAATCGATTCGCAGCACCTCAACGGCATCAGTCATAGTAGCCAGCCCGCACCCTTCTTACAGCAGCATCTATATCAAACGAGGCGACGCCAAGCGCCGCCCCTCAATCATTCCAACCCGATAATACCGTGGGCAAATAGGAGATTTACGCCTCAACGCGACGATACGTCACGAACTCATAATCGACACCCTCGTCTCCCTCGCCCGAGGCAATCGTGGCAACACCGTCACGCCGCGCAATCTCCCACGCGGAATCGGCATCCAAATCGGGAAAGTACGTATCCACGTCATGCACGCAATGGTTATGCGTGACCTCGGCCTCGACGCAATACGGCAAAAACTGCCGATAGACATCGCCGCCGCCAATCACCCACGCAACGGGCTCATCGGCTACCGCGGCGAGCGCTTCGTCGATGCTATGCACCACGTCGACGCCCTCGGGAGCAAAGTCCTCATCGCGCGTGAGCACGATATTGCGGCGGTTCTTAAGCGGACGCCCGCCGGGAAAACTCAGCAGCGTCTTGCGTCCCATAATGACCGGGCAACCTTTGGTGCACGCCACAAAATGGCGCATATCGGAGCGATTGGACACGACCATGTCACCCTCGCACCCAATACCCCAGTCATCGCACACGGCGACAATGGCAGAAAGCTTACACGTCATGCGCGTCACCTACACCGCAATGGGGATGTTCTTGACCTGCGGGCCGTGCTCATAGCCCTCGACAATCAGGTCGTCGGTCGTAAACGCATAGAAGTCATGCACATCGGGGTTAAGCGTTACCTTAGGCGCGGCAAACTGCGGACGCTCGATAAGCTCGCGGACGATATCGACATGACGGTCGTAAATGTGGGCATCGGCAATCACATGCAGCAACTCGCCGGGAATCATATCGACCGACTGCGCGACCATCATCAGCAAAATGGCGTACTGGCACACATTCCAGTTGTTCGCAGCCAAAATGTCCTGGCTGCGCTGGTTGAGAATCATGTTGAGCGTCGGTTTATCATCCTGCGGGCGCTGCGTCACGTTATACGTCACGCTGTAGGCGCACGGATACAGGTGCATCTCGGACAGGTCGCTAAACACGTAGGTATTCGTCATAATGCGGCGGCTGTACGGCGTGTTCTTGAGGTCGTACAGCACACGGTCCATCTGATCGAAGTCACCCTCGGCATAATGGCTCTTCTGCCCAATCTGATACCCGTAGGCCTTGCCGATGGAGCCGGTCTCATCGGCCCACTCATCCCAAATATGACTGTTGAGGTCATGCACGTTATTGGACTTCTTTTGATAGATCCATAGGATCTCATCCATGGCAGATTTGAGGGCCGTGCGACGCAGGGTAAGCGCCGGAAACTCCTCACGCAGGTCGTAGCGGGCCGTGACGCCAAAGTTTTTAATGGTATAGGCAGGGGTGCCGTCCTCCCACACCGGGCGGACCTTTTGGCCCTCGGTGGTGGTGCCATGGTCCAGAATATCGCGGCACATGGTTACAAACTGTTGATCAGCCTTGCTCATTGACCCTCCTGTCAGTTGCCTATAAGCGAGATTCATTGTAGCCCAGGCACATGCGGCCCCACAGCCCAAACATAAGCCCACAATTTCTGTCATATGCCAGAAATTCATTGCATAAATCTGCGCGTTCGCTATTCTATTGTTGACATATGTCAGATAAGGAGAGCACATGGCAGGAAGACGCGAAAAACTGCGCCGCGTCGGGATCATCCCCGAATACCGCGGCTTTACCCCTGACGGCCTAGCCAGCGGAGACGCCATCGACATGACGGTCGACGAACTCGAGGCGCTGCGCCTGTGCGACCTGGAAGGCCTTAACCAAGAGGCAGTCGCACAGCAGATGGGTATCGCGCGCGCCACGGTGGCGGCTATTTGCAGCCGCGCGCATCGCAAGGTGGCAAACGCGTTGGTCAATGGTCGGGCGCTCATCATCGAAGGCGGCAATATTGCGTACTCCCCCATTACCACGGCAACGGCCGTATGGCCAGCAAAGGAGATCGATACCATGAGGGTGGCAACCACGTACGACAACGGCAACATCTTTATGCACTTTGGCCGCAGCGAGCAGTTCAAGATCTACGACATTCAGGACGGCAAGGTACTCAACGAGCAGGTCGTGGGCACCGGCGGCACCGGCCACGGTGCCCTTGCGGGCCTGCTCGCCAACGGCGGCGTGGACACGCTCATCTGCGGCGGCATCGGCGGTGGCGCTATCAACGCGCTTGCCCAAGCCGGCATCACAGTATACGCAGGTGCCCAGGGCAGCTGCGACGCTTGCGTCGAGGCCCTCATTGCCGGCACGCTCGCGCAGACCGGCGAGGCCACCTGCGACTGCCATGGCCACGGCCACGACCACACTCACGAGCATGGCGATTCCTGCGGCTGCCACGGCCATCACGAGCACGAGGGCCACGAGGGCTGCGGCTGCCACTAACGGCACGGCACCGCGAGCTCGGGGCGCGACGCCAAACGCAACCCAACAATCAAAGCCAACAACAAAGGCCACCCGGTAGCTTCCGAGTGGCCTTTGCCATATCAAGCTGGAATTACAGCTCTATTTCTTATTACGCATCTGCGCTTCCATCTGGCGCAGCAGCTCCATATCGGACTTGGGACCGCCCGTACCCAGGCCGCCCATGCTGCCCAGACCCATAGCGTCCAGGCCAGGGATATTGGGCATGCGCATCTTCTTGCCCTTCTTGCCCTTTTTGCCCTTCTTGCCGCCGGCCTGCGCCTGATTGGCCATCGTGCGCATGCGTCCCATCATCTTGTTCATCTCGCCCCACTGCTTCATAAGGCCGTTGACCTCGGTGGGGGTTACGCCGGCTCCCTTGGCAATGCGGGCGCGGCGCTGGCCGTTGATGATGGAGGGGCGCAGGCGTTCCTCCTTGGTCATCGACATAATGATGGCCTCGTTCTTGTCGAAGATGCCCTCGTCCAGGTTGCCGCCCATCTGGTTGAGCGCGCGCTGGCCACCGGGGAGCATGCCGAGAATGCCCTTCATGCCGCCCATCTTCTTAACGGCTTTCATCTGGTCGAGCATGTCGTTCATGGTAAAGCCCTCGCGCAGCATGCGCTCGGCGGCCTCGAGCTGCTCGGCATCGGCGGCCTCCTGGGCCTTCTCGATGATGCCGACGACGTCGCCCATGCCCAAGATTCGCTTGGCCATACGGTCGGGGTAGAACGGCTCCAGCGAATCGGGCTTCTCGCCCATGCTCACGAACTTGATGGGCTTGCCGGTCACCTGGCGCACGGAAAGCGCGCCGCCACCACGGGCATCGCCGTCGAGCTTGGAGATGATCACGCCGTCAAAGTCGGTGCGCTCGGCGAAGGTCGAGACGACGTTGACGATATCCTGGCCGGTCATGGCATCGACGACCATCAGCACCTGATCGGGCTTGACGGCCTTCTTGATGTCCACGGCTTCCTGCATCATCTGCTCGTCGATCTGCAAACGACCGGCGGTATCGACGATGACCACGTCACGCAGGTGGTCGACGGCCTCCTGAATAGCGCCCTTGGCGATGTCGACCGGGTGTGCACCGTCGCCACGGAAGACCGGCACGCCGATCTCTCCGCCAAGCGTGGCTAGCTGGTCGGCTGCGGCGGGACGGTAGACGTCGCACGCGGCGAGCAGCGGCGAGCGGCCCTGCTTCTTGAGCAGGTAGGCCAGCTTTACGGCCGCCGTGGTCTTACCGGAGCCCTGCAGGCCCACGAGCATGATGACGTTGGGGATACGGTTGCTAAAGACGAGCTTGCTCTCGGTGGAGCCGAGCATCTCAGTGAGCTCGTCGAGCACGATCTTGACGACGTTTTGCGCCGGCGACAGCGACTCCATGACCTCTGCGGTCATGCAGCGCTCCTTGGTCTTGGCGACGAACTCCTTGACAACCTTAAAGTTGACGTCGGCTTCGAGCAGCGCCATGCGAATATCGCGCATGGCCGAGGTGATGTCGGCCTCGGTCAGCTTACCCTTGCCGCGCAGGCGGTCAAATGTGTCATTGAGGCGATCGCTCAGAGAATCAAACACTAGTCACTCCTTAATTGGACTCGCCCACCAGGGCGCGGCAGAAATCTTTGGCATTGAACTCCTGTAGGTCATCGACCTGCTCACCCACGCCCACGCGCAGAATCGGGAGCTTGAGCTTCTCGGCCACGGCCATGGCGATGCCGCCCTTTGCCGTACCGTCGAGCTTCGTCATGATGATACCGTCCAGACCCAGCGCCTCGTTAAACTCGAGTGCCTGGTTCAGACCGTTCTGGCCGGTGGCGGCATCGATCACGAGCACGACCGAGACGGGCATGGGGCCGGCGGCCATATTGGCGGCGCGCTTACGCGTCACGTTAACCACCTTGGCAAGCTCGCGCATGAGCTCGGGGCTCGTGTGCAGGCGGCCGGCGGTGTCGATCAGCACCAGGTCGCTGCCGCGCTTATCGGCCTCATCGAGCACGTCGTAGCAAACACTTGCCGGGTCGGAGCCGCGATCGCGCTTGATGACGGGGACGCCGGCGCGCTGACCCCACACATCGAGCTGCTCGATGGCGGCGGCGCGGAAGGTATCGGCAGAACCGATCACGACATTCTTGCCGCGGGCGGCCATGGCGCTCGCGATCTTGCCGACCGTCGTGGTCTTGCCGGCGCCGTTAATGCCTACAAACAGCACGCAGCTCGGCGTGTCGGAGAACGGATCGCGCTCGGCGGGCACAAAATGCTGCTCGAGCTGCTCGGCCAGGGCGCGACGGAGCTGCGGGGCGGTCTTGAGGTTCTTCTTGGCGGCCGTCTCGCGCAGATCATCGGAGACCTGAATGGCGACCTCGGCGCCCATGTCACCCATAACGAGGGTATCCTCAAGGTCCTCCCAAAAGTCCTCGTCGACCTCGCCGCCAAAGTAGAAGACCTCGTTGAGGGCCTCGCGGCTGCGCTCAAGTCCGCGCGAGAGAGCGTCAAAGAATCCCATTATGCATTCACGACCTTTCCGGTTTCGCGATCGAGTTTTTGCGAGACGACGCGGCTGACGCCGTCGGCTTGCATCGAGACGCCATAGAGAACGTCAGCGTCCTCCATAGTACGGCGCTGATGCGAAATGACCAAGAGCTGCGTATCGGAACGCAACACGTCGAGCGCGCCGATGAGCTTGGACAGGTTGGCGTCGTCAAGTGCCGCCTCGACCTCGTCCAGCACATAGAACGGCACCGTGCGCGTGCGGTACACGGCAAAGAGCAGGGCGAGTGCCGTCAGACTCTTCTCGCCGCCCGACATGAGCATCATCTTGGTGATGCGCTTGCCGCGCGGCTGCGCCACGACCTCGATACCCGTCTCGGCCGGATGCTCAGGATCGGTCATCTCCAGATGAGCCTGGCCACCCGGGAACAGCATAGCGAAGATCTCGCGGAAGTTCGCGTCGACCTTCTCAAACGTCACAAGGAACGCCTTGCGCATCTTGCGATCAATAGCCACCGTGATCTTGGTGAGCGCCTTACGCGCGCTCTCCAGATCGGCCAGCTGCTCCTCGATGTAATCGGCGCGGCGCTTGAGCTGCTTGTACTCCTCCATGGCAACTTGGTTCACGGGACCAAGGTTGTTGATCTGGCGCACAAGCTGGTTGAGCTCGCGCTCGGCGGCATCGCGGTCCGTGGGCGCGGGAAGCATGAGCGCTTCCTCGAGTACCGTGTTGCCATCGGCGGTAATGGCCCTAATGGCGGCCTCTACCTGCACCTCGAGCTTGCCACGCGCAACCTTAAACTCGTTTTGCGTGGCGGTGGCAGTATCGACCTTCTCCTTAGCGCGGGCAACCTCTGCCTTGGCATCCTCGATGGTCTTCTTGAGCGAAGCGGAGTCCGCCTCCTCCAGAGAGGCCTGGTCACGCAGACGCGCTGCCCAATCCGACGCGCGCTCCAGCAGGGCCGAATAGCGCTCGTGCATGGGATCGACGCGCAGGCGCAGCAGCTCGAGTGAGCGCGAGGCCTGGCGTGTTCCGCGGATACGGCGGTCGATGCCCTCCAGGCGATGCTCCAGATCGGGTACTCGGCCCTTCAGAGAACGAAGGCGCTCGCTCGTCTGGGCCAGGCGGACCTTGGCATCGGCGAGCTTGCCGGCGGCCTCGGAATCGTCACGGCGAACGCGGTCGAGTTCGTCGTTGGCTTCGGCAATCTGAAGGCCAAGATCGCTTGCCTGCGCTCGGGCCTCGTCACGCGAGCGGGTGAGCTCGTCCACGCGCGGGCGCGCAGCGCGAACGGCCTCGGCGGCCTGCTCGCGGCGCTTGGAAATGCGCACGCGCTCGACCTCGGCGTTGTTGGCGCTTTGCTCCAGGCGGCCAATCTCGGAGAGCAGCGAGCGGCGCTCGCCCTCAAGACGGGCAATCTCGCCGGCGGCATCGCCCTCAGCGGCACGCGCCTCTTCGACGGCCGCATTTGCCTCGACGACCTGATCCGACACATGCTCAAACACAGCAGTCAGATCGGGCTCCAGGCCCTCCAGCTCGCGAATGCGACGCTTGCGCTCCAAGGCACCCGACGCCTCGCCGGCGTCGAGGCCCACACGCACCAGGCCGCCGCAGGCGACGCGGGCGCCATCGGGGGTTACGTAAGTCACGCCGTCAACGACAGGCGCGGCCAGCGCAGCCGCCAAGTCGTCGACAACGTAATAGCCGCCGAGCAGCGCCTCGACAACCGGGCCATAGCCGGCGCGTACGGACAGGCGATCGACCAGGCGGGAACCGGCAGCGCCCTTAGCGGCAGCAGAGGCGCTCGCACCGCGCGCCACCAGCAGCGCCTCGCCCGAGGCCTTCTTCTGGTCCAGAGCGGCACGACCGGCACGCTCAAGCGCGGACGTATCGTCGAACAGCAGCGCATCGATATCGCCGGCAAGCAGCTGCTCCACCAGGCCCTCGAGCTCACGCGGGGCCTCGAGCACGTCGCCCAGACGACCCGAGACATCGTCGCCCAGCGCACCCATCAGACGGCTCACGAGCGGCGAGCTGTCAGCCATGCGGGCATCGAGCTTCTTTTGGCTGGCAAGCTCCGAGCGCACCTCGGACAGTTTGTTGCGCGCCTCGCTCTCGCGGGCACGCAGGTCCTTAAGGGCTGCACGGGCGACCTCGGTAGCCTCGCGAGCATCAATCTGGGCTTGACGGGCCTGATCAAGTGCACTGTCGAGCTCCTCGGCGCGGTCGCGACGGCTCTCGAGTGAGGCCGTGACTTCCTCGAGCTGCTCGTCGATCTGCTCCAGGCGTGAGGCGTACATGTTGTCCTCGACCTCGGCGTTGCTCAGCGAGTCCTTCACCTTGGCGAGTTCGAGCGCCGCGTTATCGGCCACACGCTGCACATCGCGTTGCTCACGCGTAAGCTGCGAAATCTGATTGTCGAGCGCAACGCGACGCTCGTGGAGCTCGGCGGCGGCAGGTCCGGCGGCGTCAACGTCCTCCTGGGCCTGCATGTGCGCGCCGGTCACTTCCTCAAGCTGCGCACGTGCATCCTCGAGCTCCTCTACCACGCGACGACGCTGATGCTCGGAGCTCGAAATCTGCCCGCGCATGTCGGACAGGCGCGACACCATGTTGTGACCCTTTTCCTCGAGCAGACGCATATCGGAGTTAATGCGACCGACCACATCTTGCATATGGCGGCGCTGCTCGCCCAGATCGCCCACAAACAGGCCCTTTTCCTCGAGCATGACCTGGAGCTTCTCGAGCTCGCGCTCCTTTTCGCCCAAGCGGTACTGCGCAAGCTCCAGCTCGGCGGCACCTTCCTTGGAGCGGCTCTCCAAGTCGTTCCACTGCGACTGCAGCGAACGCAGCTCGTCGACGGCCAGCATCTGCGTAAGCTCGTTCGCGCGCGAGGACAGCTCTTTGTACTTGCGCGCACGATCGACCTGACGCTCCAGCGGTCGCAGCTGACGGGCAATTTCCTTATTGATGTCGCGGGCACGCGTCAGGTGCTCGTCCATCGATTTAATCTTTCTGAGCGCACGCTCCTTGCGGCGCTTGTGCTTGGAGATGCCGGCGGCCTCCTCGATGAGGGCACGGCGCTCCTCGGGGCGGCTCTGCAAAATGGCGTCGAGCTTGCCCTGGCTGATGATGGAATGCGTATCCTTGCCCAAGCCCGAATCGTGCAGGATGTCCTGAATGTCCATCAGGCGGCACGGACTCGAGTTGATGAGGTACTCGCTTTCGCCCGAGCGATACATACGACGGGTGATGGCGACCTCGTCAAAGTCGACGGGCAGCATATGGTCCGAGTTATCGAGCACCAGCGTGACCTCGGCGACACCCACCGGCTTGCGCGCTGACGAGCCCGAGAAGATGACATCCTCCATGGCCTGGCCGCGCAGCTGCTTGGCGCTCTGCTCGCCCAGGACCCACAGAATCGAGTCAGAGATGTTCGATTTTCCCGAGCCGTTGGGACCGACGATGACGGTCAGGCCCGGCTCAAACGTCATATGGGCGCGGTCGGCAAACGACTTGAACCCTTTGAGCGTGAGGGACTTGAGATACACGGTTCCTCGCTTAAACAGGCTTCTTGTTGAGAATCACGCCGTTGGTGGTGTAGCCCATGCGGTCAAGTGCCTCGAGTGCAGCGGCTCCCTCGGCTTCCTTCTTTGAGGAGCCGGAGCCGCGACCCTGGCGAATACCATCGATCAACACCACGGCGGTAAAGGTGGGCGCATGCGCCGGGCCCTCGGAGCCAACGAGCTTATACGCCGGGGGTTCGTGGCCGTCGGCTTGCACGCACTCCTGCAAGAACGATTTGGGGTTCGCGGGGTGCTCGGCACGCTCGGAAGCCAAATGCGGCTTAAGCGTACGGTGGATAAACTCCGCTGCGGCATCCCAGCCGGCGTCCAGGTACAGCGCGCCCACGAGCGACTCGTAGACGTTCTCGAGCGCCGAATGCAGGCCGCGCGCACCGGTACCGGTCTCGGAGGCACCAAAGATGATGATGTCGTCGATGCCCAACTCGTGAGAAACCTCGGACAGCGTGGCGCCCGAGACAAGCGACACCTTCAGGCGCGTGAGCTTGCCCTCGTCAAACTCCGGATAGGACTCAAAGAGCGAACGGGCGACGACGGCGCCCAAAATGGAATCGCCCAAGAACTCAAGGCGCTCATAGCTGGCAGAAACCGGCTGGCCCTCGACTGCCGAGGGATGCGTAAGCGCCGCGCGCAGCAGCACCTTATTATTGAACTCGTGGCCCAGGATTTCCTGGGCACGCGTAAGTCGTTCAGACAAAGCCAAGACCTAGGCCTCCCTGGCGTGTTCGATCGCGTCGACGGCGTCGGCGACAGAGTTGAGCGAGAGCAGAGTCTCGTCATCGATCTCGAGGTTGAACTCGTCCTCGATAGCCGTAACCAGCTGCAGGCGCTCGAGCGAGTTGGCATCGAGGTCGTCAAAGGTGGTCTCATCGCTAATTTCGGCAACATCGACGCCCAGAACGTCAGCAGCGACCTCGGCGATCTTGTCGAAGATTTCGGAGCGGTCCATAGCGCTTCCTCTCATAGTGCATGAATACCAAAAGATTGGCACCGCGCAGACGGCACCAAAACACGGTTTTGATTCTACCCCACGACGTGCGCCGCGAGGCACATAACAACGCCCTAACTCGCTCTTATAAAACGATACCGTCCATAGAGTTGGCGACATTCTCGACCAGCCCCGCGCGCACGGCTTCGGCCGCCGCGAGCGTACCGTTTTTAACAGCCTCGACCGAGGTGGCACCGTGACCGATCAGGACTACGCCACGCAGGCCCAAAAGAATCGCGCCGCCCTTGGCATCACCAGAGAGCTTGGTCTTAATCTCGCGCATCTGCTTTTTGATGAGCAGCGCGGCGATCTTGGTGCCGAGCGAGGCCATAAAGGCACCCTTGAGTTCCTGAAGCAAAAACTTGGCAGCGCCCTCGGTGGCCTTGAGCGCAATATTGCCCGACATGCCGTCGGCGACCACGACGTCAAAATTGCCCGACGTAAGATCGGTGCCTTCGCAGTTACCCACAAAGCCGGGAACGGCGGCTTTCATGGCAGGGAAGCAGGCCTTGGTAAAGTTGGAACCCTTCTCGTCCTCGGTGCCATTGGCAAGCAGGCCCACGCGAGGATGCTCGATGCCCAGGACAACGCGGGCATAGGCGCTACCCATCTGGGCAAAACGCACCATGTCGTCCACCTCGACATCGGGGTTGGCACCCATGTCGCACAGCACCGTCAGGCCGCCGGCACGATTGGGCAGCGCATTGGTCAAACAGGGGCGCACCGGCTGCTTCTTGCCTTCGGCCATATATCTAAACGGTGTGACGTAGGCGGTCGCGGCAGCGGTCATGGCGCCGGTGGAGCCGGCAGAGAAGAAGGCATCCGCGTTACCCTTCTTGATAGCGCGGCAGGCAAGCACAATCGAGGACTTGCGCTTGGTCATCACGGCTCGAATGGGATCGTCATCCATGGCGATGACATCGGGAGCCTCCAAGGCCTCAACGCGAGCGTGAGCCGCGGCAAAGGGGTTCACGATCTCTGCGGGACCGACGGCCAAGACCTCGATATCGGGATCAGCCGCAAGCGCCGCCTCGATACCGTCGAGGACAACCCGTGGCTTCTCGTCTCCACCCACAACGTCTACACAAACGCGAACGTTACTCATATACATACTCCTTATACAAAAATGGCCGACTCATTGAGCCGGCCATTGTGGTTCCAGTTGGAACGGCATCGCATCCAGAGTATACAGTTACTCGGTAACGATAACCTCGCGGTCCTTGTAGAAACCGCAGCTGGGGCACACGTGGTGCGGGAGCTTGACAGCACCGCAACGGGGGCACGTGGACTGAGCCGCAGCCGAGATCTTCATGTTGGCGGAACGGCGGGTGTGAGTGCGGATACGACCCTGCTTTTGTTTAGGTACGGGCATAGTGACCTTCCTTATGAACTATCCAGTGTGGCGATTACGCGCAAGTAGCGATACTACCACAGTTTTACTCGTCAAGCTTGAGATTCTTCAATGCTGCAAATGGATTTTCCGTGGCAGCGGCCCATTCGGCCTCTGCTTGAGCGGCGCAATCGCATTGCTCGACGTTGAGATTGATGCCGCAGGTGGGGCATAGGCCGCGACAATCGGGCTTGCACAGGACAACGAACGGCGTGTCCATGACAACCGCGTCGTTGATGGGCTCACCCAGATCGACGATGCGATCCTCGCCCAGCAGCTCGTAGCCGTCTTCGTAGGCCTCGGGATCCTCGGGCTCGTTAAAGAGATAGAATTCCTCGATCTCACCGGCAATATCAAACGAAGCGGGCTCCAGGCAACGGTCGCACTCACCGGTTGCATGCGCGCGGACCATGCCCGTAAGCAGAACACCGGTGCCGGCATTGGTAAAGACCACATCGTAATCAATGCCGTCCTGCAGCTGGTACTCCTTCTCGCCCACCGTATAGGTGGCAACATCGACCTTACCGGTCAGCGGATACGAGTCTCCGGGAAACTCGAGCTGCTCGGAAAGATCGACGGTAACGTTCGGGAACTCAGCCATTACCACTGACCATTCTGCTGGGCGGCACCCTCGTTGAGCTGCTGACGGCAACGGGTCACCGTGCCGGTCAGGCTCTTGAGGTTCTCCTCGAGGTGCGTAAAGACCTGCTCGGCGTAATCCTCGGCGGCATAGCGCGTCTCGCGCTCATACTGCTGGGCACGGTCGCGAATGTCGTCGGCCTGCTGCTGAGCTAAGCGGACAATCTCCTGCTCACCGGCAATGGTGAGGGCCTGCTGCTGAGCATCGGCGATGATGGAATCGGCCTGAGCGGCGGCGGAAGCCATAAGCTCCTCGCGCTCCTTGAGGATACGGCGGGACTTCTGCCATTCCTCAGGATAGCTCATGCGGATCTCGTCGAGGATGTTAAAGAAGACGTCGGCGTCGATAACCTTCATCTGGGCGTTCTTGCCGAACGGCGTCTTAGCCTCTTCGATGAGCCCCTCGAGCTCGTCGACAAGACTCACGATCCTGTCGCCAGGAAAATTCTCGCCCGGCATCCGGTCTCCTTTCATAGGTAACATATCATCGTGTTAGTTTACCACATGCCACCAGGCATTAAAAAACGTCACGAAAAGCGATGTTTGAGCGCCTTGACCACATTGGGCGGAACAAAATTAGAGACGTCACTACCGAGCGAGGCAATCTGGCGAACCACCGAGCTCGAGATATAGCCGTACTGCGGCGCACTCATGACGAAGATGGACTCCAGCTCGTTATCCAGGCGGTAGTTAAGGTCGGCCTGCTGCAACTCGTACTCAAAGTCGGTCATGGCACGCAGACCCTTAACCACGGCTCCTGCTCCCTGTTCGCGGGCAAAATCGACCAAGAGGCCGGTGAAGGGTAGCACCTCAACGCCGTCAATATCACCGAGCGCCTCACGTGCCAGCGCCACGCGCTCATCGAGCATAAAGGTGGTGCCCACGCCGTTTTTTCCCTGCGACTCGGCAACGGCCACGATCACGCTGGGGAAAATGCGGCGGGCACGGCGAATCACGTCGATGTGGCCAAACGTGATGGGATCGAAGGTGCCCGGGACGATTACGCGGTTAATGGTGTCACTCATCGGCATCCTCCGTGGGTGCGTCGCTATCGTTGCCATCATCCTCGCCGTTACCAACCCAACGAAGCAGGTCGACCGAGGTTATTCCGTAGCGCTTCTCGCGCACGGTCTCAAAACCTGCCGGATGCGCACCCGCATCGGCGGCAGCGTGCTCAAACAGCGCATAGGCACCCTGCGCCAGCAAGCCTTGCTGCGCTAGGTTTTGCAGCAGCTCCTCGACCGGCTCGGCGCCATAAGCATAGGGCGGGTCGAGCAGGACCAGGTCAAAGGGACCGCCCGGCACGCGGCCGCGCGAAGCGCTTGCCAGCACGTCGCCGCCCACCACACGCCAACGCGCACGGTCGCGGCACAGCGACTCGATATTCTTGGTAATCAGACGAGCAGCGTTGCGATCGATCTCGAACGTGGTGAGCGAGCGGGCACCACGCGAGAGCATCTCAATGCCCAAGGCACCGGAGCCGCCAAAGGCATCCAGCACGCGGACCTCGTCCAGATCGAAGTCGAATGCCGACATGACCATAGATGCGCACGCCTCGCGCACGCGATCGGTCGTGGGGCGGGTGACATCGCGACCACGGGGCTCCTCGATCTTACGACCGCGCCATTCGCCGCCGATGATTCTCATCCTCCGCTGACCTCCTTAAAGATGTGTCGATACCGCATGGCGACCGCATCGCGCAAGGGGCGCGTCGCCACGGAGTCAAGGTTGCAAGCATACCGCAAGAGCTCGACCGCGTCCAAATGGGCCCACCCGATCAATTCCTCGTCGGCATCGAGGTCAACAAAGTGCAAGGTCACGCCGCCATGCTGACGGTAACCCAGGATTTCACCCTCGTGGCGCAAGCGCAGGTCCATCTGGGCGAGCGTAAAGCCGTCCGAGGTCTTCTCGAGCGACTGGAGGCGTTCCTGTGCCGCCGACGCGCCGCCGTTGCCCTTGGAGTGAGTCATGACCAGGCACGTACCCGACACGCTGCCGCGGCCTACGCGCCCACGCAGCTGGTGCAAGGCTGCCAAACCAAAGCGCTCGCCGTTCTCGATGACCATAACGGTGGCGTTGGGCACGTCGACGCCCACCTCGACCACCGTGGTCGAGACGAGCACATCGATCTCGCCGCGCTTAAAGGCATCGATCACGCGGTCCTTCTCCCCCGCCGGCATGCGGCCATGAAGACGCTCGATGGTAAGCCCCGGCAATGCCAGGCGCAGTCGGTCGAGCTCGGTCGCCGTGTCGTGCAACGGCACAGGCACGGACACGCGGCCTTCGTCGTCGCGAGCGATGCCGGGCACGTCTTCGAGCTCATCGGCCGAATCGCTCGGCTCCACGAGCGGACAGATCACGTAGGCTTGCTGCCCCTTTTCGTGCGCCTCACGAATGGCGCCATAGGCCAGGTCGCGACTCGACTCGGTGAGGACGCGCGTCGTAACGCCCGCCCCCGGAACAGGTCGATGGCGGATGATGCTCGTGTCCAGGTCGCCGTAGACCGAAAGCGCCAACGTACGCGGAATCGGCGTCGCCGTCATAACGAGCAGGTCGGCACCCGGGCCCTTGGCACGCAGGGCATTGCGCTGGCCCACACCAAAGCGGTGCTGCTCGTCGATGACGACAAGCGACAGATGCTTAAACGCCACGTCATCCGAAAGGACCGCATGGGTACCAATGAGCACGTCGAGCTCGCCCGATTCCAGCTGCGCATGGATCTGCTCGCGCTCGGCCGCCGGCGTGGCACCCGTCAGGAGCGCCCAGGACATGCCAGCCTGCGAGAGCAAGGGGCCGGTCTTATCGGCATATTGGCGCGCCAGCACGCCCGTAGGCGCCATAACGCAGGACTGAGTACCCGAATCGGCCGCGACGGCCAGCGCGCAAGCGGCGACGGCCGTCTTGCCGGTACCGACGTCGCCCAGCAGTAGGCGGTTCATCACGCGCCCGCCATCGCACATGTCGTGCAGGATGTCTTGGAACGCGGCCTCCTGCTCGTCGCTCAGCGAAAACGGCAGGGCCTCCTTGAGCGCCGCCAGGTGCCCGCCCGCGGCATGCGCATAAGGCACCACGTCGACCATACCGCCATCGTTGCGCAGACGCAGTGCGAGCTGCAAGCAGAGACACTCCTCGTACGCAAGACGCCGGCGTGCGATGTCGCGCTCGGCCATGCTCGAGGGAAAGTGGATCGAGCGCAGCGCACGGGCATTGCTCATGAGTTTCCGCTTTGCGCGCAGCGGCGCGGGAATGGGATCGAACGGATTAGCAGCCACTTCGAGCGCACCGCTCACGATACGGCGCATCCATGCCTGACTCACGCCGTCACTTACGTAGTGAACCGGCAAAATGGTGCCGGCGGCGCGCCCGTCCTCGAGCTTTTCAAAGTGGGGCGAGGCCATCTGCTTAAAACCGTAGGCAAACTCGACCTTGCCCATCACGGCCAGGCGGTCGCCCTGCTTAAGCTGTTGGGCAATCCAAGGCTGACGGAAAAAGGCAACCTGCAGCACGCCCGTCTCGTCCACGAGCGAGACCTCAGTCACCTGCATACGCGGACGGGGCTGCTTTTGGACAATACGATCGACCGTGGCGATGATGGTACACACGGTACCGATGGGCGCCATCTCGATGGACCACGAGCGAGTGAAGTCCAGGTAGCGATGAGGAATATGGAGAAGGAGGTCCCCCACCGTCCGAATTCCCAGACGGCGAAGGGCCTCCTCACGTTTACCCGAAACATATTTGAGTCGCGCGATATCCTCATCGAGCGCATTGCTCTGGGCAAAACGCTCCGAGACGCGCGGCACGGAGCACAGCTCGGACATAGGCAGAGCCTACTCGATCGAGAAGATCACGGGATAGAGCGGCTGCTCGCCACGATGGGCGTCGATCTCCAGATCGGGCTGAGCCTCCTCGATGGCGTCGACGATCTCCTGGAAGGCCTCATCGGACAGCTCTTCGCCGGCCAAAATCGTCAGCGAGTCGCCCTCCTCTTCCTCCTGCATGCGGTTGATGCAGTCGAGCGTGACCTGCTTCACATCGGAGCCGACCACGTCGATGGAACCGGCAATGATACCCATGACGTCACCGGAGTGAATCGGCGAGCCGTCGGAGGCGCTGGAGTCGCGCACGGCGCGGGTGACCTCGCCATCGCGGACCTCGCTGATGGCGTCGACCATGGCGGCAACAGCGTCCTCGAGCTCAGAATCGGGCAGGACCGCGAACAGTGCGGAGAAGGCCTGCGGGACGGTCTTGGTGGGAACGACGGCGACCTTCTTGTCGGTGCAGGCGGAAGCAGCGGCCTCGGCAGCCATGCGGATGTTGCCGTTGTTGGGCAGGATGATGACCGAGGTCGCGTTGACCTGGTCGACGGCGCCCAGCAGGTCGGCGGTCGAGGGATTCATGGTTTGACCGCCCGACACGATCACATCGGCGCCGAGGGACTTGAGGATGTCGGCCTCGCCGGAACCGGCGGCAACGGCGACAAAGCCCAGGGCCTTCGCAGGCTCGGCGGCCTTCTCCTGGTCCTCGTGGATCTTAGCGGTACGGTCGTGGGCCTCCATCTCCATGTTGTGGATAAAGACCTCGTAGATCTGACCAAGCTGCAGCATGTGCTCAAGCACCAAGTTCGGGGTGTTGGAGTGCACGTGGATCTTGTAGTCGGGGTAGGCACCCACGAGCAGCTCGCAGTCGCCCATGGAGCCCAGGAACTTAAGGCACTCGTCCTCGTCAAACGGGGCGTCGGCCTTAAAGAGGAACTCATTGCAGTAGCGGAACTCCGAACCCTCCCAATCGTCGTTGGCCTCGATCTCGACGCGATCGAGGGCCGCGTCGCGGGCAGAGCCAGCGGAATCGAACGTGGCGGAGAAATCCTCGACCACGGTGCTGCGGCCAAGCGCGGCGGCAACAAAGTTCTCCAAGAAGATGGCAAAGCCAAAGGCACCGGAGTCGACCACGCCGTTCTCCTTCAGAACGGGCAGCAGGTCGGGCGTGCGGGCGACGGACTGGTAGGCCTCGACGACGATGGCATCGAGCGCGTCCTCGGCCGAGAACTTCTTCTTCTCGCACTCGTCTGCCTTGGTCGAAACATCACGCAGAACCGTGAGAATCGTGCCCTCGATGGGCTTACGAACAGCCTGGAAGGCAACCTTGACGGCACGACGGAAGGCGAAGGCGATATTGGCGGACGTGATGGGCTCGTCGGCAGAAACAAGGCCCTCGGCCACACCACGCAGAATCTGCGAGGTAATGACGCCGGAGTTGCCGCGGGCGCCCATCAGGGAGCCGTGGGTGATGGCTCCGGCAATGGCCTCCATGTCGGCGTCGGCGGGAAGGGCGGAAAGCTCCTTAGTCACCGAAGCGAGCGTGAGCGACATGTTGGTGCCGGTGTCGCCGTCGGGTACGGGGAAGACGTTGAGCTTGTTGATCTCCTCGGCCTTGTCGGAAACGGCAGCCGCAGCGATCGGAAAACAGGTGCGAATGGTCTTTGCAATCATGGGTATTTGAATCTCCGTTTTCGGATGCTAGTTCAGACGGCTCTTGAGCGCGTCGATGTGGATGCCAATCTTAAGGCTGGCGGGATCGATCTGTGCGATCTCCTGCAGGGTGAAGGCAACGGAGCTCGAAAGATTGTGGCAGACGGACTTCATATTGACGCCGTTCTCGAGCACGACGTGAAGGTCGACCGTAAGGCCGTTCTCGTCGGCGGAAACAAGCACGCCCTTGCGAAGGCGCTGGCCGGCAAGCAGGCGCACGCTCTCGGCGCCCTGGAGCTGTTCGGCCATACCGACGACACCGTAGCACGTCATCGCGGCATAACCGGCAATATCGGCAATAACGTCGTTCGAGACGCTCAGGCTGCCGTTAATGGTCTCAGACACAAGAATCTCCTTTTCTGGTGCTCGCGGCACCATGTCGTGGGAGCAATCATTCCAACATTTTACAACGACCGCGCCATGTTAAGGCGGCGGGGTTCACGATTACATCCTCGACACGAAATGTTGATACGGTAACGTTCGCCACAAGCGATCGCGGCATGAAAAAACCCGCCGCATAAGCGACGGGTTTTACAACCTGGCTCCCCGGGTAGGACTCGAACCTACAACAGCGCGGTTAACAGCCGCGTGCTCTACCATTGAGCTACCGAGGAATTTAAAAGCCCTACGAAATGGGCTGAGAAATTCTGGCTCCCCGGGTAGGACTCGAACCTACAACAGCGCGGTTAACAGCCGCGTGCTCTACCATTGAGCTACCGAGGAATAGGTGCGTGCTCTCAAGCAACGAAGTTTATTATACGGACGATTGGGCGAAGGGCAAGAACTTTTTTAAGAAATTTTCTCGCCTTGATCCCTTGGGGACGGCCTAACTGCCGGCACCGGCAACGGAAACGCCGATGTTTTGAGAATGCCAGCGAGCGGGCACCAGAGCGAACAAATTGGCATGAAAAGAGGACGGCATAGACCTTCTGGTCATGCCGTCCTCTTTGAATGACAAGTTGTCGCTCTGGTGCCCGCGCAGCGTCGGCCAGTTACGGCGTTTGGTAAAACGCCGTAACTACTAAGACTCGATGTAGTCTTTGAGCTTGCTGGAGCGGCTCGGGTGGCGGAGCTTGGCCAGGGTCTTGGACTCGATCTGGCGGATGCGCTCGCGCGTGACGCCAAACTCGCGACCGACTTCCTCGAGCGTGCGGGGGTGTCCGTCAACGAGACCAAAGCGCAGCTCGATAACCTTGCGCTCACGATCGGCAAGCGAATCGAGCACCTGGGTGAGCTGCTCCTGCAGCATGGAGAAGCTGGCGGCATCGGGCGGAACGATAGCCTGGGAGTCCTCGATAAAGTCGCCCAGCTGGGAATCCTCTTCCTCGCCGATCGGGGTCTCGAGCGACACGGGCTCCTGCGAGATCTTCTGAATCTCGCGGACGCGGTCGGCGCTCATGTCCATCTCGGCACCGATCTCCTCGGGGGTCGGGTCGCGGCCCAGATCCTGAAGGAGCTGGCGCTGCACGCGAACGAGCTTGTTGATGGTCTCGACCATGTGCACGGGGATACGGATGGTGCGGGCCTGGTCGGCGATAGCGCGCGTGATGGCCTGACGGATCCACCACGTGGCGTAGGTGGAGAACTTAAAGCCCTTCTGGTAGTCGAACTTCTCGACGGCGCGAATCAGTCCAAGGTTGCCCTCCTGGATCAGGTCCAGGAACAGCATGCCGCGACCGACGTAGCGCTTGGCGATGGAGACGACCAGACGCAGGTTGGCACTGATGAGCGCCTGCTTGGCCTCGAGGCCCACGTTCTCGATACGGGTCAGACGACGCATCTCGGCACGCGTGAGCTCGATCTCGCCCGCGTCGGCGGCCTCGAGCTTCTCGGTGGCCTCGAGACCGGCCTCGATCTTCATGGCCAGATCGACCTCTTCAGATGCGGTCAGCAGGTCGACCTTACCGATCTCCTTGAGGTACATACGAACCGGGTCGCCGGTCAGCATCACCGTGGAGGCATCGATGCCGCGCACGCGCGAACGCGAACGGGACGTGCGCACGGTGCGCTTCTTCTTGCTCTTGGAAGAACCCATCTCGGCATCGGCCTGACGGGCCATCTTAAGCTCGTGGTCGTCAAGCGAGCCGGAATCGTGCTCGTCGTCGTCATCGAAATCGTCGGTATCGTTATCGTCATCGTCGACGTCCATGGGAGCGTCGTCGTTTCCGCTCGCGGAGATAATCTGGATGCCGCTGTTGCGCAGCGCGGAATACACCGCGTTGAGCTGCTCATCAGAAACATCGATATCCTTCAGGGCGACCTGAATCTCGTCCTCGGTTACCGAAGTCCTGTTTGAGCCGTTGCCCATGAGCTTTGCAACGTAGGATTCCAGCCCAGTACCCGTGCTCTCACTCTTTTTTGGCACAGATTCTCCCTTCGTAGTCCACAGGACTCATTACTTTAGCACACACATAGACGTCTATACCCAAAATTCAGACTGGATATAGGCGAGAATACGCTGGTTGACCACAACATCTAGGCCTGGTCGGCGTCCGCAGTCTCCAAACCGATCAAACGGAACGGATCGGCCACGCCACCGATCGACTTTTGAAGCTCGCGCTGGCGCTGCGAATCTTGCATCGCCTGCATCGTCAGCACGCGGCGGGCCTCATCGTCGAGTGAACGGTCCTGACGCAACTTGGCCTGCGCGGCTCGCATGCGACGTTTGATGGTGTAGAGCTCGAGCGTATCGAGCATAAAGACGATGTTCGTCTCGGTGGGGTGCTTGCTTGTCGCCGAGATGCGCCCGGCGCTGACAAGCGACGCCGCCTCGGGACACACCGCGCGCGCCGCATCCATGCACGCCGCGGGATCGGTGCCCGGCGGCGTGGCCAATACGGCCCACGCGATGGACTCGTGGCGCGGGTCCACCCACTCGATCGAGCAGATGCGGTCGGCATACGTACGGAACAGGTCGGGGTAGCTCGTGAGCATCGTCAGCAGCTCGCGCTCCCCCGCCAGGGATTTCCGCTCCAGATCGGTCAAAACAATCGGCATCGACGGAGCTGCCGCCGTGCTTGAACTATCGGCAACGGGCGCAGCGCTTTCCATCCCCGCTGGCACATCGATTGGCGGCAGATCCTCGTCGACCTCCACCGGCGCGGCCCCATAGGCATCAAGCGGAACGTAGTCATACGGGTCCTCCTCGACCGGTGCGGACACCGGCGACGTTGCACCCGCGGCCCAGGCACCGCGACCGGCACCGCGCGCACCAGCCGCACTGCCGCCCGAGCTTCGTCCCTGCGAACCGCCCGCACGCTCGGCCTGCGCGCGTTGACGCTCATAGCTCTGCTCACGTCGGCGCTCGGCATCTTCGCGCTTGGCGACATCGCGAAACACACGGCCCGAACTCGCGCGCACCGTCTCCAGGTCCAAACCTAACAGGTCGGCAATCTGGATAAAGTACGTGTCGATCATATAGCTGTCGCGCAGCGGGTAGATGAGCGTCAGCGCGTCCTCGAGCGCTTTGGCGCGACCGCCCGGCGTGGTAATATCGCTCGACTCCTGCAGCGAACGGTACACAAAGTCCATGAGGGGCTCGGCGGCATCGATGCGCGCCTGCAGCGCCTCGCCACCATGTGCGGTGATGAACTCCATGGGGTCGTTGCCGTCGGGAAGCACCACGCAGCGCAGGTCCATCGAATCCTGCTCGATAAACTGAATCGCGCGGCGAGCGGCCTTTTGACCGGCGGCGTCGCCATCGAACATATAGACAATGCGCTTGGCAAAACGGGTGAGTGTCTTAACGTGGTGCTCCGTGAGTGCTGTGCCCAGCGTAGCAACGACGTTTTTGATCCCTGCCTCCCAGCAGGCGATGCAGTCGGTATATCCCTCCACCACGATGGCGGTATCCTGCGCAACGATAAACTCCTTGGCCCAGTTAAATCCGTAGAGGTTTCGTTTTTTATGAAACACGCTCGTCTCGGCGGTGTTGAGGTACTTAGGCTGTCCATCGCCCATGATGCGCCCGCCAAAGGCGATATTGTGACCCTGCTCATCAAAGATGGGAAACATCACACGGTCGTAAAAACGGTCGGCAAGCTGTCCGCGCCCACGGCTCACGGCCACATTGGCGTCAATCATCTCCTGCGGGGTAAAGCCCGCCTGCGACAGGTGCGATACCAGCGCGTTGCGACCCGGTGCAAAGCCCAGGCAGTAGCGGCGACAGACATCTCCGCCCATGCCGCGGCTGGCAAAGTACTCGCGCGGACGGCTGTCCTTACCGCGCATAAGCATGGTGTGGTAGAACTGAGCCGTCTCGGCGCACAGGTCATAGATGCGGGCACGCTTGGTGCCGCGATCGCGCTGCGCACCGGTATCGTGCAGTTCAATGCCCGCACGATCAGCCAAATAGCGGATCGACTCGGGAAAACTCAGGTTCTCGCGCTTCATGATATAGGTAAAGACGTCGCCGCCCTCGCCGCAGCCAAAGCAGTGCCACACCTGCGTAGCAGGGATAATGTGAAACGATGGGGTCTTTTCGCCATGAAACGGGCAGCATCCCCAAAACTCATGGCCGCGGGGCTTGAGCTCAACCGTTTCCTGCACGATGGCAACCAGGTCCGACGCCGCGCGTACCTGATCTTTTTCCTCATCGCTAATCACGGATACTCACCCCCTGCTCACCCAAGTTATGACGGATATCGTCGATATTACCCTCGACGGTCGCGATCAGGTCGTCCAGGGAATCGAACACGCGAGACGGACGCAGCCAGCGCGTAAACGCCAGCGACACGGAAGCGCCATACAGGTCGCCCGCATAGCCGATCAAGTTGGCCTCGAGATGCGCCGAGGCGGCATCGTCGGCATAGGTCGGCGGCAGGCCGACGTTAACAGCAGCAGGCCATACGGTATCATCGACCAGCACCAGACCCTCATAGACGCCATCGGCAGGCACTTGAATGCCGTCGGGCACCTGGATGTTTGCCGTGGGAAAGCCCATGTCGGAACCCTCGTGACGGCCAGCCGCCACAACGCCGCGCACCATATAGGGACGGCCGAGAAGCTCGGCAGCCAGCTCCACATGACCCTGGGCCAGCTCATGGCGGATGCGCGTGGCACAGATGGTCTGCCCGTTAACGCAGAGCAAGTCGTGACCGTAAACGTCAACCCCACGTTCAGTACCCCAGGCGCGCATCTCGGCAACGCCCGAAGCGCCGCCGCGGCCGAGTCTAAAGTCGCTGCCTACACGAATGGAGTGAATGTCGACAACGCGCGACAACAGCGCCAGAAACCCGACATGGTCGAGTGCCGCCACGGCGGGCGTAAAGGGAACGGCCACCACCGCATCGACCCCGGTTTGAGCCAGTGCGTGCAGTCGGTCAGCCGTCGTCATCAATTTTTGAGCGGGCGACGGACTCACCACGACGTCCGGATCAGGATCGAAGGTGACCACGACCGCTTTGCTGCCGTGGAAACGTGCGTCGCGAATAACCGCGTCAATCAGCTCTTGGTGCCCACGATGCACGCCATCAAACACGCCAATGGCGATCGACGCGGCACCCAAGAACTCGCACCCATCAAATGCATCGGCAGAAACGATACGGGCCTCATCCAACTCACCCGCGAAAAAGATACGCGCGAGCTCGTGGGGCGCCAGCATCATCGAACACCGCCGATCGCCTGCGGAAAGACGTGCTCCATCACAAAGCGGCCGCCCTCGATACGGGCGAGCGCCTTCAATCCCCCATCGAGCACGAGCGCGAACGGTGCCTTCACCGTATCGAAGTCCGCAAGCGCGCGTTCAACGGGAATGCGGCGACCACAAAGCAGGTCGTCTGCAAGATTACCCGGCAAATCGACACGCGTGGCACCAAGGGCGGCGATGGGATCCAAGGCGAAGCCGGCCGCAGACTCGGGAGAAAGCTCCTCGACCGCATGACAGGCGCCAATGGAAACCACGCCGGAGGCCGTACGGCGCAGCGCGGAAATATGCGCAGCACTATCGCAGGCGCGACCCAGATCGCGAGCGAGCGCACGGATATAGGTACCCTTGCTCACTGAGAACGCCACGGTCCACACACACGTATCACCTTCGCCTCCCACGGCGATCAGGTCGGCGGCATAGACCTCGACGGGACGCGGGGGCAACTCAACCGCATTGCCCTCGCGAGCACTCTTATAGGCGCGAACGCCATTGACCGAAATGGCCGAAAACGCTGGCGGCACCTGCATCTGCGGGCCAAGCATAGCGGCCAGCTGTTCACGGGCGTAAGCAAGATCGCGCAACTCGGGGGCAACGGGCACCGTGCGGACGGCCTCGCCCTCCGCGTCATCGGTATTGGTCTCGACGCCAAACGAAATGTCGGCGACATAACTTTTGGTATCGAGGGTTAGCATGCCCAGCAGACGGGTCGCCTGGCCCACGCCCACCACCATGACACCCGAGGCCATGGGGTCGAGCGTACCGGCATGGCCGACGCGTCGCTCATGGAGGGCGCGTCGGCACTGCGATACCACATCGTGGGACGTACAGCCCACCGGCTTATCGACGGCGAGCAGCATATTCAATTGAGAAGGCGTACGACGAGCCATGTACCATCCAAAATGTTAGAGCTCGACGGTCACCGAAGCGGGATCCTCCCCTACCAGCTCGGCCAGCATGGGGAGTGCCGCGGTGAGCGTCTCGAGAATCGTTCCGTTGTTAGAGAAACCAGCGGCAGCGGGATGTCCGCCACCGCCAAAAGCAGCAGCGATCTCGGAAACATTGAGGTCGCCCTTGGAGCGCAGGTTACCGCGTACCTTGGTATCGCCCTCAATGCCCTTCAGGAACAGGCAGACCTCCACACCCATCACCGAACGCACAACATCGACCAGGCCGTCGCACTCGTCCGAAGTGACGCCGCAGGCCTCAAGGTCACTCTGGTACGCGTAGCTATATGCCACGCGACCGTGCGCCACTGTCTTGATGCGGCCCATAACGATGGACTTGAGATGTAAGAACTCTACGCGCATGCTCTGGTAGACCTCGAGCGCAACGCGCGCCGGATCGGCACCGTGAGCGACCAGGCGCGAGGCGGCATGGAACGCGGCGGCATCGGCGTTTTGATACTGAAAACGACCGGTATCGGTCACCAGGCCGCACAGCAAGCAGGTCGCGACACCATCGCGAGCCACAATGCCGCAATTGTCCAAAAAGCGGTCGATGATCATGGCACAGGCTGCGGCATCGACGCACCTCAGGCTCAGCTCGGCAAATTCCTCGCGCGCCGGATGGTGATCGAAGCACACCACATGCGACGAGCGGCGGAGCACCTCGGCTGAGTTGTTCAGACGCTCGACGACCGGCACGTCCACCGAGATGAACAGGTCCGGATTGCCGGTATACGCAGATGCCGGCACCAGACGGTCGGCACCCTCCATAAAGCGGTAGATGCGCGGAACCGGGTCATCGTCTGCCAGCAGCAGGGCAATGTCCTTGTTGGGAAAGAACTTCCTAAGCGAGAGGCCCAGGCCCAGCACGGAGCCCAGGGCGTCGCCATCGGGAGACGTATGTCCCGAAATCGCAATGGAGGACGCACCCTCGATGAGCTCAAGGATGCGTCGCTGAATATCTGCAGACTCGCACGATGCAAGGTCGGCGGAATTACTCATCTAAAGCTGCCTCCTGGGCGGCATCCGCAATTGGATAGCCGTCCTCGTCCTTTTCGATCGCAAGCGTGGCGGGAACGTTTTCCAGCGCACGCGTGATGCGCTCGGCCTCATCGGTCGAGCGATCGATGCGAAAATCGAGCTCGGGCGTGACGCGCCAATCGAGCGAGCGGGCCAGCAGGCTACGGATGCGGCCCTTGGCGCTGGCGAGCGCCTCCATGACCTCGTCGTAGCGGCTCGCGTCGCACGACACATACACACGCGCGAACGAACGGTCCACCGCGACCTCGACCGCGGTCAGGGTGACCAGGTCGAGACGCGGATCGGAAACCTCAAAGAGCAGGATATAACCGAGCTTCTCGCGAAGCTGCTCGCCCAAACGGCGGGTTGCCTGCGTTTGCTTCATAGCGCTACCCCCTACTCGGTACGGGCAACCTGGTCGATGCGGTAGCCCTCAATGGTGTCGCCAGGCTTGATGTCCTGGAAGTTCTCCAGGCCAATACCGCCCTCGGAGCCGCTCTTGAGGCTCTTGGCCTCGTCCTTGTAGTGGCGCATCGAGGCGATTTTACCGTTGAAGACCACGATGCCGTCGCGCACCAGGCGCACGGAATCGGTCGCGGCGATCTCTCCTTCTTCGACGCGGACACCGGCGGCGATACCGACCTTGGGCACCTTGAAGGTGTCCAGAACGGTCGCGGTACCCGTGGAAACCTCGACCTCGGTGGGCTTGAGCATGCCGATACGGGCTGCGTCGAGGTCCTCGAGGCACTTGTAGATGACGTCGTAGCAACGGATCTCGACGCCCTCGCGCTCGGCGGCGGAGCGGGCCTTGCCGTCGGGACGGACGCCAAAGCCGATGATGATGGCGTTGGAGGCGTCGGCCAGAACGACGTCGGTCTCGTTGATGGCGCCAACGGCGGAGTGGATCGTGTTGATGCGCACCTCGGACTGGTCCATCTTGTCGAGGGAGTCCTGAAGGGCCTCGATAGAACCCTGGACGTCGGCCTTGATGATCAGGTTGAGCTCCTTGACCTCGGCGTCGGCGATGGTCTCAAAGAGGTTCTCGAGCGTCACATGCTTCACGCGGCTCTGTTCCTCGATGCGGGCCTTGAGCGAACGCTCGTCGGCCAGGGCGCGAGCCTCGCGCTCGTCCTCGAACACGCGGAACTCATCGCCGGCGTTGGGGACGGACTGCAGGCCCAGAATCTCGACGGCGTCGGAGGGACCGGCCTCGGTGACGGCGTTGCCCTTGGGGTCGAGCATGGCGCGGACGCGGCCGTAGGTAAGGCCGGCGACCAGCGTATCGCCCACGTGCAGGGTACCGCGGGTCACGAGCACCGTGGCAACCGAGCCGCGGCCCTTGTCGAGCTTAGCCTCGAGGACGTTGCCCGAAGCGAACGTATCGGGGTTGGCCTTGAGCTCGAGCACGTCGGCCTGGAGCAGGACGGTCTCGAGCAGGTCGTCGATACCGATCTTCTGCTTGGCCGAGATGTTGACGAACATGTTCTGTCCGCCCCACTCCTCGGGGATGATGCCGTACTCGGTGAGCTCCTGGCGCACGCGGTCGGGGTTGGCACCCGGCTTATCAATCTTGTTGACGGCGACGACGATGGGAACGCCGGCGGCCTTGGCGTGGTTGATCGACTCGATGGTCTGGGGCATGACGCCGTCGTCGGCAGCCACGATCAGGATGACGATGTCGGTCACCTTGGCGCCGCGGGCACGCATGGCCGTAAAGGTGGCGTGGCCGGGGGTGTCGATGAAGGTGATCTTGCGGTCGTTGATCATGACCTGCGAAGCGCCGATGGCCTGCGTAATGCCGCCCGCCTCGCCGGCAGCGACGCCGGTGTGACGGATGGCGTCGAGGAGACTCGTCTTGCCGTGGTCGACGTGGCCCATGACGGTGACGACCGGGGCGCGCGGCTTAAGGTCGGCGGGATCGTCGTAGAACGAGAAGGTGTTCTCCTCCTCGGGGGTGATGATCTTGATCTGGCGGCCCAGGTCGTCGGCAACGAGCTCGACAAGGTCGTCGGACATGGACTGCGTCATGGTGAGCGGCGTGCCCAGCAGGAACAGGCGCTTGATGATGTCGTTGGCCGGAACGTCGAGGGCCTCGGCGAGCTCCTGGACGGTAACGCCCTGGGAGACCTTGATGGCGTCGAGCTCCTCGGGGTTCACGCCCTGGGCCAGCGCCTCCTCTATCTTGCGCTCCTCCTGAGCCTTGGCAGCCTCGCGCTCGCGCTTCTCCTTGCGCTTCTTGCGGCGACCGGTGGACTCGCGAGAGGCCTCCTCGACGGCAGCACGAGCCTCCTCGAGCACCTTCTCGCGGCTGTACTCCTCGGCCTCGCGAGCCATGCGGCTATAGTGGTCCTCTTCGTTGTTGTGACCGCCCTTGCGCTTCTTGCCCTTGCCCTGCTTATCGGGGTTGGGGAAGTCCATGCCGGCAGCGACGTTGTTGCTGGCGTTGGTGCGATGGCTGTGCGGACGGCTCTCGGAGGCGTTGCGCTCGGAGTTGTTGTCGGAAGCGTTGCGATCGTTACGACGGCCACCGCGGCGGTCGTTGTTGCCGCCACGACGGTTACCGCGCTCGGCGGCGCGCTCGGCCTTGGCCTTGTCCTCGGCGTCCTTCTTCTCCTTGAGCACGGTCTCCTGTGCGGCGATCTGGTCGAGCAGCGAACGGAAGCGCGAACCGGAGTCGGAAGCGGGAACGGCGCGGCGCTGGGCCTCGCGGGCAGCCTCCTCCTTCTCGCGGGCAAGGCGCTCCTGCTCGGCCTTCTTCTTGGCCTCGGCCTCGGCGCGGGCAGCCTCCTCGGCAGCCTGGGCTGCGGCAAACTGGCGGCGCTCCTCCTCGCGGGCCTTCTCGGCGGCGATGCGCTCGCGCTCGGCCTCGGCAGCGCGTGCGGCTTCCTCGGCGGCAGCTGCCTGCTCCTCGGCCTGCTTGGCGGCCTCGACTTCCTGAGCGCGGGCCTCGATCACCGAGGCGAGCTGCTTGCGGACCATGGCGACATAAGCGTCCTCCAAGGTGGAGGAAGCGGACTTAGCGGGAATCTTCATATCGGCGAGATGACCCATCAGTTCCTTGGAGGTCATGCCGAACTCTTTGGCCAGGGTGGACACACGGACTTTTGCCATATGACTTCACCTACCCTTTCTGGCACCTTGGGTGCCTAGAGACTGAACGAGCGTGGGAGATGCGCCGGGACCTGCCCGGCGCGACCGCGCGCTAGATCAGGTCCTCCGCATCATCGAAGGCGTCGGTGTCGTGGACACCGCAGAAACGGGAGCCGGGACGGGCCTGGTTGCGGCACTGGATGCCGTCCTCGGACACGTACTCGCAGCGGCGGACGTCCTCGTCCTCCTCGTCACCGATCAGGTCGGCGGCGGGCTCCTCGTGAACGGGAACGTTCTTGAGGATGTCGGCGGCAAGCGTCTCGGACTTAATGTCGATGTGCCAGCCAGTCAGGCGCGCGGCGAGGCGGGCGTTCTGGCCCTCCTTGCCGATGGCAAGGGACAGCTGGTCGTCGGGCACGATGACGCCGGCGTAGGCTTTCTCCTCGTCGATGAGGACGCGGGTGACCTTAGCGGGCGACAGGGCGTTGGCGACGTAGACGGCAGGATCGGCATCCCACAGGATGACGTCGACGCGCTCGCCACGGAGCTCGCCCACGACAGCGCGAACACGGCTGCCCTTGGGGCCGACGCAGGCACCCACGGGATCCAGACGGTCGTCGAGCGAGTGGACAGCGACCTTGGAACGCTGGCCGGGCTCGCGGGCGATCGACTTGATCTGGACGGTGCCCTCATAGATCTCGGGCACCTCCTGCTCAAACAGACGACGCATGAGCTCGGGGTGGGTACGGGAGATGACAATCGGCGGACGGCTGTGCTCGCCACGAACCGGCTGCAGGTTGGAGTTGGGGTCGCGAACGTCAATGATCACGGCCTTGATATGCTGGTTGTGCAGGTAGCGCTCGCCCATCGGACGCTCGTTGCGCTCGTTCTCGTAACGGCGCTGATCGAAGTGCGGAAGCTCGGCCTCGACGCCTTCGCGAATCTTGACGATCGTGAAGTCGGGCGTGGACTGCAGCACGGTACCGCTGATGAGGTCACCGATGCGGCCGGAGAACTCCTCGTAGATCTGCTCGCGGGCGGAGTTGCGCACGATGGCGTTGATCTCGGCCTTAGCGTGCTGGGCGGCGATGCGGCTCGTGTTCTTGGGGGTGACGTCGATCTCCTCGAACTCGGTGAAGTTGCCCTCCTCGTCCATGGAATCGTCGATCGGCTCCAGGCGGTAGACGTAGATCTTGCCGGTGGTGCGGTCGATGGTCACCTTGGCGCCCCACTCAAGATGCAAGATCTCGGCATAGCTCTTGGCGAGCGACTGCTCCAGGCGGTCGATCAGGTAGAGCTGGTCGATGTGCTTCTCCTGGCAAAGCTCCATCAGGGCGGACATCATGTCGGATGCTGCCATCTTACTTTCCTTCCTTCGCGGGCTTGAAGTCGTAGGTGGGCTTCAACTTGCACTTTTTAACATCAGAGAAATCGAGGGTGACGGACTCGCCGTTCTCGAGCTCGAGGGTCACGTCAGTCTCGGTCGCAGCGACAATCTTGCCGGCGTACTTGCGACGGCCCTCGGTGGCGGTGGAGGTGAGCTCACAGTTCTCGCCCACAAAGCGGGCAAAGTCGCACGGGCGGCGCAGCGGGCGCGCCATACCCGGGCTCGACACCTCGAGCGTATAGCTCGAAGAGATGGGATCGAGCTCCTCAATCACATCGCCGACCCACTTGGTGTTGGCCGTGACGTCATTGAGCGACAGGCTCTGACCCTCGGCACCCTCGATACGCACGCGCACGCAGGGGGCCTTGGTGGCACCCACGAGCTCGACGTCGACGATGTCGACATCGTACTGGGGAGCGACGGCCTCGAGCGCGTCGATGATCGCCTGCTCGGTCTTGGTCTTGACCATTGCGGCACCTCCATCCATACAAAAAAGAAGCGGGGCCGAAACCCCACTTCTTTCAATTACAACTTCATTTGCAAGCAAACTATACCAATAGCTGCGGAAACGTGCAAGCACAGTACGAATCTGCAGGTCAGCGTGCGCACAGCTTCTCCACAAGAATAGGACAATTGGTCGAGGAACCCCATGCGGCGCACCCTCAACAGCCCCAAAACGGGCCATGCGTCCCATTCCACAGGCCCGTTCGGACCCCAAGGGCATTCCTCCCCGAGCCCCTATCGATCAGTCTTACGCTAAGGGGCATTCTGCAACAAGCCAGCCAGCAAGTCGCGCAACGACGAACCATTCCAAATCCTCTACGGCAAGGAGGCACACATGAAACGTCTAGGCACCCCCTGCATAACTGCGCTCGCCATCGCAACGTGCTCGTTGGCCCTGTTAGGCTGCGGCAACACGAATGGCAAAACCGGAACATGCGAACCGAACCCTGGCAGCACCAAAGCCATCGAGAAAACGACGCCATCGGAAAGCTTCGACAAAATAAACGAAGACATCGTCGATCCCCAGGGCCTGAGTCCCGACCCCCAAGAACAGTTCCCCATCGACCTTGAGGCAGACGAGAACGTCCATGTTATCTGCGTGGGCAAGGACACGGATGGCTACGGCGACGCCGCGCTCGTCTTTACGGTGACCAACAATACCGGTGTCGACATGATGTTTGGCGATGTGGACTCCTATGCCTACGTCAACGGTGTCGTCCGCGACGTACGCATGCGCCAGCCCGTCGCCGCAGGCGAAGAAGCGACCGCCATGCTCACCTTTGTAGGCACCTTCGACGACCCGGACTTTGATGTGAACAACGACCTCAACGACATCTACCTCAACATTTGGATGTTCGAAGAGGCAACAGGCAACGTTTACTTTAGGGACCTGGTACACATCCCGTAGAAGACGGTGCGACGCACTGACTAAGCAGGTCATACAACACAAAACGAGGGACGACCCAACCGGATCGCCCCTCGTCTTTTATGCGTCAGTTAAGCGCGCAGTGCTTACTTGACCACCAGGTTGACCAGCTTGCCGGGCACGCAGATGGCCTTGACGACCGTCTTGCCCTCGAGCCACTTGGCGACGGCGGCCTCGGCGGCAGCCTGCATCTCCTCGTTGGAAGCGTCGCGGGCGACGTCGATGCGGCCACGGACCTTGCCGAGCACCTGGACGACGATCTGCACCGTGTCCTCGATGGACTCGGCCAAGTCGAACTCGGGCCAGGCGGCGGTGTAGGCATTGCCCTCGCAGCCGAGCGCCTCATGCCACAGCTCGTCGGCCCAGAACGGGCAGATGGGGGCAAGGACGCTCACGATATCCTTAGCCACGCCGTAGCACAGCGCCTTGTCACGGAAAGCGACCTCAGTGGCGTTGAGGTAGGCGCTCGCCGCGTTGACGAGCTCCATGACGGCCGAGATGGCGGTGTTGAACTGGCCGCGATCGAAGTCCTCGGTGCACTTGGCGATGGTGCGGTGACGCTCGCGATAGAGCTTCATCGCAACCTCGTCGAGCGCTGACTTGTCGAAAGCCACGCTGGCGTCGCCGGACTGGACGAGCTGCCAAACGATACGCCAGGCGCGCTTGATGAAGCGGTTGGCGCCCTCAACGGCCTTGGGGTCCCAGTCGAAATCCTTCTCGGGCGGGGCGATAAACAGGATCGCCAGACGCATGGTGTCGGCGCCGTAGGGCTCGATGACCGAGCTCGGGGGCACGACATTGCCCTTGGACTTGGACATGGTGTCGCCGTTCTCGTCCTTGACCATACCCTGGCACAGCAGGTTAGTGAAGGGCTCGTCCACACTCAGCAGGCCCAGGTCGCGAAGCGCCTTGGTAAAGAAGCGGCTGTAGAGCAGGTGCAGAATAGCGTGCTCGATGCCGCCGATGTAGTTATCGACGGGCATCCAACGGTCGGCGGCCTCGCGGGAGAAGGGCAGCTCGGTGTTGTGCGGGTCGGTATAGCGCAGGTAATACCAGCTGGAGCAGGTGAAGGTGTCCATGGTATCGGTCTCGCGCTTAGCCGGGCGGCCGCAGACCGGGCAGGTGGTCTCGTAGAACTCCTTGCACTCGGCGAGGGTCTCGCCGGCGCCCAGGTCCAGGTTCTCGGGCAGCGTCACCGGCAGCTGGTCCTCGGGCACGGGTACGATGCCGCAGTGCTCGCAGTGGATTGCCGGGATGGGGTTGCCCCAATAGCGCTGACGGCTGATGAGCCAGTCGCGCAGACGGAACTCGACCTTACGACGACCGCAGCCCATGGCCTCGAGGTCGGCCACGATCGCAGCCTCGCCCTCGGAGTGCTTGCCGCCGCGCATACCGGTGTACTTGCCGGACTGGACCAGCGTGCCCTCGGCAGCATGGGCGCAATCCCAGTCGACGGTCTCGGCATGGAAGGTATCGATGGTCTCACCGTTAGCCTCGACGGCTGCGCGGTCGTCATCGTCCAGGATGATCGGCACGATCGGCAAATCATACTTGCGTGCGAACTCAAAGTCGCGCTGGTCGCCGCAGGGAACGGCCATGACGGCGCCGGTGCCGTAGTCGGCAACAACGTAGTCGGCAACCCACACGGGGACCTTCTCGCCGTTGACCGGGTTCACCACGTAGCGGCCGGTAAAGGCACCGTGCTTCTCGAGGGTGCCCTGGGCACGCTCGACGGCGGAGATATGCTTGGAGTCCTCGACGATCTTGGTCACAGCCTCCTCGTACTCCGTACCCTCGACGAGCTCGTGCAGACGCGCGTACTCGGGAGCCAGGACAAAGAAGGAGACACCGAAGAGCGTGTCGGCTCGCGTGGTGAAGACGGTGATCTTACCCTCGTCGCCCTCGATGGGCTCGCCATCCTGGTCGCACAGGGTAAAGTCGACCTCGGCGCCCTCGGAACGACCGATCCAGTTGGCCTGCATCTGCTTGACGCGCTCGGGCCAGCCGGGGAGCTTCTCCAGGTCATCGAGCAGCTCCTGAGAGTACTCGGTAATCTTGAAGTACCACTGCTCCAGGTCGCGCTTCTCGGGCTCGGTGCCGCAGCGCCAGCACTTGCCCTCGGTTACCTGCTCGTTGGCCAAAACGGTCTTGCAGGTGGGGCACCAGTTGACCGGGTTCTTCTTGCGGTAGACCAGGCCCTTTTCCCACAACTTCTCAAAGATCCACTGACCCCAACGGTAATAATCGGGGCTGCAGGTCTTGACCATGCGATCCAGATCGTAGGAAAAGCCCATACGCTTCATCGTGGCGAGAGCCTGGTCCATGTTCTTGTACGTCCAGGCGGCAGCCTGCGTGTTGTGCTTGATGGCGGCGTTCTCAGCGGGCAGGCCAAAGGCGTCAAAGCCGATGGGGTGCAGCACATCGTAGCCGCGCATGCGGGCCTGACGGGCCATGGCATCGCCGATGGTATAGTTGCGCGCGTGGCCCATGTGCAGATCGCCCGACGGATACGGGAACATCTCGAGCACGTACTTCTTGGGCTTGCTGGCGTCGGTGTCGACGGCAAAGAGGTTGGAGTCCTCCCAGGCCTTCATCCACCGGGACTCAATGGCCTGCGCGTCGTAGGCAGGGATCTCATCCTTATGATCTGTGCAATCGCACATATCAGCTCCTTTGTTAGCTGGGTTGGGGCGGGGCGTTCATACCTTTACTCGCGTCAGCGGGCAGTCCAGCACGCACCAAGAGCACCGATAATGCTCTGAGGGGCCGGGGGGACTGTGA
>CAUDQR010000021.1 GCA_958451615.1 uncultured Collinsella sp. | reverse complement strand
CTGCGCAAGACGGAGAGCACATTAAGTGCTCTCCTTTGCGTGCGGAACTCGCGATGACCTTAATATATTTCTCCGGCCCTCCGCCGTGCTCGGGAGCCATCCACGCACTTTACCTGCGTAAACAATGTGAGTGAAATATGAATCTCGATGGATACGCCCGCAGCCGTGTATACTAAACAGCTGTGTGAAACCAGGGGAGTATTCTGGCTGGATAAAATGCCTGCTTAATAGGGTTGTCAGGTAGTCCGGGCGCAATACAAGGCTGGGGAGCACGTCGTGTAAGTAGTGGTCCTCTAGGGGCGTTCGCTCGGTGGCGTACGCATTGTCCCAAGACCACGCGAGAGTTGGGATCATATCTTGATCAGCATGATTCTCGGCCGCAAGATTGGCATGACCCAGGTTTGGGACGAGGACGACAACGTCGTTCCCGTCACGGTCATCCAGGCTGGCCCCTGCGCTGTCTCGCAGGTTAAAACTCAGGCAACCGACGGCTATGACGCCGTCCAGATCGGTTTCGGCGACATCAAGGCCAAGAACGTGAACAAGCCCATGGCTGGTCACTTCGCCAAGGCCGGCGTCGAGCCTGTCCGCTTCCTTCGTGAGGTCCGCGTCGAGAACGGCGAGGAGCACAAGGTCGGCGAGGTCGTCACCGTCGCTGATTTCGCTGATGTCGAGAAGGTCGACGTCATCGGTACCTCCAAGGGTAAGGGCTTCCAGGGTCGCATCAAGCGCTGGGGTCAGCGCCGCGGTCCTATGACGCATGGTTCTCACTTCCAGCGTCACCCCGGTTCTATCGGTCAGTGCGCCTATCCTGCGCGCGTCCTCAAGGGCGTCAAGATGGCCGGTCACATGGGTAACGAGCGCGTTACCGTCAAGAACCTTTCCGTTGTCCGCATCGATGCCGAGCAGAACCTCATCTTGGTCAAGGGCGCTGTCCCGGGTGCCAAGAATGGTCTCGTCGCCATCCGTATGGCCTAAGGGCCCAGCCCATTTAGCCCAGCGTCATACCAAGGAGAACACTTAAATGGCAAAGTTTGAAGTAAAGAACAGCGAGGGCAAGAAGGTCGCCGAGGCCGAGCTCGCCGCTGAGGTGTACGGCATCGAGCCGAACATCCACGTTATGCACCACATCGTCAAGTGCCAGATGGCCTCTTGGCGTCAGGGCACCCAGTCTGCTAAGGGTCGCTCTGAGGTTTCCGGTGGCGGCAAGAAGCCTTGGCGTCAGAAGGGCACCGGCCGTGCCCGCCAGGGTTCCATCCGTGCTGCTCAGTGGCGTCACGGTGGCGTTGTCTTCGCCCCCAAGCCCCGTTCCTACGCTAAGCGTATGAACAACAAGGAGGTCAAGCTGGCTATGCGCTCCGCGCTGTCCGCCAAGCTGGCCGATGGCGAGCTCGTGCTCGTCGACGACTACGGCTTCGAGAAGCCTTCCACCAAGGCTGCCGTCGCCATGCTCAAGGCTCTTGGCCTTGAGGGCAAGCGTCTGACCATCATCGTTCGCGATGAGGACGTGAATGCCTACCTGTCGTTCCGCAACATTCCCAAGACGTTCATCATCACTGCCGACGAGGCCAACACCTACGATCTCGTTAACAACAACACCGTGCTGATGCCCGCCGACATCGCCGCTCACTTCGGGGAGGTGCTTGCATAAATGACCGCCCACGAGATCATCATCCGTCCGATCGTGTCCGAGCGTTCCTTCTCCGGCATGGAGCAGAACAAGTACACGTTCGAGGTCGCCAAGGATGCTAACAAGTATCAGATCAAGGACGCTGTCGAGGAGATCTTCGGCGTCAAGGTCGTTCGCGTGAACACCCTGACGGTCAAGCCCAAGACCAAGCGCGTGCGCTATGTCGCCGGCAAGACCCGTTCTTGGAAGAAGGCCATCGTCACGCTGGCCGAGGGCGACACCATCGAGGTCTTTGGCAACCAGGCCTAAGACTCGCTGCTGTTGAGTGAGCTCATGCCTCCCAACTAGGGGAGGCGAGAGCTCTAGGTTTTGGGTGTATAAAATGGACACGCCCGGAACCGTGTATAAGTCCGGTGTCATCGCACCCGAGGCAGAACCTCGAATCCCTGTCTGCGATGGCTAACGGATTCCTATTGAAAGGGATTGTAATGGCTGTAAAGCACCTTAAGCCGACCTCCGCTGGTAGGCGTTGGCAGACGATCTCCGATTTCTCCGAGATCACCTGCACCAAGCCCGAGAAGTCTCTTCTCGAGCCCCTGCCCAAGAAGGCCGGTCGTAACAACAACGGCCGCATCACCACCCGCCACCAGGGCGGCGGCGTGAAGCGTCGTTACCGCGTGATCGACTTCAAGCGCAACAAGGACGGCGTGCCCGCCAAGGTTGCCACGATCGAGTACGATCCGAACCGTTCCGCTCGCATCGCTCTGCTGCACTACGCTGACGGTGAGAAGCGCTACATCCTGGCCCCCAAAGGCCTCGAGGTCGGTCAGACCATCATGTCCGGTTCTGACGCCGACATCAAGCCGGGCAACGCTCTGCCCCTCGCCGACATCCCCGTCGGTACGCTCATCCACGCCGTCGAGTTCCAGCCGGGCAAGGGCGCTGCTATCGCCCGTTCCGCCGGTAACTCCTGCCAGCTGATGGGTAAGGAGGGCAAGTACGCTATCGTCCGTATGCCTTCCTCCGAGATGCGCCGCATCCTCGTTACCTGCCGCGCCACCGTCGGTGAGGTCGGCAACGCCGATCACGCCAACATCGTCATCGGCAAGGCCGGCCGTAAGCGTCACATGAACGTGCGCCCGACCGTCCGCGGTACCGTCATGAACCCTGTCGACCACCCGCACGGCGGTGGCGAGGGCAAGAACCACACCTCTGGTCGTCCCTCTGTTACCCCCTGGGGTAAGCCGACGAAGGGCCTTCGTACGCGCAAGAAGAAGAAGGTCTCGAACCAGCACATCATTCGTCGCCGTAAGAAGTAATTTCGGATACCGAGTTTTAGGAGAAAGCACTTATGAGCAGAAGTCTCAAAAAGGGCCCGTTCGTGGAGACTCGCCTTCTCTCGCGTATCACCGCGATGAACGAGGCTGGCAAGAAGGACGTCGTGAAGACCTGGTCCCGCGCGTCCACCATCTTCCCCGAGATGGTTGGTCACACCATCGCCGTCCACGACGGCCGCAAGCATGTGCCCGTGTATGTTACCGAGTCCATGGTTGGTCACAAGCTCGGCGAGTTCGCGCCGACTCGTACGTTCCGTGGCCACAAGGCCAAATAGGGGGTTAACCGTAAATGGCAACTAAGTCTATTGAAACTGAGGCCACCGAGGTTCGCGCCGTCGCTAAGTACGTGCGTGTTTCCCCCAGCAAGGCCCGCCTGGTGGTCGATCTGATCCGCCGCAAGCCTGTCGCTCAGGCCTTCGACATCCTCCACTTCTGCGACCGCGCCGTCGCCGTGGATGTCGAGAAGGTTCTCCGTTCCGCCGTTGCGAACGCCGAGAACAACAACGGTCTGCGTGCCGACAACCTGGTTGTCGCCGCTGCCTATGTTGACGAGGGTCCGACGCTTAAGCGCATCCGTCCCCGCGCCAAGGGTTCCGCTTCTCGCATTCTGAAGCGTACTTCCCACATCACCGTCGTCGTTGCTCCTCGAAAGGAGGCGTAAAGCTGTATGGGTCAGAAAGTCTACCCCACCGGCTTCCGTCTTGGCATCACCGAGAACTGGCGCTCCCGCTGGTTCGCAGAGAAGGATTACGCTAAGACCCTCGGTAACGATCTCGAGATCCGCAAGTACCTCGAGAAGCGTCTTTCCCGCGCAGCTGTCTCCCGCGTCGAGATCGAGCGCGCTGGCGACAAGGTGAAGGTCATCATCCTCACCGCTCGCCCCGGCGTTGTCATCGGTAAGAAGGGTGCCGAGATCGATACCCTCCGCACCGAGCTCGAGAAGGTCGCTGGCGTCTCCAAGGGCCAGCTCTCCGTCGACGTTGTCGAGATCAAGCGCCCCGAGCTCGACGCCAACCTCGTTGCTCAGTCTATCGCCGAGCAGCTCGAGGGCCGCGTTGCCTTCCGTCGCGCTATGCGCAAGGCTGTCCAGTCTGCCCGCAAGGCTGGCGCTAAGGGCATCCGTATCCAGTGCTCCGGTCGTCTCGGCGGTGCCGAGATGGGCCGTCGTGAGTGGTACCGCGAGGGTCGCGTGCCTCTGCACACCCTCCGTGCCAAGATCGACTACGGCACGGCTGTCGCCAGCACCACCATGGGCGCTTGCGGCGTGAAGGTCTGGATCTACCTGGGCGAGAAGCTCCCGGGCCAGCCTGTTCCCAACCCTGCACTCGAGGGCTCTTCCCGTCCTCGTCGTCGTAACTCCGAGAGGAGGGGTCAGTAGTGCTTGCCCCTAAGCGTATTCTTCACCGCAAGGTGCAGCGTGGCTCCATGAAGGGCCAGGCCAAGGGTAATACCGAGCTGCATTTCGGCGAGTTTGGTATCCAGGCTCTCGAGGCCCATTGGATCACCAACCGTCAGATCGAGGCCGCTCGTATTGCCATGACCCGCTACATGAAGCGTGGCGGTCGTGTCTACATCACGATCTTCCCCGATAAGCCCATCACCAAGAAGCCTGCCGAGACTCGCATGGGTTCTGGTAAGGGTAACCCCGAGGAGTGGGTGGCCGTCGTCAAGCCCGGCCGCATCATGTTCGAGGTCAAGGGCGTGCCCGAGGAGGTCGCTCGCGAGGCTCTGCGTCTTGCACAGCACAAGCTTCCCATCAAGACCAAGATTGTTGCTGCCAAGAACGCTGAGCAGCGCATCGAGAAGGAGATGGCTGAGGAGGCCGCTCTCGAGGCCAAGTGGGCTGCTGAGGACGCCGCCGCCGCCAAGGAGGAGAACTAATGAAGCCCGCAGAGATTCGTGAGCTCTCGGACGCTCAGCTCGTTGAGAAGCTGAAGAAAATGCGCGCCGAGCTCTTTAACCTTCGTTTCCAGATGGCCACCAGCCAGCTGGACAACACCGCTCGCGTCAACACCGTGAAGAAGGACATCGCTCGCGTCCTCACGGAGCAGCGCGCCCGCGAGATCGCAGCGGAGAAGTCCGCTGTCGCCGAGTAGGACCTAAGGAGAGAACATGACTGATTCGCGTAACTCGCGTAAGGTCCGTACGGGTGTCGTTACCTCCGTCTCCGGTGCCAAGACCATTGTTGTCACCATCACCGAGCGCAAGCGTCACCCCAAGTACGGCAAGATGATGACCAGCTCCAAGAAGCTGCACGCTCACGACGAGGAGTGCACGGCTGGCGTGGGCGATACCGTCCGCGTTATGGAGACCCGTCCTATGTCCAAGATGAAGCGTTGGCGCCTCATCGAGGTCGTCGAGCGCGCTAAATAAGCAGTCGCTCTTACGGCTTGTACGTTTCCGAAGATGTGCGTATGCCTGGCTTGCATACCACGGGCCGTATAAAGGCTGCGCACCTCTCTTCGGTTCTTAGTTCGGAGGAACATCTACCATGATTCAGATGCAAACCATGCTGAACGTCGCCGACAACTCCGGCGCTCGCAAGATTCGCTGCATCAAGGTGCTTGGCGGTTCCAAGCGTCGTTATGCAGGCATCGGCGATGTGTTCATCGGTGCTGTCCAGGAGGCTACCCCTGGCGCCAACGTCAAGAAGAAGGACGTTGTCCGTTGCGTCGTCGTTCGCACCGTTAAGGAGATCCGCCGCAAGGATGGCTCCTACATTCGCTTTGATGAGAACGCCTGCGTTGTCATCAACAACGATGGTTCGCCCGTCGGCACCCGTATCTTCGGGCCCGTCGCTCGCGAGCTTCGTGACAAGAAGTACATGAAGATCGTCTCGCTCGCTCCCGAGACCCTGTAGTTAGGGGAGATATATGTATATCAAGAAGGGCGATAAGGTCCAGGTTCTCTCTGGTAAGGATCGCGGCAAGCAGGGCGTTGTCCTGCGTGCTCTCCCCGCCGAGAACAAGGTCGTTGTCGAGGGCGTTTCGGTCGTCAAGAAGGCCGTCAAGCCCAACGCTGCCAACCAGCAGGGCGGCATCGTTTCGCAGGAGGCTCCCATCGACGCCTCCAACGTCAATCTCGTTTGCCCCGAGTGCGGTAAGGTTGCCCGCGTCGGTCACGAGAAGGACGGCAAGAACAAGCTGCGCGTCTGCAAGAAGTGCGGCCACAAGTTCTAAGCTGCCCGCAACATCAAGTTGCTAGCAAAGGCCCGGATGCCACGGCACCCGGGCCTTTTTCTATCCCCACTCGATGGATTCGGTTCTGCCGTCCCGTCATTCCGGTTGCCCCACTTTTCGGTGCCGTCTCGAATCGAGTCCCGCCAGGTGACACCCTGTCGCGTTTCGTCGGCTTCGGGGACAAAAGTCGGGACAACTCCAAAAACTTTTTTCGAATTCAGGGCTTTGAGTTTTTGTTTTTGTCCCAAAGGGCGCGGCGGGATGCCTTTGGAGGCTCGATAGCGCCGAAAACGCCCGTTTTGAAACTTAAATGCCTTTTCGCGTGCAAGCCGCCAGCTGCAATAGGAAGTGAATCAACGCAGGCGGCTTTCAAGCAGTTTGCAAAACTGCAGGTCGCAGGTCTTCATTGCCAGTAGGAGAAATGAGTAGTCTCAGGTGGCTTGCCCATGAGTTGACGAACGGGATTTGAGATTACGCTGACGTCCGGAAACGCTTCGAGCACGGCGTTACGTTTTTGGGGTTTGGGCGTAGCCCCTGCACCCGCGAGCGCGGGCCTTAAGCCCGCCGAGAGGGTGACGCGTCGAAAACGAAAGGGAAAGAGAGAAGGGGCCGTCCCTATTATTCAGGTTGCGACCGAAGAAGACAAGGAGACCCCCTGAGCCTGAATGATGCCCCACAGACCGCGTCCGACCGAGCTCAAGCCGAGCTTTTCCTGACGTCCGCCTTCGCGGAGATGATGGCTGGATTGGCTATGGATTGGCAACACTTATTTGGACGATTCCGGGAGGGACGGCCCCGCCTCCCTGAACTCGACCGGCGACATGTAGCCCAGCATCGAGTGGATCCTGAAGTTGTTGTACCAGTGCACGTAATCCAAGAGCTTGGGTCGGAGCTCGTGCGTCCCTCCTCAGTCCTTCGGAGTGGCCGACGATCTCCCCGTTGCAGAGGTCGACGAGCAGGCAGACGTAGTTCCATGACGCCCCGACGCGCACGCAGGCCAAGTCGCTGCTTATATGGGTGCACGGCGCCCTGCCGCCGAAGCCGCGCGCGACGACGTTGGGCACGTCGGCCTCGTTGACCGTCCCGGGGTGCACCTTGAACCTCTTCCTGCCGTATGCGCCGGCCAGGCCGTTCTCCCTCATGATGCGGCAGACGCGGCGCCGGCTGACGGTAACGCCCGACCTCCCGGGCGACGCCTTGATCTTGCGCGATCCGTTCCGGCCCTTGCTGGCGGCGTGCGCCGCCGCGGCCGCCGTCGCCCCCGACATTAAGGTCCTCAAGGGCCGTGTCGTCTCCGGCGACCAGTTCGTCTCGCCCGCGGGACAGAAGGAGCACATCCTCGCGACCTTCGGCGACCTGTGCTGCGAGATGGAGGGCTGCACCATCGCGCAGGCCGCCTATCTCAACGGCGTGCCCCTCGTCGTCGTGCGCGCTATCAGCGACAAGCCCTGCGCCGAGGGCCAGGTCGTCGACTACAACACCTTCGAGAAGAAGGCCGCCTGCGACTGCGCCCGCATCGCCGAGCGCATGGTTAAGCTTTAGACCCTGTGCACCGGGGCCCTTCTTTATGTTGGGACCCCGGCGCGCAGGGCCCTTTCCAAAGCGAAGTGTCGAGCCGAAGTGTTGAGCGTCGGCCCTGAATGTTCAATGGCCGTTGTTTTCTGCCCCTCAAGTGGTGAACTTCTCCTCGGGGCTGTTGATTCCCCCACGCGCCCCCTTCCGTTCTCTGTGTTCCCCTTATACTCCTTGTACAAGGAGGTAAGAAGTCATGGACAAGACCGCACAGGACAGCTTGGCAAAGAAGCCCGTCGACATGAGGGACAGGATTCTCGAGCATCTCGAGGCCCTCACCTCTGCCGTCTCGCTCGACGACCTTGCCCGTCTGTCCACCTCCGACATCGCCGAGACGCTCATCATCTCCAGGAGCCTGGCGAGCCAGTACCTCAACGACCTTGTTCGCGCCGGCCTTGTGGTTAAGGTGGCGGGCAGGCCTGTCCGTTATTTTCATCGCCGCGCGTTCCAGAAGCGTTTTCAGGTAAAGCTCTCTACAAGCGAGTACGCCTCGCTCGCCGACCTCATCCAGGCGACGGGAATCGCCGATCACCGCGACTTCGCGCGTGCCGTGGGCTTCGACCTGAGCCTCAGCTCCGTTGTCGAGCAGTGCAAGGCTGCGGTTCAGTACCCTCCGTTTGGCCTGCCCATCCTCTTGAGCGGCGGCGTGGGTGTCGGTAAGTCTTTCCTTTCTCGCCTTGTGTACGAGTACGGCAAGAACCAGGGCTTGCTGTCCCGCGACTCCTCCTATGTGCGCATCGACTGTGCCGGGGTCCCGGACGCCGCCTCGTTCAACGGGCTTCTTGACGAGTCGATCGCGAAATCGCACGGGGGTGTGGTCTTTGTCAACGGCATCGAGACACTCTCTCCCTCTGCGATGGAGCACTGCCTTGCGACGGCTCTCGGGCTCGATGCCTCCCAGGATGCGCCGCGCGCTCGCCTCGTTCTTTCGACGACGCTTTCCGCCGATGACCTGAAGGTTTCCTCGGCCTACAGCAAAATGCCCATCTGTGCCCGCGTCCCCTCACTCAAGGAGCGGACCCCCGAGGAGCGCGAGGATCTCATCTTGAGCTTCCTACGCAGCGAGGGGTGCCGAATCGGTTCTGATGTGAAGATCAGCCGCGGCGCATACCGTTGCCTCGTGAACGCGGACTTTTCCGATAACATCGCCGGCTTGCGCGCCTGCGTGACGAACTGCTGCGCCAAAGCGTTCCTCAATCGCGAGGGCGACTACGTCGTCGTTCGCCCGTATCTTCTTCCCAGTGGGCTCCTCTCCTCCGCGCAGATCGATCAACAGCCCGACGATGGCGTTCTGATCGACGCGTCTCTGGATGCCGCCGAGAGCACAGGGCCGGTCGAGCAGGCGCTCGATGCCCTGTGCTCCCTCGATGAGCGATTCTGCGCCGGGGAGCTTTCTGTCTCCGAGCTCGTCTCGCAAGCTGTCTCCGCTGCGCGCGGCGTTGAGGATCACTTGATCTTCGGCCGCGGCGTTACCTCCTCGAGGTCGCGCGCCTTCGAGCGCGTCGTGGGCGCGGTCCTTGCCGACGCAGGCTCTTCTTATGGCATCGAGCTTTCGAGGAAGGTCGCTTTTCTACTGGCCCAGGAGATTTGCCTGCAGTTGTGGCCGGGCATCGGCCTGGCTAAGCGAAAGTCTGCCTGTGCGGAGCAAATCTCCCATCTCCTCGGTGCCGTGACCTCCGAATTGCCGTTTGCCTCGAGTGTCTCCGATCAGGTCGCCGCAGACGTGGAAGGGGCGCTTGGAATCTCGCTCGATCACTTCACGAAGACGCTTCTGACGCTGTGCGTCGCATCGGAGTCTCGCGATGCGAAGGCCCTTCGGACGCTCTGCGTCATCTTGTCCCACGGCTACTCAACGGCGACGAGCATCGCCGACGCGGCGAACCGTATGCTCGGCATGCATGTGTACGAGGCGGTCGACATGCCCTACGACCAGCAGCTGAAGGACATCGTCGGTCCGCTCCAGCGCCTCGTCGACCGCCATTCCTACTGCACCGGGGTCGTGTTCCTCGTCGACATGGGCTCCTTGGAGGAGGCCTATAAGGCCCTCGAAAACGTTACCGACTCCACTATCGGCGTGGTGAACAACGTCTCTACCGGTCTTGCGCTCGAGATCGGGGTTGGGCTGCTCGGCGGCAAGTCCATCGCCGAGGTTCTTGGCGACGCGACCGCCGCGTGCGTGACGCACTGCAAGGTGATCGAGCGCGTCAACCGTGAGGACGCCATCGTCTTCTGCTCCGAGTCTGGGGTCGACGCCGCGGAAAGGATACGCCAGCTCGTCTCGCAGAGCCTCCCGCGCACCATAGGCGCGCGCCTGCTCACGAGGCCCTTCAAGCAGCTCGTCGCGAACGGGTCGAACGACGCCGTTTTCTCCGAGCACCGCGTCTGCGCCGTCATCGGCACGGGAGACCCCGGGGTCGCCTCCGTTCCCTTCGTCGCCCTCGAGGACATCATGTCGACGGCGTCCGCCTCTAAGGTTGATGCCGTGTTCGGCAGGTGGCTTGACGCTTCCGAGCTCTCTTCTTTCCACGAGAAGTTGCTCTCGAACATGACGCTGCAGAACGTCATCCGCTCCATCACCATCCTCGACCCGGAGCGGCTATTCCACGAGATCGAGAGCGCCGTGCACGAGCTTCAGCGCAGGACAGGCGAGAAGATCGGCAGCAACGCCATCATTGGGCTCTACGTCCACCTCTGCTGTCTCGTCGAGCGCCTTGTTACCAGAAACCCCATTGAGACCTACGTTGGCCAGGACCGCTTCGAGGAGGAACGCGCCGATTTCATCGAGTCCTTCAGGCAGAGCTTCTCGAGCATCTCGACGCGCTATCGCGTAGAGGTTCCCGTAAGCGAGATCGCATATGTCTTCGACTACATAAGCGTGAGCGCCGCCCCGGCGCGAGAAGAGCGCCTCGGCTCCTCGGACCTCCTGCTCGACGAGTGACCTTCCCCGCGCCGCCGCGAGCTGACCGCGCGTCCTCAATAATCCGATAACCCCTTGCCCGGCGCGAATCCGGATAGCGCCGAGGCAGTACCGAACGTAAAACTTCATTTGATAGGAGCAAACATGAGTGTTGTTATGGCACGAATCGACAATCGCCTGCTTCACGGCATCATCGTGACGCAGTGGGCCCCGGTGTCGGGCGCGAACCGAGTCATGGTCATCGACGACAAGGTCGCCGGCGACGAGGTCCTGAAGTCCACCATGAGGATGGCGCGCCCCGCGGGCATGGCCGTCTCGATCATCTCCGAGCAGACCGCGCTCAAGAACTTCGCGGCGGGCAAGTACGACCGCGAGAAGGTCTTTGTCATCGCCAAGGAGCCCGAGACGATCCTTCACCTGGTCGAGTCGGGCATCGAGCTCCCGTCGCTGATCGTCGGCGGCTCTCTTGTCAAGGAGGGCGGCGTCCAGCTCACCCAGCGCGCCTATGCCTCCGCCGAGAACGTCCAGAGCTACAAGGCGCTCATCGCCCGCGGCGTCAAGGTGACGGCACAGTTCGTGCCCGCCGACAAGCCCGTCTCCGTCGCCGACCTCATCTAAGGAGGGATCATGGTCAACTTCACTATCCTGCAGGTCGTCCTTTTGACCCTGCTGGCCTTCATCAAGCACGTGGACTACTACGGCATCCCGATGATCTTCGTCAACTATGCCGTCTTCTGGGGCCTTATCACCGGTGTCGTCATGGGCGACTGGCAGACCGGCCTCGTCATCGGCGGCACCATCCAGCTCATGCAGCTCGGCGTCGCGGGCTTCGGCGGCTCGTCGATTCCCGACTACGGCACGATGGCCATCATCGCCACAGCCTACGGCGTGACCCTGGGCGCGGACACGGGCCTCGCCATCGGCCTGCCGGTCGGCATGCTCGGCATCCAGCTCGACGTCATCGTCAAGATCCTCAACGGCTTCGTCGTCGAGAAGTCCCAGAAGTTCTGCGACGAGGGCAAGTTCAAGCAGATGAACGCCATCCTGTGGGTCTGCCCCGTGCTCTTCGGCCTGTGCGCCGCCCTGCCCGTCTTTGTCTCCGTGACCCTCGGCCAGCCCGCCGTCAACTGGCTCCTCGAGGTCATGCCCCAGTGGTTCCTTTCCGGCCTCACCCTCGCCGGCAAGATGCTCCCGGCCGTCGGAATCGCGATGCTGCTGCGTTACATGCCCACCGGCAAGTACTTCCAGTACCTGCTCGCCGGCTTCTTCCTCTCGGCCTTCCTGAACGTGCCCATCATCGGCGCCGCCATCGTCGGCTTTGCCCTCGCGATCGCGTTCTACCAGCGCGCCGAGAGGGACACCGAGCTCGCCGCCCACGCTTCCGCAGACGCCTTCATCGGAGAGGATGAGTAACCATGGAAAACGAGAACATCACCGCCGTCGCCAAGGGCAAGCCCTCCGGCTACAAGGTCACCAAGAAGGACCTGCGCAACGCGAACTGGCGCTGGCTCATGAGCGTGTGCACCTTCAACTACCAGACCCAGCAGGGCGCCTCAGTCGCCTACGCCCTCTCGCCGGTCCTGAGGAAGATCTACACGAACGACGAGGACTATAAGCAAGCGCTCAACAACCACTTCCGCTACTACAACACCCAGCCTTGGCTCGCCGCCATCATCCTTGGCGCCTGCGTGGCCATGGAGGAGCGCGACGGCCTAGCGGCGGCGGACGCCGTCCAAGACCTGAAGATCGGCACCATGGGACCGCTCGCCGGCGTCGGCGACTCCCTGCTCATGACCATGATCCCGACCATCATGGGCTCCATCGCCGCCTACATGGCCATCGAGGGCAACCCCGTGGGAGCCGGCATCTGGTTCGCGCTCATCCTGGCCATCTTCTGGGTCCGCATGCACGCCCTCGAGTTCGGCTACAAGCAGGGCGTGAAGCTCGTCACCGACTTCAGCGAGAAGCTTCCCAACCTCACTGCCGCCGCCTCCGTGCTCGGCCTCACCGTGGTCGGCTGCCTCATCGCCTCGGTCATCGGCGTCACCTGCCCGATTAGCTTCAGCTTCGGCGACGTCGCGATGGAGATTCAGCCGCTGCTCGACAAGATCCTGCCTGCCATGATCCCCGCCGCCATCACGGGAAGCGCGTATTACCTTCTTACCAAGAAGAACGCGAGCATGACGGCCCTCATCCTCGTGGTGATTGTCCTCGCGATGGTCGCCTCCGCTGCCGGCATCCTCGCTTAGCTTCGACCCAAGAGATTGGTGAATCAATGAGAAAGATAGTTGTGGCGAGCCATTCCCTTCTCGCCCAGGGCTTCAAGGACACCCTCGAGTTCCTTACGGGTAAGGGCGACGCCGTCAACGCCGTGTGCGCCTACGTGAACGACAACGGCGAGGGGCTCGACGCGGCGGTCGAGGCGGCTCTTTCGGGCACTGACGAGGTCGTCGTCCTTACCGACGCGTTCGGCGGTAGCGTGAACCAGCGCTTCTCCCGCTTCGCCTCCGACCGGATCCACGTGATCGCGGGTGTCAACCTCCCGCTCGCCATGACGGTCGCGCTCGCGCGCCCCGACGAGAAACTCGACTTCGACGCCCTCGTCAACGAGGCGCGCCAGCAGATCATCTACGTGAACGGTGTCAGTTCTGCCGAGTGCGACGACGACGAATAGAGGAGGTCAACGATGAGAGAGTTCCTTAAGGACGTGTGGATGCACGGCGGTGAGGAAAGCCGCGCCATCACCCCCGAGAACATCACGGGCGAGAAGGGCCGCGCCGCCATGTCAGCCAGCCACCTCGGCGTCGGCCGCAAGGGCTCGTGCTGCGTGCCCCTTGAGTCCGGCGAGACCATCACGCTCGCGGACATCGAGGGCCCCGGCATCATCCGCCACATCTGGATGACCGTCCCCGACAAGACCGCCGCCGGCAGCTTCGTCATGCGCGACCTCGTGCTGCGCTTCTACTGGGACGACGAGGAGACCCCCTCGGTCGAGTGCCCTGTCGGCGACTTCTTCTGCAACGGCTTCGGTGAGCGCGCCATCGTCAACTCGATGCCCATCTGCGTGAACCCGACGGGCGGCATGAACTGCTACTTCGAGATGCCCTTCAGGAAGCACGCCAAGGTCACGCTTACGAGCGAGCACCCCGGGTTCATTAAGTACATCTTCTACACGTTCAACTACGCGCTCACCGACGTGCCGGACGACGCCATGTACTTCCACGCCCGCTTTAACCGCGAGCGCAGCACCCGCAGGGGCGTCGACTACACCGTGCTCGACGGCGTGCGCGGCAAGGGCTACTACGTCGGCACCTACATGGCCCTGTGCGCCCTGGAGCGCTATTGGTGGGGCGAGGGCGAGATGAAGTTCTTCCTCGACGGCGACGAGGAGTTCCCCACGGTCACCTCGACGGGAGCCGAGGACTACTTCGGCGGTGCCTGGGCCTTCCTCGACAGGCCACCCCACGCGCTGCCCGAGGCGCAGTGCTTCAACACGCTGTTCGCCGGCTACCCGTACCGCTCGACGCGCGACGCCACGCGCGACCGCTTCAGCGCGGGCAAGCCGAACCCGAACCCGATGCTCGCAACCAACGACGACGCGCTGCCCAGGCACGGCCTCTACAGGTGGCACCTTCCCGACCCGATCTCGTTCAAGGAGGACCTGCGCGTGACGTTCCAGGACCTCGGCAACGACGACATCAAGCTCTACGAGCGCGAGGACGACATCTCCACCGTCGCCTACTGGTACCAAAGCGAGCCGCACGCCGTGCTCGCCCCGTTTGCCGCAAGGCAGGACCGCGTGCCCAGATAGGGTCGCCTCGAAACAAGCCAACGTTATGGGCGTCCGCGGTTGACCATGACCGCGGGCGTCCCTTTGCAAGGAGGATCACATGAGCGAAAAGCAAATGAGGCTCGGCGCCCTCGAGGCCGGCGGGACCAAGATGGTCTGTTCCGTGGTGTCCGGCGACGGCGAGGTCCTCGACCGTATAGAGACCCCGACGCTTACGCCCGTCGAGACCGTCCCGCAGATGATCGAGTGGTTCACTGCCCGCGATGTGGACGCGTTGGGCATCGGCGCCTTCGGCCCGACCTGCGTCGACCCCGACGATGAGCGCTACGGCTCCATCCTCCAGACGCCCAAGCTCGCGTGGCGAGGCTATGGTCTTCGCGCCGCGTTCGCCGACGCCCTCGGGATTCCGGTGGCCTACGACACGGACGTGAACGTTGCCTGCCTCGGCGAAGTGGTCTTCGGCTGCTGCAAGGGGCTCGAGGATGCCGTCTACGTGACCATCGGCACCGGCGTGGGCGCGGGCGTCATGTGCGCGGGCAGGCTCCTTCACGGCATGCTGCACCCCGAGGCCGGCCACATGCTGGTAAGGACCCGTCCCACCGAGGAGGGACGCTGCGTCTGCCCGAGCCACGCGAGCTGTCTCGAGGGCCTCGCCTCCGGCCCCGCCATTGCCGCGCGCTGGGGAAAGCCCGCGGCCGAGCTCGCGGACAACGATGAGGTGTGGGCGCTCGAAGGGGATTATCTGGGGCAGATGTGCGCGAACCTCGTGCTCATGTACTCGCCTCGCCGCATCGTCCTCGGCGGCGGCGTGATGCACCAGGAGCAGCTCTACGGCATCGTCCGCAAGAAGACCCTCGAATATCTGGGTGGCTACATCCAGACCGCCGAGCTTAAGGACATGGAGAGCTACATCTGCGCCCCGGGCTGCGGCGGCGACCAAGGAATCCTCGGCGCGGCCGAGCTGGCAAGAAGGGCGCTCGCGTAACTTGCGCTCTCTCCGCCATACAACGCGTTAAGAAAAGACGAGCGCTTCTCGCCAATTGAGCGGCAAGAAGTGCTCGTCTTTTGCATTTGTTTCTGGGGCAGGACGCCCCGCCTCCGCTAGAGTCCCTGGACCGCCACACCCACGAGGTTTGGACCGGTGTGGACAAGAAGCGCGGGGCTGATGTCGGAGCGGACGACCTCCACCGCGTTGGCCACGCGCTCGCACAGGGCCTGCTCCATGCGGTCGTAGAGGTCGGCGTGGGCCGAGGTGCAGCTCACGGCAAAGCGCACCTTGGGGTGCTTCTCGACGATGGCGGCGATGAGCTTGACCTCGGTGCGATGCGGTACTTGCACAGCCATTTCGTGTGTGCGAGGCTGTTGGCTTTCTGGGCCACAGCAATCACCTTCCCCCTAGTATGATGACCTGAACAATCCTCATGCTAGGGGGAAGGTTTTTGTCGCGTAGCGGAAATTGGCCTCCACCCGCTGAGCGGGTGGCTTTCTATGCCGCGCGTGCCGCGCGGCACGGACTAAAGTCCATGAATAAAAACGAGGAAGGCCACGTCCGGCCTCCCTCGCAAAGGGTCTCTGATTACTCCCACTCATTGGGGACAGACTTAAATGAGTGCTCTTGAAATGCCGGCGCCTGGGGACGTTCTTTTTCTGTCTGCAGTTTGGAACGTTCCTTTTCTGTCGGCAGTTTGGGACGGTCCTTAGAGCTGCAGCGCGCCATGAGCGACGAGGCGAAGCGGATCATCCTGTCTTTTGAGTTCTAAGCATAAGCCCCTGTCTCTGAGCAATGACCGGTTCGCATTTGTGCGTATTTGCGTGCGTGGGATTGCGTGAATATGCGTATAGATGCGCCGTTTACGGGATAAAAATGACCGTTTAGCGGTGAGATACGCAAAAACGCGCACATACGCGCGTGTTTGTGCGAATATAGAGCTATCCGAAATGCAAGACGTTCTATGACACAGGAGGCACATATGGTAGATTCCAAGCAGGCTCCACTCGACTCCGCGGCAGCCGCAAAAGCAGCGTTCGCTTCGGTCCAGGACAAGCCGTTCCCCGACGATATTTTTACGGCTCCCGAGCTCCATTGGGCCGTCATCGGTTGCGGCGTTATCGCCAACCAGATGGCTCAGTCCCTTGCTCTTGCCGGTCGCAAGCTTGCGGGCGTCGCCAACCGTACGCTGTCCAAGGCTCAGGCTTTTGCCGAGCAGTATGGCATCGAGAAGGTCTACGACACGGTTGAGGACCTCTACGCCGATCCTGGCATCGACGCCGTCTACATCACTACCCCGCACAACACTCATATCACCTATCTGCGCGCTGCCCTGGCAGCCGGCAAGCACGTGCTCTGCGAGAAGGCCATTACCCTCAATTCCGCTGAACTCGATGAGGCCCGTGCCATTGCCGCCGAGCACAACGTGGTCCTTATGGACGCTACCACGGTGCTTCACATGCCCTTGTATCAAGAGCTGCGTCGCCGCATGGATGCCGGCGAGTTCGGCCGCATGAACCTCGCTCAGCTCAACTTTGGTAGCTACAAGGAGTACGGCGACCTGACCAACCGTTTCTACAATCGCAACCTTGCCGGCGGTGCCATGCTCGATATTGGTGTGTATGCCCTGTCCGTCATGCGCCTGTTTATGGCGAGCCAGCCCGCCGAGGTCGTGTCTCTAGGCAACACCTGCGAGACTGGAGTCGATGTTGCGGGCGGCATCGTCTGCCGCAATGCCGAGCAGCAGCTGGGCGTCGTGAGCCTTACGCTTCACTCCAAGCAGCCCAAGCGCTCGGTCATCAGCTTTGACAAGTGCTACATCGAGGTCAACGAATATCCGCGTGCCGATCACGCGACCATCGTGTGGACTGCAGACGGTCACCGTGAGGAGGTCCACGCTGGCACCGAGGCATACGCTCTGTGCTACGAGATGGCCGACCTGGAGAGGGCCGTTGCCGGCGATGATTCGAAGCGTGAGCTTCTGGGCTATGCTTCTGATGTTATGGAGCTTATGACCAAGCTTCGCGCCGATTGGGGAGTCGTGTACCCCGAGGAGGAGTAAGCGATGCTAGCGGAAGATAGGCTCAACGCGATCGTGTCGATGGTTCAGCAGGCCGGCTCGGTTACCGTGCCGGAGCTTGCCGAAGCCCTGGGCGTGACGGCGTCTACCATTCGGCGCGACCTGCAGACGCTCGACCGAGCACACCGTATCGCCAAGGTGCACGGAGGCGCGACAAGTCTGGAGCGCGCGCACGTGACGCGCGACCTAACGCTTAATGAGCGCAGCGACCTCCATAACGACGACAAGGAGCGTATCTGCGCCCGTGCGGCGGCACTTGTGGAGCCCGAGAGCTTTGTATACATCGACTCGGGTTCGACGACGCTCAGGCTCATCGAGCATCTTCCACACCTTGAAGATGTCACCTATGTGACTGATTCCGTGCTCCATGCTCAGCATCTCGCTGTGCGCGGCATGCGCACCGTTGTGCTGGGCGGCGAGCTCAAGCCTGAGACCGAGGCTCTCGTCGGTCCCGATGCCTTGGCAACCCTAGACCGCTATAACTTCAACTGCGGCTTTTGGGGCTCTAACGGCATTGCCACCGAGCAGGGCTTCACGGCGCCCGATATCGAGGAGGCGCAGGTCAAGCGTATCTCGATGCGTCATACGGCCAAACGTTACGTAATCTCGGACGCCAGCAAATTTGGCATGGTGGCGCCCGTCAAGTTCGCGGACTTCCGCGACGCAACGATTATTACCGCAGGCGAGGTCCCCGCCAAGTACCGGGCAATGGACAACGTCATCACGGTCTAACAGCAAGGGACGGGCTAAGGCCAAAACCACCGCGAAGGGGCAGGAACCTTTGTGGTGGTTTTGACGTTTGTCCAGATAAAACCTGCCAAAATAAACCTGTCCCTTTTTGGCAGGTTTTAGGGCTCCCAGGGGCAGGGGGCTTCGATGTGGATGTGCTCGCCGGTTACGGGATGCGTGAAGGACACGCTGTGGGCGTGGAGCATCAGGCCGCAGGGACGCGGCGTTCCGTACAGGTCATCGCCCACCAGGGGATGGCGCTCGCTGGCCAGATGTACGCGGATCTGGTGCTTGCGGCCGGTGAGCAACTCGACATCGATATACGAGCGCGTGGGCAGGCCACGACGGCTCTTAAGACGTTTGAGCACCTTCACGCGCGTTTGAGACGGCTTGCCGCTGGCGCCGACGCGCATCTTGCGGCTGTCGTGACGGTCGCGGGCGATGGGCTTGTCGATGAGCTTTTCGTTCCAGTCGATCTTGCCCTCGGCGAGCGCCAGGTAGTGCTTTTCGAACGCGTGGTCGATGATCATCTGGTCAAAGGCGGGCTGCGTCTGCTTGTCGAGTGAGAACAGCACCACGCCGGTGGTGTCACGGTCCAAGCGGTTGAGCGGCTGCATGTCGGTCGCGGCAAAGCCGTCGCCCATCGCCAGCAGCAGGTCGCTGGCGTAGTCGGTGAGCGTGCGCTCGCCGGTGCCGTCGCCGTGGACGATCATGCCGGCGGGCTTGTCGATGGCCATGAGCCAGGCGTCGCAATAGAGGACTTGAGGTTCTTCGTTCACGTGTAAGCCTTTCGGTTAGCTAATTCCCACAAACATGCAGCCCGAGGTGGCGCCGCGCAGGCGGGCGGCCGGCTTGCGGCCGGCTTGAGCCACCTCGACAGCGCGACGGACGCGAGCGACGGCACGGCCAATCTCATCGGCCTCGAGCAAGGTTCCGTCGACCATAAGACGGCGCACGTCGGCATCGAGCAGCTGCGGAACTTGCGGCGTGAGGTCGATGGGGTAGGCGTCGTACAAGCGTGAGCGGCCGTGGATGTCGGTACGCACCGGCATGACCTTTCCGTCGATATTCTTGAGCGAGAGCTTGCGGGCACGCAGGCGGCAGTTGGCGCAATCGTGGATGCAGCCGTTGGCAACCTGCAGAATGCAATGCTCGCTTGTCATGACGCGCGGGCGGCCAAAGACGGTGATGCCCAGAGCCGCGGGCGCGGCGGTGCCGAGCGAGATAATCTCGTCGAGCGTGATCTCGGGCGAGAGCCAAAACGCACCGGCTCCGCGCTCGGCAAGCGCCTCCATGCAGGGAGTGTTGTGCACCGGCAGGCAAGAGCGAATCTCGGCCGTGGCGCCAACCTGGGCGGCCAGGGCAAGCTCAGAGATGTTGCCAATAGCGACCGTGGCGCCGGCAACAACCCATGGGTCAACGCGGACGTGGTCAACGGCGCGGCAGACCTCATCGAGCACGGGTACGATGCCCTGCTCAAACGTATCGGCGGGGGAGAGCTTGGCCGCATCGAGCGCGTCGGTGGTCATGTAGATGCGCGTTGCACCCTCCGCCCGCGCTGCCTCGGCGGCCTCGAGCGAGGTGACGGTGGCGCAGATCTGCGGCTCGTCGCGGTAGTGCTCGGGCGCGGGGCGGGAATCACTGGTGACAATCGCCGGCAGCTCGAGCGTTTTCGCGCGCTCCGCGTACGGCGCCAGAATGGCCTCTTCCAGCGCCTTGCAAGCGGCGGCACGCACCTTATGTACGGCGGAGAAACCCATGCCACAGCCCTCATCGAGCGCCACCTCAAAGCTCGCAGCCTCAAAGGGAGAGGAACCCATGCGGCCGACGTGCTCAACCAGATCGGACGCCTCGACCGCACGGGTCTTGGCGGCTTCGACGGTAAAGCCCGCGGCCGTGGCCGTAAGCGAAGGGTCGTCGCAGCAGGTGAGCGTAACGGTAAACGGCTCGCCCAGGCGCGCCACGACGGACACATCAACAGCTCGGCGGCGCAGCACATCGCGCTTGAGCGCGGCGCCGGCGGCGTCGATGGCACGCTGACTGCGAATCACGCGGACGCGGCAGCCCTCGGGCATGCTGCGGGGCACGCGACATTCGATGATGCCACCCGCGGCGGCATCATCGGTAGCGATAGTGGTTAGGAACTGGTCAAACTCGTTATCGTGACGAAGTTCCAACAAGTCGCCCTTGTCCACGGGCTCAAACAACTCAATGCGGGCGATGGCGGCGCGGCGACGGCGGTCGTCGGGCTTGAGGCCGCGGACATCGCGGTTGGCCGGGCGGCTGCCCAGCACCGTGCCCACGATCTGGCCGCGGTTGTTGGAACGCTCATAGCTCATCATCTCGTCGCCCGAGGTGCCGTCCTGATAGGCGTGCGTAAAGTCGCGGTTGAAGCAGCGCTTGAGCTGGCGCTGGCGGGCGGCTTCTTCGTCCTTGGCAACGGTGACTCCGGATAGCATGTCGTCAATTTCGTGACGATACACATCAACGATGGAGTACACGTAATCGGGTGCCTTCATGCGGCCCTCGAGCTTGAGCGACGCGGCGCCGGCGTCATACAGACGGCGAACAAGCTGTGAGGTGTTGGTGTCACGCGGGCATAGCGCACGCTCGCGGCCGGTGGGGGAGAGCGTGCGACCGTTCTCGTCGATCAGCTCGTAGGGCAGGCGGCAGGGCTGGGCGCACATGCCACGGTTGGCCGATCGTCCCGCCATGGCAAAGCTCGAAAGCAGGCACAGGCCCGAGTAGCAAAAGCAGATGGCGCCGTGGCTAAAGACCTCAAGGTCCACATCGGGCGCGGCATCGTGAATGGTGGCAATTTCGCCGATGGAAAGCTCGCGCGAGAGAGTCACGCGGTCGGCGCCCTGCTCGCGGCACCAAAGGGTTCCGCGGTCGTCGTGGATGTTTGCTTGGGTTGAGATGTGCGTCTCGATGCCGGGCATTGTGCGCTTGACCTCAAAGAACAGGCCCCAGTCTTGGATGATGAAGGCGTCGGCGCCCAACGTGGAGCAGCGGTGGATGAGTTGCAACGCATCGCCCATCTCGGACTGCTTGATGACGATGTTGACCGTGACGTAGACGCGCGACCCGGCTAGATGCGCGGCGCGGCAGGCTTGCTCAAAGGCCTCGTCGGTAAAGTTGGTGGCCTTGCGGCGGGCGTTGAAGCTGCCCATGCCGCAGTAGATGGCGTCTGCCCCGGCGGCGAGTGCGGCGGCAAAGGGCTCGGGCCCTCCGGCGGGCGCCAAAAGCTCGGGTCTGCGGTTGGTGGTTCGACTGGCGGTTGTGGTCATATCCTGCCTTTCAAAATGCTCAGATATTCAAAAGTATAGTGGTGCTGTTGCGGAGGACGAGCCCTGTGGTCCAAGCAGGATAAAGTCTTCAGGCAGGTCGCCGGTCGTGCCGTTCAACGGCCGACAGACGCCGTTGGGCGATAAAAGATTCTCGCAACGTGATAATAATCTTGCATCGCGCGGAAACCTTGAGTACTATCCCAATCAAGCGCGGCGTTCAGGCCGAACTGTGCCTCCCGGTGTGAACGCCGCACTCACGCTCTCTATTTGATCGTAAGGAGATAAACATGAGCAAGACCGTCGTGTCTTCCGATAATGCACCCGCAGCCATCGGCCCGTATTCCCCCGGCATCCAGACCGGCAACATGGTGTTCCTGTCCGGCCAGCTGGGCATCGACCCCGCAACCGGCAAGATGCCCGAGGGCGTCGAGGCCCAGGCTAAGCAGTCCCTTGCTAACGTCGAGGCCCTGCTGACCGCTGCCGGCGCCACCTTTGCCGATGTCGTCAAGACCACAGTCTACCTGGCTGACATTGCCGACTTCGCTGCCGTAAACGAGATCTACGCCTCCAAGTTCGAGGCCCCGTTCCCCGCGCGCAGCGCTTTCCAGGTTGCCGCTCTTCCGGCTGGCGGTCTGGTCGAGATCGAGGTCGTCGCCGCTCTCTAAGGCGTTGGCCACAACTAAACATGACATGCAAAAAGACCCTGCAGCGCGTGCGAGCTGCAGGGTCTTTTGTCAAGTGACGAATCGCTTGTGGAGCCGCGCTCCATTTTGCTCGTTAGCCCTCCTTGCGGACTTTTTGCAGGTAGCGGTACACGCTGGGCTCCGAGATGCCCAACGCGGTGGCGGCGCAGGCCACGGCGCCCTTGAGCATGAACACCCCGTTGCCGTTGAGGTGGCGAATGACGTCCACGCGGTCGCTCTGACCAAGCGACGCTACATCCAGCCCGCGCGCGCTCAGCAACTCGGCAATGCTGCGATCGATGAGCTCCTGGGTGGACTCCGAAAGGCTTTCGACCTCGATAGGGGCGGGCTCCGTGCGCGTCGGCGCTGCGTCGAAGCACGCCATGAGCTGCTGCGCCATGGTGTTGATGGAGCGCACGGTCGAGAGGTCGGTGTTGACGCAGAGCATACCGACGATCTCGTTATCCTCGCGGATAAAGTACGTCGCCGACTCCAGCGTTTTGCCGCCGGCGCCGCGGCCCTCGTAGCCCGTAATAAACGGCAGGTCGCGATACTTGGGGTCGTGCATGATCTTGAGCGCCAGATCGGTGGCAGGACCGCCGATCTTACGGCCGCTCACGATGCCGTTGCGAATATCGACGATGGCGTGGTCGGGATCCGAGAAATCGTGCAGCACGATTTCGCTGTTTTTGCCGAGTATCTGCTCCAGAAAATCGACCATCGGCAAAAAGCGACGTACGGTCTCGTTCACGGGCAACTCCTTTGGGTGAAATCGGAAATGTTCATAACAATTTTTTCTCATGGTAACACGATGTCTATTGACTCACATATTCGCAGGTACATTGCGTAATACAGATGAGCGGTAGGTATTTGGCGGTAAACGGTCGACCAAAAGAAAAGTAAGATGTTATTTAGACCAGACACATTCCTGACCTGCGGAAACGAGTTATTTCAGCCGAAGAATAGTCTGATAACAAAAAATTATTATTGAGAATGAGAATCATCTTTAATACGATATGCAACGAAGGCACAACCTCAACCCCGCACTGCGTCACAATAGAGCGTTAGATGCGAAAACAACTACTTCGAGGATTGGTGGTCAAATGACCCAGGAGACGGTTACGAACGGCACTGAAGCCCTGTTCACTCGCGAAGGCATGCCTCCCGTTAAGGAAATGATCCCGTGTGCCCTTCAGCACGTACTGGCATCGTTTGCCGGCATCATTACCCCGGCGGTCATCATGGCCGGCGTCTACGGCTTTAATAGCCAGCAGAGCACCGACATCATCCAGGTCGCGCTCATTCTTTCGGCGATCGATACGGCCCTTCAGGCCTTCGCTCCCTTCCGTCGCATCGGCGGCGGCCTGCCCATCGTCATGGGCGTTTCGTTCGCGTTCCTGCCGGCTCTGCAGGCCATGGGTGCCTCGGGCTTTAGCTTTGGTGCGCTGCTGGGCGGCGAGATCGTCGGCGGCGCCGTCGCGGTCCTCTTTGGTCTGGCCTACAGCAAGATCAAGTGGCTGTTCCCGCCCGTCGTGACCGGTACGGTCATCTTCTCCATCGGCGTCTCTCTCTATCCCACGGCCGTCAAGTATATGGCCGGCGGTATGGGCACGCCGCTGTGGGGCACCCCGCAGGCCTGGTGCGTCGCTCTTATCACCTTCGCCGTGGTCTTTGCGCTCGCCAACTTTGGCAAGGGCACGCTCAAGCTAGGCTCCGTATTCTTTGGCATGATCGTTGGCATGATCGTCTCCATCCCCTTTGGCATGATCGACTTCACCAGCGTCGCCACCGCTCAGGTCTTCGCCCTTCCCAAGCTCATGCCCTATGCGCTCGAGTTTGATCCCGAGGTCTGCATCACCCTCGCCGTCGTGTTCCCCATGGTTGCCATCCAGGTTATCGGTGACGTCTCCGCCGCCTGCCTGGGCTCCATCGACCGTATGCCCACCGAGCGCGAACTCTCCGGCGCTATCGTGTCCCAGGGCCTCACCTCTATGGTCGGCGGCCTGCTGGGCGGTCTTCCCACCAGCGCCCTTGGCCAGAACGTGGGCATCATCTGCTCCAACAAGGTCGTCAACAAGTGGGTCTTTGTGATCATCGCGGCCGTCTTTGCCATCGCCGGTCTGTTCCCGCAGCTCTCTGCCGTCCTTTCCGCTATCCCGCAGCCCGTTATCGGCGGCGCGACCGTCGGCGTCTTTGGCACCATCACCATGAACGGCGTGCGCATGTTCACCCGCGAGGGCCTCACGCAGCGCACTACCACCATCGTCGGCACCTCCGTCGTCTTTGGCCTGGGTATCTGGATGGCCAGCGGTTGCCTTGCCGGCGAGGGTATGCCCGCCTGGGTGTCCACCGTCATCGGCTCCAATGCCGTAACCCCCACCGCCATCATGGCCATTGCCCTTAACCTGATCCTTCCGCAGACGCCGGTCGTGGCTCGGCACATCGATGCTGCCAAGGACGCTGCCGTGGATCTGGTCTTGCCCGAGAGCAAGAAGTAACCAATTCGGTGCTATTCGTCGGCGGGCGCATCGCCTCGTCCGCCGACGCCATGCGGCGCCAAGCCGCACTTCAAAGGGTTTGTCCCTTTGGTGAAGCGTTGACGGGAGAGGGCCCGTTTCCGGTGTAGGCCGGCGCTTCGCACTCCGCCATGTCAGAGGTGTCAAACCCCGCCCCTGATGTTGAAGGGAGCATTCATGCTTCTGGTCGCTAACGGTTCCGTCTTTACTCGCAACGCTCAGACCCCGTTCATTCCCAACGGTGCGGTCGCCATTGACGGAGATACGATCGTCGAAGTGGGCCCCGAGTGCGAGCTCAAGGCCAAGTACCCGGATGCCGAGTACGTCGACGCCCAGGGCAACCTCATCATGCCCGGACTCATCAATTGCCACACCCACATCTACTCGGGTCTGGCCCGCGGCCTTGCCATTAAGGGCTGCAACCCCACCAACTTCCTGGAGAATCTTGAGCAGCAGTGGTGGAAGATCGACGACAACCTGACGCTCGACGGCACCAAGGCCAGCGCCTATGCCACGATTCTTGACTCCATCCGCGATGGCGTCACCACGATCTTCGATCACCATGCGAGCTTCTGCGAAATCCCGGGAAGCCTCTTTACCATTAAGGATGCAGCTCAGGAGCTGGGCATGCGTTCGTGCCTGTGCTACGAGGTCTCCGACCGCCGCGGTCAGGAAAAATGCGACCAGGCCATTGCCGAGAACGCCGAGTTTGCCCAGTGGGCCGCCAAGGAGCGTCGCGATAACGACAACCACATGATCGCCGCCATGTTTGGCGGTCACGCCACCTTTACGCTGTCGGACGAGACCATGGATAAGATGGCCGAGGCCAACAACGGCCTGACCGGCTTCCACATCCATGTGTGCGAGGGCATGAATGACGTGTGGGACTCCCGCCTCAACCGCGGTGGCATCAGCCCCGTCGAGCGCCTGCTGCAGCACGACCTGCTGGGTCCCGACACCATGCTCGGCCACTGCATCCACGTGACGCCTGCCGAGATGGATACCGTCAAGGAGTCCGGCACTTGGCTCGTCAACAACCCCGAATCCAATATGGGCAACGCCGTGGGCTGCGCCCCCGTGCTCGAGTTCTTCCGCCGCGGCATCCCCGTGTGCATGGGCACCGACGCCTACACCCACGATATGCTCGAGAGCCTTAAGGTCTTCCTGATCATTCAGCGACACAACGCCGCCATGCCCAACGTGGGCTGGTGCGAGGCCATGACGATGCTGTTCGAGAACAACGCCAAGATGGCGAGCAAGTACTTCGATCGCAAGCTCGGCGTGCTCGAGGCCGGCGCTGCCGCCGACGTCATCGTCATGGACTACAAGCCCTTTACGCCGCTGAGCGAGGAGAATATCGACGGCCACATGCTCTTTGGCATGATGGGCAAAAACTGCCGCACCACCATCATCAACGGCCGCATCCTGTACAAGGATCGCGAGTTCGTTGGCATTGATGAGGACAAGATCAACGCGTGGACCATGGCCGAGTCCAAGAAGCTCTGGAGCACGCTCAACGATCGCACCTACTAATTCACAAGTAGATTCGCGCGCGTCGGATGTTTCGCCGCATCCGACGCGCGCATAGGCGGCCTCCGCGGGGTCGCCGGCGCTGTGCTAGCGCTACACCGTATTTGCGCCCGCCGCGCGGTCTCGCCGGGCGTTACAGAGAGGAGCTCACTATGAGCGACATCATGAGGCCGATCCCGTTTTCGCAGCTGATGAACTGGATCATCGAGGAGCACAAGACCCAGGGCGCCATCTTTGGCGTGCGCAAGATGGTCACGGCCAACCAGGAGGGTGCGCTTCCCATTTTTGACGAGTGCATCGAGACTCCGTTTGGCCCGGCTGCCGGCCCCAACACGCAGCTGGCCCAGAACATCGTGGCATCCTACGTGGCCGGTTCCCGCCTCTTTGAGCTTAAGACCGTTCAGGTTATGGACGGCGAGGAGCTCTCCAAGTGTGTGAACAAGCCCTGTATCGTGGCGCAGGACGAGTGCTACAACTGCGAATGGTCGACCGAGCTCGAGGTTCCGCAGGCCTTTGCCGAGTACGTGAAGGCATGGTTCGCCTGCCACCTGATCGCTCGCGAGTACGGCCTGGGCAGCCCGGACGGTTTTGTCTTCAACATGTCCGTGGGTTATGACCTCGAGGGCATTAAGAGCCCTAAGGTCGACGCCTACATCGAGGGCATGAAGGACGCCAGCGGCTCTGACGTCTGGAACGAGTGCCGCGCATGGGCGCTCGCTAACCTGGACAAGTTTGAGCATGTCGACGCCGCGTTTGTCGAGTCCATCCCGGCGCGCGTCTCCAACTCCATCACCGAGTCCACGCTGCACGGCTGCCCGCCGGCGGAGATTGAGCGCATCGCGACCTATCTGATCACCGAGAAGGGCCTCAACACCTACATCAAGTGCAATCCCACGCTGCTGGGCTATGAGTTTGCCCGCCAGCGTCTGAACGAGCTGGGCTTTGACTACATCGTCTTCGACGATACGCACTTCCGCGAGGACCTGCAGTGGGCCGACGCCGTGCCCATGTTCGAGCGCCTGATTGCCCTGTGCGCCGAGCGCGGCCTGGAGTTTGGCGTCAAGCTGACCAACACGTTCCCCGTCGACGTGACCAGGAACGAGCTGCCTTCCACCGAGATGTACATGTCCGGCCGTTCGCTGTTCTCGCTGACCATCGAGGCTGCCCGCCGCATTACCGAGCAGTTCGATGGCAAGCTGCGCATCAGCTACTCCGGCGGTGCCACGGTCTACAACATCCGCGCCCTGTACGATGCCGGCATTTGGCCCGTTACCCTGGCGACCGACGTGCTCAAGCCCGGTGGCTACGAGCGCTTTAGCCAGATGGCTGGCGAGTTCACCGATCTGGACGGCAAGCCGTTCGCGGGCGTCTCGCTCGAGGCCGTGACCGCGATCCAGGCCGACTCGCTCACCAACCCGCTCTACAAGAAGCCGCTGCGCCCGCTGCCCGACCGCAAGGTCGCCGGCAAGAGCCCGCTTTCCGACTGCTTTACCACGCCGTGCCGCACGAGCTGCCCCATCCAGCAGGATATTCCCGCCTACCTAGCGGCTGTTGACGAGGGCCGCTACGAGGACGCGCTTAACATCATCATCGAGCGCAACGCCCTGCCGTTCATTACCGGTACCATCTGCCCGCATCCCTGCGGCCGTGCCTGCGAGCGTGCCTTCTACGAGCCCGAGGGCGCCCAGATTCGCGCCAGCAAGCTCAAGGCCGCCCGCGAGGCCATGACCGCCGTGCTGCCCAAGCTGCGCGCCCAGGCCATCGCCAACGACGGCGAGCGCAACGTTGCCGTTATCGGCGGCGGCCCGGCCGGCCTGGCGACGGCGTTCTTCCTGACGCGCGCCGGCGTGCCCGTCACCATCTTCGAGGCCCGCGACTCGCTCGGCGGCGTGGTCCGTCACGTAATCCCCGAGTTCCGTATCGCCAGCGACGATATCTCCCACGATGCCGAGCTCTGCCTGGCCTTTGGCGCCAAGGTTCAGCTCAACGCCCACGTGGAGTCCATTGACGAGCTCAAGGCCCAGGGCTTTACCGACGTGGTCGTGGCCACCGGTGCCTGGATGCCCGGCTCTGCGGGCCTGGGCGAGGGCGCCGAGCTCGATGTGCTGGAGTTCCTCGAGGCAGCCAAGAAGGGCGAGAAGCTCGAGCTGGGCGAGGACGTCGTGGTCATTGGCGCCGGCAACACCGCCATGGACGCCGCCCGCGTGGCCAAGCGCCTGGCCGGCGTGAAGAACGTGCGCCTGGTGTATCGCCGCACCAAGAAGCAGATGCCCGCCGACGAGGAAGAGCTCGATCTTGCTCTTGCCGACGGCGTTGAGTTCTGCGAGCTGCTGGCGCCCAAGGCACTTAACGGCGCCGTGCTGACCTGCGACGTTATGGAGCTTGGCGAGCCGGATGCAAGCGGCCGTCGCAGTCCTGTCGCCACGGGCGAGACCGTCGAGCTTTCCGCCACCACGGTGATCTGCGCCGTGGGCGAGGGCATCGATGCCAGCCTGTACGATGCCGCGGGCGTCGAGCACGACCGTCGCGGCCGCCTTGCCGCCACCTCCACCGGCGTCGAGGGCGTCTGGGCTGCGGGCGACTGCCGCCGCGGTCCGGCCACCGTGGTCGAGGCTATCGCCGACGCCGCCGAGGTCGCCCGCGCCATCGCCGGTGTGGACTTTAACAAGTACGCCGACCAGAATGCTCAGGCCGGCCGCGAGGACACCTGCTACGAGCGCAAGGGGTCGCTGTGCCGCGACAAGCGCAACTGCACCAAGACCCGCTGCCTGGGCTGCGGTTCGGTGTGCGAGGTTTGCTGCGACGTGTGCCCCAACCGCGCCAACGTTGCCATTAAGGTGCCGGGCCTGGCCAAGCATCAGGTCGTCCATGTCGACGGCATGTGCAACGAGTGCGGCAACTGCGCCGTGTTCTGCCCCTACCAGGAGGGTCGTCCCTACAAGGACAAGCTCACCCTGTTCTGGAGCGAGCAGGACATGGAGAACTCCGAGAACGAGGGCTTCCTGGCTGTGGACGAGGATCACTTTAAGGTCCGTGTTGCCGGCACGGTCCGTACCGTCTCGGTCGATGCCGTCAACACCGGTCTGCCCGAGGCCGTCCGCCTGACCATCAAGGCCGTGCGCGACAGCTATCCGTACCTCCTTAAGAAATAGGCGAGTCTCTTATGGCCAAATCCATTCAACATAACGTGGCCTACGTTGCCTGCGGAAGCGGTTGCGCCTCCGCAGGCGGCGACGCCCGCTGTAGCGAAGGCTGCATTGGCTGTGGCGCCTGCGTCACGGCCTGCCCCCACGGCGCCATTGCGCTGGTCGACGGCGTCGCCCGCGTGGACCGCTCCAGGTGCACGGGTTGTGGCCTGTGCGGCATGGCGTGCCCGCAGCGCGTGATTGCCTTCGTCCCCGGCTACCAGAACATCCTGGTGCGCTGCAACAACACCGATAAGGGCGCCATTGCGCGCAAGATCTGCGACACGAGCTGCATCGGTTGCGGCATGTGCGCCAAAAAGTGCCCTGCCGGCGCTATCCGCATCGAGGACAACTGCGCCCATATCGACGGCGCGGACTGCCTGTCGTGCGGCATGTGTGCCGTCGTCTGCCCGCATGGCGCCATCCACGACCGCACCGGCATCGCCGCCGGCGTGTAGAAGGGAATCACCATGGCACAGGAATTCACTTTTACCGTTAACGGCGTCGAGCGCACGACGACCCAAAACAAACCGCTGCTGCGCTACCTGCGCGACGACCTGCACATTCACTCCGCCAAGGACGGCTGCTCCGAGGGCGCTTGCGGCACCTGCACCATTCATGTGGACGGTGCGGCCGTCAAGGCGTGCGTGCTGACCACCGCCCTTGCCGCCGGCCGCAACATCGTGACCGTCGAGGGCCTGCCCGAGGACGTGCGCGAGGCCTTTGTGTACGCCTTTGGCGCCGTGGGCGCCGTGCAGTGCGGTTTTTGCATCCCCGGCATGGTCATGGCGGGTGCGGCGCTGATCGCCGAGGACCCCGAGCCCACCGAGGAGCAGATTAAGTACGCCATTCGCGGCAACGTCTGCCGTTGCACCGGCTACAAGAAGATTATCGAGGGCATTGCGCTGGCCGCTGCGGTGCTCCGCGGCGAAAAGCAGGTCGACGAGGACCTGGAGCGCGGCGACGACTACGGCGTGGGCAAGCGCGCCTTCCGTATTGACGTGCGCAAGAAGGTGCTCGGCGAGGGCAAGTATCCCGATGACATCGATGAGCTCGATCAGCCGGGTCTGACCTACGCCAGCGCCGTGCGCTCCAAGTATCCGCGCGCCCGCGTGCTCTCCATCGATACCTCCAAGGCCGAGGCCCTGCCCGGTGTGGTGGGCATCTTGCGCGCCGAGGACGTGCCGGTCAACCAGGTCGGCCACCTTATCCAGGACTGGGACGTCATGATCGCGGCGGGCGATATCACCCGCTGCGTGGGCGACGCCATCGTGCTGGTGGTTGCCGAGGATGAGGCGACGCTCGAGAAGGCCAAGAAGCTCGTAAAGATTGATTACGAGCCGCTGGAGCCCGTGCGTAACATTGTCGAGGCCAAGGCCGCCGACGCCCCGCGCCTGCACGACAGCTTCTTTGCCTTTGGCAACACGGTGGAGCTCAAGGACAACGTGTGCCAGAGCCGCCATGTGACGCGCGGCGACGCCGCCAAGGCGCTGGCGGAGAGCGCGTTTACCGTGACGCAGCGCTTTACCACGCCCTTTACCGAGCATGCCTTCTTGGAGCCCGAGTGCGCCGTCGCCTTCCCGTACAAGAACGGCGTCAAGGTGCAGTCGACCGACCAGGGTGCCTACGACACGCGCAAAGAGTGTGCCCACATGTTTGGCTGGGATAGCGAGCCCGAGCGCGTGGTCGTTGAGACCATGCTCGTGGGCGGCGGCTTTGGCGGCAAGGAGGACGTGTCCATCCAACACCTGGCCGCGCTCGCCGCATATAAGTTCCAGCGTCCTGTGAAGTGCAAGCTCACGCGCGCTGAGTCGCTTGCGTTCCATCCCAAGCGTCATGCCATGGACGGCACCTTTACGCTGGGCTGCGACGCCGAGGGCAACTTTACCGGCCTGGACTGCGAGATCAACTTTGACACCGGCGCCTACGCGTCGCTGTGCGGCCCGGTGCTCGAGCGCGCCTGTACGCATGCCGTCGGCCCCTACAAGTACCAGAACACCGACATTCGCGGCTTTGGCTACTACACCAACAACCCGCCCGCCGGCGCGTACCGCGGCTTTGGCGTTTGCCAGTCCGAGTTTGCACTCGAGAGCTTGATCGACTTGCTGGCAGAGAAGGTCGGCCTGGATCCGTGGGAGATTCGCTACCGTAACGCCATCGAGCCGGGCGAGGTTTTGCCCAACGGCCAGATTGCCGATTGCTCCACGGCGCTTAAGGAGACGCTGCTCGAGGTCAAGGATGCCTACTACGCGCATCCCGGACACGCCGGTATTGCCTGTGCCATGAAGAACGCCGGCGTGGGCGTGGGCCTGCCCGATGCCGGCCGCTGCAAGATTCGCATCGAGGACGGCGTGGCTGTGGTCTATGCCGCCACGTCCGACATCGGCCAGGGCTGCAACACCGTCTTTTTGCAGGACGTTGCCGAGGCGTGCGGTCTGCCGCTGAGCTGCATTGCCAACGGCGAGTGCTCCACCGAGAACGCTCCCGACTCCGGCACCACGTCTGGCTCGCGCCAGACGGTCGTGACCGGCGAGGCCGTGCGCGGCGCCGCCTTCCTGCTGCGCGACGCCATGGTTGGCATCGAGGCCGGCAAGCCTGCGCCTACCGCCCCGGTGAGCGCGCATGGCGACGGCGTCAAGATCGAGTACGACGACGGTCGCGCCTACCAGCTGCGCACACAGGAACTCGTCGCCGGCCAGGGTATACATCCTCAGGACCCTGCGGCCACCATCAAGGCGCTCGAGGGATGCGAGTTTGGCTACGTGTATCTGGAGCCGACCGACAAGCTGGGCGCCGATGTTCCCAACCCCAAGAGCCACATCTGCTACGGTTTTGCCACACATGTGGTCATTCTGGATGATGACGGCCGCGTGAGCGAGGTCTATGCCGCACACGATTCCGGCAAGGTGGTCAACCCCATCTCCATCCAGGGTCAGATCGAAGGCGGCGTGCTCATGGGTATGGGCTATGCGCTGACCGAGGACTGGCCGCTCAAGGACTGCGTACCCCAGGCAAGGTACGGCACGCTCGGGCTGTTCCGTGCGCCCGAGATTCCGGATATCCACGCCATCTACGTGGAGAAGGACGAGCTGTTGCCCGTGGCATACGGCGGTAAGGGCATCGGCGAGATCGCAACGATCCCCACGGCGCCCGCCGTGCAGAACGCCTACCGCGCATTCGACGGCAAACTGCGTCCGGATCTGCCCATGGTGGATACGCCGTACAGCCGCGCTCGTCACCGCGGGTAGAGTAGAGCGCGCGACCATTGCTGACTGCCGTCTGCGCTTGCCATCAACTGTATAAGCTGCGCCTTTGGCCCCAGCTCCATCGTGAGCCGGGGCCTTTTGTTTGGAGTGGAAACTGCGTCCCGGATTCAAGCCTCAGAACGGGTCGTGCTTTCCGGATTGGTCCTCAACCGGAAGCTGTATCCCGGAACCAGGCTCCAGAACGGGATGCGTTTTCCGGAACGGTCCACGTGCGGTGGTGTACCGCCCCTTTTGCGTGCGCCGCTTGTCGAATTACGTTATAGCTAGCCATATTATAGGAAGGTATAATATAGCTAGCTATAACGTAAAGGAAGGATGGCCCTATGTTTATCGGAAGAACAGCGGAAATGTCCGAGCTCAATCGACTGTATGGCACGGGCTCATTTGAAATGCCTGTGATTTACGGCCGTCGTCGCGTGGGTAAAACGCGCCTTATCACAGAGTTCATCCAAGGCAAGAAGGCTATTTACTTTCAAGCTCGTCGTACCAATGCAGAGGCAAACCTGCACGGCTTTAGCCAGGCGATACTTGCAGGCTCGGTTGGTGCTGCAGGCGTGTCGTTTCGTAGCTTTGACGAGGCCTTCGATGCATTGGCCACCATGGCTCGCACGGAACGTTTGATTGTCGTGATTGACGAGTATCCCTATCTCGCCCAATCGAATCCCGAGATCAGCTCGTTGCTGCAAGACAAGATTGATCACCTGTACAAAGAGACCAGGCTCATGCTGATTCTATGCGGCTCGTCTCTTTCGTTTATGGAGGAACAGGTGTTGGGCTACGAGAGCCCGCTATACGGTAGGCGTACGGCCCAGTTTAAGATCATGCCGCTCGATTTTATGACGACCCTCGGCCTGTGGCAGAGCATGAGTCGCGAAGACGCTGCAGTTTGCTATGGCATGACGGGCGGCATTCCTGCATATATCGAGAAAGTCAATCCTGCCGCACCGCTCAAGGACAACATCAAACGTCTTTTTCTTACTCCTACAGGCTATCTCTTTGAGGAGCCGAGTAACCTGCTATTGCAAGAGTGCCGCAATCCCGAGCAATATGATGCGATCGTGCAAGCAATTGCTCAGGGGCGCTCGAAGATTTCGGAGATTGCGAGCTCTACGGGAATCCCTGCGAGCAACGTAAAGAGCTATGTGGATAAGCTAGCGTCGCTTGGGATTGTCGAGCGCGAGCTGCCCCTAAACGAGACGAGCAATAAGCGAGCCGTGTATCCGCTGAGTGACCATATGTTTAGGTTCTGGTACAAGTTTGTTCCGCAGAACATTGGGCTGATTCAAAACGATATGGCTGAGATGGCGTATAAGCGCATTGAGCCGCACATATCGGATTACATGGGTGCGGTCTTTGAGCTTATATGCAGACAATACGTGTACGAACTCGCGCGCGCGGGCCAGCTCGATGTGGTTCCGGCGAGCGTCGGGCGCTGGTGGGGGACGGATAATCGCACGCATACGCAGGAAGAAATCGACTTGATTGTTGACGATGGCGAGGGCACTGCGCTGTTTGCGGAGTGCAAATGGCGCAATGAACCGACGGGTGAAGACGTGCTGCAAAAGCTCGTGCATCGAAGCGAGCTCTTTAGACGGCAACGAAAAAGCTATGCACTTTTCTCAAAAAGCGGCTTTACGCAGGGATGTCGGGATGCCGCAGAGAGTAGGGGAGACGTCAAGCTGATTTCGTTTGCCGAGATGTGAGGGCGGAGATAATGAAGCGCGTCCTGATTTGATGCTGGGAATGGGATGTGCTTTCCTTTTGCGACCTTTGGCGGAAAGTGCGTTCCTGATTTCGGCTTCAGAATGGGATGCCGTTTCCGGATCGGCCCTCAGGCGGAAACTACGACCCGGAATTTGGCTCCAAAACGGGATACGCTTTCCCGGTGGCATCTCTAGCGGAAACTGCATCCCGGAATGAGCTCTCGGAACGGGACACGCTTTCCCATCGGTGCTTCAAACGGAAACCGTGTCCCGGAATCGAGCCTCAGGGTGGGACGCATTTTCCGGTAAAGGCCTGGGGCGGAAGGCGTGTCCCAGAATCCGGCTAATCCGATGGCCAGGTGGTTGAGCGAGCGGGCTCCGAGGCTCCATTACTGAAAAATCATTTGTTAAACCTGGCAACCGTGGGTAGAATAAAGTCGACGGCAGCCCAAGGGTGATAGCTGGGCAGCGCCGTTACTTAGTTCAAGGGGTCAATGCCTTAACGGCGTCGGCCCCTCTTCTTTTGCTTCGTACGCTGCTTAAGTGCCTCGGAAAGTCCGATAAGCGCCGTGAGGAGCGAGACCAAAGCGGTCAGGAGCTTCACGAAATCAATCAGATCGGTCATGGGCATCACCTCCCGTCGCATGGAGGGCGCTGCCCGGCACATGGAACTGCCGTCAACAACTGCCATTCTATCAAAGCACGGTCATAAATACGAATATATGTTCGATAATAACAGCAACGTGATTCTCTCGAATAGCAGCCTTTCGTAAGGGCGGCAGAAGACGGCGCTGGGCGATTGGGGATAGACGCGCAGGTCTTCGTCACCGAAAGCCCGTTTGATTAACCAGCCCTCTGTAGGTGCACTGCATATTGATGGGCCCGGGATGACCGCTGATTCAAGTCACCGGGCCTAAATTCTATTTTTCACACATTTGAATAAAGCGGTGTTCCCTTTAGAACCGTCTGCATGGCGCACGCCTGGCGCATGGTATTGCGCCCCGCTTTCATGTCCGCACGGACGGCTACGCTTACTGCAACGTGACCGTTCGAGAAACGAGCGGTAGGCAACGGAGAAAGGCCATAACCGTGTCAGCTGAAAAGACGCCGGGTATCTCGGCTATCGATACGACGAACTTTGCGCGCCAGGTTGTGCTGGACTTTGAGTTTGCGCCGGTGCCAAAGCAGCGCCAGCGTCGTGGACTGCGCAACGAGATTATCGAGGTCGGCGCCGTCAAGCTCGATTACCACGGCAACGTTATGGGCGAGTTCTCGCAGTTTGTGCAGACAGAATTTACCGAAGGCGTTGCGTTCCCCGTCCGCGAGCTTACGGGGATATCGGCCGTGGACACCGCGATGGCCGATCCGCTCTATGTGGTGATTAAAAGGCTCAGTGATTGGATCGGTCGCTACTCCGCCCAGGTGGTCTGTTGGAGCGGGGCGGACCGTCGACAGCTTTTGACCGAGTGCCAGGCAAAGCACATCGATCTTTCCGCATTTCCTGCGGACTGGGCCGACCTGCAGGCGTTTTACACCTCGATCATGGACGTGGGCAGCCACGGGCGCGTCTCTTTGAGTGACGCGGCAACGTGGTTTGGCATCGAGTTTGACGAGTCGACGGGTCACGCCCACAGCGCCCTGGCCGATGCACGCGTGACCGCTAAGCTGCTCAAGCAGATGATGGACGGGAACTACCGCGTGAGCCCGCGCGCCCAGGAAGTCCGCCAACGGTGGGGGATGGGCGAGCGAGCTCAGACGTGCCTCTCCAAGAAGTGCCCCGAACTGGGCGACCTGCTGCTGAAGCTGAAGGCGGAGGGGAGGTAGGGGGCAGACGGCCATCCGGAGGCGCCTGATCGGCGGCCCCTCGGGGCTTGCCCGTATCGTAGGCAATGCGCCGAATGCTCGCCATCGAAATTTATCGATGGCCTATTACAGACTGTAATGGGCTTGAGCCATCCCGGGGAAATTGCCGCGTGACCTATAATGTTTGGAACAGTTAAATGCGCTTTTTGCAATTGTGCAGATAGGTTTTGCTATGGTTTTCGATAAAGAGGCGGCGTTCGAGGAAGCGGTCATAACCGTGCTGAAGCAGCACGGCTGGGACGACGCGGGAGGTGTGCTTCGCTATCCCACCGAGCAGGACCTCATCGACAACTGGGCGAAGATTCTGTTCCAGAACAACGCCGACATAGACCGCCTGAACGGCTGCCCGCTCACCCAGGGCGAGATGGCGCAGGTCATCGAACAAATCGAAACGCTCAAGACCCCACTTGCACTCAACGGGTTCATCAACGGAAAGACCGTCGCCGTCACGCGCGACAACCCCGACGACGCGCTTCACCTGGGTAAGGAGGTGAGCCTGAAGATCTATGATCGTCAGGAGATCGCAGCCGGCCAGAGTCGCTACCAGATAGCTCAGCAGCCGGTCTATCCTGCGAAGAGCAAGATCCTGAACGACCGCCGTGGAGACCTGTGCCTGCTCATCAACGGCATGCCGGTCATCCATATCGAGCTCAAGCGCAGCGGCATCCCCGTCAGCCAGGCCACTGGTCAGATTGAGAAATATGCCCACGAGGGCGTGTTCACGGGGCTTTTCCGCCTGACGCAGATCTTCGTGGGGATGACCCCCGACGAGGCGCGCTATTTCGCCAACCCTGGCACGGGCGCGTTCAACCCGAACTTCTTCTTCCACTGGGAGGACTTCAACAACGAGCCCGTCTGCGCGGGCGATAAACCCGGAACCGACGAATGGAAACGCTTCACCTCCACGCTGCTTTCCATTCCAATGGCGCACCAGCTCATTGGCTTCTACACCGTGGCTGACAGCTCGGACGGCTGCCTGAAAGTCATGCGCAGCTACCAGTACTACGCAGCCTCCGCTATATCCGACAAGGTGCGCAGGTGCAAATGGGACGAGAGACCCAAGAGCAGCACCCCGGGGCGCCCCGGCGGTTACATATGGCATACCACCGGCTCCGGCAAGACCATGACGAGCTTTAAATCTGCCCAGCTCATAGCCGACTCGCACGACGCCGACAAGGTGATCTTTCTCATGGACCGCATCGAGCTGGGTACGCAGTCGCTCTCCGAGTACCGCGCGTTCGCAGACGACGCCGACGACGTGCAGGGGACCGAGAACACGCAGGTGTTGAAGTCGAAGCTCGCGAGCGACGACCCCAAGAACCGCCTCATCGTGACCTCTATCCAGAAGATGAGCAACGTGAAGGCCGGCGAGGGCAGAATCACCCAGGCGGAACTCAACCGCCTGGCCTCCAAACGGATCGTGTTCGTCATCGACGAGTGTCACCGCTCCACCTTCGGCGAGATGCTCCAGGACATACGCCGCGCGTTCCCCAACGCGCTGTTCTTCGGCTTCACAGGTACGCCGATTCTCGACGAGAACCAGAAGAAGGGCTCCACCACCGCCATGGTGTTTGGCGAGTGTCTGCACCGTTACAGCATCGCAGACGGCATCCGCGACGGCAACGTCCTGGGCTTCGACCCATATATGGTGACGACCTTCGACGACCACGACGTGCGCGAAGCGGTCGCCCTAGAGCAAGCGAAAGCCGCAACAGTAGCCGAAGCCATCTTCGACGATCGAAAGAGCAAGGTCTTCTACTACTATATGGACTCGGCAAAGGTCCCCATGGGACCGATGGTCGACAGCGCTGGCAACCACATCAAGGGCATCGAGGATTTCCTCACCCGCGCCCAATACTGGCCCGGCACTCCGCACCACGAAAAGGTCGTAGAGGACATCCTGCGCCGTTTCCCGGTGCTCTCCCACGGCAACAAGTTCCATGCAATCTTGGCGACGAGCTCCATCCCGGAGGCGATCGACTATTACCGAGCCTTCAAGGAACGCGCCCCGCAGATGAAGGTGACCGCCCTTTTCGACCCGAGCATTGACAACAAAGCCGGCTCTACGGTGAAGGAAGATGCCCTGGTCGAGCTCATAGAAGACTACAACAAGGCATACGGCCAGGAGTTCACCATCCCCACCTGGCCCGCCATGAAGAAGGACATCTCGGCGCGCCTGTCTCACAAGAAGCCCTACGTCAACGTCGACTCCAACCGCGACTCTCGTATCGACCTGCTCATCGTAGTGGACCAGATGCTCACGGGCTTCGACTCCAAATGGCTCAACACGCTCTACCTCGACAAGGTCATCGACTACGAGAGCATCATCCAGGCGTTCAGCCGCACGAATCGCCTGTTCGGCCCCGACAAGCCCTTCGGCACGATCCGCTATTACCGTCATCCCCACACCATGAAGGGCTATATCGAAGCGGCAGTGAAGCTGTATTCGGGAGACCGACCGCTCGACATGTTTGTCCAGAAGCTGCCGGAGAATATCGCGTTGATGGACGCGCGCCTTCAGGAGATACTCATGGTCTTCGAAGCAGCTGGCGTAGGAGACCTCTCCAAGCTCCCCGCATCGCAGGAAGCCAGGCGCAAGTTCGCTAAGGAGTTCGTTGAGCTCAGCGAGTTCCTCGAGGCCGCGAAGGTGCAGGGCTTCACATGGGAGCAGGACACCTACGAGTTTGAGGAGGAGCCGGAGGAAGGCGAGCCGAGGGGCAAGTCCTTCTTCGTGCAACCGGTCATCGACGAGCGGACCTATCTCATTCTCGTGCAGCGCTACAAGGAGTTGTTCGCAGGAGGGGGCGGTCCTGGCGACGCGCCCGAAGCGCCCTACGAGCTCGATGGTCATATAACCGAGATCGACACGGGGCTCATAGACAGCGACTACATGAACGCGAACTTCGAGAAGTGGCTGAAATGCCTTGAGCAGGACGACGAGGGTCTTGCCGCCGCGCGCGAGGAGCTCCACCGATCGTTCGCGTCCCTAAGCCAGGATGACCAGCGCTTCGCCGAGCTGTTCCTTCACGATGTCGAGCGAGGGGACGTCGCCCTGGAAGACGGCAAGACGTTGAGGGATTACATCACGTCCTATGCCCGCAAGGCGAAAAACGCTCAAGTCGAGCGAATCGTCGAGGCGCTTGGCATAGACGGCGAGCTGCTTGACACCATGGCCGCGCTTGACCTGACGGAATCGAACATTAACGAGTTCGGGCGCTTCGACGATTTGAAGGACTCGGTGGACAAGACGCGCGCCAAGGCCTTCTTTGAGCAGAAGGAAGGCAAGACGCTTCCCCTGTTTAAGGTGAACACCCGTGCGGCGGCGCTGTTGAAGAAGTTCATCCTGGAAGGCGGCTTCGACATCGACGAATGAGCGGCTTTTTTGAACAGGCGAAATCGAAAGTTTGTCTATCTGAGGGGACGCATGCGACCATGCGTCCCCTCGTTTCAACTTGGGAACAGCGTAAGTTAGGCGAGGCCGCCACTATTGTGGGCGGCGGCACGCCGAGCACAAATAACGATGCGTACTGGGATGGCGATATAGACTGGTATTCGCCCGCCGAATTGGGCGAGCAGGTGTACGCCGACAGAAGTGTTCGAAGGATAACCCAGGCTGGTTACGATAGCTGCTCGGCAACATTGCTTCCAGCTGGTAAAACAATTCTCTTTACAAGTCGTGCGGGCATTGGCAATACAGCGATCCTTCGCAGGTCAGCATGTACAAACCAAGGCTTCCAGTCTTTAGTCGTGAACGATGATACCGATGTGTATTTCGTCTACTCCATGACCGATCGAATCAAGAAGTTCGCTGAACAAAAAGCTTCTGGATCAACCTTCCTAGAGATATCTGGAAAGGGTCTGGCGGCCGGAGAATTCGCCTTTCCTTCAAAGGATGAGCAGACTGCAATAGGGTCCATGTTCAAGCAACTTGACCATCTCATCACCCTTCATCAGCGTAAGCGTCGTAAGCGGCTATTCACGCACCTTCTCGTCTGGGAACAGCGTAAGTTGGGAGAGCTATGCACGTTTTCTAAGGGACATGGATACA
>CAUDQR010000020.1 GCA_958451615.1 uncultured Collinsella sp. | reverse complement strand
CGAGCGCGTCCGCGCCTTCCTGACCCGCGGCGTGACCGGCGACACCGACATCAACGTCATCGACACTGCCGAGTTCGCGATCCCCGGCCTTGACGACGAGTTCCGCGTCATCGTCTCCCCGTGGATCCTCTCCTCGCTGATCACCGATCGCCTTGCCGCTTACTACGAGACGGTCACCAAGCACAACCTCAACTACCGTCGCTACTATCACCAGTTCGACTACTAAGAGCAAATAACGTTTGTGTAATCGGGCCTCGCTCCTATATGGAACGGGGCCTCGCTTGGGTTGGAGAGTAATTATGAGCTATCCCCAGCTTGCCGTCATGAATATCAGCCATCGTTATTTTGACCTTGAGGAGTTCTTTTCTTCGGCGTCGGCTTCGGGCTACACGTGTTGCGAGCTTTGGACCGGGGCGATGCATCTGTATGTCGATTGCCATGGATACGATTCGCTCGAACGGGTACGGGAGCTGTCGCAGCGGTATGGGGTTCGGATTGTGGGGCTTTGTCCCGAACAGAACAACCCCAAGCCGTGGAATATCGCGGCGCGCGGGAATGAGGCGCGTGCCCGCACGCTCGCGTACTTTAAGAACGTTGTAGATATCGCGGCGGAACTTGGAGCCGAGCAGGTCATGGTCTCGAGCGGCTGGGCATTTTTGAACGAGCCGATCGAGGACGCGTGGGGTCGCAGCGCCTCGATGCTGCGTGCGATTGCCGAGCATGCGGGAGAGCGCGGCGTGCGACTGGTGCTCGAGGCCCTACAGCCGGTTGAGTCGATGATCGTGAACTCGGCGGCCGACACGAAGCGCATGATCGAGGCAGTTGATCATCCGGCACTTAAGGCGTGTCTGGATTTGGGCGCTATGGCGGTGGCAGGGGATACCATCGACGATTATTTCGATCTGCTTGGCGATGATGTCGCCCACGTGCATTTTGTCGATGTTGCGGCAGATGGCACGACGCATCTTGCCTGGGGTGACGGCGACCGCGATATGCGCGCCGACCTGGATAGGCTGGTGGCGCGCGGCTATCGCGGAGTTGTTTCGGCCGAGACCTATGACTGGCGCTATTTTGCCGACCCCGCAGCTGCCGATGCGCAGGTAATGGCAGAGTATCGTCGTGCGATTGGCGTCTAGGTGGGGTTGGGTTGCGACAATCCGCTCCTATGTTTCCAAATGAATACGGTGTGAGCCGAGGAGGACGATTCTCCCCGCAAACACTCTAGTATGCTAAAGTACCCAGAAGACCGGCGAAGCTATGCCGGTCTTCTGCTCTATATGAAACACAGCATGAGGAGGCTCACCAGATGACGGCCACACCGTGGGGATTCCGGGACATATTGCCCGAGGAGGCTCAGGCGCGCGAGGAGATCGCGCTGACGGTGAAGGGCTGCTTTAGGGAGCATCATTACCTGCCGGTCGAGACGCCGCTACTCGAGGACAAGGGTTCGCTCGAGGAAGGCGGCCGCATCGCGGACACGCCGTTTAAGCTTTTTGACGATGATGGCCGTCTGCTGGTGGTCCGTCCCGACAACACATTGCCGATCGTGCGTCTGGTCTCGACCCGCATGCACGCGGCCGACCTGCCCCTGCGCCTGCGCTATGAGGCGCCGGTGGTTCGCGAGTGCCAGCGCAACGCCGGTGGCTCGCGCCAGTTTACACAGCTGGGCTTTGAGCTTATCGGTGCGGGCGATACCGCGGGCGATGTCGAGATTGTCTCGCTGGTCGCCGAGGCCGTGCGTGAGCTGGCACTTCCCGATGCGCGCATCATCGCAGGCAGCGTGCGTCCTTTTAAGGAATTGCTCGCGGTATGCGAGGATCGTGAGCTGGCTACCGAGGCCCTGCGCTGCGTGCACGCCAACGACTTTGTGGGCCTCGATGCCCGCGTGGCGGCAAGCGCCGAGTCCGATGCCGTCAAGGTTGCCATTAGCGAGCTGCCGCGCTTGCACGGCGGCGCCGAGGTACTCGACCGCGTCGATGTGCTTCTGGCGGCGGCGGGCATTGTCGCGCCGCTCACGCGCGAGCTGCGCGCCCTGGTCGAGGGCCTGGCTCCCGAGGACGCCCAGGTGCTGTCGTTCGACTTCTCCATCATGAACTCGTTCGATTACTACACGGGTCTGGTCTTTAAGGCCTATGCCGGTGGCTTGCCCGATCCGGTCGGTTCGGGTGGACGCTACGACTCCATCTTTACCGGCGCATTTGGCGACGGCATCGAGGTACCGGCGGCGGGTTTCGCCTTTTCGCTCGAGCGTCTGGAGGCTGCGCACACCTCGGCCGAGGACGCTGCTTCCGATGGCGATCGCGCCGCGGGCCGTGGCGCCGAGGGTCCGCTGCGCATTGCCGTGCCCAAGGGCTCGCTCAAGGTCGACACGCTCGACGTGCTCGAGGCCGCGGGCTTGGATGTCTCGGAGCTGCGCGATCCCGGCCGTCACCTGATCGTGCGCGGCCGCGACACGCGTGCCGGCGAGGGTACGGTCGGCGATATCGAGTTTGTCATCGTGCGTCCCAGCGATGCGCCCGCCTTTGTGGGCTGTGGCGGTGCCGACTGCGGCATCTGCGGTTGGGACTCGCTTATCGAGGCAGACCTCAACCTGCTGCAGCTGGTCGATCTGGGCTACGGCCTGTGCACTTTCATTGAGGCGGAGCCCGCGTGGCGCGCCGGCCAGGCCGAGCGCAACTATGCCCGTCGCGGGTCGCTTCGCGTGGCCACCAAGTATCCGCGCATCGCGAGCGCCTGGTATGCCGAGCGCGGTGTGAACGCCGATATCGTCTCGCTGCACGGTAACATTGAGCTGGGTCCCATCGTCGGCATGACCGATCGTATCGTGGACATTACCGCTACGGGTGCCACGCTGCGCGACAACGACTTGGTCATCACCGGCCGCATCATGGACTGCACGGCCCGCTTCTTTGTCAATCCGGGTGCCGCACGTCTGGATCCGCGCGTACGCAATCTGGCAGATCGCTTGGCGGCAGCCGTGAAGGACAAGCATTTTGAGCCCGTTGCGGGCTCGGCACAATAGCGCGAGCACGCACGGGCGCCCCAACGTCCGGGCGGCGGGCCGACTGGCGCCGCCGCCCGGGCGCTCGTTTTTCGAACACAACCTCGACCGATAGGGGATACCGAAATGAAGACCATCAAGCTTGCTCCCGGTGAGCGCCTCGTTACCAACCAGCTCAACCGCAAGGGCGTGCTACCGCAAAACATCGTCGACGCCGCCCGCGATATTGTGGCCAACGTGCGCGCCAACGGCGATGCCGCGGTGCGCGATTACTGTCAGCGTTTTGACGGCGTTGAGCTGCAGAGCTTCCGTCTGCCGCAAGAGCAGATCGATGCCGCGCTCGAAGGCCTCGATCCCGCTTTTGTCGCGGCGCTCGAAAAGGCTGCACGCCAGATTCGCGAGTTCCACCAGCGCGAGGTCGAGCAGAGCTGGTTTACCACGCGCCCGGACGGCACGATGCTCGGCGTTAAGGTGACCCCGCTCGCGGCGGCCGGCATCTATGTACCGGGCGGTCGCGCGCAGTACCCTTCCACCGTGCTTATGAACGCCATTCCCGCCAAGGTCGCCGGCGTTGAGCGCGTGGTCATGGTGACCCCGCCGCAAAAAGATGGTCTGATTAGCCCCTATACGCTCGCGGCGGCCAAGCTCGGCGGCGTGGACGAAATCTATATGGTGGGCGGCGCCCAGGCCGTGGCCGCGCTGGCGTACGGTACCGAGACCATTCCGCGCGTCGACAAAATCACCGGCCCGGGCAACGCCTTTGTTGCCGCTGCCAAGCAGATTGTCTCGGGTGACGTGGGTATCGACATGGTCGCCGGTCCCTCCGAGGTCTGCGTGCTGGCCGATGCCACGGCCAAGCCTATGGTGGTCGCGGCCGACCTGATGGCTCAGGCCGAGCACGATCCGCTGGCGGCCTGCTATCTGGTGACCTGCGACGAGCAGTTTGCGCGTGAGGTCGAGGCGGGTATCGACATTCTGGTAGCGCAGTCCCCGCGTGCCGAGATTACGTGCGCTTCGCTCGATAACGAAGGCGCCATCGTGGTGGCCGCCGACATGGCGGCCGCTGTCGAGGCCGTGAACACCGTGGCGCCCGAGCACCTTGAGCTGCACTGCAAGGATGCGATGGGCCTGCTCGGCGGCATTCGCAACGCCGGCGCCATCTTTGTGGGCGCTTGGAGCTCCGAGCCGCTCGGCGATTACGTTGCCGGTCCCAACCACACGTTGCCGACCGGCGGCACGGCCATGTTCTCCAACCCGCTTTCGGTCGAAGAGTTCGTTAAGCGCTCGAGCGTTATATGCTATACGCCCGAGGGCCTGCTCTCCGACGCTCCCGCTACGCAGCGTCTGGCCGAGGCCGAGGGCCTGTGGGCGCACGCGCTTTCGGCCGCACTGCGTCGCCGCGTGTTGGAGCAGGGCGAGGATGCCGTGAGCGCCGAGTCGCTCGCCGCGGCCGACCTGACCAAGGTTGCCTGGCCGGGCGACGCCGTGGCGACGGTTGCCGAGGGCGTGGACCTGGCGGCTGCAGGCGCAGATGGCGCTGGCGTAACCGGCGGGGAGGCCTAATATGGCCGAACTCACGCCTCGCATGAAGGAGCTCGTCCAGCCTTACCTGGCCGGTATTGAGCCCTACGATCCCAACTTTACGCCCACGCGCATCAACCTTTCGGCCAACGAGAACACCTATCCCGTGCCGGCTGGCGTGCGCGAGGCGGTCGACGCCGCCCTGGCTGCCACGCCGCTCAACCGCTATCCCGATCCCATGTCCAACGATCTGCGCGACGAGCTTGCCGCTTGGCATGGTGTGGCGCGCGAGAATGTCTGCGTGGGCAACGGCGGCGACGAGCTGCTCTATAACTACCTGTTGGCGTTTGGCGGCGCGGGACGGACCCTGCTCAACTGCCCGCCGTGCTTTAGCGAGTATGCGTTCTTTGCGTCGCTCTGCCAGACCGAGGTGCGCGACGTGTGGCGCGACCCCGCGACCTTTGAGCTCGACCAGGCCGCCGTGCTTGCGGCGGCACCCGAGTGTAACCTGGCAATCGTGACCTCGCCCAACAACCCCACGGGTGATGTGGCACCGCTCGACTTTGTCGCGGCGCTGTGCGATGCGTGCCCCGGCATGGTAATGGTTGACGAGGCCTACGTGGAGTTTGCCGACGATTCGTTTGGCGCGGCCACCACGGCGCAAGGCCTTATCGCCGAGCATCCCAACCTGGTGATTCTACATACGCTGTCCAAGGCGTTTGGCGCCGCCGGCACGCGTCTGGGCTATGTGATTGCGGCACCCGAGGTCGTCGACGTGTTCGCGGCGATTCGCCAGATCTATTCAGTTAACGTGCTGAGCCAGGCGGCAGCACTTGCCTGCGTGCGTGCCCGTGATGCCTACACGCCCGTGGTGGCACAGATCGCATCCGAGCGCGAGCGCGAGCTGTGCGCCCTGCGCGCAATGGCTGCCGATGGCATGCCCGTGGAGGCATGGCCGAGCGCGGCGAACTTTGTGCTCGTGCGCACGCCGCATGCCACGCGCGTGCGCGAGCGTCTGCGCGACGAGTATTCGATTTTGGTGCGCGACTTTAGCTATGCGCCGGGGCTCGCGGACTGCCTACGCATTACCGTGGGTACGCCGCGGGAAAACGACGAGGTGCTGGCTGCGTTTGCCGCGCTGGTGAAGGAGGAGATGTAGATGGGCCGTTATGCCGAGGTAACCCGTAAGACGGGGGAGACCGATATTGTCGTCAAGCTCGACTTGGATGGAACCGGTACGTGCGATATCTCGACCGGCGTGCCGTTTTTCGACCACATGCTCAATGCCTTTGGCCGCCATGGCCTGTTTGATTTGACGGTGCATGCGGTAGGCGATGTGGAGGTCGACGCACACCACACCGTCGAGGACACGGGCATTGTGCTGGGCGAGGCGTTCTGCCAGGCGCTGGGTAACAAGGCGGGCATTACGCGTTTTGCCGATGCGGCGATTGCCATGGACGAGACACTCGTGATGGCCGCCGTGGATATTTCGGGTCGCGGGCAGGCCTATTGCGAACTGCCCATACCGACCGAGCGCGTGGGCAGCTTTGATACCGAGCTGGCCGTCGAGTTCTTCTATGCCTTCGCGCGCGACGCCAAACTCACGCTGCACGTGCGCGAGCTGGCAGGCGGCAACTCACATCACATTATCGAGGCCGCCTTTAAGGCTGTGGGCCGCACGATGCGCCGCGCCTGCGAGCTCGATCCCCGCGTGCAGGGCATCCCCAGCACCAAGGGCTCACTGTAACCTGCCAAAAAGGGACAGGTTTATTTTGGCAGGTTTTATCTGCGGAAATGCTGTCTCATACGGTGAATGAACGTTTAACCGACCAAAATAAACCTGTCCCTTTTTGGCAGGTTTTGAATGGGAAAAGGGAGGGTCGCGTGGGCGAACCGAAGATCGTGGTGGTCGACTACCACAAGGGCAACTTGTCGAGCGTCGTGCGCGGGCTCGCGCGCGCCGGTGCTGCCGCCTGCACGTCGGACGATCCGGAGCAGATCCGCAACGCCGACGGTCTGGTCATCCCGGGTGTGGGTGCGTTCTACGACGCGATTGCCTTTATGCGCGAGAGCGGCGAGGCGGACGCGGTGCTCGACGCCGTTGCCGCCGGAACTCCGCTGCTCGGCATCTGCCTGGGCCTTCAGCTGTTTTTTGAGCGTGGCGACGAGGGCGTGCCGGCGGACGAGGGTGCGGACGTGGACGACGATGCCTCCGAGCAGGTCGGCGGCCCCTGGGTCGATGGCCTGGGCATCATGCGCGGCTCGTGCACGCGCCTGGAGTCGAGCCGTCTGAAGGTCCCGCATGTGGGCTGGGACCAGGTGCACATGACGCCCGCCGGTGCGGCCGATCCACTGCTTGCCGGTTTTGCCGAGGGTGCCAACATGTACTTCACCCACAGCTACGCGGTGGCCGACGACGCCGATGCCGCCGATGTGCTGGCGCGCACGCATTACACGCGGAGCTTTCCGTGCATCGTGCGCCATGGCAACGTGTGGGGCTGCCAGTTCCATCCCGAGAAATCCTCTGCGCTGGGTCAGCGCATTCTTAAGAACTTTGTGAGCATCGTCGAGGGGGCCGGCCGATGATTCTGTTTCCCGCAATCGATTTGATCGGCGGCAAGGTCGTGCGCCTGGAGCGCGGCGACCGCAGCCGCTGCAAGGTATATTCCGACGACCCCGTGGCTGTCGCCCGCTCGTTTGCCGAGCAGGGTGCGAGCTGGGTGCACGTCGTCGACCTGTCCGCTGCCTTTGGCGAGGACGAGGACGCGTGCGCTGCCAACTCGGCAGCGATTAAGGCCATCTGCGGCGTCGACGGTCTGTCCGTGGACGTGGGCGGCGGCGTCCGTTCGCTCGCGCGCATCGACGAGCTGGCCGGCTATGGTGCTCGCCGCATTGCGCTAGGCACGGTGCTCGTGACCGAGCCGGGTTTTGCCGAGGTGGCGGCCCAAGGTTTTGGCGAGTTGCTGGTGGCAGACATCGCCGCACGCGACGGTCAGGTCAAGGTGAACGGCTGGCGTGACGGCGCGGGCGTGGCACTCGACGACGCCGTGGCGCAGCTCACCGAGCTGGGCTTTAAGCATCTGGTGTATACCGATATCGCGCGCGACGGCATGCAGACGGGCATCGACGTGGCGACGTATCGCCATGTGGTCGAGGTCGCGGGCTTTCCCGCCGTGGCTTCGGGCGGTATATCGACGCTCGACGACATCCGCGCGCTGGCCGCGGTGGGCGAGGGCGCGATTGAAGGCGCCATTACCGGCCGTGCACTCTACGAAGGCAACTTTACGCTGGCGCAGGCGCTGGCCGCCGCCCGAGGGGATGAGTAGCCCATGCTTACCAAACGCGTAATTCCCTGTCTAGACGTCAAGGACGGCCGTGTGGTCAAAGGCGTCCACTTTGTGAGCCTGCGCGATGCGGGCGATCCGGTGGAGCTGGCGCGTGCCTACGACCGCGAGGGTGCGGACGAGGTCGTGTTTTTAGACATTACCGCCACAAGCGACAACCGTGCGACGACTATCGAGATGGCAGCGCATGCGGCCGAGGAGCTGGCCATTCCCTATACCGTGGGCGGCGGCTTTCGCGACCTGCCGGGCATGCGCACCATGGTTGCAGCCGGTGCCGACAAGGTGTCGCTCAACTCGGCGGCCGTGCGCGACCCGTCGCTGATCAGCCAGGCCGCCGCGGCGTTTGGCAGCCAGGCCGTGGTCGTGGCGATCGATGCCAAGCGCGTGGGGCTGCCCGGGGAACCGGGCGCCGATAGGTGGGAGGTCTTCACAGCGGGCGGCCGCAACGCCACGGGTATCGACGCGGTGGCGTGGGCCGAGGAGGCGGCTCGTCGCGGCGCCGGCGAGATTCTGCTGACCAGTATGGATCGCGACGGCACCAAGGCTGGCTTCGACCTGGCACTCACCCGTGCCGTGGCGCGCGCAGTGCCGATTCCCGTCATCGCGAGCGGCGGCGTGGGCACGCTCGAGCATTTTGCCGAGGGTGTGATTGAGGGCGAGGCCGATGCCGTGCTGGCGGCGAGCGTCTTTCACTTTGGAACCTTCAGCATTCGCCAGGTGAAGGAGTATATGGCCAGCCAAGGCATCCCTGTGAGGCTGGACTTCTAGTGCTGCGGCTTGCCCAGGCACCGCATCTTGCCGCTCAAACCGTCGCTCGCGTACCAAAGTACGCGTCGCTCCTCTTTCGCGGCAACCTGCGGCACCTGGACAACCCTCGCCGACCTGTGGGATTTCGTTTGTTACTTGGGAGAAATGATGACTGAGGTAATAAATGCTACCGAGCTTAAATACGACGCCCGCGGGCTGATTCCTTGCGTGGTTCAGCAGCATGACACCGGTGAGGTGCTTATGGTTGCTTGGATGAACGAGGAATCGGTGGGGCTGACGCTCAAGACCGGGACCACGTGGTTTTGGAGTCGCAGCCGTCAGGAGCTCTGGAACAAGGGCGCGACGAGTGGCAACATGCAGGAGGTCAAGGAGCTCTGGGCCGACTGCGATAGCGATACGCTGCTGGTCAAGGTGGACTCACCGGGCCCGGCCTGCCATACCGGCAACCGTACCTGCTTCTTTAAGCGCGTGGAAGGGGGAGTGCGATGAAAGTCGTGACGCCGTTCGAGGTCGCCGAATGCAACACCGAGCTCCTCCGCGCGGGCGTGCCATGCCGCGTGCACCTGACTGATGCCTGCGGGGCGCAGTCGCTTTGGCTCGAGGCCGAGAAGGAAAGGCTCGATGAGGCCCATGCCGTCATCGTCGAGTTCTTTGAGAAAAAGGGCGCAAAGCCTCGGTTCGATGAGGCCGGTACCTACTTTACGCTGCAGTAACGAGAGGAAATAACCATGGGAGTCAGAACAGCTAACGTGCAGCCGGGAAACATCGGTGAGACGCTGACGGGACTGGCCGAGGTGATTCACAGTCGTCGCGACGCATCGCCGCAGGAGAGCTATACCGCGCGTCTGCTGACCGACGTCGAGGACGAGCTTCTCAAGAAGCTTGCCGAGGAGGCGAGCGAGGTGATCATGGCCTGCAAGGATAACGACCACGATCACATCCGCTACGAGGCCGGCGACCTGATCTACCACCTGCTCGTGACGCTCGAGCGCTACGGCATCACCCTCGACGAACTGGCCGGCGAACTCAACGCCCGCCGCCACTAGTCATTGGGGACGTTCTTAAACGACTAGTTAGGCGAGGGGCGTGGATTCCCATTCGCCGGTGGGGTGGGGGATATCGAAGGCCCGGTAGCCGCAGTCGTAGGCGTGGGCCTGGGCCTCGCGGATGTTCCAGCAGATGTCGCAGGCGCGGTGCGCGTCCGAGCCAAAGGTGATGGGCACCTCGGCATGGGCGAAGCGGCGCAACAGCCCGGTCGCGGGGTAGTAATCGTCGAGCCCCTTGCGCGGTGCGGCGGTCGAGACCTCAACGCGGCGACCCGTATCGTGGGCGCATTCGGCCATCTGCTCCCAAAACGGCGCGGGGTCAAAGTCGGGTGCAAAGCCGTCCTTCGAAAAGCGCATGACCAGGTCGGGATGGGCCATCGCGTCAAAGTTGAGTGAGCTTTCGCAAGCACGGCACCAGTCGTCGACGTAGCACTCCCACACGCCGCGCACGCCTAAGTTTTCCCAAACATGCAAGTTGGTATCGTCGTCGATCCAACCGCAAAGGGAATCGGGTGTATCGGGGCGCGCGACATCCTCTGTCCCTGCCGTGCCCGCGGCGCCTGCCGCAATATCGCCCGGGTTGCCAATCCAGTGCACGCTGCCCAGACGTACGACGGCGCCCTGGGACCAGTGCTCTACCAAGGGCTCGCAGCCCTCGTACCAATCGCATTCAAAACCGTAGATAAAGGTGAGCTCCGGCGCAATCTGCGCGGCGAGTTTGCGGGCGTCCTCAAAGGCCAAACGATGTGCCGGCAAGTCGCCCTCGACGACCTGCACCTCGCAGTTAGCATCCACACTGGCGGGCAGGGTAAGGTGGTCGGTCGAGACCATGACGCGGCAGCCGGCGGCAGCAGCGGCACGGACGTTGTCCTCGAACGAGGCATGGCCGTCCGAAAACGAAGTATGGGTGTGGCAATCGACCAGCGGGCAGGCGGGCATGGCGACTCCTTTGCATTTGGTGAATCCGCTCCATTGTAATGGCGCAGCCCTCAACACGCCGGGCACGCCGGGGGTCGAAATCGATCGGAAAGGCTGCGCGGTGCGCGGTGCGGCCTCGTTTGCTCTCAAAACGTGTACGTCAGCCTCCAAAAGCTGCAAAAAATGACATGTTTGGAGGCTGACGTACACGTTTGAGATGAGGACGAGGGGCGGGGCGGCGCGTGCCGACGCCGGCGACTACTTGCTTCGTGCCGCCGCACGTTTGGCCTGCACTGTTACCATCGCGTGTCTCACGGCGGTGATGGGGCGATAGCGAATCATACGCGGTCCCGACCAACGCATGACCTCGCGGATCTTCTCGCGCATGGCAGGCCGGTAACAATGCGAAGGACAGGCCGAGCAAAATGTCTTGGTGCCCATGTGGGGGCAGTGCCCAATGCGCGCGACGGCGTATTTCTGCAGCTCGGCGCATTCGGGGCAGAGCGTAATGGTCCGAAGGCCGAGCTTCACGCGCACGGGCTCATCGTCGCCAGCCTGCTCGACCGCATGCCCGCCGCCATGATGCCCACGACACCACAGCGCAATCATCTGCGACACCATCTGGGCCTCGCGCTCACGTTTGCGTGCCAGCTCCGGTGTGTCGACCGGGCGCGCCATTAGCTCAGCCTCCCGTGCTCGACCGAAAGCGAGAAATCGGCAAACGCGCAGGTGCTGGCACGGTGGCTTACGAGCACAATGGTCTTGCCGCGGCGCTTGAACTCGTCGATCGCCTGCATTACGGACGCCTCGTTGAGGGCGTCGAGTGCGCTGGTGGGCTCGTCGAGCAAGATGAAAGGCGCGTCGTTGAGGAAGATGCGCGCAAGGCCGATGCGTTGGCGCTCGCCGCCCGAGAGCGAGTCGCCCAGCTCGGCAACCGGGGTGTCGAGACCCTGCGGCAGGCGGTCGATGAGGGCGGTAAGCGAAGCGGAGCGGCAAGCGTCGAGCAGCTCGGCATTGGTGGCGTTGGCGTGCGCGACCAGCAGATTCTCGCGTACGGTGCCGCAGAACAGATGTGTGTCCTGGGTCATATAGGCCTCGTGGCTGCGCAGGCTCGCCGTGTTGATGCGGCGGGCATCGACGCCGCTCACCGTGATGGTGCCGGCTGCGGGGTCCCAAAAGCGCATGAGCAGCTTAAGCAGCGTCGACTTGCCCGAGCCCGAGCGCCCCATGGTGCAGGTCATGGTGCCGGGCGCAAAGGTGCAGGTCACGTCGTCGAGGATGAGACTCGCAGCGGCGTCGTTCGCGGCCTGCTCTGTGACGCCCGCACCGCCCACGTCCACGCCGCCCGCATAGCTAAAGCTGACATGCTCGGCTGCGGCGCCGGCAAACTCGACGTTCTGTCCATCTGCGACCTCGGCGCACTGGGGCCGCTCGTCGAGCAAATCGAGCACGCGTGCGCCCGAAGCGAGCGTCTCCTGCAGTGAGGCGCCCAGGCGGCTCACGGCCATTACCGAGCCAAACGACGACACAAAGGTAAAGACGGCGACAAACGCTGCGGCAAAATCAATCGTTCCCGCAGCCACCAGCTGCAGCGCACGCCCGAGCATCACCAGATTGGCCGCAAGAATAAGCGCATCGGCTACGGCCTCGCTGGCCGCCTGGCGGCGCTTGAGGCGCGCGTCCACGGCGCCGACTTGCTCGGTCAGCTTGCTCAGGGCACAGCTGCGCTCGGCGCCACCGGCAAACTGGATAGTCTCGGACGCGCCGCGTAGACTGTCGAGCACAAAGGCACCCAGCTTACCGGCGCCCTCACGGCTCTGGCGGCCGGTGGTGCCGCATGCCTTGGCCGAGGTCAGGGGCAGCAGCACGCCCAGGACCGCGTAGGCCACGAGCGCGATGCCCGCGAGCTCGGGGCTCACAGCCAGCAAAAAGCCCTCAAACACAACGGTGCAGACCAGAGCTATGGCAATGGGCGAGATGGTGTGCGCGTAGAAGACCTCGAGCAGCTCAATATCCGAGGTGACCAGGCTCACGAGCTCACCCTTGCCGCGGCCCTCGAGCTTGGCGGGGGCGAGCTGGCGCAGGGCGCCAAACACCAAGTCGCGGATGTGCGCGAGCAGGCGAAACGCGATGTAGTGGTTGCAGAGCTGCTCGCCGTAATGGAGCGGCCCGCGCACGATGCCGCAGGCGGCACAGGCCGCGCATGCTGCGATAAGACCAAGCCCCAAGGCGTTGCGGCCCAGCGCGGCCATAAGGCCAAGGGCGCCAAAGGCCGGTACGAACGCGGCGGTGAGCATGCCAATGCTGCCCAGCGCGACGGCTAGCATAAGCCAGCCGGCAAGCGGTCGGACGAGCCCCATCATGCGCCACATGATGGACGGCGCCGAGCGACGGACGCGGCCGGAGTCAAGCGCCGCGGCAGCGGAAGACGAGCTAGCACCGTTGAGGCCATCGGTACAGGCAGCGCTGCCGTCAACAGCCTCAACCGCGCCGGCATCTTCGACGTCCTCGGCATCATCCTCCGCATACGCATATGCCGAGAGCTGCTCCTGGCTGTTCCACATGCGCGCATAGGCGCCCGCGGTGGCCAAGAGCTCGCCGTGAGTCCCGTGCTCGGCAATACGGCCACGCTCCAGCACCAGGATCTGGTCGGCGCCTACGATCGTCGACAGGCGGTGTGCCACCACGATTACGGTGTGCTTGCCGGCGAGCGATGCAATGACCTCGCCGATCGCGGCCTCGCTTGCGGCATCGACGTTGCTCGTAGCCTCGTCAAACACATAGATCGGCGAGTCGTGCAGCAGGGCGCGGGCCATGCACACGCGCTGGCGCTGGCCGCCCGAAAGGTTGGTGCCACCCTCGTTAATCACCATGTCGAGCCCGCCGTTGGCCCGCACAAAGGCCGCCACGCGCGTGCGGTCGAGCGCGCGCAAAAGCTCGGTGTCGGTGGCGTTGGGCTGGGCGAGCAGCAGGTTGTCGCGCAGGGTGCCGGCAAACAGGTAGCCGTTGGTGGGCACCAGCGTGACGGCGCGCATGAGTGAGGCGGCCGTGGCATCGCGCAGCTCGACGCCGCCAATGCGAACGCTGCCACGGTAGGCACCCTTGCGGCCCGCGATAATCCCCGCGAGCGTGGACTTGCCGCCGCCGCTTTCGCCCACGAGTGCCACGAGCGAGCCGTGCGCAATGGTCGCGCTGGCACTGTCCAGCACGGTGCGGTCGCCGTAGGCATAGCTCACGCCTGCGAGCTCGATATCGCCGCGACCATCAAGCTCAACATCGCCGCGCTCGGGCTCGGGCGTATCCAAAATGCCAAACATGCGGCGCGAGGCGGCCATGCCGTTCATGGCCGTGTGGAACAGCGATCCCAGGCGGCGCATAGGCAAAAAGAACTCCTGTGACAGAAAGACGATGAGGAAGGCAGCCTCAAAGCCGATCTTGCCCGTGGCGAGCTGCAGTGCGGCCACGATAATGCCGAGCGCGGCGCCCATATAGACGACCAGGTCCATAACGCAAATGGAGCGCAGCTGCATCACCAGCAGGTGCATGGTCGCTGTGCGGAAACGCTCGGACTCGGCGTTGATGCGCTCGTGCCAGCTTCGATCGGCCTGGTAGACCTTAAGGGTGGTGAGACCCTGCACGGCCTCCAGGAACATGCCGCCAAGATCGACATAGCTGCCCCAGTACTCGGCACCGATCTTTTTGGCGTTGCGCATGACCATCATAATGGAGACGGGGATGACCGGAATGCAGGCGAGCAGCAGCGCGGCGGGAAGACCCGCTTGGCCCACGAGCAGTACAAACAGCGTGATGGGTGCCAAGCCGGCAAAGAAGAGCTGCGGCAGGTAGCCGCCAAAGTACACCTGGAGTTGCGTGGCGCCCTCGACGCTGGTCTGGACGGCCTCGGCGGTGGGGACGGTCTCGGTGTAGGAGGGGCCGAGTGCGGTGAGCTTGTCGTAGACGAACGAGCGCACGCGGCGGACGGCTTTGAAGGCGGCCTTGTCACCGGAACGCTGCGCCAGATAGATGGCGGCGGCGCGCACGATGATGGCGCCGGCGAGCGGCGGAGTTGCCTGCGCGAGCGCGTCGACGGCGAGTGCAGCCGGCAGTCCGCCGGCAACGATGCCGCCCAGAATGCGCGCGAGGATCCACATCACCGTGATGTTTGCCATCAGCGCGATCCATTTAAACAGGACGCTCGCCACAATGTAGGGCGTTGCCTGCGGAACCAGGGAGAAGAGCCGCTTCTCGAACATGAAACCTCCTATGCCGTAACGGTGCCGGGCTGGGTCCTCGGCAGCCGCTTAGTTAGCCAAATGCGACTAGAGTAACATCGTGCAGCGGGTAAGTATGCCGAGGGTAATTTTTAGCCGATGAACTGCGTAGAAAGTTCAAAATTGTTGAGTGCGGCGAACTTTGTGGTGGACGGAGTGCGGGCGCAATTCTGATCGTGTGCGGCCTCGCTCCAAAACGTGTACGTCAGCCTCCAAAACCGACAAAAAATGACATGTTTGGAGGCTGACGTACACGTTTGGATAGGGGTGAGGGCGGCGACGGACGAAAGTCACGCCTGTGCCACGTCCGATGTGCTAGCGTTTGGGTGAATAAAACGAGCCCGTGCGGAAAGGATTCGGACCGTATGCAACGTGGAAGTACATCTCCGCTGTCCCGCGAGACCGATGCGCCCGAAACTATCGTCAAGCTGGAGTGCGATATCGATGACGCGTCGCCCGAGGTGCTCGCCTACGCCGCCGACCGTCTGCGCGAGGCAGGTGCGCGCGAGGTACACTGGCTGCCCCTTTACTGCAAGAAGGGCCGCCCCGGCTGGCAGCTGCAGGTAATCTGCTCGCACGAGGATATCGAGCGCCTACAGACGATTATCTTTTTGGAGACCACGACCAACGGCATTCGTCGCCAGGTGATGGAACGCGTCTGCCTGCCGCGTCGTTTTGAGCAGGTAGCGACGCCTTGGGGCGAGGTGGCCGTCAAAGTAGCCACCCTGCCCGACGGCAGTGAGCGTGCGGCGCCCGAGTACGAGGACTGCGCCCGTCTCGCCTGCGTGCACAACGTGCCGCTCCAGCGCGTGATGCAAGCAGCCCAAGCTGCGGCACTGCGATTTGAGTAACGCGGTAGATGGGCTCCACATCCGCTGGACTCCGTATTCAGCCCCCATCAACCCCACACCGAAAGGACTCCCCATGAAATACCTCATCGCCTCCGACATCCATGGCTCGGCATACTGGGCCGAGCGCCTCTGCACCGCCATCGAATCCGAGCAGCCCGACCGCATCGTGCTGCTGGGCGACCTGCTCTACCACGGTCCGCGCAACGACCTGCCGCGCGACTACGCCCCCAAGCGCGTGATTCCGCTGCTCAACGCCCTGGCCGACCGCATCATCGCGGTGCGCGGCAACTGCGACGCCGAAGTCGACCAGATGGTGCTCGACTTTCCCGTCATGGCTGACTACGCCACGCTGTTCGACGAGACCGGCCGCGAGCTGTTCCTGACGCACGGCCACGTCTTTGGCGCCGGCATGCACAACAGCGTCGACCACGCGCCCGCGCTGCCCGAGGGCTCCGCGCTCGTCTACGGCCACACGCATATCAAGGTTAACGAGGCAAGCGAGGCGCACCCGGGCCTGTGGCTCTTCAACCCCGGCAGCGTGAGCATCCCCAAGGACGGCACACACAGCTACGGCATCTACGAGGGTGGCGCGTTCCGCCACGTGATCCTGGAGGAGGATTAACCATGGCAGAGCAGCTGGCTCAGCAAAATGCCGAGGGCTCGCGCGATCTGTCCACGCTGGTCGACGCGTCGGCCGAGCTGCAGCATCTGGTGCAGACCATCTGGCGCCTGCGTCAGCCCGACGGCTGTCCGTGGGACCGCGAGCAGACGCACCGCAGCATTGGCAAGAACATGATCGAGGAGGCCTATGAGGCGCTCGACTGCATCGAGGCCGACGATGCCATGCATCTGCGCGAGGAGCTGGGCGACGTACTCATGCAGGTAGTGCTGCATGCGCAGATTGCGACGGACGCCGGCGAGTTTACGCTGGCCGACGTGGCGCGCGATATCGACGCCAAGCTCATTCGCCGCCACCCGCACGTGTTTGGCGATGCGGATGCCGACAACCCCGACGAGGTGCTCAAGATTTGGGATGAGGTCAAGCTTGCCGAGAAGGCTGCCAAGGACAAGGCTGTGGCGGCGGGTGAGGTTGCGCCCGAAGGTTTGCTCGACGGCGTGCCCACGCATCTGCCGGCGCTGATGCAAGCTCAGAAGGTGTCGCGCAAGGCGGCGGTCGTGGGCTTTGAGTGGGAGACGGTCCAGGATGTGTGGGACGAGGTCGCTGAGGAGCGTGCCGAGTTTGAGGCCGAGGCGCCCGGCTCGCCCGAGCGCGAGATGGAATTTGGCGACCTGCTCTTTGCCCTAGTCAACGTTGCGCGCAAAGAGGGGATTGACGCCGAGAGCGCCCTGCGCGCAAGCACGGCCAAGTTCCGCCGTCGCTGGGCTGCGATGGAGCAGATGGCGGCCAACGCCCATGTGGATCTGGCTGAGCTTTCGACCCACGGCCTCAACGACCTGTGGGATGCCGCAAAGGCGGAGGAGTAAGACTGCGGGAACGACGGGCTGACACGCCTCATCGTTCCCGCTAAATTTTTCGAAAATCAAGTGTATCCCTCGGCTAACTTAGGGCATAATGCAAAAAGTGCGATAAGGCTAACTTATGAACCTGCGCGCCGCTGTAGCGTGCAAGCCGTGTCGCCAAGCATTCAACCCGTTTCCAAGTGAGAGGGAGACAACATGAGCGATATTTTGGACGTCTACGGTCGCGAGGTGCTCGACAGCCGCGGCAATCCCACCGTCGAGGTCGAGGTCGTGCTCGAGGACGGCAGCTTTGGTCGCGCGATGGTGCCTTCGGGCGCTTCGACCGGCGCCTTTGAGGCCTGCGAGCTGCGCGATGGCGACAAGGGCCGCTATCTGGGCAAGGGCGTCTCTCAGGCCGTCGAGCACGTCAACAACGAGTGCGCTAACGCCGTCGTGGGCCTCGACGCCTTCGACCAGCGCGCCGTCGATGCCGCGCTGATTGCCGCGGACGGTACCCCCAACAAGACCAAGCTCGGTGCCAACGCCATCCTGGGCGTGTCGCTGGCCGTCGCCCGCGCCGCTGCCGAGTCGGCGGGCCTGTCGCTGTACCAGTACCTAGGCGGCGTCAACGCCCATCTGCTGCCCACGCCTATGATGAACATCCTCAACGGCGGCGTGCATGCCGACAACAACGTTGACTTCCAGGAGTTCATGATCATGCCGGTGGGCGCCCCGAGCTTTGCCGAGGGCCTGCGTTGGTGCGCCGAGGTCTACCACACCCTCAAGGGCGTGCTGCACGAGGCAGGCCTGGGCGGCGGCGTGGGCGACGAGGGCGGCTTTGCGCCCAACCTCAAGACCAATGCCGAGCCGTTCGAGTACATTACCAAGGCCGTCGAGAAGGCTGGCTTTAAGCCCGGCGTCGACTTCATGTACGCCATGGACCCGGCCTCGACCGAGTTCTACAACGCCGAGACCGGCATGTACGAGCTCAAGGGCGAGGGCGTGGAGTACACGAGTGCTCAGATGGTCGATTACTGGGAGAAGCTCGTCGACACCTATCCTATCATCTCCATCGAGGACGGCATGGCCGAGGAGGACTGGGACGGTTGGGTTGAGCTTACCCGCCGCATTGGCAACAAGGTGCAGCTGGTGGGCGACGACCTGTTCGTCACCAACACCGAGCGCCTCAAGAAGGGCATCAAGCTGGGTGCCGCCAACGCGATCCTGGTCAAGGTCAATCAGATCGGCACGCTCACCGAGTCGCTCGAGGCCATCGAGACCGCCAAGGAGGCCGGTTACGCCTGCATCGTGAGTCACCGCTCCGGCGAGACCGAGGATTCCACGATCGCCGACCTGGTCGTGGGCGTCAATGCCGGCCAGATCAAGTCGGGCGCCCCGTGCCGCAGCGACCGTATCGCCAAGTACAACCAGCTCATTCGCATCGAGGACGAGCTCGAGGGCAGCGCGCGCTACGCCGGCAAGGCCGCGTTCTACAACATTCGCTAAACGGGCGAATTTGGCGAGGAGGAGGCTGACTCGGTTCCGCCCCGCCTTGGCTGGACGCCGCAAAGCGCTGTGGGCGCTGGGCCATATGGCTCAGCGCCTTTTTTATGTCGAGCAAAGGCTGGCGAAGGCGGTGCGGGCGCTCGTGCTATAACTAAAGGACTTAGCGCAAACAAACCTCAACTGCACAAGGCGCACATGGATCAGATTTACGACAACAGGTACTATTCCGCCGGTTCGCGCGAGCCGTCGCCTCGCCGTGCGCGCACGGTGCAGCTCGGTGGGTCCGCCTACGCCGGCGTCGGCCGCCCCGCGCAGCGCCCGACAAGCACCTCGCGCCCCAATGCTCAAGTGAATACTTCGACAGATGGACCGGTGCGCCCGGCACGTTCGTCGCATACGTCGCGTCCCTCGACTCAGGCACACGACAAATCGAGCAGGCCCTCGAACCGTTTTTCGGGCTCGGACTTTATGCGCTACGCCAACGACAACGCGGTGGTCAAGGCGATCTATGACTTTACGCATGGCTCTCTGCGTCCGCTGTTTATCGGTATCGTGGTGGCGCTGGCGCTCGTGAGCCTGTATTTCCCCGTGCGCGACCTGTACGTGGCAAAGCGTTCGAGCGATATCTTGGCCAAGCAGGTCGAGATTCGCCAGCAATACAATGATGAGCTGCAAAAAAGCGTCGACAAGCTGCTCTCGGAGGAGGGTATCAAGGACGCGGCGTCCGAGGACCTGGGCCTGGTGATGCCCGGCGAGAAGAAGATTGACGTGCTAGGCTTGGACGACGATTCGGATTCGTCGTCGAGCAAAAAGTCCTCAAACGCCAAGAAGGCCAGCGAAGTTGCCAAGGAAATCGAAGAAGTCGGCAAGGACGCGCCGTGGTACATCCAGGCGCTCGACATGCTGTTTGGGTTTAACGGTGTCGAGGGCCAGACGGTCGTGTCCAACGGCAAATAGCGCCCGGAGGGGAGCCCGCAATGACAAATTGCAAACGCTATAAGGTGGCCGCGATCGACCTGGGAACGGTGTCGTCGCGACTGGTGCTGGCGCAGGCTGAGGCCGGGGCGATCGTGGAATCGTCCAAGCATACCGAGATTACCGACCTGGGCGAGGGCGTGGACGCGACGGGCCGCTTTTGCGAGGAGGCCGTTGAGCGTGTGCTCGAAGCGTGTCGTATGTTTGTGGATGAGGCGCGTGTCTTTGGGGCCGCGTGCGTCTGCACCACGTGCACGAGTGCCGCGCGCGATGCGTCCAATGCCGCCCTGCTGCTGGACGGCCTGCGCGAGTTGGGGCTCAAACCACAGGTGATTCCGGGCGAGGTCGAGGCGCGCCTGACGTTTTTTGGCGTGGCGCACGACTTTGCCGGCGAGCGCATCATCGTCGCGGATTCGGGCGGCGGCTCCACGGAGCTCGCGACGGGCGTCTATGCGCCTGAGCGCGGGGTTTTTGCGCTGGAGGGAACGCGCTCGCTGGACATCGGTTGCCGTCGCGTGACGGAGCGCTTTTTCTCCGCGTTGCCGCCCGCGGATGGCGAGCTTGCTGCCGCTGCCGCGTGGGCAGGCGAGCAGTTCGCCGCCTATTTTGAGGGCCTGCCTGTCGACTTTGAGCGCGCCGAACGCCTCGTTGCGGTGGGCGGTACCGTCACCACGCTCGTGGCGCTCGTTCACGAACTGGAGCCGTACGATTCGAGCTTTGTGCACCTGCGCGAGCTTTCGATGGAGCAGGTCTCGGCCGCTATCGAGCGCATGTCCGCGCTGGACGTTACGGGCATTGCCGCGTTGCCGGGCGTGCAGCCCAAGCGCGCGGGCGTGATTCTGGCCGGCGCCGTGGTGATCCGCGAGCTTATGCGCGCCGGTGGCTACAGGGCGCTTACCGTGAGCGAGAACAGCCTGCTTGCCGGTATGGCCGCCACCATTAACGAGGTTCTCGACGGCGCGACCCCCACCATCGCCTGGACCCCGAGCCTGAGCACCCTTTAAAAGTAGTCAAAAAAGCTCTGTCCCAAATGAGCTGCTCTGCAGTTGACGGCACCTAAAGGAAACGAGCCCGCATCCCTGGGGGACACGGGCTCGTAAGCACTACATGGTAGGGGCGGTGGGACGTCCGCGCATTTGCTGCGCAAATGCGCACCGGCTTCGGCCGCCTGTCGGCGCCCTCGCCGGCTCGCTACGGACGCTGCGCGTCCGCTTGACGCTCGCCCCTTCGCGGGTTCGAGTCCCACCGGCATCCAAAAGAAACGAGCCCGCATCTCAAAGGGACACGGGCCCGTAAAAGCCATATGGTAGGGGCGGTGGGACTCGAACCCACAATCCTTGCGGCGAGAGATTTTAAGTCTCCTGCGTATGCCAATTCCGCCACGCCCCCGTGAGACTAGAAGTCTAGCACAAGCCGTCCGTTACGCGTTGACGGCCATCGAGTGCTGGCCTGACTTTTCCAAGTACTCGGCAAACTTGGCTTCGTCGCCCTTGTTCTGGTACTGCAGGGCCAGCAGGTACTCCAAGCGGCAGCGCTTGACCGGGTCGTCGCCGACATCCTCGAGCATGCGCTCCAGCTCGGGAATGTCGTTGTGACGCTTGAGGATCATCGTGTCGTACATCAGCTGGCACTCGTGCGCGACCGCCTCGGCCTGACCGCCCTCAAAGCCCTTGATTTCGTGCAGCAGCTCCTTGGACTTTTTGCGGTCCTCCTGGCCAACGTAGTAGTTAAAAGCCTTAATGACCAGGTCGACGCGCTGCATTTTGGGCAGGTTGAGCCCCAGCAGCAAATCGAACATCTCGTCGGCGCGCTTGTGGTCCTCGCGCAGCAGATAGGAGTTCAGGCGCAGGTAGTCGCGGTTGTAGCGCGGGTACAGCATACTGGTGAGTTTGCCGTCGAGCAAACGATCGAACTCGTTCCACTGCTTGGCGGCCATCAATTGCTGCAGGCGTTTAAACGTGGTGCGTTTTTTGACGCTAAAGAACACCGACACGGCGATACAGATGATAACGACGGCGGTCCAGAGTGTGCGGGAATCGGGCATATTAGGGTCCTTAGTCACTCATAAAGCGAGCGGTATGACAACACGTACTGGATGTATTATACGCAGCGCGCAAGCAAACTGGCATAAAAGCTCATCGAGGCTGAGTGCCATCGCTCGCTGCGGTACACTTACCTAAAGTAAACCATGAAGGGAGACATTACCTATGAAGAAGATCGTTTTGGCTTGCGGTGCTGGCGCTGCTACTTCCACGCTTGTTGCCCAGAAGGTCGCCACCATGCTCGACGCCAATGGTTATGCCGGCAAGTATGAGATCGTGCAGTGTGCCATCTCCGAGGCCAAGGACTACTGCGACGAGGGCGCCGACCTGCTGATCGCCACCACCGTTGCCCCCGAGGGCCTCACCTGCCCGTACGTGAGCGGCGTGCCCTTCATGACGGGCATGAACCGCGTCGCTGCCGAGAAGGCCGTCCTCGACGTCATGGCTCAGTAGGCGCTGACTGTATGAGTGAGCAGAACGCCAATCCGGTCGAGCTCTTTGGCATGCGCGTTGCCCATGTGGGCATTAACGCCACCGACCCGGCAGATGCCCTGGAGATCGCGGAGCTGTTCTCGACGATGATGGGCCTGCCCGTTATCGAGACCCCGGTTTCGTACTTTAACGATTCGCTGGTCGAGATCATGAAGCAGAACGGTCGTGGCGCCAAGGGCCACATTGGCTTTGCTGTCAACGACATCGATGCGGCCGAGAAGTGGTTTGCCGAGCGCGGGCTCGAGGTCAACGAGGAGTCGCGCGTGCTGCTGCCCGACGGCGGCACCAAGCTCGTGTACTTTAAGCGCGAGTTCGCCGGCTTCGCCGTGCACCTGTGCCGCGAGTAGCGCACAGGCTGCTATAGCTAGCAAAAAGGGATAGGGCCGCATGGCCTTATCCCTTTATTTATGCCGAGGGGCTTTCTATCGTGGCAGGCGAATCGTAAAGCGGCTGCCGACGCCCTCGACTGAGGTCACGCCAATGACACCGCCATGGCTGTCGACGATCCACTTGGCAATGGCAAGCCCCAGACCCGAGCCCTGCGCGCCGGCATCGCGTGCGTTATCGGCTCGGTAGAACCGTTCAAACGCGTGGGCTGCGGACTCCTGGTTCATGCCGATGCCCTCGTCCTCAACGGCTATGTCGATCGTGCCCATGCCCGCATCGGGCGTTATGCCAAATGTGACGGTCGTGCCTGCGTCCGAATACTTGGCGGCGTTCTGCACGATCACGCGCAGAGCCTGCTTCACGAGCGCCACGTCGACAGATGCGTCGCAGCGCGGGTCGTTGGCAAGCGTGGTGTCGTACGCCAGCCGATACGTGTGCTCGGTATCGATCATCTGTGATTCTTCGCATACCTCGCCGACCAGTGCGGCCAGGTTGGTATGCGCACGCCGCAGGACCGTGCGCCCGGCATCGCCGCGTGCCAAAAACAGCAGCTGTTCCACGAGCTCCTGCATGTGCTCGCTTTCGGCCTTGAGGGACGCGATGGATTCTGCCAGCACGTCCGGGTCGTCTTTGCCCCAGCGGTCGAGCATGTTCACGTAGCCCTGAATCACCGCGATGGGCGTGCGCAGCTCGTGGCTCGCGTCGTTGACAAAGCGCATCTGCTGCAGCTTGGCCTCTTGCATCTGGCGCAGCAGGCGGTTGAGCGCGACCTCGATGCTTGCCAGGTCGGCGTCGCCGGTGGTGACGCTCGGCGAGTCGACGCTTGCGCGCTCGATGGCCTGCTCCAGCGTTTCCATCTTGCCGCCGGAGAGCTGCATGCGGCCGAGTTCGTCCACGCGCAGGGCCAGATCGTTGAGCGGCGCCATGGTGCGGCGCACGCGGCGGGCGCCGCCGAGCATGTTGAGCACGCTGATGACCTGCCAACCCACAACGACAAGGTAGAGAGGCCATAGCGTGACGAGGTCCTGCGCGAGGGGGAAAGTCTTGGTGGTACGCGCAAGCTCGACGGTATAGGTGAGCGTTGTCAGGTCCCAGCCGCGCGCGGGCGTCAGCGACATGCTGCGAACGGCGGCGCCGGGGATCCATCCCGCGGTAAACGCGCCATCGGGCAGCGTCTGGTTGTATCCATAGACGAGGATCGCCGCCGCAATAACCAACAGTAACAGGTCGAGCCAGATGTGGCTCATCAAGCGGCGCCACATATAGCTCCAGTTGATGGCGCGGGCGATGGAGGTGACGCGCTTGACCTCGGCGTTACGCACGGCAGACATAGCCCACCCCGCGCACGGTCTGGATGATGCGGGCGCCGCCGGCGTCCTCGATCTTGGCGCGCAGGTGCGCGATGTGCACGTCGACGTTGTTGGTGTCGCCCACGTATTCGTAGCCCAGCGCCTCGTGCGCGATGCGCTCGCGCGTGAGCACGGTTTCGGCATGCGTCATAAGCAGGGCGAGGACGTCGAACTCGCGGGCCGTGAGCGCGATGGGCGAGCCGCCGACCGTGACTTCGCGGCGGTCGGGATCGAGCGCGACCGAACCCACGGTGAGCGCGGCGGGGGAGGGCGCGGCAGCGGTCTGGGCCGTGTCGGTTGCCGGGGACATTGTGGCGATACCGGCGGCCGTGCCGCTCGCTACGCCAGCCCCGGCGCTGGCGCCGCCAACGCCCGAAGCCGCTCGCACGGCTTCCGAGCGCTTCAGTGCCACGCGGATCCGTGCGAGCGGCTCCTCAATCGCAAATGGCTTGGTCAGGTAATCGTCGGCGCCGGCATCGAGCCCGGCCACCTTGTCCATCACGGCATCGCGCGCGGTGACCATAATCACCGGCACATCCTTGTGCTTGCGTACGCGCCGCAGCACCTCCATGCCGTTGAGCTGCGGCAACAGTGCATCGAGCAGAATCAGATCGTAGTCGCGCTCCAACGCCAGGTCAACGGCGGTGCGGCCGTCAGCGGCGTGCTCCACCTGGTAGCCTTCGTGCTCCAGCTCGAGTGTCACAAAGCGGGCGATTTTCTCCTCGTCCTCTACGATCAGGATCCGTGCCATTCATGCCCCCGTCTGCGATTACTTGTCGTCGTTGAGATTTTGCTTGATGTCGTCCGCGGCGTTAGCAGCGCTATCCATAAGGTTGTTGATGCTGCCGGGCACGTCGCCGTCGCTGTCGATGCGGTAGCGCATGCCAAAGAACAGGCCAATCAGCATCAGCCATATCGTGGCGCCCCAGGCAAACAGCGCGACGATGGGGATCAGGATGGGGATGTTGAGGATGATCGCATCGCGGCGCGTGGCGATAAACTTGGTGTCCAGACTCAGGCGGAAGAGCTTTTTGAGGTACTCCCACACGCCGTCCATCTTCTTGGAGAAGTCGGTCTTTTCGCTCGACTTTTCGTAAGCGACCTGCGCGGCGACCATCTCGGCAGAGGGCTCATCGACTGGCGCGGACTCGGTGGCGGCATGCGCCGACGTGGTCTGGGTCTTGCCCTGCGACTCGAGCCAAATGATGGCATCCAAAACGTTGCCGTCGGCAGCGTCGAGCGCCGCCTTGGCATCGGTGTAACTCACGTTGCACTTGGTGCGGATGGTTTCAACTTTTTCGAGGTCGTCCATGACCTGTCCTTTCGTTCGATGGGCGCGACGCCAGGCGATCTGCCCGGGCGCGAGCGTTGCGTTCGGCGGCCTGCGTCGCGCGGCGCCGCCCCGCCCTTGGTCGAACTCTATAGTGCAGGTTATAGATTAAGCGATTCTTGAGCCAAGATTAATGTTGGATGAGTTTTTGGGTGGCAGTGGGGAAGGGAGAGGTGTTCTTCTGGGTGGCTAGCAGCGAGGTCTAATACTTTTCCGAGAAGTGAACGAGCTAAATCGGACCCCCGAAGCATCGACACTTTAAGGGCATCGTTTCCTGCGGTTTCGATACTGGAATCCTGCGATTTTGCCGACGAAAAATGCGGATGCTTCAGGGGTCCTAAAACAGACGTTCACTTCGCGGAAAAGTATTAGACCTCGATAGCGGGGGATGGGGTACCGGTGCAAAACGGCGTCAGACATAGGATAAACAAAGCGCTTCGATCATAAGGAATTAAAATCACGTTGCAAAAGTATGAAAATATCCTGCAATTGCAACATGAAGTACTTTAGCAACATAACGGCGATAAGCGAGCTTTCCGAAAGCGAGGGCGTGTTCACCACGGCCCAGGCGGCTCGCATGGACATCTCTCGAGATGCGCTGGCACACTCATGCCGTGCGGGGCGTCTTGAACGGATATGCCACGGCGCCTACCGGATGTTGGGCACACAGTGCCGAGATACCGACGAGCTCAACGCTTTTTGGAAGCTCACCAATCCCTCCCTTTGCGCGTGGGAGAGAAAACGCCAGTGGGATGGCATCGCCGTGAGCGGTACGACGGCGGCGAACCTGCAGCAAATGGGCGATTTCTATCTGTCCCCCTACAGGATGACCGCGCCCACGCGTATCAATACAAGAAACGAATCCCTTTCTTTTGTAAAGCGCGAGATCGCTGAGCAGGACATCGTTTGGCTCGACGGCCTGCCGGTAACCAAGCCCGAGCGCACGCTTGTTGATCTTTGCCTCGATTGCGAGGACCCCTCATTAATTATTAATGCCTATCACGACGCGCTTGGACGCGGGCTCGATACGCAGCGGCTGAAAGATCTCGTAAAGGAGAACTCTAAAACCGCCAAAAGACGCGAGCTCATGAGGCCTTTGCTGATGGTGCTAAACGGGTAATGCGAAACGGAGGACATGGTGAAGTACAAGACGCCTGCCGCATTGGAGATGGCTGTTAGGAATGCCGCAAGACAGTTTTAAATGAGCGCTGAAACGTAAAAACATGCTGTGATTGTCATGTCCGCGCCGGCGAAATTAGCGTTACATAATTTGAGTCCCGTGCTGCGACGGGATGTTGCAAAGGCGAATTGATAATGGGCGCTTTGACTACGATAGGAACCATCGACTTGGATTATCCTGGTTTTATCGAGCGAACAACGTGCGAGTGAGATGATTGGTGTGGCGGAGCGAAGAAAAAACTGGTCGAGGGAAGAAACCCTTGCGGCGCTGTTTTTATATCTCGCCCTGCCTGCAAGGCTTATCGATGACAAAGGCGAAGATATACAGACGCTGGCACATGCCATCGGCAGAACGCCGGCGGCGGTTTCCTTAAAGATATGGAACCTCGCCTCGTTAGACGACCGGCGTCGAGCACGCGGCAAGGTGGGCATGGTTAATGCCAGCAAGATGGATAGATTGGTTTGGGCAGAGTATTCATCGAGCGGCGATAGGTTGGTCGAGGAAGCGGCGGGCGCATTTTTTGACCAGCTTAACTCTGATAATTCGATGAGCAGAGAGCTGAAAGAGGCAATTGGCATCGATTTGCCTGAGGGGCAAGAGCGTGAGGCAATAATCTCAGCGCGTGTTAACCAACAGTTCTTTCGTAATACGCTGCTCGTTAATTATCGCTCGCGGTGTTGTTTAACGGGCCTATCGAACCCGACGTTACTGGTTGCAAGTCATATCAAGCCCTGGAACGTGGCTGATCCCCGGACCGAGCGCCTGGCGCCAGATAACGGATTGCTGTTGAACGCGCTGCACGATAAGGCATTTGACCAGGGACTTATTACCATAACGAAGGATTTCAAGATTGTGGCGTCGAGTGTGGTTGGACATGGGGCTGCCGAGGACGAGTTCTTGTGGCGTTATAGCGGCGAGCGAATTACATTGCCTAAACAATCGAGCCCAAGACCAGATTTTATTGAATACCACAACGATATGGTGTTTAAGGGGTAAATTAGAATTGAATTGCAGCTATACCATTAATGGTGTGACTGTGTACCGCTTGGCTGAAAGCATCCTTTATCCAGCTACCTAGCATTACGATTGGATGGGAAATGAGTACGAGAGTTGCAGAGTATTATGGTCAAAGAACAGACGCTTTGACGCCCATTCACCCCATAGATATTCCATATGCCGGATGGAGCCCGGAAGAGCCGGTTCCGCACTGCCCCTTCTCCGGCGGTAATACGTGCAAGAAGCTTAAAGCAAAAAACGAGCCGGTCTGTTCGGTAAGGGATCAGGACGGAGTGCTTTGGATATCGTGTTCGGAGAGATTGTGCTCCACCAAAAAAGATCTCCCGCTTTGTTCGCATCAAAAGAAAATACTAACCATGGCTGCGCAGCATATATTTGATGGGGGCATTGACCCGTCTGACATCTGCGTCAAACGAGAAGAGTCCCTTCGAGTGAGTAAGGGCAGTGCATATCATGCTGATTTTATAATTACCACGCGCAGCGGGGAGTCGTCGACATCTGGCCCTAATCGACTTGTTCTTGAAATGCAAGGCGGTGGAGAAACATCGGATACCGGCAAAATTACTCAGCGTGTTCGCAAATGGAAAAACATGACTGAAAACGAGAGGACGAATGAGCAGCTGCGTGCCGAAACTACTGCAAATACTTTGGTCACCAATGCTTGGAGAAGACAACAAGAGCAATTTCTAATCAAGGGCAATATCGCCATGAAGACATGGAAAGGCCTTGGGATTGCGTTTTGTGTGGGCACACTGCTCTATGACTATCTTATGGAGCGACTAGAGTCAGTGAATCTGCCTGATTTGAAGGATTACAACTGGACGTTGGCTCTTCTCGCCTTTAAAGAGGATAAGAGCCGCTCTGTTGAGGACGGCCCCATTCCATTGACAATCGATGAAGACCGGACGCTGTATACGAACTACCAGACGTTTGTTCAAGCACTAATCAACCAAGGACAACCGACTCTGGAGGCATTTCAGGGGCAATTCTGCAGTCTTGAAAATGAAAGGATTGACATTCCGTTCTAGCTGTTTTGAGCCTTATCGACCTCGACGATACGGCGCGCAATCCATTCTATAACGGGCACGCAGACAGCGTTTCCTAGAGCTGTCCATCTACGAGAGTCCAGTCGTCCGGAAATCCCTGGAGTCTCTCGTACTCTAAAGGAAGCATGCGTCTGACAAATAGCGTCGGAGCTTCCTCTTGAATCGCAAGTGTAAGTTTCTCCGTCGTTTCTATATCCTTTTGCTTGCGGGCCCGCTGAAGGTTTTCTGCCAATCCCGGCGTGTTGGATAGAGTAGTAATCTGAGACTCGATGCTCTTTTTCAAGTCCTGGGGCATAGGCGTGGTCCGTGCTTCTGCGCGATTTAGAAGAGATTCGAGCTGCTCCTTGTCCAAAAAGTACCTCAGCGGAGCCGAAGTTTCCAAGACTTCCGACAATATAGACGCGGCGACGTCGTTGGGGTGTTCCAAAGTATTTTGCGTCCAGCACTCGCCATGATACGCAATACCCGAGCTCATCCAATTTGGTGAGCAGGGCTCTGAAATCTTCTCCGTTGTTTGAGTTGAGGAGTCCGGGAACGTTTTCGATAAAAATCCATCGAGGCTTTGCGGCAGCGACGAGTTCTGCGAACTTAAAGAAGAGTCCGCTTCGCGATCCGGCAAGACCGAGGCGTTTTCCTTGGTTGGCAAGCGAAAGGTCTTGGCAGGGGAATCCTCCGAAATAGACTTCTGCTTGGGGGATGCTTTCGGGTTGGACTTCATTGATATCTCCTGCTAGCTGGACATCCGGCCAGTGCTTTTGTAGCACTGCCCGCGAAAAATTATTGATTTCGCTTTGGAAGACGATTTCAACGCCGGCACGCTCGAAGCCGAGGTCAATACCGCCGATTCCGCTGAAGAAAGAGGCTGCCTTCACTTTGACTCCCTTCGAACGTGCGTGACAAAAATGCAAAGATTCATTCTATTGGATTTGTCTCAATGCGGCCAGCTCTTATAAAAGAATCCATTTGTCAAGACGATACACATGGGGGACATCGAACTGCGTCGCGTCGTCATTTCTTGCTGCAGTATTTTGAGGCAGGTGCCTGGCGGGGTATTTGACGTCTATGGCGGTCGAGGCGCCAACACGATAGGTGGGAGGTAATTAACTTGCGGGCTTTACATCGGACGTATGGTTGCGTTTGTTGGCTCGGGGACATCTACCTAGATTTGTTGCATTCAAGAGGGGCGAGGTGGCATGGGGACGCTAATGGGGCAGAGGCTCTGTAAAGAGTTGGCATTGGTTGTTGCCACGTGGCCTGCTGCTTTGCATGGCCTCGCCAGAATCCGACCGCAAATGACTCCGAGGAGATTTTGCAAGTTCTTGTCGCTACGTAAGAAAAACTTGCAAAACTCGCAAGTTCTTGTCATGCTGTGAGAAAAACTTGCAGATTGGGGCGGGCGATGGATAAACGGATGGTCCCTAGAAATCGATATCTCGAAAAGTTGATCGCCTTTCGTGATGCGGATGTCATCAAGGTCGTAACGGGTATGCGCCGTTGTGGCAAATCGACGCTTCTGGACATGATGCGCAAACATCTGGAGGATAACGGCGTTCCATCCGAATGTCTTTTGACCTTTAAGATGGAGTCGTTTGAGCTGGAGGGCGTGCGTGATTGGCGAGAGCTTTACCGCCACGTCGACGGCCTAATGCCTGCGGGCAAGAGGTGCTATCTCTTCTTCGACGAGCTTCAGGAGGTTGCCGGATGGGAGAAGGCGATTAACGCACTTCGTGTCGACCGGGACTGCGATATATATGTTACTGGTTCGAATGCTTTTCTCCTGTCGTCTGAGATTGCGACCTTAATCTCGGGCAGGTATGTCGAGATTCGGATGCATCCGCTCGCTTTTTCGGAATATGTCAACTTTCTTGGTCCGACTGACGTCACGAATAGGCTTGCTGTTTTTGGCCGGGAGGACATCGTTGCGCTCGACGATCTTCTCGACCGTTATTTAATGTTTGGAGGTCTGCCGTTCCTTGCCGCCTCAAAGCTGCCGGAACAGGAAATGAAGGACTACATCTGGAGCACGTACCAGACAATCGTCGGGCGCGACATTTTGGCTCGCGAAGCCCGTCGGGGCAGGAGATCGGTGACAAGCAAGGGCGTGCTCGACCGCGTTACATCCTACTTAGCCGATAACATTTCAAACCCGACATCAATTAATAAGATCGTTGGAACGCTGGCGGAGAACGGGCTGAAATCCTCGCATGGCGTTGTGGACACTTGTGTATCCGCCCTTGAGGAGACCTATATCTTTTCGCATGCGCGCCGATTTGATATTAAGGGTCGGGACATTTTGAAGACCGGTGGAAAGTTCTACATTGAGGATCTGGGGCTTCGAGCTTTCTTGGATGGGTATCGCGGCATCGACAGTGGGCGTGTTCTCGAAAATGCCGTTTACAATCGCCTTGTCTATGACGGATACCGAGTCTTCACAGGTCATCTTCGAGATGCTGAAATCGACTTTGTTGCAATCGGCGACGGCTCGGATCGTAAGTTTATTCAGGTCACGGAGTCGATTGACGAGGAGGCGACGCGTAAGCGCGAGCTGCGTCCATTTGAGCTCAGGTCGCTCGAGAAGATTACCGGCGGTTACGAGAAGATCATCGTCGTTCGCCGGGGAAGTCATCCGACCGATATTGACGGCATCAAAATCGTTTCAGCAGTCGATTTCTTAATGGGTAGGCTTGGGGCTTAGGGCGTTTAGAGCGCGTCTGTTTCCTATGCCTAGCGACATTGCCGCAGTTCGTGACGCCGCCGGCTTCTTCCTCTCCGTCGAGCGGCACCAACTCAGCTGATCCGTTGGGGACGAAGGAAAGCGGATCATTTTCGGCGCGCCGCAGGTGATACGAATCCTGCGGCGCGCTGTTATTTGAGCGAGGGCTTTCAGCTGTGTCCGCGTGGCGTGGGACACTTAACCTGCCGTCCTGCTCTGCCGCGACGGCACGTACCTGAACAACGACCCTCTAAGGAGCTCGAAATCGATGAGTGACAACACCAAGCATCTCGCAAAGAAGTGCGTCAAGGACGCGGGGCCGTGCCTCGCGCTATGCCTTGCCGGCGCAGCGGTCGCGCTGCTGGCTGTTTTTGGGGCCATTTGACGTGCTTCGAAGCGCCAGCTCTCTACACGTTTGCATGGCTCTTGCCGGCGCCATGATGACCGGCGGCGTGCTCGATCTAGCTTTTTGGGTGTTTGACCCGTTTGGATGGAAGAACGAAGGGTAAGCCCTAAGGGATGGATGCCCCGCAGCGTTAGGAGGTCCCCGTGATCTGGTTTACCAGCGATACACACTTTGGACACGAGAACATGCTGCGTCTCGCCGACAGGCCTTGGTCGAATGTTGCGCAGATGAACGACGCCATGGTCGCGAGCATTAATAGCAAGGTCGCTGCGGACGACGAGCTTTACATTTTGGGCGACTTCAGCTTTAAGATGACGGTCCAAGAGGCCTACGAGTTGCGTAAAAGCATCGTATGTAAGCACGTCCACCTGCTACCCGGCAACCACGACAAAGACTGGACGCAGCCTGCCGTAGCGGATGCTTTTATCGTCGAGCCGCCCATTTGCGTGCTCAAAATCGATCGGCAGAAAATCGTGCTGAGCCACTATCCCATGGCCGACTGGCAGGGCATGTCGCACGGCAGCTGGCTTTTGCACGGGCATATCCACAGTTGCGGCGGCGCGTACAACAAGTTCAACCTCAGACAGGGGCTGCTGCGCTATGACGTGGGTGTTGACGCCAACAGCTACGCCCCGGTAAGTCTGGATGAGCTCAAGTTGTATTTTGCGCAGGTAGACGAGCCGGTGCGTTGCGTTAAATGGCCGTGGTGGGTCAATGCCACGGGCGACGAGCAGGTCGAGCGCGATCTCGAAGCCTATAAGAGGGAAGTGGTGATCCGATGACGGTTTATGTGACGGGCGATGTCCACGGTGGGATCGACATGCAAAAGCTGCGCGATTGGGATCTTGGGGATAGCCTGACGAGCGATGACTATCTGATTGTCGCGGGCGACTTTGGCTTTCCCTGGGATTTCTCCGCCGAGGAGTGCGCCGACATCGCTTGGCTGGAGTCGCGCCCCTATACCGTGCTGTTCGTCGACGGCAACCACGAGCGCTACGACCATTGGGCGGAGCGCCCCATGGAGCTGTGGCACGGTGGGCTGACGCAGCGCCTGTCGGATACCTCCCCCATACGGCGCCTGACGCGCGGCGAGGTTTTTGAGCTCGACGGCTCAACGATCTTTACCATGGGCGGCGCCACGAGCGTGGACAAAGAATACCGCATTCCCTATTCCAGCTGGTGGCCGCAGGAACTGCCGGACGAGCGCAACTTTGAGGAGGCGCGGGCAAAGCTCGACAGCGTGGCCTGGAAGGTCGACTACGTGGTCACCCACACCTGCTCTACGCGCATGCTTTCGCCCACGCTCTATCCGGCGCCCGGCTGGAATTGCCCCGCCGTCGATCGACTTACGGCATTTTTTGACGAGTTGGAAGACCGCTTGGACTACAAGCGCTGGTACTACGGGCATTTTCATCGGGATGCCAACCCGACCGAGCGCCATACCGTGCTCTACGACTGCATCGTTCGCCTGGGCGACGAACTCCAGCCTTGGGATGTTGCGTAGGGGTGGGGCGTATTTGGCTACTCGGCCGTTACAGCGATGTTCTCTCGGTGCGCGCGGATAACATCCCAGCTAAAGTGCTCGACCAGCCGCTCGGCAGAGCGCGGCGTGGTGTCCGGCGCGATGCCCGTTTGCCCGGCGAGCCAGCCCAGCAGCGCTTCGGGCGTGCCAAAGCGGGCGCGGAGTTCGCCCAGGTCCAGATCGCGGTCTCGTTTGGAAAGGCGGCGGCCGTCCGGTGCCATGAGCAGCGGAATATGTCCGTAGTGCGGCGTGGGCAGTCCCAACAGGTGCTGCAGATAGATCTGGCGCGGTGTGGACCCCAGCAGGTCGCATCCGCGCACGACCTCGGTGACGCCCATGGCAGCGTCGTCGACCACCACGGCTAGCTGATAGGCAAACACGCCGTCGCTGCGGCGCACCAAAAAGTCGCCGCACTCGGTGGCGAGTGCTTCGCATTGGGCGCCGTACGTGCGATCCACAAATTCGATCACGTCGTCTGCGAGGTCGTCGACGGTGGGCGCGCGCAGACGTGTGGCCGGGGCGCGCAGGGCGCTGCGGCGGGCCACCTCCTCGGCCGAAAGACTTCGGCAGGCGCCACGGTAGATGGGCGTGCCGTCGCTCGCGTGCGGTGCACTCGCGGCGTGGAGCTCGGCGCGTGTGCAAAAGCAGGGATAGGTGAGGCCGGCGTCTTTCAGCCGGCGCAAGGCGCTCTCGTACAGGTCTAGGCGGTCGTGCTGGTAGTAGGGGCCTTCGTCCCACTCCAGCCCCAGCCAGGCCAGGTCGTCAATCAATTGGGCGGCAAGTTCCGGGCGCTTGCAGCGATCGTCCAGGTCCTCAATGCGTAACACGATGCTGCCGCCCTGGCTGCGGGCCGAAAGCCATGCGCACAGGCAGCTGAACACGTTGCCCAGGTGCATACGGCCCGAGGGCGACGGGGCGAAGCGCCCCACGACGGGCGCGGGAGCGGCCGGCGTCGTTGGCGCGTCGGCGGCGGTTGTTGCTATGTTGCGTGCGTTGATGTCCATGCGGACGAGTATAGCGCGGGGCGCGGTGGGGGAGACGCTGCCGTGGCCTGCAAGTTGCTGAGGCCACACGTTGCGCGTGCCGGACCACCGGCTCGGCGCCTTAATCGTCGTCAATCAATCTAGCCTTCAAACGACAGAAACCCCGGCAGCTCTTCGCAACTGCCGGGGTTTCCGCGGAAAAGGGGGACATGATCCTCAAGCGGACGGCAAAGGGGCAAACCGTTTTCGCTCAACTGCTTTATGCCCCTCAACTGGCGGCTCAATCAGCGCATGCCGCGCCCACACAAAGCCGCTACACCTGTGATGGAGCTATGAAGTGGTATCTATTGCCGGAGCGGGCTATGCCAAGGAGTGTCCCAGATTGCCGGCAGATAAGGAACGTCCCCAGGTGCCGGCGGCGGGCGTGACTTTTGTCCCGTTTTGACGCTCCGCTGACCTAGATGTTCGTCACATGAACTCGCAAACGTGGGACAATGACGCTACTGGTACCACAGACAAAGGATGTGCCTATGAACGCCCCCGTTGCCCAGCCCTGTCGGCAGCGCCGCCTGTTTGCGCGGTTCGCTTCCGTCTGCGCACTCGTCGCGCTTGCGTTGTTGCTGCTGCCTGCCGTCGCGCACGCCGACGGCTACTCCATGAGCCAAACCTATATCGGTGCCACGGTTGAGGCCGATGGCTCGCTGACCGTTGTCGAGGGACGCCAGTTCGATTTCGACGACGACATTAACGGCGTGTATTGGGATATCAATACAGGCTCTAACCAGCAAGGCGGCTCGGTGGTCGTCAATGTGCTGAGCGTCGAGGAAGACGACGCTGCGTTTAACAAGGTCGACAGCGCAAACAAAGGCGACGACGGCGTTTACACGGTGGAGCAGTCCGACGACGGCGTAAAGATTAAGGTGTTCAGCCCCCACGAGAGCGGCGACAGCGCAATCTACTACGTGAGTTATTCCATGACCGGTGCGGTTATGAACTGGGCCGATACCGCCGAGCTCTACTGGAAGTTCGTGGGTGACGGCTGGTCGGCGGATTCCGATGACGTCGAGATGGAAGTCTACTTTGCAAATGCCGCTGCCGGGACGGCTGCCGTCAAGGGCGATAACTTCCGCGCATGGGGCCACGGCCCACTGACGGGCGACGTGTCGCTCGATGCGGACGAGCCCATGGTCACCTATACCATTCCCTGCGTGCATGAGGGCGAATTCGCCGAGGCACGCATCGCCTTCCCCAGCGACTGGGTGCCGCAGCTTGCCGTCTCGGGCGAAAAGCGCATGTCGACGATTCTGAGCGAAGAGAAGGAATGGGCCGACGAGGCCAACGCTCGCCGCGCTCACGCTCGCATGATTGCCAATGCGCTTGCCGTGCTAAGTGTTGTCGCGGCGGTGGCCTTTACCGGCACAATCGTTGTGCTCAAGCTGCGCCGCCGCAAGCCCAAGCCGCTTTTCCAGGACGAATATTTCCGCGATGTGCCTTCGGCCGACCATCCCGCCGTGCTTTCGGCCCTCATGAGCTGGAACGACGTGCCCGATCAGGCATATATCGCCACGCTTATGAAGCTCACCGACGACCGCGTGATCAAGCTGGAAGAAGCGACCGAGACCAAGAAGAAGGGTCTGCTCCGTCGCGAAAAAGAGGAGCAGACGTATCGCATCACAGTGACCGACGAGGCCTGGAAGGCTGCCAAGAAGGACGGCATCGATCGCGATGTGCTCAAGGTCTTCTTCGCCGGCGTTAAGCCCGATAAAGACGGCGTCCGTTCACGCACGTTTAGCGAGCTGGAGGAGTATGCCAGCGAGCGTACTGAATCTGTTGGCAACAAGCTCGAGGACTATCAAAGCACGGTTAAGGGCAAGCTGGAGACGCGCGAGCTTATCGCCTCGGACGGCACCATCGCCCTGGTTGCCGGCTTGGTTCTCGGCATCATCATCGTCTTTGGCATTCTGGGCTCTCTGATCTATACCGACTTTGCGGACGCCAACGTCGGTGCCGCTATGATCTCGATCCCCGTCACGATCGTGGGCTTTGTCCTGAGCTGCACCTTCCGCCGCTACACGCCGGAGGGCGCCGAGGTGGCGGCTCGCTGCAAGGCGCTCAAGCATTGGCTCGAGGACTTTACGCGTCTGAAGGAGGCCGTCCCCAGCGACCTGATCTTGTGGAACAAACTGCTGGTGATGGGCGTTGCCCTGGGCGTTTCGAAAGAAGTGCTGCGACAGCTGGCCGAGGCCGTGCCTGCGGACCTGCGCAACAGCGACGATTTCTACGACAACTACCCCTGCTACTGGTGGTATTACCATCACTACGGCAACGAGTCCCCGCTCGATTCGTTCAACGATGTGTACCACGAGACCATCCACGAGCTGGCTTCGAGTTCCGATAGTTCGAGCGGCGGCAGCGGCGGCGGCTTTTCCGGTGGCGGCGGTGGCGGCGTCGGCGGAGGCGGCGGCGGAACGTTCTAGCGAGCGCTTGCTTTGGGGTGGATCTTTCTGGGCGGTTGCCAGGGAAGATTCATCCCATTTTTGTGCATCGAAACGGGTCAAACTTTCCGCTGAGGACCTTCGCACAAGGGGCAGTGGACAAAAAATACCAAATATGAGTACTGTTGCTGCGTTGGTCACATATGTTTGCACATAATAATGGGCTCCTAATGAGAGTACTCCTCGTTAGGAGCCCATTTTATTGAACATTTGGGGAGTTACGTCAGCTCGTGCAGCTGGTCGTCATGCCTATAAGCATCAAAAATGCCCCGAATCGCTGCTACTAAAAAGGTAACAGTACTCATATTTGATGTATTTTGACCACGGCTATCTACAAACCCCCTAGGCCACTCATTGGGGACAGACTTAAATGACTAGTTGTTGGGGATCAGTCATTGGGGACGTTCTTAAATGACTAGGTGTGGCTGCTGGGCTAGACGGTTAGGTCCAGCTCGTAGAGGAAGCTTTCGCGCGGCATGGCGTGGCGGCGCTCTTCGCGGTTGGCGCGGTGCGTGGCGGTGCGCTTAAAGCCGTGCAGTTCGTAGAACTTCCACGAGCAGTTGGAGTCGGTGTACAGGTGCGCCCTTGTCGCCCCGCGCGAGGAAAGGTACGAGACGGCGGCATCGAGCAACACCGAGCCAACGCCCAGGCCGTGGACTTCGCGATCAACGGCAAGCAGTGTGACCTCGTTGTCGTGCGGCAACGGGCTGCTCTCGAGCAGGCGGTTGTTGGTTCGGATGGTTGCGCGCACAAACGAGAGATACTCGGCGCAGGCATCGGGCTCCAGCTCGCGCATCTGCGACAGCAGTGCACGTTCAGTATCCATCCAATGTTCCCTGACGGCGGTGCCGGAGCTCTGTCCCGCACGCGCAAGCGAAATGCCGCGTGCCTCGCCATCTATAACAGCAACCTGCGAAAACGTCGAGGAAGAAAGGCAGTAGGCAAGGTCGCACGCGGCTTCGAGGCGGTTGTACTCATCGTTATCCGAGTTGTTGTGCCAAAGCTGCTGCAAGATCAGCGCGATGGCGTCGAAATCTTCGGTATCAAACGGTCGGTAGAGAACCCGCGAGACCATGGTGCCTCTTTCTATTGCGGATGCATATCGAGCACAGTTCTACCACGCCATTGGCATCTAATTATGGTGCCCCTGTGTTCCATCAACTCACCGTGCTCAGCGGCGCTCCTGCAACCCCCGCTCGCAAACTTTTTCTGCACAGCCGTGCGTTGCGGGGTGCAACGTCGCGCTCGATGCGCTACATTGAATCAGTATTTTCAATGCCGCTGCGCGAGCGCTGCAGATCGACGTATCACCGACTCACAGAGCACGGCGGCGTACCAGACAGGAGGACTGCATGGGATCTGATGTGAAGATCGCACGCGCGTTGATCTCGGTTACCGATAAGACGGGCGTCGTCGATTTCGCACGGACGCTGGTTGACGACTTTGGCGTCGAGATCATCTCTACGGGCGGCACGGCTCGTGCCATCGAGGACGCGGGCGTTCCCGTAACCCCCATCGAGGAGTTTACGGGCTATCCCGAGATGATGGACGGCCGCGTCAAGACGCTGCATCCCAAGGTTCACGGCGCGCTGCTTGCCCGTCGCGATTCCGAGCAGCACATGCAGGAAGCCGCTCAGCACGGCATTAAGCTGATCGACCTGGTCGTCGTCAACCTGTACGAGTTCGAGAAGACCGTTGCCAACCCCGAGGTCACCTTTGCGGATGCCATCGAGCACATCGACATCGGTGGCCCCTCCATGCTGCGCTCTGCCGCCAAGAACGCCGCGAGCGTTACCGTCATCTCCGACCCGGCCGACTACGACGCCGTCCTTGCCGAGATGCGCGAGACCGGCGGTTGCACCACGCTTTCCACCCGTCGTCGCCTGCAGGTGAAGGTCTACCAGACTACCGCCGCCTACGACACGGCTATCTCCCGTTGGCTCGCCGCCCAGGCAAGCGACGTGGCGGACACCTCTACCAAGCTCGAGATCTCGCTGGAGAAGGTCGACGACCTGCGCTACGGCGAGAACCCGCAGCAGAAGGCCACGGTCTATCGCTTTGCCGAGGGCTGCGAGAACACCGCGAGCTCTCAGTTCCCGCTTGTGGGCTCCGAGCAGATCCAGGGCAAGCCGCTCAGCTACAACAACTATCTGGACGCCGATGCCGCCTGGAACCTGGTCCGAGAGTTCGACGAGCCGGCCTGCGTGATCCTCAAGCATCAGAACCCCTGCGGCTCCGCCGTTGCCGAGGACATCACGGCTGCCTACGACCGCGCCTTCGCCTGCGATCCCAAGAGCGCCTTCGGTGGCATCATCGCCTGCAACCGCGAGGTACCCTATGAGCTGGTTGAGCATTTCGCCGACCAGAACAAGCAGTTCGTCGAGGTTATCATCGCCCCGAGCTACACTGCCGAGGCGCTCGAGCGCATGGCCAAGCGCCCCAACCTGCGCGTGCTGGCGACCGGCGGCGTGGACCACGGCGCCCAGGTGGAGCTGCGCTCCATCGACGGCGGCATGCTGGTGCAGGAGGTCGACCACGTGACCGAGGATCCCGCGACCTTTACGTTCCCCACCGACCGCAAGCCCACCGACGCCGAGATGGCCGAGCTCGAGTTTGCCTGGAAGGTCTGCAAGGGCGTTAAGTCCAATGCCATCCTGGTCTCCAAGGGTAAGGCCGGCATTGGCATGGGCCCGGGTCAGCCCAACCGCGTGGATTCTGCGCTGCTGGCCTGCGAGCGTGCCGAAGACTTCTGCGAGCGCGAGGGCGTGGAAAAGGGCGGCTTTGCCTGCGCAAGCGATGCATTCTTCCCGTTCCGCGACAACGTCGACGTGCTTGCCGCGCATGGTGTGACCTGCATCATCCAGCCCGGCGGTTCCAAGCGCGACGACGAGAGCATCCAGGCCTGCAACGAGCATGGCATCGCAATGGTCTTCACCGGTGCTAGGCATTTTAGGCACTAGGGCTTTCCCAAGCACCCGACCTTGCCCCTCAAACCGTCACTTGCGTACATTTAGTACGCGGCGCTCCTCTTTCGGGGCAATCTCGGGCACTTGGAAAACCCTTAATGGGATGTTGTTCTATCCCATTAAGTTGATCGGTCGCCTGGCCATATCGTCAAAATAATCTCTGCAAAAGACGGTCGCTCCGTTTGGAGGGCCGTCTTTTTGGTATAAGAGGACGGAATGACTAACACGAAAGGTATGACCATGCCCCAGATTGATGATGCCGAGCTGTTTGGCAATGCCGAGGATCAGCGTGCGTACGAGGACTTTTGCGCCAATCAGGAGGCGGTCGAGAAGTTCACGCTCGACAAGCCCGCGCTTGTCTGCCGTTGGCGCATGTCCAACAAAAAGGTGCCCATGCTCAACCGTCACATCCGTGCGCTGTCCGAGCGTCTGGTGCAGGGCGAACCGCTTACCCATAACATGCTCAGCTGGGCCAAACAGCACGTTGAGTGGTCGCTTGCCGAGGGCGATTACACCGCGCACGACGGCGTGCTTATGCTGGTGATCGACATCAACGGCAACGCCGCCATGACGGTGGGGGAGTACGAGCCGCTGGCCGACACGTCGGCCAAGGCGCTGCGCGCCCGCTCCGCCGAGGCCCGCTCCGAGGCCGACGAAACCGGCGTGGCGCCCGAGCTGCTTGCTGCCGTCGACGACGGCGAGCTTGCCTTTGTGGCGCCGGCGGACGAGTGCCTGTGCGGCACGGCGACGCTCATTGAGCAGCTGGCCCAGACCAAGGGCATCCCGGTCACGCGCGTGGACATCCCCGCACAGCTCAAGGGCGCGCTGTTCCTGGTGAGTGACGAGCACGGCGTGGTTCCCGCCGCCGAGACGGACGCCGCCGAGGCCGACGCCGCCACGGTCGCTTTCTTCGCCGACGGCTACGAAAAGCTTCGTGCCCGCCGCTAAATGATTTTTCTGGGACGGGGATTTAATAATCATTTGATCCCCGCGCCCGTTGCGAGCGAGGGGCGAGCCAAACGCTTTCGTTCGCGAACAGTTCTGTCACCTTGGTGCCGCGTGGGGCGCGTGCCTGCGGCTTCGCGGTCATAATGGGACAAGACAACCAAGAGGGGAGCGGAATCCATGGCGCTGATCTATATCGTTGAGGACGACGAGCCCATTCGTCGCGAGCTTGCCGACATTCTGGCCCGTGCCGGTTTTGAGGTGGAGGCCTGCGAGTCGTTCGAGCACGTCTCGCGTGACATCCTGGCCGCTGCGCCCGACTTGGTACTGCTCGACCTGACGCTTCCCGTCAAAGACGGTCAGCACATCTGCCACGAAGTCCGTCGCGAATCCGAGGTCCCCATCATCGTCCTCACGTCGCGCACGACCGAGATCGACGAGGTCATGGCCATGACGCTCGGCGCGGACGACTTTGTTCCCAAGCCCTATAGCGCGCGCGTGCTCGTGGCGCGCATCAACGCACTGCTGCGTCGCACCGCGGCGTCAGGCGAGCGCAGCACGCTCGTCCACAAGGGGCTGGAGCTCGACCTCGCCCGCTCTATGGTCACCAACACGGCGACCGGCGACAGCACCGAGCTCACCAAAAATGAGCTGCGCATTCTCTCGCTGCTTCTGAGTCGCGCGGGCAAGATTGTCTCGCGCTCGGCCATCATGCAGGACCTGTGGGACTCCGATGCCTTCGTGGACGACAACACGCTTACCGTCAACATCAACCGTCTGCGCACCACGCTCGAAAAAATCGGCGTTAAGGGGTATCTGACCACGCATCGCGGCCAAGGCTATTCGGTCTAGGGGCCGGCTATGTCGTTTGGCAAGTTCTTTAAAGATGCACTGCTTCCCGTCGCCGTGTGGACGTGCGGCGTGCTGCTGAGCTGCTTTGTGCTGACGGTCGCCGGCGCACCCGTTTCTATCGTGGTCGTGGCGGTTGGCGTGTCCTTTATCTTCGGTATGCTCGGCATCGTGATCGAGTACGCTCGCCGTCGCCGTTTTCTGCGTCAGTTGGAGCGCGCGGCAGAGGAGCTCGAGAGTCCCGCATGGGTGCAGGAGATGGTGCAATGCCCAACCTATGCCGAGGGCGAGCTCGAGTACGAGGTCCTGTGCCGGGTGGGCAAAGCCGCCTGCGACGAGGTTGCCGAGGGCCGGCGTCAGACCGAAGACTATCGCGACTATATCGAGAGCTGGGTCCACGAGGCCAAGCTGCCCCTGGCGGCGGCTCACCTGATTCTGGAAAACCTCGACGGCGGCGCAGATGACCCAACACGTGTCGATGACCTGGGTCGCGAGTTGGCTCGCGTGGAACGCTATATCGACCAGGCGCTGTACTACGCGCGCTCGGAAGTCGTGGAGCGCGACTACCTGATTCGCCGCTGGGACCTTAAGACCTTGGTGACGGGTGCGATTAAGGCCAACGCGCGCGAGCTCATTGCGGCGCACGTGGCTCCGGTGTGCGAGAACCTCGACTTCGAGGTCTTTACCGACGAAAAATGGCTCGAGTTTATCCTGGGCCAGCTCATTCAGAACAGCATTAAATATGCGCGCGAGGACGGCGCGAAGATCGTGTTTTCGGGCGCGTTACTGGACGAGGGCCTGGCGAGCGAGCGCATCGAGCTCACCGTTGCGGACAACGGCTGCGGCGTGTGTGCGGCAGACCTGCCACGCGTGTTCGAGAAGGGCTTTACCGGCGACAACGGCCGCACCACCAAGCGCGCAACGGGCATCGGCCTCTACCTGGTGGCGCGCCTATGCTCCAAGATGGGCATCGACGTCACGGCGGCATCCGACTCCGGCGAAGGCTTTGTCGTAACGTTCGCCTTCTCGACGAACAAGTTCCAATACTTTGAGTAGCCGGGCCGTCTTGCGCTGCGGACGGCTATGTTCCCGAACGTGAACTTAGCTAAGGCAACTGGCGTTATGTTCCCGAACGTGAACATAACTATGAGGCTCAAATGGATCTCCCAAAACAAAAACGTGCAGCCCAAACAAAACGTGCCGCCCCCAACCGGGCGGCACGCCAAAATTTTTAAGCCAACACGCAGGAT
>CAUDQR010000019.1 GCA_958451615.1 uncultured Collinsella sp. | reverse complement strand
GGCCGAGGACTCCGCGCTGGCGTTCACGGCCTTCCCCAGGGCGCACTGGGCCAAGACCGAGGGACAGTGGTCCCAGCAGCGCGTGTTCTCCGAGGCCTCGGCCGCCGAGGGCTTCGCCGAGCCCGCGGACAGGCCGGCCCCGACAGAGGGGAGGCGCCGCGCGCTCGGGCGGCGCGCCAGGGAGATAGTGGACGAGATAGTCGAGAGGCGCGGTCTCAAGAAGGAGTAACATCGGGACTTGCAGCGACGGACCTCGGGACGCTCTTACACCACGTCTGCGCGCGCCACCGATTCGAAGAGGTTGAAAGCCGTCAAACGCCCTTTAAAGGGGGTTATATAAATTGATTTTGAGCCCGTTTTTGCTCAGAACAGGCCGAAAAATATGACACCTCTTTTGCAACAGTACTCATATTTGGCATTTTTTGACCACGGGGTCCAAAACCATGCCCCAAAACACAAAAGGAGGGGCCTCGTAAGGCCCCTCCTTAGGAAAGGGAATCGATTTATTCCACAGCCGTAGATTAATCCTAGCCACTACTCCATCATGTCGAGGACGGAGGGGCGCAGCTCGCTCTCGGCGGCCTCGGGATCGGTCTCGCGCAGGCGGTTGATATAGCGGTTGTACCACATCACGGCAAGGCCCAGGAAGACAACTACACCGCCAACGTTGTAGACCAGCGTCAGCCACAGCGGCTGATCGAGCGGGATGGTGCCGCAGACAAGCACAAAGCAGAAGACCACAAGCAGGAATGCGGCAACGACCAGACCAAAGCTGCGCGAGCCCATGCGGAAGTCACGGGGAGCGGCGTCGAAGTTCTTGCGCAGCATAAAGTAGGCAAGCAGGATCAGCAGCGGCGGGAGCAGAGCAGTGGCAGCCGTCATGTTGGTGACGACCATGAGCAGGTCGTCGAGGTTACCAGAGCCCAAGGCCGGGATGATCAGGATGGGGACGACGATGGCGAACTGCAGCCAAGCGGCGCGGGCGGGAATGCCGTGCTCGTTGAGCTCGACGATCTTGCTACCAAAGACGCCCTTGGGGATCTCGGTGAAGAAGACCTTGATGGGAGCAGAGGTCCACATCATGAGGGAGCCCAGCGTGGCAGCGAGAAGGATCAGGCCAATGACGCGCGTGGACACTTCCATGGGAATGCCAAAGTGGGCAAAGACAGCGCCGAATACGTCGAAGATACCGGTGGAGATGGCAACGCCGCCCTCGGGAATGAACAGGTTGACCAGCAGCGAAGCGCCTGCGTACAGAAGGCCGATGGTCAGGCCGGCGATAACGACGGTGCGCACGAAGGCCTTGACGCCGCCCTTAAGGTCGTTAAGGAACACGCCGACAGACTCAGCGCCGCCAACGCCCTGGATGATCCAGGCAAGCGTACCGAAGAAGCCCCACATAGTTGCGAAGTTGCTCATGTCGGGAGCCATGTTAGCGGGGGTAGGAGCCGTAGCGAACTCGACGCCGCCAAAGGCAGCAGCCAGGGACAGCAAGATGAACACGGCAGTCAGGCCGAGAGCCGCGGTCGAGCCGAAGGAGGAAATGGAGCCGATCCACTTAGCGCCCTTGGTCGAAACCCACGTGGCGATAGCAAAGACGACGATCTCGATAATGGTGATCCACAGCTGCGAAAGCTCTGCATTGGCACCAAAGAACACGTAGCTCGCGTAGATGATGACGTTGGGCAGGACGGACGCAAAGTAGAACAGGTTAACGAACCAGTAGCTAAATGCCGTCAGGAACGCCCAGCGACCACCCATCGAGGTCTTAACCCATGCGTACACGCCAGACTCGGAGTCCCTGTTGAGGCCGACGAACTCAGCGGTAACCAGGGTATAGGGGACAAAGTACAAAAGCGTGGCGAAGAAGAACGACGGCGCAGCTGCCAAGCCGATGGCCGCGTTGTTGTTGATGATGTTCTTGATACCGAACACGGCGGCGACCGTCATGCCCAGCAGAGCGAACGAACCGATCGTTCCTCGTTTTTCAGAGCTCATAAGCCCTCCCAATCATCCGTTATATCTCATCTAAAACCGTCCGGGCTGCAAGCGCAATCGTGGACGGCGCACCTGCTAAGGGGAATGGGGAAAAGGGAGTCAACAAAGCCATCCCCCTTAACGGCGCGAAGCAAACGTCCAGACGGACGAATACTACTTGTTGGGGAAGGAATAACCTTCAACCGTCACGTGCAGTACCACGACGCGGGAATCCTTGGCATCGGCCACGACACGGTAGGCCTCGTCGATCTCGACGACGGCAACGCCACCGGCGGGAATCGTCACGGTCTCCCCCGCACCCTCAAAGCGCTCACGATCGTCGATATCGCTGTATGCGCGGGTGCAGGTGAGGCCTGCCTTGGGGGCAACCTCGACGGTCAGGTCGCCGTCGAGCGGAGCGAGCACGGCATGGTAGCGACGGTGACCGACCAGATCGGCGGTAGCTGCCTCGTGGGCGTTCACCCACCAGTACACCAACGAGTCGCCGATGGAGTACGCCACGTCGTGCTGCAGGTCGGCAACACCATCGAGCGCCTGGCCGGTGCGCATCCACTTCTTGACAGACTTCATCTGAGCGTTGAAATCGGCGCGCGAGTTAAAGACATGCATGACTTATGCCTCCTTAATGGGTGCCAGCGCCTGAGCCAGATCGGCAGACGTCAGCGGTCGCAGGGACACCTCAAAGCTGAAGCTCTCAAAACGGGTGCGGTAGGAATCGAGTACCTCGGAACCCCAAGAGTTCGAGCCAAGGCCGAGCAGCTGGTCGTTGATGTTGACCGTGACCGTATCGCCCTTGACAAGGTCGTAGACGTGCTTGGCGTTATCGATTGCCTCGCAGCTATAGGGCCATGCCGAGAACGAGAACGGGTTGGAGGCGGCATCAGCCGGACGAGTCACCAACACGCCGTCACCGTGACTGGAGCGCAGGGCAACCCAGCGGGTACCCTCACGGTTGGCGCAGTCCTGAGGCATAACGTAGGGCGTGAACATGTCGTCGACCGTAGTGCGGTAATGACCGACCGAGTTGGCGCGCAGCGAGTCCGGATAGTTCTCGCCCGGGCCGTGGCCATACCACTCGACGGCACGATTGCAACCGGGGACCTCGAAGGAGATGCCGATGCGCGGGATGATATCCGAGTAATCGCCGTAGGGCTCGCCGGAAACCTTGAGGTCGACGCGACCGCTCGGAAGCACGGTGTAGACGAGCTCGACGCGCATGCCGAACGCGCGGACGGGAGGAGCGATACGCTGGCTCACGGTAACGACGACCGCATTGCCGTCCTGCTTCCAAGAAACCTTGCGGGTAGACGTCTGCATCACATCGATGAAGTTGTCCTTCCACAGGGAGTCATACTCCTGAGCGTGGTTGTCGACGAGCGGATGCCAAAAACCAACCTGGGGACCAGAGGCCATTACGTCGCGGCCGGATGCCTTCCACTCGCTCACGGTACCGTTGACTTTGCTGAAGATCAGCTCGCCGTTGAGGGAGTGAATGCGGATCTCCTGCTCGGTCTCCTCGACCGTAAGCTCAGGACGAGCGGGGGCGGCGATGGCCGGCGCCGGATGGTTTGCGATGGCAAACTGGCTTGCGCCCAGCTGGAACATCGGCTCGCACCAGGCGTGAGCCGCCATGGTGTAGGCACGCACGGTCAGCAGGGTCTCGCCTACCGCGGCCTCGCGAATCGCCAGCGGAAGCTGGATGGACTCGCCGGGGGCAACTGCACCGGGCATGAGCGTCTTGCGGCACACTACATCGCCGTCTACCAGGGTCTCCGCCGACAGGCAGACATCCTCGAGGGTAGTAAACCAGCGCTTGTTCGTGACGGTCAGCTCGCCCGCCTCGGTGTCATAAGCCATGCGAACCGGGCAGATGACCTGGCCATACTCAGTGAGGCCCGGGCTCGGCTGCTGCCAAGGGAACACCATGCCATCGATGCAGAAGTTGCTGTTGTTGGGGTAATCGCCGTTGTCGCCACCATACATATCGTAAGCAACGCCATCCTCGGTCACAGCAGCCAAACCGTGGTCGCACCATTCCCAGATAAACTGGCCTTGGATGCAATCCCAGCGATCGAAGACCTCCTGGTACTCGGACAGGCCTCCGGGGCCATTGCCCATGGAGTGGCCGTACTCGCAGTTGATGCGCGGCTTGGGGAACGGATGCTCACCAAAGTCGTTCATCTGCGACACACGGGAGTACATCGTGGAAATGACGTCGACGGTATCGGCGTTGCGGTCCTCCTCGTAATGGACCGGACGATCATCGAGCTCGTGAGCCTTGGCGTACATCGCGCGGATGTTGCAGCCATAGCCGCTCTCGTTGCCCATCGACCACATAATGATGCAGGCGTGGTTGCGCTCCTGCATCACCAGGCGCTCAATTCGGTCGACGTAGGCCGGCTCCCATGCCGGGTCGTCGGTGACCAGGGCGATATTGCCGATATTCTCGAAGCCGTGACTCTCCATATCGGTCTCGGCGACCAGCATGATGCCATACTCATCGCACAGCTCGTAGAAGCGCGGGTCATTGGCATAGTGAGAGGTGCGCACCGCGTTGATGTTGTGTCGCTTCATGAGCTCCAGGTCACGGCGCATGCGATCGAGGCCCACGGCGCGGCCCTTGTGATCGTCGTGATCGTGGCGGTTGACGCCATGCATCTTAAAGTAGGTGCCGTTGAGGTAGATATGATTGCCCTCGACCGTCACCTCGGCAAGGCCCTGGCGATGCGGAACGTACTCGCTGACCTCGTCACCGTCGTAGACCTCAAACGTAAGGTCATAGAGGAAGGGGTCCTCGGGGTTCCAGAAGTGGGCATCGGCAACGCTGCACTCGGCATGGCCGTCGACGCACTCGCCCGTAGCGACCACGTTCTCGCCATCGCTGAGCGTAAACACGACGCGGGTAGCGCCCTCGGCCACCGTATCGAGCGTGATCAGAGCGGCATCGCCCTCGCGGTGCGTGCGGAACCTAAAGTCGACCAGGTGCGCGGCGGGACGCTGCATAAGGTACACATCGCGGAAGATGCCCGAAGCCCACCACATGTCCTGATCTTCGATATAGCTGCCATCGCTGTACTGCAGGACCTTGACCGCAAACAGGTTGTCGCCCTCGACGAGCGCGTCGCTCACGTCGAACTCGGCGGACAGACGCGAGCCCTTGGTCATGCCGATAAACTGGCCGTTGACGTACAGCTCGCCATAGCTCTCGATGCCGTCGAAGCGAATGATCTCGCGGGCGCCGGCAGGAACGGCGGGAAGGTTGACGATGCGCTGGTAGACGCCCGTGGGGTCGTCGGAGGGAACGAACGGCTGATCCACCGGAAACGGGAAACCCTCGTCGGTATAGGCAAGGTTGCCATAGCCGTCTACCTGCCACAGGTGCGGAACCTCCACGTGATCCCACTCGGACTTGTACGTGGAGAGCTCCTCGTTGGAGACGGCAGCAGGCCCCTCAAAGAGGCGGAACTGCCACGAGCCAGACAGCTGGACAAACCCGCGCGACAGCTCGCGGCTGTACGTAGCAGCGAGATCGGCGGTCTCATAACCCATAAAGTACGCATGGGGTGCCAGGCGGTTCCTGTGGGTGAGCGCTTGGTTTTCCCAATCGTTAATGGCGTCCATGGTGATGCTCCTTCGTCATCGTAGTGATTCTTGTGCAACCGGTTGTCCTTATCTTACGGGCGATGCAAAAAACTGTGCAACCGGTTGTCCGCTGAACGGTCGATTTGGCCGGATTAACGGTGCAACCGGTTGTACAACCGCGACACTTATGTCACCCTGAATATCGAAACTCAACGCAAAACATCGTTCTTAAGCTCGTAGGCAACCGCCACGCCCGCTGATATCTCACCCACACGAGACGTATTCGATTGCGGCTTGGTTGCAAAACGACACCTGTCACCGGATATCATGAACGCTGTTCAGGTGCACTATAGTAAGCTGTATCCGCACCAGCCCGTATCAGTGACAACATCGACCGCATTTTCCAGGAGACGCCATGACCCAGCCAGTTCGCACCGCACCTACGCTTGCCGAGGTTGCCGCAGCTGCCGGCGTGTCGCGCTCCACGGCATCGCGCGCCCTCAACGATTCGCCCCGCATTAGCGAGGAAACCAAAAAGCGCGTCCGTGCGGCGGCCAAGAAAGTCAATTTTGTCCCCAACGCTCGCGGCCGAGCGCTCGCTGTCGGGCGCACGGAAATCATCGCCGTGCTCGTGACCGAGCCCCTGAGTGAGCTCTTCAGCGACCCCACCTATAGCGAATTTTTGAGCGGCATTACCGAGGAACTGTCGGAGTCGTCCTATCTGCCCGTTATCTTGCAGGCGTCTTCTACGCATGACCGCAACCGCGCACGCGAGCACTTTGAGCGCCGCTCGTTCGACGCCGTGATCGACGTCTCCCCTTACAAGGGCAGCGAGCTGCTCGAGGTGCTGCGCGAGCTGGGCGTACCCACCGTGTTGTGCGGCCAGCTCGAGGGCCACCCCTATCGCGATGTGTTCTCGACAGTCTACTCTGACGACGAAGAGGGTGGACGCTTTGCGGCACTCGCTATGAAAGAGCGCGGGCGCAAAGATATCGTCGCCGTGTTGGGACCGCAAGACAACCCCGCTGTTGTCGACCGCCTGCGCGGCTACCGCACCGTCCTGGGCGAAGACCTCCCAGGCGCAAACGTTATCTATACCGGCTGGAACAGCGGAGACGGCTATCAGGCCATGCACCAGATCCTCGCGCGCGAGATTGCTTTCGATGGCGTGCTCTGCGGATCGGACCGTATCGCGGCTGGCGTCATCACCGCACTCAACGAGGCAGGCCTATCCGTTCCGGCGGACGTTTCTGTCGTCGGCTTCGACGATCACGAGATTGCGGCGCGCTGCGTCCCCGCACTCACGACCGTCCGCCAGCCCCTGCGCGAAGAAGGCCACATGGCCGCCAACATTGCGCTCGACATGATCAAGGGCGCCGAGCCCACCACCTCCGTGATGCACATGCAGCTCGTTCAGAGAGACTCGCTGTAGGAAACTGGGCCGGGCTTTCCGCCAGACAGTTGTTGCGGAAAGCCTGCCCCGTTTTGAGTGCTCATTCTGGGGCACAGTTTCCGTTAGGCAGCTCAAGCGGAAACTGTGTCCCATTATTTTGCCGAATTCTGGGTCGCGCTTTCCCAGAGGACCCCCTTTGGGAAAGCGTGACCCGTTCTGGACGCAGATTCCGGGACGCACTTTCCGCAACGCCCGGTCATCCCATGCCCTCACAATCTCGGCGTATAAAAAACGAGGGAAGGCACGTGTCCTTCCCTCGTTACGGGCAATATGTAGCCGCTTGCCTACATCAGGCGCAGGCTGACGTCCTTGAGCTGGGCGCCGCTAACGGCACTCGGGGCGCCCGACATGAGGTCGGAGCCGCTGGCCGTCTTGGGGAACGCCATGACGTCGCGGATGGAGTCGGAGCCGGTGAGCAGCATGCACACACGGTCCAGGCCCAGGGCGAAGCCGCCCATCGGGGGCGCACCAAACTTGAGAGCCTCCATGAGGAAGCCGAACTGCGACTCGGCGCGCTCCTCGGTAAAGCCCAGGAGCTTGAGCATGGACATCTGCATTTCGGCGTTGTGGATACGCATACCGCCGCCGCCGGCCTCAAAGCCGTCCATGACAAAGTCGTAGGTGCAGGAACCGGCTGCCAGCGGGTCGGCCTCGATCTTGGCGATGTCGGTCTCGGTCGGCAGGGTAAAGGGCTGGTGCTCGGCAGCATAGGCCTTGCGATCCTCGTCCCAGTGGAACAGCGGGAAGTTGACGACCCACAGGAAGTCGTGGCCCTCGCGCTTGACCTCGAGCGCATTGGCCATGTGGGAACGCATGCCGCCCAGGATCTCGTCGGAGAGCAGGCGCGGGCCGGCGGCGAACATCACAAGGTCGCCGGGCTCGACGTCCATGCGCTCGCGCAGGGCAGCCATCTCCTCGTCCGAGAAGAACTTGACGATGGGGCTGTTGATGGAGCCGTCCTCGCGGAAAGCGATCCAGGCCAGGCCCTTGGCGCCAAACGTGGAGGCCACGCCGGCGAGCTTATCGATCTTGGCACGTGCCCAGGCACCGGCGCCCTTGGCGTTGATGGCCTTGACGACAGAGCCCTCCTCGTTTGCAGCAGTCGCAAAGACCTTGAACTTGGAGTTGGCAAAGATGTCGGTCAGGTCGACCAGGTGCATGCCGTAGCGAGTATCGGGCTTGTCGGAGCCATAGGTGTCCATGGCCTCCCAATAGTCCATGCGACGCAGCGGCGTGGGCATCTCGACACCCATGCGGCCGAAGGCGTCGGACAGGACCTCTTCGAGCGCGCTCATAACGTCGTTCTGGTCCACGAAGGACATCTCGATATCGACCTGGGTGAACTCGGGCTGACGGTCGGCACGCAAGTCCTCGTCGCGGAAGCACTTGGCAACCTGATAGTAGCGCTCGACGCCACCGACCATAAGCAGCTGCTTCAGGAGCTGCGGGGACTGCGGCAGGGCATAGAAGTTGCCCGGCTGGATGCGGCTGGGGACGATGAAGTCGCGGGCGCCCTCGGGCGTGGACTTGAACAGGGAGGGCGTCTCGACCTCCATGAACTCACGGTTGTGCAGCGCCTCGCGAATGGCAAAGGTAAAGTCGGAGCGCAGCTTGAGGTTGGCCATCATCTCGGGACGACGGAGGTCCAGATAGCGATAGCGCAGGCGGGTGTCCTCGCTGGTCTCGATGCCGTCCTCGATCTGGAACGGCGGGGTGACGGAAGTGTTGAGCACCTCGGCATGATCGGTCAGGACCTCGATCTCGCCGGTCGCGAGCTTGGTGTTGGTGGTCTCCTCGCCACGGGCGCGCACGACGCCGTGAATCTTGATGGGCCACTCGGGACGCATGGTCTCGGCGATCTTAAAGGCATCGCCGTCGGAATGCTCGGGGTCGAAGGTGAGCTGCGTGATGCCCTCGCGATCGCGAAGGTCGCAGAAGATAAGGCCGCCGTGGTCGCGGCGACGGCTCACCCAACCGGTGAGGGTGACTTCTTCGCCCACGTTCTCGAAGCGAAGCTCGCCGCAGGTACGGGTGTGCATGGAATGCTCGTCAATGGGACGGGTCTGGCTCATACCAGTGATCCTCCTTTATGGATCTGTGCCGCCCCGTGTCGTTCCGGGCGGCGTCGTACAGATTTGCCCGGCCTGCGTAAACCGCGCAGCCAGACATGGCGTTCTATCTTATCGCACCTGTGTCGATGTGCCGCGGAAAAGTAGCTCCTGCCCAAAGACTTGACGGAGACGAAACAATTGGCGCACCGCAGTCGTCGCCGAGGCACGCCGCGTGCGACAATGTGCCCCAATACAACCGCGCTCGGAAAGGCCCAACATGACTGCACGCCTCATCGTTATGGATATCGACTCCACCCTCATCAATCAGGAGGTTATCGATCTTTTGGGCGAAGAGGCAGGCGCGGGCGAGCAGGTAGCACAAATTACCGAGCGTGCGATGCGCGGCGAACTCGATTTTAAGCAGGCACTCGAGGAGCGCGTGGGGCTGCTTGCCGGCTTGGACGAGAGCGTGTTCGAGCGCACCTTTGAGCGCGTGACGTTTACTCCCGGCGCGCTGGAGCTTGTGCGCTCGGCGCGCAGCAAGGGCTGGAAGGTCGGCGTGGTGAGCGGCGGCTTCCACGAGGTCGCCGATAAGATCGTAGCCGCCGCGGGCATCGACTTTTGCCTGGCCAATCGTCTGGAGGTCGTGGACGGCAAGCTCACGGGTAAGCTGGCGGCAGACATCGTGACCAAGGAGTCCAAGCTTATCCAGCTGCTGGACTGGGCAGTTGAGTGCGGTGTCGATATGGCCCATACCGTCGCGATCGGCGACGGCGCCAACGACATCCCCATGATCCAGGCCGCAGGCACGGGCATCGCGTTTTGCGCCAAGCCCAAGACGCGCGAGGCCGCCCCGTTTACCATCGACGAGCGCAACCTGATGCTCGCCATGGACATCATCCTGCGCGACTAGTCGATCCGTCCAACAATTGGATCAGTCTGTCCTATAGTTTCCGAACAATTTTGTCTTAGTGTTCGGAAATATACCCTTTGAGTGCTAGACTTTGCGCCGTCGAAGGGAACATATATGGATAAGCGAGATCTTGAGCAATTGCTGAGCGATGTTGCCGGCGGAGCAGTCACCCCTGCCGACGCCCTCACGCGCATCCAGACGGCTCCGACCGCCGATTTGGGCTTTGCGCAGCTCGATCTTTCGCGCGGGGTGCGCCAGGGGGCCGGCGAGGTTGTCTACGGGGCCGGTAAAACCGCCGATCAGATTGCCGCCATTATCGAAGCACTGCGCGATGCCGGCCAGGAGCGCATCCTGGTCACGCGCCTGGATGCCGAAAAAGCCGCGCGCACCGCTGAACTTCTTGGCAACGGCATCGACCTGGGATATGTCCCGGACGCACAGCTCGCCCTCGTGGGCGGCAAGCCCTCCCCTACCGGCAACGGACGCATCGTCGTCGCCTGCGCCGGCACGAGCGACCTGCCCGTCGCCGAAGAAGCCGCGTTGACGGCCGAGTTCTATGGCAACGAGGTCGACCGCCTCTACGACGTGGGTGTCGCCGGCCTGCACCGTCTGCTTGCGCATGCCGAGGAACTTGCCCAGGCACAGGTGGTCATCGCCATTGCCGGCATGGAGGGCGCGTTGGCGAGCGTTATCGGCGGCCTGGTGAGCTGTCCGGTCATCGCCGTTCCCACCAGCGTGGGTTACGGCGCGAGCTTTGGTGGCGTAGCCGCGCTGCTCGCCATGCTCAACTCCTGTGCCAGCGGCGTTTCGGTCGTCAACATCGACAACGGCTTTGGTGCCGCCTACCAGGCAAGTCTTATCAATCATCTGAGCGCCGGCACGCCCTGCGCCCGTTAAGGAGCATTCCATGTCCAATCATCAGCACACGCTTATCATCGACGGCACCTCGGGCATCAGCGGCGATATGACCGTCGCGGCCCTGCTCGACCTAGGCGCCAGCGAGGAGCACCTGCGCGAGCAGCTCGCCACGCTGCCGGTCGACGGCTTTACGATCGCCGTCACACGCGTAAGCAAGCATGGCATCAACGCCTGCGATTTCGACGTCCAGCTTGCAGAGGAGCTCGAGAACCACGATCACGATATGGCCTGGCTCTACGGCAACGAAGCAGCTGCCGAGCACACGCACGAGCATGAGCACCACCATCATGATCATGGCGAGCACGAACACGAGCACTGCCACGAGCATGACCATGAGGGCCACGGTCATGGCCACGAGGGTCACCATCACGCCCACCACCATCACCACCGTTCTTTGGCGGACGTCACCGCCATCATAGATGGCTCGCAGCTAAGCGATGGCGCCAAGCGTCGCGCGCTCGCCATCTTTACCGCGCTCGCCGCCGCCGAGGCCAAGGCCCACGGCAAAACGCCCGAGACCGTCATGTTCCACGAGGTGGGCGCCGTCGATTCCATCGTCGACGTCTGCTCTGTCGCCATCTGCCTCGATGCCCTGGGTATTGAGGACATCGTGGTCGAGTCGCTCTCCGAGGGTCACGGTACCATCCGTTGTGCCCACGGTCTCATGCCCATTCCCGTCCCCGCTGTCGTCAACCTGTGCCAGGCGGGCAATATCGCCCTCACGCCCGCACCGGTCGCCGGCGAGCTCGTCACGCCCACGGGTGCCGCCATCATCGCCGCGCTGCGCACGTCCGAGCACCTGCCGGCCCGCTACCGCATCGAGGCCGTCGGCTACGGCGCCGGTAAGCGCCCCTACGAGGGCTGCTCCGGTACGCTCCGCTGCCTGCTCGTTCACGCGGACGCATAGCCATGGATGCCCGCAAGGCAAAAAGCCGCGCTGCCATCGTTGCGGCGTTCTCCGAGCTGCTGCGCGAAGAGGACTACGGCAAGATCACCGTCGGCGACATTATCGCTCGCGCCCATGTGGGTCGGGCCACGTTCTACGGCCTCTTCAAAAGCAAAGATGACCTACTGTCCGAACTCGTGAGCGACATCTGCACCCACGCCCTCGACGACGATGGCACACCGCTCGACGACCCACTCGTGCAGGTCGAGCATATCCTCAACAACCTCTGGGAGCGCCGCCAGGGTGTACGAGCCCTCGTAGCCGGCGCCGGCTCGCGCATCTTCGCCGACAGCTTACGCAAGACCATCATGTCACGAGCAGCCGAAACCGTCCCCGTCGACCCCGCAGGCCCCGCCGGCACCATGGACCGCAGCTTCCTCCTCCATCACATAGCCTCAAGCTTCGTAGCCACCGTCCAATGGTGGGCCTGGCACAACTTCCAAGCCCCAAAAGAGGACGTAGCCAAAGACTACCTATCAGCCATAAAACCCCTCTTCAACTAAGTAAGAAGCTCATCCCAAATCATCGCCCCAACCCAGGCCGCTACGCATCCCAAAGTGTCACTCGCGCTTCAACGCCCCCAACAGCAACAAGTCCTTCCCATCCAAATTCAGATATATACGTTGGGTTGCTTGTTCCAACGCGACTAAAATCCCGCAGCTGGCCGCATGGGGTAACTTCCCAGCGCATTCCGCAGGACGCAAAAAGGCTCGCCGCACGAAGTGCGCAGCGAGCCTTTTTGCATGTCCGAGGACGCGCTGGGAAGTTACCCCATGCGGCCAGCGGACAACTATGTAGCCTTGAACTAGAACATGCCCAAGAAACCATGCACAAACAGCGCGGCCAGAGCGGCACCGACAAACGGAGCGATGCCAGGAACGAGCAGGCCGTACTTCCAGTTGTTGTCAGCCTTGTTCTTGATCGGCAGCACCTGATAGGCCATGCGAGGACCAAGGTCACGAGCCTGATTCATGGCGAAGCCGGTGATGCCGCCCATGCCCATGCCAACAGCCCAAACAATCAGACCGACGCAGATGGCGAGCATCAGAACGTTCTCGCCGGCGCGGCTAGCGGCAGCAAGGATGGCGCTGATGAACACAAAGGTGCAGATAGCCTCGCAGAAGAAGTTACGGGCATAGTTGGTACCCTCGGTGGTGGGGTTGGTCGAGAAAATGTTGCGCTGGGCAATGGGGTCGACGACGCCCTCGGAAGCCTTGAACTCATCGGCATACATAAACCAAGCGATTACGGCACCCACAAAGCCGCCGAGCATATCGGCAAGCATAAAGGGGATGCAGTTGCCCCACGGCACCAAGCCGACGATGCACTGGGCAAGCACCATAGCCGGGTTCATGCACACGGCGCCGCCAAAGACAAACAGGCAGACCGAGATGCCAAAAGACCAAGTGGTGATGGCAAACATGTGACCGGAGCCCTGATACTTGGTGCCTTTGAGCACGGTATCGCAGTGCACGCCCACGCCAAAGACGATCATGAGGGCCGTCGCGCCGAATTCGCAGAGGAGTTTGGTAAGCATAAAACCTTATCTTTCTTATCGGTTACAAACGATTCGTTTAAGCCGCGCACTAGTGCTGTGCGACGACAACACCCAGGCCATCGGGGATGACGGCGACCTTGGCGTCGGCACCCTTCATCTCAAAGGCGAGCTTGAGCGCCTCCTCGAGGGTGTTGACCGGCGTCATGTGCATATCCTTGAGCATCTGGTGATCGCACAGGTCGGTAACCATGATCACGGGGTGATGTGCCAGGATGCGAGCGAAAATCTGGCTCGTCCACTGGTCGGGCAGGGTCTCGTCCTTGGGACGATCGATGCAGGCGCGCTCAAACTCCGCCGGATCGTTGTCGGCGATGTTGTGATAGAAGCCCTCGCCGCCGTGACCGTCGGCACAACCAGCGACATCGATAATCACGCCACCCTCGGGAAGCGTGGCCTCGGCAGCGCACATGCCCTTCACGGCCTGGTAGATATTCTGGTCGAGCGGGTAGCCGCCGTTGGTGGTGATGGCGATCTCGCACTCGACGGGCTCAACGCCGGCAAGGCTCTTCACGAACTCGCAGCCAGCCTCGTGCGCCTTGTGGATGTCGCCGGCAAAGGAGCCAATGACCTCGTGCTTGCCGTTGAGCACCACGTTGAGCACAAAGGCAAGGTGGGCCATCTCAGCGGCGGCAAACATGTCCTCGCTCACGTGGTTGTGGCACAGGTTGCCGGCGCGCGAATGGGAATCGTTCACAAACTGGCCGTTGTGGTTGTACATGATGGTCTTGTAGCTGGCGATGCCAGGCAGGACGGACTTGCGGCTGCCAGAGAAACCGGCAAAGAAGTGCGGCTCAATGAAGCCCTCGGCAAGCAGCAGATCGCAATCGGCAGCAATCTTGTTGATGATGCACTCGCCACCAGAAGGCAGGGTGCCGATCTTTTTCATCATGCTGTCGTCAGTCGCGACGTGCATAACGATTTCCTCGTTGGCAACGATCTCCTCGCCATACTTGTTGACGAGCTCCTCGTGCGTCGACGGACGGTGCATACCCGTAGCAACCAGAATGCGAACGCGCGCCTCAGGCGCAGCGGAGTGGATGTGATGCAGCAGAATAGGCATCGTCACACGCGAGGGAACGGGACGCGTATGATCGGAGCTAATGATGACAATATCCTTCTTGCCAGTACAAAGCTCCTCGAGCGAAGGCGAGCCATAAGGGTTGGCAAGCGACTCCTCTACTAGCTCTTCCTGCGATTTCGTGGTCTTAAACTCGTTTTGATGACCTTCCATCACACCCGCGAAGTTCTTATCCTCGAGCTCCAGATGCAACGTCTTGTGGTCAAACGGCAGTTCACATTCAAACAATGACGAGCGCCCTCTTCCTTTCAACTGACACACTAGATTAACCGTTGGAAGGATACGCCGCTCACCGAAAAACACCACCGTCCACCGAGCCATTAACACAACGTTCATATTTGACCCACAACAAAACGGCCGCGATCCCGCTTGGGACCGCGGCCGCTACAGTCGTAAGGCGAGAAGCGCCAAATGCATCTCAATCCTGATCGATAAGACGCGAGGCGCGAAGTGCCAAACGCGCCGCCGGGACAGACCCCATCCAAAACGCGCGAAGCGCACCTAATTCTCTTCAGCCCCAATCCCTGAAGACCGAGGACGAAGGGACCCGACGGGTTTCCCTCTGATTGCATTCCGCAGCACGAAGCCCCCTTATCCGCAGCTCCAAAGGAGCAGGATAAGGGGGCTTCAAGTGCGAGGACGCATTCAGAGGGAAACCCATCGGGTCCCGGTGAGAGCCGCAGGGCTATCGATTACCCCGTGTTCTGCAATCCTGCCGAGACGCCGGTCACAGTCGAAAGAATCAGGCTCATGTACTCGGCCTTCTTCTCCTCGGCCATCTCGTCCTGGTTCATACGCACCTCGCGAAGGGCGCGGACCTGGGCGATGGACAGGGCGTCGACGTAGGGGTTGCGCACGCGGACAGCGCAGCCAAGCACGCGGCGGCGCTGTAGCGGCCACTCGTCACCGACGATGGCAAGGACCCACTTACGGGTGAGCTGCATCTCGGTGAAGACCTTCTCGGACAGATCCTGGCGATCGCCCAGGTGCAGATACATCTTGGCAATGCGCTGGTCGGTCTTAGCGATCGACATCTCGATGTTGTCGATAAAGGTGCGGAAGAACGGCCACTCCTGGTAGGCAGCCTTGAGCTGATCAAGGTCGCCAAGCTGCTCGCAGGCAGTACCCAGGCCGTACCAAGCGGCCAGATTGATGCGCGCCTGGCTCCAGCTGAAGATCCACGGAATGGTACGCAGGTCGTCGAGCGACTTGGCGCCCAGGCCGCGCTTGGCGGGACGCGAGCCGATCGGCAGCAGACCGACCTCGGTCAGCGGCGTCACGGTCGAGAACCACGGTGTAAAGTCCTCGGTGTTCAGCAGGTCCAGATAGCGCTCATGGCTTACTGCGTTGAGCTTCTCCGCCATATCCCAGAACTTCTGCGTGGTCTCGGTGTTGGTCTTCTCGACACTCGGGGCCGACTGCAAAAGCGTTGCGGCGGCAACGGACTCAACATGGCGCTGGGCCAGCGTGCGGTTGCCGTAACGGGCAAAGATGACCTCGCCCTGCTCGGTGAGCTTAAAGAAACAGTTGACCGAGCCCTTGGGCTGCGCCAGCACGGCCTTGTTGGCCGGGCCGCCGCCACGGCCCACGGCACCGCCGCGACCGTGCATGAGCACCAGGTCGATATCGTTCTTCTCGGCCCACTTGGCGATGCGCTCCTGCGCGGAGTGCAGCGCGAGCATGGCCGTGGTAGGACCGGCGTCCTTGGAGGAGTCGGAATAGCCCAGCATGACCTCCATGCGGCGGTTGGTCTGGGCAAGGCGCTTTTGCACCACGGGCAGCGTAAGCATCTGGTCGAGCACGTCGACGCAGCCCTCGAGGTCCTCGAGCTGCTCAAACAGCGGGATCACGTCGAGCTCGGGGACATCCTCCTCGTGTGCAAAGGACAGGTGGGCAAGCTCAAAGACGTCGGCCACATGCTGGGCGCTCTTGGTGAACGAGATGATGTAGCGGTGCGCCATCTTCTTGCCGTAGCGCTTTTGGATGGAACCGATGGCACGGAAGGTATCGATGACCTCGCGCGTCATGGGCTGCAGGTCGCCATGGATACCGTTCTCGTGGATATCCTTGAGGGCGCGGGCATGCACCACGGAGTGCTGACGGAACTCCATCTCGACCATATGGAAGCCGAAGGACTCGACCTGCCAGATGATGGTCTGGACCGGGCCGTAGGCAGCACGGACGGCACCGCAGGCGGCCAGCGAGCGCTGGACGACGCGCAGATCCTCCAGGAACTCATCGGCGCTGTGGTACATGGTATCGGTGATACGGCGCACGGTGGCGTTCAGACGGTCGGCCATGACGAGCATGACGGCGCGATGCGGCTCGTGCTCGGAAATCAGCTCGGCGCGAGCCGTGTACTGAGCGCTCATCTCGACCTGATGGTTCCACAGGTTCATGAGCTCTGCCGACGGCTTGCTGTAGGCGGCCTCGAGCGTAAGGTTGCGGCCGATGCGGCGGCACTTGTCCTCGAGCTTGAGCACCATGTGCGTGAAGTACTTGGCGGCGACCTCGCGGCTCACCTTGGCGGTAACGTTGGGGTTACCGTCGCGGTCGGAACCGATCCAGCTGCCGGGATGGAAGAACGCCGGGCACAGCGGCGGCACGGTGCCGGCCTTGTCGCCCAGCACCCAGTCGTCAAAACGACGGTAGATGACGGGGATCACATCGAACAGTGTGTTATCGAAGATGTCGATGATGGTATCGGCTTCCTCGACCGGCGTGGGCTTCTTGAGCGCGATGGGGCTCGTACGCACCAGGGCGTCGATTTCCTGCAGCATATGGCGCTCGTTCTCCACCAGGTCGGAGCCGCCCAGGCGCGGACGCTCCTCCAGCAGGTTGGAGATACGGCGAATCTTGCCCTCGACGGCCTTACGACGGGCCTCGGTGGGATGTGCGGTAAAGACAGGGTGGAACTCGAGCTTGTCGAGCAGCTCGTTGGCGCCCTCGACACCCATCTCGTTTACCAACTGGTGATAGGCGACGGTGAGTTCGTTGGCGGGATCGACCTCGGTATCGGTCGACGCACCTGCCTCGCGCTCGCGCAGCTGCGCCACGCGGTAGTTCTCCTCCGACAGGTTTGCCAGATGGAAGAAGCTCGTAAAGGCGCGGACGATAACCTGCTGCTTATCGAGCGGCAGACTGTCGATCAGATCAACGACCTCGCGAAACGCCACGGCGGTGGGCTCGTCGGCAGTGGGCACGCCCTGCTCGTCGACGGACTCGTCGGCAGCACGGGTGCCGGGGTTTCCGGCATTGGCCACAATCTCGGCTGTCAAAATCTTGTCGAACAGGTCCGCGATCTCGGGATCATACTCGCTAAGCACACGGCGCTCCAGGCGCAAGAACAGCGCCAGATTGTCGCGCAGCTCCTCGGGGATCTCGATCTCGGCGAGACGCTCCTTGGATTCGGCATTCGAGCCGATTCGGTTAACGAGGCGGTTGACCACGGCAGCGACGCGCGCCGCGGCTTCGGGTACAGACTGGTTGCTTAGGTTCTCAGCCACGTTTCCTCCCATTCCTCCTTCTATGCACGTAACATGCGGTATTTATTATAGGCACTCGGCAAAAACTTTCGACGCTGATTGCGCTTTACCACACAAAAGTATTTTCTGCATTGCAAGGCTTTTTGCCCCAAATGGTCGTATTTCTCGGTGGGCGGCATATGCAAACGGGGGCATTCCGCATAAATGCGAAACACCCCCGTAACAATCGCTCTCAATGAGCTGAGCGCTTTAGTGAGTCCACAGCTCAAAAATCATGCGCTACAGGCGCTCACGAACCGCCTCGACCACGTTGGCCAGATCGACGAGGGCCTCGTCATGGCTCTCCATGTCGCGCACCTTGACCTTGCCGGCGGCAAGCTCGTCGCCGCCCAAGACCAAAATGAGCTTAGCGCCCACCTTGTCGGCCTGCTTAAACTGAGCCTTAAGCGAACGACCCTGATAGTCTGCCTCGGTCACGATACCTGCGGCGCGAAGCTCCTGCGTAATGGCAAAGACGTTCTGGCGCAACTCCTTGCCGGCATTGGCGACGTAGACACACGGGGTCTCCTCGGCGCCCAGGTCGCTGCCAAAGGCCTGCAGGGCCAGCAGGGCGCGCTCAAAACCGACGGCGAAGCCGACGCCGGCCGTGGGCTTGCCGCCCTCGAGCTCGACCAGGCCATCGTAGCGGCCGCCGCCACCGATGGAGCCGACGCCGGCGCCAGGGGCCTCGACCTCAAAGACGGTACGGGTGTAGTAGTCCAGGCCGCGCACCAGGGTGGGATCCTCGACGTACTCGATACCGGCGACGTCCAGATAGCGCTTGACCTGCTCGTAGTGCTCGCGGCACTCATCGCACAGGTTGTCGCCCATCAGCGGGGCGTCGGCCATGATCTCGCGGCAGTGGTCGTTCTTGCAGTCGAAGGCGCGCAGCGGGTTAAGCTCGGCGCGCTCGCGGCACTCGTCGCACATCTCATCGGCGTGGTCGAGAATGAACTGCTTAACCTGCTCGCGATAGGCCGGACGGCATTGGGCATCGCCCATCGAGTTAATGAGCAGACGGAGCTTGGACAGATCGAAGCCCAGGCGCTTGTAAAACTCCATGAGCATAATGATGCACTCGGCGTCTGCCGCCGGATCGGGAGCGCCGAGCCACTCGATGCCCACCTGATGGAACTGGCGCAAGCGGCCCTTCTGGGGACGCTCGCCACGGAACATGGCCTCGGCGTAGTAAGCCTTAAACGGCGTGGAGCCCTGGGGCACCAAGTTGTTCTCCACGACGGCGCGCACCACGCCAGCCGTGCCCTCGGGACGAAGCGCCAGGCGCTGCTTGGGCTTGAGCTTGGTATCGGTGCCCTCGGTAAAGACGCGCTCCAGGTTGGCGCCGCTAAACACGCGGAACATCTCCTTGCGCACGACGTCGGTCGACTGGCCGATGCCGTGGACAAACACGTCCACCTGCTCGATGGCGGGCGTCTCGATGGGCTTAAAGCCAAACGGCTCGAACACGCCGGCAGCAATCTGCTGCATCTTTTGCCAGGCGCGCATCTCAGCGCCGATAAGGTCGCGGGTTCCCTCCGCCTTCTGTGCCTGCATGGGCAAACACCTTTCTTTTGTATCGCGTCATAGGTAGTGGTCATTATACGGCACAAACACAAACAGCGGCGGTGCATCTGACCGAACGAGGGTATGGGGACTCGTTCGGCCAGATGCACCGCCGCGGTGTGCAATCTGCAATCCTTCCGCCTCTTCGGATCACAAAATCCGTTGGACGGAAAGACTTCGGGTCATCTCTTGAGCCCGTGGCTGCATGGGAAACCGAATGACGGTACGAGCATCCATTCGGCTTCCAAGGCAGCCACGGACAAAACGGGGCAAAGAGCTACGAGCGACGTCGTCCCTACTCCCCCGCCACGCTCGCGCGCAGCTTAGCCGCGATGGGCTCGGATGCCAGCAGGAACACGAGCATGACCACGGAGCACGCCAGGCACACAATCCAGGTGCTCGCAAAGGAGCCCGTGGCATCGAACAGCACGCCCGAGACAATGGCGCCCACGGTGCCGCCGACCATCTCGAGCGAGGTAATGGTGCCCGTGACCTTGCCGAGGTCGGCCATGCCAAACTGCTTGGACGCGGCGATGGTAGGCGTGATGGTGCCCATGCACGTTCCGATACCAAAGCTCGCAGCGGCCACAATAGGACTAAGGTCCGTCGTCGGGAAGCACAGCGCCACACAGGCGACAATACACGCAACGGAACCCAGCACGTTGCCAAAGCGCAAACCAAAACGATCGTAGATGGCGCCGAGCGAAATCTTGGCGATAACGACCGTAACCATATAGGCCGAAAGCACGGTGCCCGCCCACATGGGGTCGTGGCCGCCCGTGACGATCTTGGCGCCGTTGACGGTAACGCTCGTCATGTTCGTAACTTGGTTGGGCAGGATGGCGCCATTGACAAGCCCCATAAAGAGGAAGGCGACGACAAGCAGCCAAAACGCCGGGCTCTTCTTGATGCGAGACCAGCCAACGTTAACCTCGGGCGCCGTGCGCTCGTCCTTGTCGCCAGCCGTCGAGACGGACGGATCGCCCGGGTTCTCGCCGAGCGGCTTCAGGCCAATCTCGGAAGGCTTGGTGCGGAAGGAATAGTCATGCAGTTAACGAAAATGGTGTAGCACGTGGCCATGATGACAAAGCCGGAGGCCACCACGAGCCAGCCGGGGAAAAATTTACTTTGCTGGGACATGGATTACTCCTTGTGGTCCGCAATGTATCCGAGAGCGACGGCGGCATAAGCCGCGGCGCCGAGAGGAAGCTCGGCATCGTTAAAGCGCGCCTTGGGATGATGCTGGGCAAAATGCTCGTCCGTATCGGTCACGGCCGCGCCCACGGTAAAGTACGCACTCGGAATCTCGCTCGAGATAAGCGCGAAGTCCTCGCTCGCCATGGCGTGGAATAGCGGCAGGAAGGCAGCCTTGGGCAGCACCGCGCCCACGTAACCAAGCGAGGCCTGGGTCATATCGCTGTCGAGCACGAGCGGCGGAACGTCCGAGAGCGTCTCGATGGTTGCCGGCGTACGATATGTTGCGGCAACGCCGTTGACGACCTCCGCGATACGCTCCTTGAGATGAGTCATGAGCTCGACATCGAAGCCGCGCAGCGTTCCCTCGAGCACACAGGTGTCGGGGATGACGTTGGCCGCCAAGCCGCCAGCGAACTTACCAACGGTAAGTGCGACTTCCTTGGCCGCTGGCACCTCGCGGGAGATAAGCTCCTGGAGCGCCAGGTGCACATGGACGCCGGCCGTGATGGGGTCGATGCAGATCTCGGGGCTCGAGCCATGGCCGCCCTTGCCCTGCAGCGTGATGCGGAAACCGTACACGCCCGAGAGCGCCGGGCTCCCATAGAGCACCAGGCCGAGCGGCGATTGGCTGTTGACGTGCATGGCAAAGGCAGCCTGGGGGCGCGGGTTCTGCAGCAGGCCATCGGCGATGGCAGCGCGGGCTCCCTCAAAGGTCTCCTCACCCGGCTGGAATAGCAGTTTGACGGTGGCATTGGCGTCGACAAGCTCGGCCTCGCGGGCCTTGAGCAAACGGGCCGCGCCGAGCAGCGCCGTCGCATGCATATCGTGGCCACAAGCGTGCATGCAGCCGTTGGTGGAAGCGAAAGGCTCGCCCGATTCCTCGACAACGGGCAGGGCATCCATGTCGCCGCGAAGCATGATAACCGTACCGGCTTGCTCGTCCGCGCACGTACCATTGCCCTGAGCAGCCGCGGCCGCACCGGCACCGATCAGGCCAACAACACAGGAGCCGTCGACAAGCGTGGTATGGGGGATGTCCATCTCGTCCAGACGTGCCTGGATATAGGCAGACGTCTGCGGAAGATTGTTACCGAGCTCGGGCGTCTGATGGAGATCGTGGCGCCATGCGGCAAGCTCACCGGCAAATGCCTGGGCTTCTTTGACCAGACCGTCACCGATAGCGGCCTGCGCCGCTGCGGTGGCCTTGGGCGCTGATTGCGGTTGAAGATCGGACTGAGCTGGTGCCATAAATGCCCTCCAGTAACGTTTTTGCAGTAAGCACTTTGATAGCGTAAAGTGCAAGGTACAACTTTAAAGGCGAGGCATAAAAAACGCCGCCCCAGGAGGGCGGCGCAACAAGTTGTTTACAATTGCGGGCGAGATTTTCGGCGCAAGAAATCGAAATGCGTCTCGCTCAAGATAATCGACAAAAAGATGAGCGCAAAGCCGGCAAGCAGGCGCGAGGTGAGCGCCTCCCCCATCAGCAGCACCGAGAACAGCACGCCCGAGGGGGACTCCATCGAAAGGAGCAGCGAGCCCGTCGAGGCCGGGACGTGCGCCAATCCAACGTTTTGGACGAGCAGTGCCACGCACGTACAGCCCACCGAGAGAAAGGCCGCCACGCCGACAAAGCTCGGCGTCCACACGGACAGAGGCGCCTGAGTCTCGAATAGCAGCGACGTGATTAAGCTCAAAACGCCATTGCCCACAAACATCCAAAACGTGATGACGTTGATGTCCATCTTGCGGCCATACTTGGCGGTCACTGCCATCTGGATAGCAAAGAAGACCGCGCCGCCCAGCGTGATGACATCTCCAGCATTGAACTCGACGCTATCGAGTGCCACCAGGCCAATGCCCGCCAGGCACAGCAGTGCCGCACCCAGGTTATAGCGGGTGAGCCTTTCGCCGCTCAGGACATAGCTGGCAAACGGCACAAGGATACAGTACGTGCCCGTCAAAAATGCACTCTTGCCTGCCGTGGTCTGCGCCAGGCCAATCGTTTGCAGTCCGTATGCTCCCCACATGAGCGCACCCATGCCCAGCCCGACGATCAGGTTGCGGGCATTGAAATGAGCGATGATGCGCTTATGGAAAATAGCAAACATAACCAGTGATGCCGGGAGAAAGCGGACGTAGACCAGCTCGAACACCGGAATGGTATCGAGCGCATCTTTCATGGTGGTAAAGGAATAGCCCCAGATGACCGCCACCGAAAGCAGCAAGACCTTCCAGAAGAACGGAGAACGCGCGCCGGCGCCGCGGGAGGTGCCGCCGGCACCCAGGTCTTCGCGCGCTACAGGGCTATCGGGCATGTTTTCGATTTCGTTGGCAGCGTATTGGGCCATGGAACATCCTCGCGCTCAATCTGGGCGTGGTGTCCGCACGCGCGTGACCGCATGCCGCCTCATGGTCAAATAAAAACGGGGCGCACCGGACCCCCGGTACGCCCCGCTACTGTAGCAACAACCAGCGTTGCACCGCAATCCAGCCCACTAAAGCGTCAGCAAAGTGAACCTCGATGTTTTGTCAATGTCACGCTGTTGCACTAAATAAGCTTCGTGCTTTCAAGCTTTTCGATGATCCAGTCGTTGGCTTTGATGACCGGGCGGCGGAAGACGACGCCCAGTGCCAGCGATGGAATCAGATAGCTCGCCAGAATGCCTAGCTCAATCCAGTACTCCATATGGTAGGCGCCAGCCATGGCGGCATGCATGGCGTTGATGCCGTGGGTGAACGGCAGGAACGGATAGATCGCCTGGAACACAGGGCCGGTCATCTCGATGGGGAACGTACCGCCCGAACCGCCGACCTGCATAACCAACAGCACGACGGCGAGCGCCTTGCCGATATCGCCAAACGAAACCGTAAGCGTGTAGACGATATTGGAGAACACGAGACTCGCGACCCAACCCGCCAGCACAAATTGCAGCGGGTTGTCGCACTGAATGCCAAAGAACAGGATGTCGCCCGCGCACACGAGTGTCGCCTGCAGCAGGGCCAGACCTCCAAAGAACAGGTAGCGGCCCAGGTAGATCTCGTGCAGGCGCACGGGGATCAGCTCGTTGATGAGCTCATCGTCAACCGAGACCTTCATCATGGCCGCCAGTACAATCGAGCCCACCCACAGCGACAGAATCGTGTAGAACGGTGCCATGGCCGAACCGTAGTTGCGGATCGGATAGACCGGTTTGCGGTCGAGCGCGACGGGGCCGGAAAGCGACACGGCGAGGCCCTCGGGGTCGTTGCCAATCATTGTCTTAATCGTGGCCAGATCGTCCGACATAAGGGCACCGTCGAGCTCATCCTTGAAAGCGCTAATCTTGTCCGATGCCCCACCCAGCTGATCGGAAGCTTTGTTGACCAGCTTTGCGGCCTTAGAGAGGCCCTTTGCCAGCGAACCAGATGCGTCGGTCAAGCCGTCCACGGCGCTATCCAGGTCGCCCGAGATGCCGTTCAGCGAGTCCAACACGCCCGAAATCGTCTTCTTAAGCTCTTTGGCCTTGACCGAAAACGTTGAGTCGTAATCGGTCTTGGCGCCCGAGATGCCCGCCTTGGCATCGGCGATGGCCTGATCGACCCCGGCACGCGTGCTGTTTACCTCTGCCATGCTGTCCGAGAGGGACTTTGCGGTTGCCTTCAGGTCCTTGGCGTTGTTGCGATACTCCGTCGCGATCCTGCCCAGCGATGTCGCCACAGACTTAAGACTGTCCTGGAGCTTTTCGTCACTCACCTGCTCGGCAAAACTGCGGAGCTGGTTAGCCACGTCATCGATATCGTTGGCACGCGATTCGAGTGCCGACGCGGCGTCGTTGAGCTGGGTCACCGTAACGTTGACATGATGGTTCGCGGCATCGAATGCCTTCGCAAGCTCGGCGGACACGTTGTCAAACGAGCCCGCACTTCCGTCAATCGCGGCGTTGATAGCGTCGTTGGCGGCCTTGAGTGCTTCCTTGGAATCACTAATGCCGCTCTCGGCGTGCTCCATCAACTGCTTGGTAGATTCATCGACCTTACCCGTCTGCTGGAGCATACCGCTCGCCGACGTCAACGAATCGGAGGTCGAGCTCAAAATGCCCGCAAGCGAAGTCGCGTTGGCTTGAACGTCCTGCAGGTCCTCGACCGAATCGCCCAGTGTCGAGGACAGGTTGGCGATAAAGTTGCTGACCTGGTCGGTGCTCATATAGTCGAGCAGGCTGGACACGGTCTTAAGGCCGATGGTCGTGATGGTCTTGGTAAAGGTCTCGTTGACCTGACTCTGGACGGCGCTCGAACCCTTTTCAGTCACGATCTGTGCGATGGCGTTGGCCTTCTGGTTCTCATAGAACTCGATATCGGCGTGCTTCACCTCGGTCGAGAAAAGCGTCATCATGTCGGCGCTAAACGTTTTAGGGATAACGACGGCAGCGTAGTACGCGCCCGACTTAACGCCCTCAATCGCCTTATCACGGTCGTTGAGGACGACCCAGTCGAAGTTCTCGTTGCCGCGCAGGGTGGCGGTTACGTTTTCGCCCACGTTGACCTCGACGGGAATCAGATCGCTCTCGTAACCCTCATCGGTGTTGACCACTGCAATCTTAAGGTTGCCGGTATTGCCGTAGGGATCCCAGCTTCCGGCGATGTTAAACCATGCATAGAGACATGGCACGATGATCAGGCCCATCACGACGACCATGCCGATCACGGAGCGAGACACGTTTTGGACATCGCGCTTAAACAGGTGCAGGATGTTTTTCATTTATGCCTCACCTCCTTTAGAGTGCTTGCCAAGCGAGGTGGTGTCCCCGTCGTTTCCGTTTACGTTGTCAGCGCCGTCGGCATCTTGAGCCTTACGATGCGCACCGATATGCGACAGACGGCTCGTAGGCTGTTCGCCTCCCTTGGCGCCACGCTCGCTGGCGTTGAGACCAAACATGCGACGGGCGGCAGGGATGGCAGCCGTGTGCTCGCGCATCTCGCGGCGAAGGTCCTCGTCCGAAAGCGCCGAGATACGCATCTGGGTATTGAGGCTCGCACGGATGTATTCGATGTTGATGAGCCAGCCGCAGATGGCGATAACCGAAATGATCCAGATAACGAGCAGGATGATCTTGCCGTTATTGTCGATATCGAGCACCGTCGAAAGCACAAAGAGCAGAACCTGCACGCCTACCACGGCGGCAAAACCGCCCTTGATGTAGTACGGGTAGCGATGCTCAAACGCCACGGCATGATCGAGCAGCTCGCGACGGTACGAATCCGAATCGAGCATGACGCGCATGGCCGTGCGCAGCGAATAGCGCTGGCGCGGCAGGTCGTTGGACTCGCAGATCATGAGGCCCGTCGTGGAAAGCTGCTTGTCAAAGAGCAGGTTGAGGTTGAGCAGCAGCGGACGCAGCTGCAAGCCAATAAAGAGTGCGATGGCAAGGAACACGCCCAGGATGCACAGGTTGAACAGGTAGTTGAACGAATACATGCCACCGACGGTCTCGCGCAGCAGGTTGATGCCATAGGTGAAGGGCAGCAGCGGATGCAGCCATTGGAAGAAGCCGGGCATCATCTCGATGGGATACATGCCCGACGAGCCGGGGATCTGCACAATGACGAGGATGACGCCAATGGCTTTACCGATATGCTTAAACGTGGTGGACAGCGCATAGATGATGTTGACGTAGGTGAACGAAATAGCGATGCCGCCCAGTACAAAGAGCAGCGGATTGACGCACTGAACGCCAATGACCAGATCTCCCACCGTAACGATGATGGCCTGCAACGCACCCAGGATCACCAGCAGCAGCCAGCGGCCAAAGTAGCCCTGACGCGCCGTAAAGCTACCGATGCCCTCGCGGTCGACCTCGAGTTTATAGATAGCGATGAGCACATAGCCGCCTACCCACAGCGCCAGATTGGTGTAGAAGGGCGCGATGCCCGAGCCAAAGCTCTTGACCGGATAGATTGACTTGGACGTCAGCTCAACCGGAGATGCCATGAAATCTGCCACGTCATTGACGTCGACGTCCATGAGGTCGGCTAACTCGCCCATAGACTCAGAGGTCTGCAGCGCCGCAATGTCATTGGCGGCGGTCGCGAGCTTGTCCTGAACCTTGGCAAGGGAGGCGTCGGTTTGGGACAGCGTGGTCTTTGCCTGCTTGAGCGTGGCGTCGAGCTGCGCCAGCGTGCCGCGCGCGCTCGCTATCGTGGGGGTCATACCCGACACAATGCCGGTCAAATCGCCCGAAACGGCGGCAAAGGAGTCAAGCGCGCTCGAAGCCTTCGGAAGTGCGTTCTGACCCAGATCGGTCTGAGCCTGACCGAGGCTAGCCGTACCGGTCTGAATTGCCGCGTTGAGTGCGTTGCTCGCGTTCGAGATTGCCGTAGCGTCGTTTGCCATGGCGCTCGACTGTGCAGAAAGGCCATCCTTGATGCTCTGCAGCTTCTGGTTTTGCTCGCGAAGCGAATCGATGGTCGATACAATGCGCGCGTCAATTTCCTCGGAACCTGTCGACGTGTCATTAACGAGAATCTCCAAGTGCCCGATAACGGCCTTATTGTGATCGATCGTCGCCTGGAAAGACTCGAGCGAGTTGTCGATGCGGGTGGTCGTAGATGTGACCGTACCCGTTAGCTTGCCAATCGCAGCGTTCGCGGAGGCTGACGTCTTGGTGAGTGCAAGGCTACCTTCCGAGAGTGCCTTGGAGAGCGAGGTGATAGAGTTGCCCGCCGTGGCGCGAGCCTCGCCCAGCAGGTCGTTGCCCTGGGAGATCGCCTGCGTTAGAGAGGGCGCCTGCCCCTGCAGGCCCGCCAGCGCAGCATCGGCCGAAGCAATCGAGCTGCTCGTCTTGTCGATGGCGGTGTTCATGTCGCCGATGGAATCGCGTACTTCGCCCAGGGTATCAGACGCCTCGGACACCGAGCCCGCCAGCGAATCCCGGGTCTGGGTCGCCTTGTCTTTAAGGTCGATGCCAGCATCTTTAGCAATGCCCGCGACGGTCTCGCCCACCGTGGAGACAAACTCCGAGTTGATCTGCTCCTCGATGGTATTGGCGCCAGTGTCGGTGACCTTGGGCGCAATAGCGCTCTTCTTCTCGTTGACGTAGTACGTGAGCTTGGGCTGATGGTAATTGCCGTCGAGCATCGAGACCAGGTTATCTGAGAAGTTCTTGGGGATTACGATGGCCGCATAGTACTCACCACTCTCGACGCCCTCTTTGGCATCGGCGGCCGAATCGACGAAGGTCCAGCCCAGCTGATCGTTTTCCTTGAGCTGATCGACGACCTTGTCGCCCGCATTGAGCTCGCCCACCAGGTCGTTTTGGGTTCCCTGGTCGTTGTTGGCGATAGCAATCTTGATGCCCTGGGTGTTTCCGTACGGATCCCAGTTTGCCACGATGTTGTACCAGGCATACAGCGAGGGAATAACACACACGCCGAGGGTAACCACCAAGGCGACGGGGTTCACGAGCAATCGCTTGATGTCACGCTTAAAGATCGCAAAGGATACCTTTGCGTTGGATAGTTTGCTGCCGAGACTCACGCTTAGACCATCCATCCTGTCGTTGAATCGAATCGTACTATCGACAACCATTGTACGTAGGCGCTTTAGTGCCTCGCGGCACAATGGTGCTGAGTTTTGCGGGTAGCAATATACTACGAAGATGAGTTAGTGTACAGTTGTACAGTATCTTTAATTTCAGCAGGTCACAAAACCACAGCCCGCACAAATTAGCAATCCGAATAGTCATTGGGAACGTTCTTAAACGACTAGTCAAACAAGAACGTCCCCGATGACTACTTAGGGCCACGAAAGCGTCGCAGGTTGAGCATAAGTCAGCGAAAACGCCCCTGAGCGAGCAAGGTGACGTGAAAGAGGAGGGAAGCGTACTTTGGTACGCGACCGACGATTGAACGTCAGATTGCCGCTTAGGGGCGTTTGCAGCGTCGACCGGTCCGTCGTTCGTTAGAACGACGGAACCAATAGGTTCGTTAGAACGGCGGACCCAAAGGCGTAACTACTTAACTACATCAAGTTGCAAACAGCCGCCGCGAAGGCAACGGGGTCCTCGGGGAGGATGCCCTCGACCAGCAGGGCCTGATCGTAGAGCAGGCCGGAGTACTGCTTGATCTTGTCGGCGTCGCCGGCCTTCTGGGCAGCGACGAGCTTGGCGAAGACCGGGTGCTTGGCGTTGAGCTCGAGCACGCGCTGGCTCTTGGGCATACCGTCGGGCGCGCCCTCAGGACCCTTCTGAAGCACCTTCTCCATCTCGAGCGAAAGCGGACCCTCGGTGGTGATGCAGGCGGGAGCGTCAGTCAGACGCGCAGAGACGGCAACCTTCTCGACCTTGTCACCGAGCGCCTCCTTCATAGCGCTAAAGAGGTCCTCGTTTTCCTTGGTGGCGTCCTCGGCCTCCTTCTTCTCGTCATCGGTCGCCATGTCAAGATCGCCGGTCGCGACGTTCTTAAGCTCCAGGTGACGATCCTCGACCTCGGGCTCGGCACCATCGGCAACTGCCTTCTCGGCAGCCTCGCGAGCAGCGTCATCCTCGTAGACCTTGGGCATATCGGCAGCCACGTACTCACGCATGGCCTGGAAGGTAAACTCATCCACGTCCTGCGTCAGCAGCAGTACATCGTAGCCGCGGTCGAGCACGCCCTTCACGACGGGCATCTTGGCCAGACGCTCGCGCGAATCGCCGGCGGCATAGTAGATTGCCTTCTGATCCTCGGGCATGCCCTTGGCATACTCGGCCAGGGTAATCATCTTCTGTTCTCTGGCAGACCAGAACAGCAACAGGTCGGCGAGCTCATCGGCCTTCATACCATAGCTCGAGTAGATGCCGTACTTAAGACCGCGGCCAAAGTTCTCAAAGAACTTCTCGTAGGCCTCGCGGTCGTTGTCGCGCATATCCTCAAGATCGGCGGTAATCTTCTTCTCCACGCGCTTGGCGATGGCCTTGAGCTGACGGTTCTGCTGCAGCGTCTCGCGCGAGATGTTGAGCGACACGTCGGCGGAATCCACGACGCCGCGGACAAAGTTGTAGTAGTCGGGCAGAAGGTCGTCGCACTTCTCCATAATCAGGACGTTGGAGCTGTAGAGCGCCAGGCCCTTCTCGTAGTCCTTGCTGTACAGATCGAACGGGGCGCGGCCCGGCACAAACAGCAGGGCGTCGTACTCGAGCGTGCCCTCGGCATGGAAGCTGATGGTGCGCGCCGGATCCTCAAAGTCGTGGAATGTGGACTTGTAGAACTCGTCGTAGTCCTTCTGCTCGACATCGGAGCTGCGTTTCTTCCAGATCGGTGTCATGGAGTTGATGGTCTCGAGCTCCTGGTAGTCCTCGTACTCGGGCTTGTAGTCGTCGCCGGCGTCCTCGGGCTTGGGTTTCTGGCGGCTCTTGCTCACCATCATCTGAATCGGGTAGCGCACATAGTTGCTGTACTGCTGAATCAGGCTCTTGAGGCCCCACTCGGTCAGGAAGCGATCGTAGGTCTCGGCCTCGCCGTCGGCGTCGAGCTTCTCGTTCTCGCGCAGCGTCAGGATGACATCGGTACCGTGCTCAGCACGCTCGCCATCCTCGATGGTGTAGCCCTCAAGACCGTCGGACTCCCAAACGTGGGCGGTATCCTCGCCATAAGCGCGGCTGACGACCTTCACGTGGCTGGCGACCATAAAGGCGGAGTAGAAACCCACGCCAAACTGACCGATGATGTCGACATCGGAACCCTGCTGCTCGGCGTTCTCAGTCTTAAACTCCTCGGAGCCGGAATGGGCGATGGTGCCCAGATTGCGCTCGAGCTCCTCGGCGGTCATGCCGATACCGTTATCCGAAATGGTGATGGTACGGGCATCTTTATCAAAGGAAACACGAATAGCCAGGTCGCCCTGGTCGAGCTTGACGCTCGGGTCCTGCAGGCTCTTAAAGTTGAGCTTGTCGACGGCATCGCTCGCGTTGGAGATAAGCTCGCGCAGGAAGATTTCCTTATTGGTGTAGATGGAGTTGATCATGAGGTCGAGCAGTTTTTTGCTCTCGGTCTTAAATTGACGCATGTGCAGTCCTTTCGCGCTACCCCCGTCCGCAAAAACGGCCCGGTTGCCCGAGCCGCATTGCAGACCTGCTATGTTCAGACTTAGATTTTATAACCCATTAGCGCGCATATATACATACGGAATCGAAAAACTGTATGTCCAAACGCTCTGATGCGCCAATTGCCAAGGAGTGTCCCCGACTGCCGGCAGGAAAGGAACGTCCCTATCTGCCATCTACGCGCTTGGCCATCCAAACATGGAGCTGGCCCTCGTCTTCGTAGTCCACCGGGGCAATCTGCGTGTAACCCGCCTTGGCATAGAGCGGCAGCACGTATTCCTGCGCATGCAGCTTAATGAGCTTGGCGCCGGCATCACGCGCGCACGTATCACTGGCCTCGACAATCTTGCTCGCCAAACCGCGACGGCGCATGCTCGGCAGCACGGCCACGCGCCCCATAATGTAGGTCTCCCCCGCCGCGACGCCTTCGTCCAAGTCGCACGCCGGCGACACCGGAGCCTCTGCGTCAGCCGCGCGCTCAAGCTCTTCGGGAAACACGCGCGAGCAACCGGCAAGCTCACCGTCTACATAGAGCGTCACATGGATGCAGTTCGGATCCTCGTCGATAGCGTCAAACTCATTCTCGTAGCCCTGCTCGTCCATAAAAACGACGCGGCGCACCAACGCCGCGTCATCAAAGCATCCCGTCTTAAGTTGGATATCCATGGCTGCCCTTTCATTCAATGCGAACGTTAGGGACAGATTTTAGCGAAAATGAGCTCCGCGCACGCTAAACTTCGCGCGAGCCTTCGCCAGGCAGTCGTAATGACCCACGTTATGGGCATCACTCGCGATGAAGCTGTACAGGTTCTGATCAAACAGGCGCTGTGCCGGCTTTTTCTCGCGACCAAAGCGACCGCCGGCAATAAAGTCCGCCGAAGCCTGCAGCTTGCAGCCCATATCGACCAGGCGCTCCGCCACGCTTACATCCTTTTGAACCGCACGATAGCGCTCAGGATGAGCGATGATCACCTGGTAGCCACGGCACTGCAAATCGTAAATCGTGTTCTCGTACTCTCTAAACGCATACGCATCGGCATGAGTCGAAAGCTCGAGCAGAAACTCGTTGGTCCCATCGAAATGCAAGTGATCCGCAGCATCGATACCAAGCTCAACGAGCTTTCGATGGTTGACCTCGAAGCCCATCTGGAGCGGAAAACCGTCAGCGTTATCGCGCAGCAGCTCAAAGGCATCCCACATCTTGTCGTAATCAAAATAGGGATCACGGCAGTGAGGAGTGCAAACGATTCTGGTTACACCGGCCCGCTTGGCAGCCTCGAGCATCGCCAAGCTCTCTTCGAGATCGGCGGCGCCGTCGTCTACACCCGGCAAGATATGGCAATGAATGTCACGCATAGGTCAGCCTTAATCAACTAAACGTTTGCTCGGTTGGTGAAGATGCCCTTTTTGGAAGTGCCCTGATCGTCGGAGCCCTTCTTAACCTTCTTACCGTCCTTGGTGTAGTAAGAATAGTAGTACTCGCTGGTCTCGGTCTCACAGTAATTCATGACGGTACCGATGAGCTTGACCTTCTCGGACTTCTTAAGCTGGGCGATAGCGCTGAGCGCCTCTTCGCGCTTGGTAAAGTCCTCGCGCACCACGAACAGCGCGCCGTCGGTCAGGCTGGCAATCTCGGCAGCATCGATGAAGGTGCCGACCGGAGGAGCATCGAAGATGACGTACTGGAACTTAGCAGACAGCGCCTTGACCAGCTTGGCAAAGCGATGGGAGACGATGATGTCGGCAGGATTGGGAATGTGCGGCTCGGCATCGAGGAAGTAGAAGTTCTTCTGACCCGTCTCGACAATTGCCTGGTCAATGGAGATCTGCTCGGAAAGGACCGCATAGAGTCCGCCGCGCGAACGAACGCCGAGCATATCGGAAAGGGACCTGCGGCGCATATCGGCCTCGACCAGGAGCACGGACTTGCCGCTCGTGGCGATTGCCTGAGCAAGGTTAATGGAAACCGTAGACTTGCCCTCGTTGGGAATCGAGGAGGTAACGGTGATGGTGCGAATGGGGTCATCCACGCTCGCAAAGCGGATGTTGGCCAGAAGGGTCTTGGCGGCATTCTGCACAACGAGCTTATCGGTGTTCTTTGCCTTAGCCATGCCTATTTACCACCTTTCATAGCCGGAATTCGGCCAACAACGGGAATACCCAGGAGCTCTTCTGCCTCTTCGGCACCGCGGATGCGGGTATTGAGCATGTCCGCCAAAACGACATAGGCAACTGCGATAAAGATACCGGCGAGGAACGCGACGGCAATATACAGCGTGCGCTTGGGGCCGCTGGGGGCTTCGGGGGTCTTAGCCTCGTCGATAACGTTGATGCTCTGGGCAGCGCCGACGTTCTGAGCGACCGTACTCACCGAGCTGGCAATGGCCTTTGCGACCTCAGCCGTCTCCTTGGCATCGGTGCCGGTAACCGAAAGCGTAATGACACGCGTGGTGGTCTCGGAGGAAACAGACACCTTGTAGTCATCCAAATCGGTGAGGCCCAGTTCTTTGGCGGCGCCGCTCTTAACGCTATCGCTATCCAGCAGCGTGGCGATATCGTTGGAAAGCATCTGGCTCGCCGAGAGATCGTTGTAGCTCATCTGACCGCTATCGTCGGTCTTGGCGAGAATGTACATGCTCGTCGTCGCGGTATAGGTGTTGTCCATCGCAACGAAGGACACGATGCCCATGGCGATCGCGCAGACCACCGGAAGGGTGATGACCAGCTTGAGGTGCTTCTTCAGCAGCTGGAACAGTTCGAGAAGGGTCATGCAGCTTGCCTTTCATTTCCCCAGTTCGGATTGACAAAACTGTCCGTATGTTATCGCATCTTTTTACCGAGACCAAACTCTATACATAAGAAACAGGCTCTCCTGTAAAAATGTCGGAAGCAATCGTAAAATTGCACAACAACGCCGCACCCGAAAGTCAAATGCGGCGTCTACATCAATATCTGTGTTGTATCGCTATGCGAATGGCTCGTCCTGCTGTATGGGAAACGTCACCGTAATGGTGGTTCCCACGCCCAACTCGCTCGACAGATCAAGCGTGGCGTGATGATACAGGGCCGCATGCTTGACAATGGCAAGCCCCAGGCCGGTTCCGCCGCGTGCCTTGGACCTACTCTTGTCCACGCGATAGAACCGCTCAAATACCTTGCCCTGTTCTTCAGGCGCGATACCGATTCCCGTGTCGGCGGCAGCGAGGAACGGATGGCCTTCGTCGTTGGTGCCGCACTGCAGCGTAACCGTACCGCCGGGCCGATTGTAGCGGATGGCGTTGCTTGCCAGATTATAGATGAGCTCGTCGACCAAGCGCGACACGCCTTCGATGACCACAGGCTTGGTCTCATGACTTATCATCACATTCGCCTGACGGGCAACCTGTTCAAGACGCTGCTCAACCGCGTAGATCGCACGCGAGAGCTCAATAGGCTCCGTGGACCCAATGGGCACTGCCTCGCCTTCAGTTGCACGTTCGGCCTCGTCCAAGTTAGACAGCGTAAGGATGTCGTTGACAAGTGCTGCCAAGCGGCCCGCCTCACGATAGATGCGACCGCCAAAGTTGCGCAGGTCGTCCTCGCCCTCGACCATGCCATTTGCGATGAGTTCGGCATAGCCCGAAATCGCCGTAAGCGGCGTCTTGAGCTCATGAGTGATATTCGCCGTGAACTCGCGGCGCATACGGTCGTTGTCCGCTAGCACCGCCATTTGGCGCTTGAGTTCCTGGCGCTGCGACTCGATACGCTCAAGCATGGGGACCATCTCGGCATAGGCGTGCTCATAGCTACGGCGTGGGTGATCCAAATCCACCTCTTGCAACGGCGCGATGATGGCACGGGACTCACGGCGCGCCATAAAAAACGAGAGTACTGCACCCGCTGCTGCGATAAGCAGCATCGGCGCCAGCATCGACAGCAAAATCGCCGCAACGCCAGGCTGGGCCTGCGCCAAGCGAACGACCTGGCCGTTATCAAGGGTGACGGCGCGATACAGCATAATCTCGTCGAGTGTAGAGCTTGCGCGCTCCGCGGAACCCGAACCACTCTCAAAGGCCTCGATGACCTCGGGGCGATCGCCATGGTTGGGCAGTGTGGAAGGCGACGCCTCGTTGTCGTAGGCAACAGATCCGTCCTTATTGATCAGCGTGATACGAAGATCCTCGCGATCGAGGCTTCGCAAGAACGGAATGGGCTCCTGCTGCTCGTCGAGGGCGGCAGCAATGAGCTCAGTTTCCTGCGCCAGATTGGCACTCGTGGCATCCGCCAAAGTGTTTTGCACAAAGAACGCACCCAGCACCGTAAACGCCACGATAACCGCCATGGCGCAGACAAAGATCGTCACAAAAACGCGGTGCGACAGCGTATGTTTTCCCTGGAGGGCGAAGACCACGGGTTACTCCTCCGATGCGGTGGCCGCGGTGTCGTCGCCTTCGGCACCATCACCGGCAGAAGGCTCGGCCAGGCGATAACCCACGCCGCGCACGGTCTCGATGGCGCTGGCATGCTCGCCCAGTTTTTGGCGAAGCGTCTGCACGTGCACGTCAACGGTGCGCGAACCGCCGTCGAAGTCCCAGCCCCACACGCTCTGCAGCAACGACTCTCGGGTAAAGACCACGCCGGGCTTGCGCATGAGGTACTCGAGCAGGTCGAACTCGCGCAGGGTGAGCTTAAGCGGCTCGCCGGCAACGGTCACCTCGCGATGGCTGGGCGAAAGCACGATGTCGCCCACGCTGAGCACATCGCTCGCCTGCTTGACCATGCCGCCGCGACGCAGCAGCGCGCGGCAGCGGCTCGCAAGCTCCATGAGCGAAAACGGCTTAGTCAGGTAATCGTCGGCACCGCCATCGAGCGCCATCACCTTGTCGAGTTCGGTGTCCTTGGCGGTAAGCATCATGATGGGCACCGTCGCCGTCAGGCGATCGGCACGCAGGCGGCGCATAATCGCCAAGCCATCGGTGTCGGGCAGCATGATATCGAGCAGCACAGCATCGGGCACCCGTCGCGCCACGGCAGCTTTAAACTCGCCATCGCACGAAAAGCCCTCGGCCTCGATTCCCTGCTTGCGCAGCGCGTAGACCGTCAAATCCCTGATGTTGTCATCGTCCTCGACGTAATAGATCATGTTGAACCCCTTTGCGGCCGATATGACCGCATCTTAACCCTAAAAGCACCTGTAAAAGACAGCGTCAGCCAAAACGCCCCGTCAAATAATCCGCCGTGCGCGGATCGGACGGATTTTTGAAGAGTTGCGCGGTAGGCGCGTGCTCCACCAGCTCACCCAGCAAAAAGAACGCAACCGAATCGGAAATACGCGCGGCCTGCTGCATGTTGTGCGTCACGACCACCAGCGTGCAGGTTTCCTTGAGCTCGCAGGCAAGCTGCTCCACCACGAGCGTCGACACGGGGTCGAGCGCCGAGGTCGGCTCGTCCATCAGCAGAATGTCGGGCTGCACGGCAAGTGCGCGGGCGATGCACAGGCGCTGCTGCTGTCCACCCGAAAGACCCAGGCCCGACTCTTTGAGCTTGTCCTTGACCTCGTCCCACAGGGCAGCGCGACGCAGGGAGTCCTCGACCAGCTCATCGAGCACGGCGCGGTCGCGCACACCCATACCGCGAGGACCGTAGGCGACGTTGTCGTAGATACTCATGGGAAATGGGTTGGGGCGTTGGAACACCATGCCCACGCGCTGGCGCAAACGGCAGATGTCGCAATCGCCCAGGATATCTTGACCATCGAGCGCAATCTTGCCCTCGATGCGGCAATCCTTGATGCCGTCGTTCATGCGGTTAAAGCAGCGCAGCAACGTGGACTTTCCGCAGCCCGAAGGCCCGATGAACGAGGTGATCTGCTTGTCGCGGATCTTGATATTCACGTCCTTGAGCGCATGGTGGTCGCCATAGAACAGGTCGATGCCCTCGACGTCGATGCGCGTCGGCGAGGCGGCAAGATCCTCTGCCGTGGGGCGAGTCGCATCCCCAACCTCGCGCTCATGCGCGGCCTCGGCCTGCGCTTCCATGAGTTCTTCAAGCTCCGTGGGCTCCACAGCCGCAGCAGCCGTCATACCGCACACCTCCATATCGATATCAATTCAGCAGTATCGATAGTAGGAATCGCGGCTCATACGCACGTGAGCACATTGTCAAGTGTTTGTAAGGGCACGCTAGCTATGCGGCGGGCAGCTCGATGGTGAATATCGTGTGTTCGGGCGTCGATTCACATGCAACGGTACCGCCGTGTGCCGCGATGATCTCCTTGGCAATAGCAAGGCCCAAACCGGCACCACCGCGATTGGTCGCACGCGCCGCATCCAGGCGATAGAACTTCTCAAAGATTACCTTGAGCTTAGCCGCAGGGATAGGATCGCCCTGATTGATAAAGCGCACGCGCACGCCACCATCGTCTTGGCGCCTGGCCTCAATCGTGATAGTCGAGCCCTCGTAGCTATAGGCGACGGCGTTTTTCATGATGTTGTTGAACACGCGGGCCATCTTGTCGCCATCCACGAGCACCGTCAGGTCCTCGCGAATATCAACTTGGGCTTCCTTATGCTGCTCGTTGAGGATGGGATAGAACTCGTCAGCCACCTGAGCCAGCAGCAACCCCAGATCAACATAGCCGCGCGTGAGCACGATATCGTGGAAGTCAAAGCGCGTGATATCGAAGAACTCCTCGATGAGCGCATCGAGCCGGTGCGCCTTGTCGAGTGCCACGCCCGTAAAGCGCGCACGTTGCTCAACCGGCAGCTCAGGAGCCTCTTGCAGCAGCGAAAGATAGCCCACCACACTGGCAAGCGGGGTGCGTAGGTCATGTGCCAAGTACGTGACCAAATCGTCCTTGCGATGCGATTCGTCACGCAGGGCTTGTTGAACCCTACGCTCGCAATCGCGCGCCCGGTTGAGCGCGCCCTCGACCTCGAGGAAGTCGCCGTCAATGTTGTCCCATGTGTCGGGGTTATCGATCAGACGGTCCTGAATGCGGGCGGCAATCACGCGGTCGGCGTGCAGCTCGCCCTGCTCGTAACCCTGGTAGTACAGGGCGCGTCCGCAGAAGAACAGGACGCACACGGCAAGCGCCAGCACAAATCCAAGCATGTTGAACACAAAGCCGGCGTCAAAGAATACGGGCTCGCCAATACCGCCAAGCGCCATGGACCCGATCGCCAACGTAATTGTCCACGCGGCGCCGCCGATCACCACACAGCGGCGAACGATTTCGAATCGATCAATCAGCAAAAAGCCAATGAGTAGAACTGCCAGGATGCCAACGATATTGTCGATGCCGATGAGCAGCAGACTCAGCAAAAAGAGCAGCACCGTCGCTAACGCACGGTTGTCAACGACCGCCCTTACGTATTCAAAGAGTCGATCGGGTACCTCGAATGCCCGCCTATCGTCTTTTGTCATATCTACTCCCCCGCCATCAAAGGCGTTATTCGATTATGTAGCCGACGCCCCAGACGTTTTTGATAAAGCGCGGCTTTTGAGCGTCGTCGCCGATCTTTTCGCGCAGATGGCGAATGTGCACCATCACCGTATTGTTGGAGCCGGGCATAAAGTCCTCGTTCCACACCGCGCGGAACAGGTCCTCCACGGCTACCACGCTGCCGCGATGCTCAACCAGATACAGCAAGATGGAATACTCGATGGGCGTGAGGCGCACCGGCGCACCGTCCACCGTCACAGAGCGGGCGTCGCGGTTGATCTCGAGGCCGTCGAGCTGGATGATCGGCGACTCGGCCGCCTGTGCGCGGCTGCCGTAGCTGGTATAACGACGAAGCTGAGCGTGCACGCGCGCGATGAGCTCCAGCGGACGGAACGGCTTGACCACATAATCGTCTGCGCCAAGCGAGAGCCCCTCGATCTTATCCTGCTGGGCATCGCGTGCCGTCAGCATGATCACGGGATAGGTATGGCTGGCACGAATCGTGCGCAGCAGTTCAAAGCCGTCGATATCAGGCAGCATGACATCGAGCAGCGCCAGGTCAAACTCTTGTTCCAGAATTGCCTTGGCCGCATCGGCCCCGCTGTAGGCGATCTGGACGTCAAAGCCCTCCTTTGTAAGGTAGATACCAACCAGGTCGGCGATGGCCTTCTCGTCATCAACTACCAGTATGCGCTCGTTCATGCGTGCTCCTCTCGCGCTCCATTATGCCCGAGGCGGCGCCCGCCACACACAACAAGCGTGGGCGATTAAGTCGACCTTAAGCATCCTTGCGCCCGTTCGAGCACGAATGCGGGCCATGCGCGCTCGCAACGATCGTCGTCGCCGGCAAACGATATACTCTAGTGCCAGAAGAGACCATCCCGTCGAAAGCGAAATCTGTGAAGTCCCTCACCTCTTTTGCAAAACGCTCCGCCCAGCTTGCCGCTGGCTTTGCCTGCGCCATCGCCCTTGTTGTCGGCGCGCCCGCTGTTGCCGGCGCCCAAGTGCTCACGACCGACGACGTCTGCGACAAGACCGCCGACGTCCGCGGCATCACGGCAGAAAACCTGCCCGATATCGAGGCAACTAATGCCCTTGTTATGGGCAAGGACGGCACCGTCTACTATGGACGCGGCGCCGATGAGCAGGTAAAAATTGCCTCGATCACCAAGGTCATGACCGCAATCCTGACCGTCGAAAACTGCAAGATGGACGAGAAGGTCACGGTGAGCAACGCTGCCGCCACCGTAGGCAACTCGACTGCCGGCCTGCTCGAAGGCGACGAGCTCACCGTGGAGCAGGCACTACGCGGCCTGATGATCCCCTCGGGCAACGACGCCGCCATCGTGCTTGCCGAATACGTGGGCAAAAAGATCGACCCCAAGACCAAAGATGCCGAGGCAACCTTTGTGAAGGCCATGAACGAGCGCGCCAAAAAGCTCGGCTGCACCGGCACGGTCTTTGAGAACCCGCACGGTCTGGACTTTGATGAGTGGACCGGCGACATGCACTCAACAGCACATGACGTGGCACTGATGATGCGGGAAGCCATGAAAAACGACACGATTCGTGAAGTCGTCGCGAGCGAGGATTCTTGGATTGAGGTCACGGGCGCCGATGGCTCAGACCATTCGCATTCCATGGACACGCACAACGTTTTGCTCGGTCAGGACGGAAACAATGGCGGCAAGACCGGCACCACCGACGACGCGGGCTATTGCTTTACGAGCGCCTACAACCGCGACGGCGACGAGATCTACACCGTAATTTTGAACTCCACCACCACCGACCAGCGCTTTACCGATACCGCCACCCTTGCCAACTGGTACTACGGCCACAAGGTCACGGTCGCGATCGCCAACACGCAGGAGAAGACCGCCAACGGCAACCCGCTCATGGCACGCATTAGCCAGACAGATTGGACGGACAAGACGATCGACGCCACGCTCGCCGACCCCGCCGCACAGGCAACGGTGTTCTCACTCGCCGGCGAAGTGACCGAAAAGGTTAGCTACGATGACCTTTCGGGCACGGTGCATGTTGGCGATAAGGTGGGCAGCGTTACGTTGAAGCAGGACGGCACCAAGATCGCCGTTATGGACCTAGTCGCCGACGAGAAAGGAACGGGGCCCAATCCCATCGAGTGGCTGCTCGTGAAGCTCGACCGCCTGGGCCGCCGCATCGACAACCGCCCACTCACGGCAGAAAGCGAGACCGTCGCCAAGGCGCCCGAGGTGTAGGGCGCAAGAATAATAAGTCCACTGAAAGGAGGCGTCCGAAAGGATGCCTCCTTTTTTGAGGTTCGAATCCCCAGCCGCCATTCTTGATAATAAAAAGGGCACCAAATGGGACCCTTCTTCAAGTTCATACTGGCGGAGAGCTGGGGATGTCCGGGCATGCTGCGCATGCCCTCCGGCTTCAAAGCCTGGCGTCTTTTCGCCCACGGGCTACAAACGCTTTCGCGTTTGCTTAACGCCCGTGCCCTCTCGGGTTCGAATCCCCAGCCTCCTTTCTCCGCACAAAAAAGGGCCCCAAATGGGACCCTTCTTTCAAGTCATACTGGCGGAGAGCTGGGGATTCGAACCCCAGATGCCCTTTTGGGGCATACTCGCTTAGCAGGCGAGCACCTTCGGCCTCTCGGTCAGCTCTCCGTAACAGCCGTTCTATAGTAACCAAACAGTCGAAGTTGGGCAAGAGGGAATTTTCTAATTGCCCAGCGGCCTTTCCTCCTTGCAGTTTTCGCCCCTACCCCAGCGAGCGGTTGAGGGAGCCGAGCTCGTCGTTGCCCATGGTGCGCCACATTTGGAAGATGCAACCGCGCGCCAGGAAAAAGAAGCCGTTATCGACCAGCTGCACGGCGGCATCCGCAAGCTGGTTGGCCACCGCGGGCACGGGCGGCAATTCGAGTCCAGCCCTGTGGATGGTCTCGACCGCTTCCTCGAACGTCGGAGGCTCGCTGACGCCCATCTCGTTCATAAGGCCCTGCATTTCTTCCAACGCGCTGCTGCCCGACTCCTCGCCGCGCGGCACCAGACGGTAACAAGCCAGCGCCAGGTCGAGCTGATCGCAATTCCAATAGGCAAACGCCAAGCGATAGAACAGGTAGCCGATTGCAGAACGATCGCTGGCAATACGTAGGCCGTGGCGCGCCACCTCGATAATCTCGTCAAAGCGCTCCAGACGCGCAAGCACGTTGATGAGCGCAAAGTGCGGCTGCATGGACGAGCGCGCCAGATCGTAAAGATGGCGCACCTCGGGCAGTGCTCGTTCAAAGTCCTCTTGCTCGGCGTAAAAGCTGCAGATCTCGTGCTGGGCAAAGTACAGCGCATCGGGCGCACGAAGGATTCGCACAGAGCGGTCTTCTTCCAACACCGGTAGCACCATGCGCACCAGCTGGTTGTCGCAAAACTGCGTTTGAACCGGACCTGTCGCCAAAAGCTCGGCGACGGCGCACTTAGCCTCCAACTCCTCAACAAGACGGGAAAAGCCTTCAAAAGCACCTGTACGGTCGACTTTTGCCTGCTCGCGCAATTCAACAACACGGGCCACGTATGGGTCGTCGTCCTCTTCCATGACCTCCAGCTCGTCAGCCGTATCGGCAAGCAGCAGATCGCGCAGCGCCGGCGGCAGCATGCGATGGTCATCACGCGGACGAGCATGAACCTCCGCCGGCTCAATCGTCTCCGGAGCGGTTGACTCATACGCCTCAAGCACACGCTTGCACGGCATATCGTCCATGTCCATGCTCTCAAGATCCTTGGCGACAGGCACGCAATCGGCCAGATAGGCCGCACGCCCAAAGAAATACGTTGCGACAACGCACTCGCCCTGCTCACTGTCGGGAGCAGCAATCTGCACATAGCAGCGCGTGATGCAGGCGCCCGCGGCAAAACACGCTGCCGCAAGCGTGAGCGCCACGCGCGCATCGTGCTCCGCGGCCCAGATCGTGCGCGTGTCCTCGTCCAGCTCGTGCCAGGCGTCATCTTGAGCGTCGTATTCACGTTGCGGCATGGCATCAACGACAGACTGCCCAAACCGAACGAGCATAATCCCCTCGGCAACGTTTGCCCGATAGGTATAGTCGAGCCGCGTGACCACGTTAAGCGCCTCGACAATACGCGCGAAGCGGGTACGCACATCCCACTCACCGCCCGGCTGGCAAGCCACCGTACCCGGTTCGCCCCACGGGTTATCGCTCGAGGCCGTATCGAGCAGTCGAGGAACATCGTTGGTCGTCTTAGCGATATGCCACGCATCAAAGAGCGCGCAGCCCTCAAGGCTCGGCGACGAGGCCGCGGGGACCAATCCAGCCCCGATGCGCTCAAGGATGCCGGAGAGGCGGTTGAGACGGCACTCGATGGCGAGCAGCGTGTCAATCTCGTCCTGGTCCAGCAGACTACGATCAAAATTGAGATAGAAAAGCTTTGAGCGATCAATGCGAGCCAGGCTCATCTCGGACTTGGCGGCGATGGTGCGCAAGCGGGGCAAGTCAATTTCACTCATAAGGGCGGCGGCATAACGCTCGATACCGCTCGGATTCTCGGCATGGTCAACGCGGTAGAGCAGCGTCTCGATAGCGTCAGGTAGCGGTGCCGTGTTAAAGCCCAAAAACACCTCGACCGGCTCGGGCAACTTTACGAGCTTGATCTTGTCGACAACGTTTTGCATACCCTCGTCGAGTCCGTCGGCGTCCGCCGTGCTCGCAATGGTATTTTCGGAGTCAGCGAATATCACGTAGCGCAGGAACATCGATGCCATGAACTCACCGTAAGGAAGGGAGCGGGTCGAATTCCATGTCTCGTGATCGGACTGTTCGCGCATGGGACCTTCGGGAGAGCCGACGGTTCGCGCGCACGCGCGCATTGTGCCGTTGGCTCCCCGAACCACAATCTCACCAATACCGGAGTCCGACTCGTCAAGGACCAGTTCCATGTCGGGATCGTTGGGCAGCGGAGTCTCGCTAACGGGGCGGTCCACCTTGTACACCTCGCCCGAAACGCTTACGTAGCCCAAAAGCGACACATGACTTTTGCCAACGAATTCGACGACATAGCAAGATTCATGCTGATCCTCGCCAAAGAGTTTCCAGACTACGCCATATGAGCGTCCCGCAGGCTGCTCGGGCATCGCCGGAAAGCGCTTCTTGGGATCGAGAAACCTGAGCTTGTATGTCGGACGCTCTGCCACGAAATATCACCCTGATCGGTCGCTTGAAGAAGGAGTGGTCGCGAATAAGTCGCGACATCTACTCGGAATCTTACACGAGTCGACAGGAAATCGTCCCTTTGGACGAAAGCACTCAAGCTGACGCAAAAGAAAAGCCCCCGTTGCCGGGAGCTTTAATCTCAAATGGTGCGGCGTATAGGATTCCGCGCATCCGCTGCGCGGATCCGCACCGGCTTCGCCCGCCTGCCGGCGTGCTCGCCCGCGGGCTAAAAACGCTTCGCGTTTTCTTTACGCCCGCGCCTCGACCGAGGTTCGAATCAATGCGGTGTTTACGTAAAAGAAAAGCCCCCGTTGCCGGGAGCTTTAATCTCAAATGGTGCGGCGTATAGGATTCGAACCTATGACGTTCTGATTCGTAGTCAGACCCTCTATCCAGCTGAGGTAACGCCGCGACTTGTTGATTATTATGCACATGGACTGAATAATGGTCAAGCATTTTTTCAAAAAAAGTTATCGAATTTGATTTTTACTCATTTGATGCAGTCGATCGAATCGATACTTTCAAACACGGCGAAAGCAACTCCTCAAGTATGTCGACATATAAGAAAAGCCTCCGTTACCGGAGGCTTTAAAGTTCAGTTGGTGCGGCGTATAGGATTCGAACCTATGACGTTCTGATTCGTAGTCAGACCCTCTATCCAGCTGAGGTAACGCCGCA
>CAUDQR010000018.1 GCA_958451615.1 uncultured Collinsella sp. | reverse complement strand
TAAAAGAAAAGCCCCCGTTGCCGGAGGCTTTCAATTTCAATTGGTGCGGCGTATAGGATTCCGCGCATCCGCTTCGCGGATCCGCACCGGCTTCGCCCGCCTGCCGGCGGACTCGCCCGCGGGCTAAAAACGCTCCGCGTTTTCTTGACGCCCGCGCCTCGACCGAGGTTCGAATCCATGCGGCGTCCGCCTAAAAGAAAAGCCCCCGTTGCCGGAGGCTTTCAATTTCAATTGGTGCGGCGTATAGGATTCGAACCTATGACGTTCTGATTCGTAGTCAGACCCTCTATCCAGCTGAGGTAACGCCGCAGCGCAAGACATATAAAACCACTTTAGCTTATTGGAGTCAAGCACAATTTCAAACTTTTTTGTGGAACGCAGTCTTGTCATGCTGCTCCGCATATACCGCCATTCCCCGTACGATCGATTGGCTTTTCGATCACGTCAAACTTAGCATCAAGTTCCCTCAGGAGCGATCTCACCCGCTGGGCACAATCATAATCGGCAAACGAGATACTCAACATGCGAGCAACCTGGTTAGATGTCCGGACCCCATAGAAATGCTCCAGGGCCACAAGCCCCTCGTGCGCCACAAACGTCTCAACCACATGCGGCGACTCCTCGTAGCACCATTGGGTCAACGGACCCTCACTCGTCTGTCGAACCACCAGGCCACCCATGCCAGACGGCTCACACGTCACAAGCAGGTACTCTCCGCCCTCGTCGCTCTCAAACAAAACCACCCGATCATCAAACAGCTCCATCGCGTCCCCTTTCTCTCGCTCTTATTTAGCAAAAGCATAGCAGGTAGATTGCTGTATACAGAACAGTTGTTCGTGTGTTTTCTATTGAGCTGTCCGCACAACATGGTATGGACCTGCGCACGAAATAGGGCGCCCCCGAAGGAGCGCCCTTGCATATCGCCTATGCAGCCAAGTTACGCGACCGGCTCGATCTTCTCGAGGCCGCCCATGTAGGGACGCAGGACCTCGGGGATCGTGATGGTGCCGTCGGCGTTCTGGTAGTTCTCCAGAATGGCAGCCATGGTACGGCCAGCCGGCAGGCCGGAACCGTTAAGGGTGTGCAGGTAGCGCGAACCCTTGAAGTTCTCGGGGTCGCGATACTTGATGTTGGCGCGACGGGCCTGGAAGTCACCGCAGTTGGAGCAGGAGCTGATCTCCTTGTAGGCGTTGTAGCTCGGCAGCCAGACCTCGACGTCGTAGGTCTGACGGGCAGAGAAGCCCAGGTCGCCGGTGCACAGGCTAATCACGCGATACGGAAGACCCAGCTGCTGCAGCAGGAACTCGGCCTCGGCGGTCATGCTCTCGAGCTCCTTGTCGGACTCCTCCGGCTTGGCAAACTTGACCATCTCGACCTTGTCGAACTCGTGCTGGCGAATGATGCCGCGGGTATCGCGACCAGCGGAGCCGGCCTCCTCGCGGAAGCAGGGGGTGAAGGCGGTGTAGCGGCGCGGCAGGGTATCGGCGTCGAGGACCTCACCGGCGTGCAGGTTGGTGAGCACGACCTCGGCGGTGGGGATCAGGAAGTTGTCGCCCGAGACGTGATAGGCGTCGTCCTCGAACTTGGGCAGCTGGCCCGTGCCGAACATGGTCTGACGCTTGACGACGATGGGCGGCCACCACTCCTTAAAACCACGGCTGGTGTGCGTATCGAGGAAGAAGTTGATGAGGGCGCGCTCAAGACGGGCGCCGGCGCCACCGAGAACGGTGAAGCGGCTGCCGGAGAGCTTGTTGCCGCGCTCGAAGTCAAGGATGTCGAGGTCGGTGCCCAGATCCCAGTGCGGCTTAAAGTCGAAGTCGAACTCGCGCGGGGTGCCCCAACGACGGCGTTCGATGTTCTCGTCCTCGTCCTTGCCGTACGGCGTGGCCTCGCAAGGAATGTTGGGCAGGTGAGCCATGAAGTCGTACTGCTCCTGCTCGAGGGCGGTGCGGCGCTCGGCCAGACCGTCAATTTTCTCGTTGACGGCGCGCACGGCCTCTTTGGCGGCCTCGGCCTCGTCCTTCTTGCCCTCCTTCATCAGGGCGCCGATCTTCTTGGACTCGGCATTGCGCGTGGCTTGAAGTTCCTCGACCTCGGTGATGACGGCACGACGCTCGTCGTCGAGCTCAAAGAACTTCTCGCGATCCCAAGACGTCTGGCGGTTAGCCATGGCGACATCGATGGCATCGGGGTTCTCGCGAACAAACTTGATATCAAGCATTAGATCCTCCGGCGATATACATTCCATTTAGGTTGCAACCTTGTACATGTATGGGCAAGTATATACTTATGAGCGTTTACGACCCAACTCAACTACGCAAGAAGGCACCCAATGGACGCAGTTTTTTCCTTTTTGTTTGGCACCCGCACCGGTTTTGCCATCCTTTTCGCCGGCGGCATCCTGCTGTTTGCGATTATTGCCTTTGTAATGGAGAAGCGCACCCATAAGATGTATGTCGACCGCGGCCCCAAGTCCGAGGACGAAGAAGACAGCTTCTGGGACTAACCTGCCAAAAAGGGACAGGTTTATTTTGGTCGGTTTTATCTGGGCAAACGCAAGTGCCTCGCAACTGGAATTGAGCCAGTTGCGGGGCACTTTTCGCTAAAAGGACAAAACCGCAGGAAAAACCTGCCAACATAAACCTGTCCCTTTTTTGGTCGGTTTTACTGGAGGGTTGCGTCGATTGCCTTGACCAGGGCGCTGCGCATGCCGGCGTCCTCGAGCGCAACGACGCCCTTGATGGTGGCACCACCGGGCGAGCATACGGCATCCTTCATCGCCGCAGGATGCTGGCCAGTTGCAAGCTGCAGCTTTGCCGTACCCAGCACCATCTGGCTCACAATGCGATAAGCATCCGCACGCGGGATACCGTGCTTGACCGCCGCATCGCCCAGGGCCTCGATTGCCATGGCGACAAACGCCGGAGCGCAACCACCCACCGTGCCGCCCACAAACAGCAGGCTTGTGTCGAGCTCGACGACAGCGCCAAGCTTACCGAGCAGGTCGAGCACCACAGCACGCTGCTCGTCGTTAAGCGTCGAAGCCTTCTCGCAGGCGATGACGCCCTCGCCCACCGAAACCGGCGTGTTGGGCACCGTCGAGATATGCGCGACGCCCGGCAGGACCTGCTCCCACTTGGCACTGTCCCAGGTCCAGGCAACCGACAGAACGACCTTTTTGGCAAGAGCATCCTTGAGCGGGGCGAATACCTTCTCGATCATGTACGGTTTGACCGCAGCGACCACGATATCGGATGCGGCGACAACCTCGGCGGCATCGTGGCAGGCGACCATGCCGCGCGCCTCGCAGCGCTCAACCAGTGCGTCGTAGCGACCCGCGCAGGCGCACATGTCGCTCGCAGCTACACCGGCAGCGATCCAGCCATCGGCCATAGCGCTCGCCATATTGCCAAAACCGACAAATCCAATCTTCATATCGCATAGTCCTTTCAGACACATTCCTCAAAACGAAAGGTATTGTCCCACGCCATTGTTTCGTATTGCCGACCTATTTGTGATACGGCTCGCCACGACTGATCTTGCAGGCACGGTAAATCTGCTCCAGCAGCACCACACGCGCCAGGTTATGCGGCAAGGTAATGCGTCCAAAGCTGAGCATCTCGTCGGCTCGTGCGCGCACGTCATCGCTCACGCCGTCCGAACCGCCGATTACAAAGGCAATGTCGCTGCTGCCTCGCAGCATAAGATCGTCGAGCCTCGCCGAAAACTCCTCGCTCGAGCGCTCCTTGCCCTCGATAGCCAGCAGGATCACATGCGCTCGAGATGGCAAGGCGGCAAGAATCGCCGCCCCCTCCTTGTCGCGCGCGGCATCCACGCCGCCCGCCTTAGCCGGGTCGATATCGGCCACCTCGCGGATATCCACCTTGGCATAGGCACCTAGGCGCTTGGTGTACTCAGCGCACGCGTCCTTCCAAAAGCGCTCCTTGAGCTTACCGACGCAAACGACGGTGTATTTCACGCGCGTCTACTCCTTCGAATCGTTTTGAACTTTGCCGGCGGCCAGCATCTGCTCGAACATCGAGGCCGACTGCGAAAAGTCGCTCGGCAGCACGACCGTCGAGGTTTTACCCGTGCGAGCGAACTCCGTCATCATCTCGGACCACTGCGTAAACATGAACAGTTGGTTGGCCTCGTCATTGCCGACACCCGTCTCCTGGATGATCTCGAGCGAATCTTTGATACCCAGCGCGATGGCCTTGCGCTGGTTGGCGATGCCCTCGCCCGCCTTTTCCATAGCCTCGGCCTCGGCGGTCGCCTCGGTGACGCGCTTGATGCGGTCGGCCTCGGCGAGCTCCTGCGCGGCAGCGCGCTTGCGCTGGGCAGCGTTGATGTCGTTCATGGAGTTCTCAACCTCGGTCGGCAGTGCGATTTTGGTGATGAGCGTCGACACGAGGGTGAAGCCGTAGGCGGCCATCTGCTCGGAAACGGTAGCGTTGACATCCTTGGCGATGTCATCCTTCTTGGCAAAGACCTCATCGAGTGTGTAGACGGGGATGGAGGAGCGCAGGGCGTCGGTGATGAAGTCGCGCATCTGGTCGACGGGCTCCTGCAGCATGTAGTAGCTCTTGTAGATGCCCGAATCTGCCGGGCCGGCGCCCATGTCGTAGCTCACGTGGTACTGAGCGGAGACCTCAAGACCGATGGTCACGTTGTCCTGGGTCTTAACGTCGATGCCAAAACCGTTTTTCATGGTGCGCAGACTCACCGTGGCGGCCTTGCGGTCGATCACGGGTACCTTCATGTGGAAGCCCGCGTTGACGATACGGTTGAACTTACCCAAGCGCTCGATGATTACGGCGTGCTGCTGTTCAACGACATAACAGGCGTTGGGGAGCAGCAGCAACAGGATGATGATGGGAATCAAAAGGCTGGTAAGGGCGGCGATGATACCGGAAAATAGCATGGTCTCTCCTCTGATAGGCACACGTTGGCATTAGGATACCCGTCCAAGGAGATCGTGCATAACAAAAAAGCTCCCATTGCTGGGAGCTCTTTCAATCAATGGTGCGGGCGAAAGGACGTCCGCGTATCCGCTTCGCGGATCCGCACCGGCTTCGACCGCCTGCCGGCGGACTCGTCAACTCGCTAAAAACGCTCCGCGTTTTCTTTACGCTCGCTCCTTCGCAGGTTCAAGTCCCCGCGATGGGCCCATAACAAAAAAGCTCCCATTGCTGGGAGCTCTTTCATTTAATGGTGCGGGCGAAAGGACTTGAACCTTCATGGGGTTGCCCCCATACGGACCTGAACCGTACGCGTCTGCCAATTCCGCCACGCCCGCGTGCAGGAATTAGAATAACGGAGCGCCACCGCGAACGCAAGAACTATTTTTGAAAAAGTTTGCAGGCATTTTCCCAAGCGGCTTGCGCGATTGTTTCGGGGTCCTCACCTGTGCGATCGACACGGTCGTTAACCAGCGCGTTTGCCGTAATGGAGATCATTGCGGGCTCGCATTCAAGACCGCGGATGGGCTCCGGAGCCATATACGGGCAATCCGTCTCGAACAAAATTCGATCGAGTGGGGTTGCCGCAAATGCCTCGCGCACGTCGTCGTTGCGCTTAAAGGTGGCCGCACCACCATAGGCGATATAGCAGCCCAGCTCCACAAAGCGCTCCATCGTGGCGCGGTCCTCGCCAAAGCAGTGCAGCACACAACCGGCCTGGGGCACGCCCACCTCACGAAGCACGTTGTAGGCGTCCACGTGCGAGGTACGCTCCTGGTCCGTGTCCTCGTGACGCAGATGCAGCTCCACCGGCACGTTATGGCACACGGCAAGCTCGAGCTGGCGCGCCATGCAGTCAATCTGCACGTTATGGGGTGCCGGCGCAATGTCGTCGTCATAGTCCATGTGGTAGTCCAGGCCGATTTCGCCAATACCGGCGCATAAGGGGTCATCGAGTGCGGCAACGGCCTGTGCGTGAACGTCGTCGGTATAGTCCGGCGCGCCATACGGATGCACGCCGGCAAGATACTTGATCTGCGGGATATCCTGCATCGGCAGAATCTCGCGCGTCAGCCAGTCGCTATAGTCCGTCACGCTGCGCTTATCGGCAATGGGATCGAAGACCGTCACCAACAGGTCGATGCCCGCGGCTTTGGCGCGCACGAGTGTCTCGGGCACTTCTTTGCCCCAAAACGAAAGCAGATGCGCATGCGTGTCAGCAAGCGGTGCCAAGGGCACGGGACAAGCAACCGTCTTCTTTTTCTTGGTAAACGTCACGCGTTCGGCATTAGGCATCATGGATTAGCTCCTGGGCCAGACGGACAAAGTCGGCAACATCAAGCGTCTCGGCGCGCGTGGTGGGTGCGATACCGCAAGCCTCAAAGGCGGCATCGAGCACGTCCTTGGCAAAACCGTTGGCGCTCATGGAATTGCGGATGGTCTTGCGACGCTGAGCAAATGCAGCGTCAATCACGCGGGCCACAAATTCGCGATCGAGTTCTTCGGGCACCACACCGTCAACACGGTCGATACGCACGACGGCCGAGTCCACGTGCGGCGCCGGCATAAAGCAACGCGGCGGCACCTCAAAGCGACCCGTCACCTGCGCATACAGGCCGAGCTTTGCCGTATAGCCGCCATAGGTCTTGTTGCCCGGCACTGCGGCAATGCGATCGGCAACCTCCTTTTGCACCATGACGACAGCGCGCTTAAGCGTGGGCATCGTCTGGAAGAACTGAAGAATGATCGTCGCCGCCACGTTATAGGGCAGATTCGCGACAAACACCGTGGGTTCACCACCGGCGGCCTGCTCAATCTGCTCCGGCGTCACCTTGAGCGCATCGCCCATGATAAAGCGGAAGTTGGCATAGTCGGCGGCGTGGGCATCGAGCACCGGCTCAAGCTCGGGATCGGCCTCAATGGACGTAACGCACGCCGCTTCCTGCAGTAACGCAAGTGTCAACGTTCCACAACCCGGACCCACCTCGAGTACGCGCTCGTCACCTGCAAGCTCGGCAAGCTCGCAGATACGCTCGATCACATGATTGTCGATTAGAAAGTTCTGGCCCAGGCGATGCTTGGTCGCAAGGCCAAACTCCTCCAGCAGCTCCCTGGTGGCCGTGGGGTTTGCCAAAGGCGAAGTTGTCATGGTTGCCTCCTTAGCATGATGGCGGCGTCTTGAAACAAAAGGGCATGGACCGTGGCGGCCATGCCCTTACAGCTAAACAGCAAATTGCCGATATGGCGCTCGCGCGGTCTCTACGCCAGACGCGGGAACAGCGGATCGCCCTTCTCGACGGGCTGACCACCAGCAAGCAGGCCCCAAGCGCAAATGCCCTTGAGGTCGTCGCTCGCGGCCTCGCCCTCACAGGACAGGCGGCGCAGAGCCTCGACAGAAGTCTGGGGCATGAGCGGCATCAGCAGGTGGGCGGCGATGCGGATGGCCTCGAGCAGGTTGTAAATCACAAATGCCAGCTCGTCAGCCTTGGCCTCGTCCTTGGCAAGCGCCCAGGGCTCGGAGTCCTCGATGTAGTGGTTGGCGGCATGGATGAGCTCCATGACCTCATCCTTGGCTCCGCCGTAATCGAGCATGTCCATCTTGGCCATGTAGCGCTCGACCAAACCGTCGGCAATCTTTGCCAGCGGGTTATCGAACGCGTCGGCAGACGCCGGTTTAGCCGGGGCGCAGCCGTCAAAGTACTTTGCGCTCATGTTGAGCGAGCGCGAAATGAGGTTGCCCCAGCTGTTGGCCAGATCGGCGTTGTAGACCTGCTCCATGCGATCGAAGCTGATGGCGCCGTCGGTGCCGGGGACCACGTCGGTCATAAAGTAATAGCGATAGCCCTCGACGCCCAGCATGTCGATAACGTCCTGCGGAGCGATGGCGTTACCGCGGCTCTTGGACATCTTCTCGGCCTTGCCTGTCTCGGCATTGCGCACGGTCAGGAAGCCGTGGGCAAAGACGTGCTCGGGCAGGGCCTCGCCGATGGCCATGAGCATGGCGGGCCAAATGACGCAGTGGAAGCGGATGATGTCCTTACCCACGATGTGGAACTGCGCGGGCCAGCGATAGGCCAGCTCGGCACGCGCCTCGTCGGTGTCGACACCGTAGCCGACGGCCGTCATATAGTTGAGCAGCGCATCGAACCACACGTAGGTCACGTGACCCTCGTCAAACGGGACCTGAATGCCCCAGTCAAAGCTCGTGCGGCTCACGGAAAGGTCGTTAAGGCCGCCCTCGACAAAGCTACGTACCTCGTTCATGCGGAACGCAGGCTCGACAAAGTCGGGGTGCTCGTCATAGAGCTTGAGAAGCTTGTCCTGGAAGGCGGAAAGCTTAAAGAAGTAGGACTCCTCCTGCACGCGCTCAAGCGGACGGTGGCAGTCGGGGCATAGATGCTGGCCGACGCTGCCGTACTCCTCGTCGCCCTTCTGGACCTGCGTATCAGTGAAGTAGGTCTCGTCAGGCACGCAATACCAACCGTCGTAGCTGCCCTTATACAGGTAACCGGACTCCTTCATGCGCTCCCACAGATACTGCACGGCATGATGCTGGCGCGGCTCGGTGGTGCGGATGAAGTCGTCGTTGGAAATCTCGAGCTTGCTCCAAAGCTCCTTGAAGTGCGGGGCCTGGCTATCGGTCCACTCCTGCGGCGTCATACCATGCTTGGCTGCGGCCTCGGCGACCTTCTCGCCGTGCTCGTCCATGCCGGTCAGGAACTTGACGTTATAGCCGGCGGAACGGCGATAGCGAGCCTGAACGTCGGCGATGATGGTGGAATAAGCCGTGCCCAGGTGCGGATCGGCGTTGACGTAGTAGATGGGCGTCGTGATAAAGAACGAAGGCTTGCTTTGATCCATGGGGTTTGTCCTCCAGAAAAACGTTGCATACAGAGGATGATTCTAGCGCAAGGGCTGGATATCCTCCATCTATTGCATATCGAGCACCATGGCATAGACATCGCGCTTGCGGCGCGAATACTTCTGAGACAGGCGCTTGGCCACCGCAGACGCGGGCTCCCCCTCCTCGAGCGCGGCGCGGATATCCTCGCGCAGGGCCTCGTCGGGATCCGCTACCGCAGCGCCAACCGGCGCGATGCCGGCCTCCTCATCCTCGCTCGGCGGCGCGATGACCAGCGCAATCTCGCCCTTTACCTCGCCGCGAGCACGCAGCTCCTCGGCAAGCTGGTCAGCGGGCCCGCGCAAGACCTCCTCGTGCAGCTTGGTGAGTTCGCGGCAGACGGCAACCTCACGCTGGGGAAAGACCTCCGCCACGGCCTCGAGCGTCGCCACGATGCGATGTGGAGACTCGTAGAAGATGAGTGCGCCGGGCACCACGGCAAGGCGCTGCAAACGGCGCACACGGTCGCCGTGCTTTCGGCCCAAAAAGCCCTCGAAGAAAAAATGCTCGCAGGGAATGCCGGACGAAACAAGCGCCGTGACGCAAGCAGAGGGCCCGGGAATAACTTCGACGGGCAAATCGGCCTCACGCGCCGCCTCGACCAGCGCCTGGCCGGGATCGGACACGCTCGGCATGCCGGCGTCCGAGGCAAAGGCGAGGGTCTCCCCCGCCAGCAGACGGTCGACCAGGCCGGCAGCGCGGCTAGCGATCACATTCTCGTCGCAACGGACAAGCGGCTTGGAAATGCCCAGGTGCATCAGCAGCTTTGACGTCACACGCGTGTCTTCGCAGCAGATGACATCGGCAGCGGCAAAGGCCTCGCCAACGCGCGGGGACAGGTCACCCAGGTTGCCGATGGGCGTGCCGACCACATAGAGTTTGCCCGTATGGGCGCTGTTTTGCGTCATATCAACCTATTCAATCATGCCGCGCTCGAGCGTACCGAGCGCCGCGCGGGCGTCCCATGCTGCAATGCGCTTCTCGGTCTTCCACGTTTGGAAGAACCAACCGGCAGCCGGCGCAAACGAAGCCAGCTGGTTGGCGATAAACACGCGCTCGTAGGCATTGCGGCCCTCGGGCGTAACCGACGAGTTGGCAAAGATCGCCGCGCCCGACCATTCGCCCACCAGCACGGGGAACCCAGTCGAAATCGCTTCTTTAAGCTCGCGCTTGTTACGCGAAATCGCCGTCGTCAGCCCGCGAGGGCTCGTGATGTCGAGCGCATACTCGTCGCGGTAATGGTACAGGTGAAGGTCCATGTAGACGTTCTTGTACTTGGCGCCGCGCATAAAATGCTTCCACTCGCTGGGATGCCCCGACGACGAGAAGACGACGATCTTATCCTCGGGCATATACGAACGGACGAGCTCGTAGGCATCGCGATAGAAATTGCGCAGGTAGTGAGCGGGAATGCCATCCGTCATGGTGAAGAGGCTCTTGCGAACGCTCATCTGCGGCGTGTCCAGCAGCTCAATGCCCAGCAGGCTCTCGGCCTCGCCGTAGCGATCGGCCAAGCGCTCGAGCACGTCGAGTGCGACATGGCGGCCGTTAGTGGACGAATGCCACTCGGCAACAGCCTCCGGCGTGGTGGGCGAATCGTTGGAATCGCCCTGGCCACCGGGCACAGTTGCCAGATCGAGCAGCACGCGGATGTCGTACTTGGCAGCCCACTCAATCGCGCGGTCGATGTAATCGACAACCGATATGTAGGAGGCATCGGACTCCTGTGAGCCAAAGGCATACCAAGGCACCGGCAGACGCACGGCATTGAGACCGATCTGCGCCATGCGACGAAAATCGTCCTCGCTCACAAACGTCTCGTAATGGCGGCGCATGCGCTCGTTATAGGCGGCGGTACCCATGGCCTCCTGTAGCTCGGCCGCGTTGGATGCACCGGTCGCCGCGTACAGCGACGGGGTCACCCAAGGCTCGGGAATAAACCAGCCAGAGAGATTAACGCCGAGTATCCTCTCCATCACTGCCCCCTTCGGATCATGCAGGTCGAACCCGCATCGTATTGCATAGGATAAGTATCGTTTTGAGTATACCCGCGTGTGCGGACAGGCGACCGAACGGTCTGTAAAGTGACGCGAAAGTGGGAGGAATGTCTGGGAACAGGCGGGCTCGGGATGGTGCGATGAGGTGTGTACGCGCGCCAGAGGCAGGCACCGGAAAGCATGTCCCGTTCTATCGCTCAATAATGGGGCGCATTTTCCGTTAGCAGGCCCAACCGGAAAATGCATCCCGTTCTGAGCGCGGGATCTGGGACGCAGTTTCCGCCAAAGGCCGCAAAAGGAAAGCACGTCCCATTCTGACGCCGGATTCCGGGTCGCGCTTTCCCAAGCGGCCTCAAAGCGGAAAACGCATCCCACTCTGAAGCCAAATTCCGGGACGCAGTTTCCGCAGAACCCTACATAAAAGAAAAGGACCCCTTTGCAGAGGTCCTAGTCAATTCAAGGTGGCGGGGAAGGGAATCGAACCCCTGACACGAGGATTTTCAGTCCTCTGCTCTACCAACTGAGCTACCCAGCCATTTGAGGTGTGCCTTGTTTCAAGGCTTGATTAGTATAACCAAGGACGCGTTCCGGTCAACCGAGAATTTTAAAAAAGTTTTTGAGCACAGCCTCGGTTCTATAAATCGGCACGTCAGAGGCATCAGCCGGCAGCAAGAAGTTTTTCGCTCAGAGCCGCACGGGCAAACTCACTTGGCGTCATCCCCTCGGCAGCCGCCCGTCGACGAATGGCCTCCTTCATTCCCAGAGGAATCTTGACCGACAGCGTTGCCGTCCCCTCACCTGAGAGTGGGGGCCGTCCATGCACGATCCCACCAACGGTGTGTTCGCCATCCGGAAACTCTCCGCGCTCGTACGACTCGCACCACGCGTCAATCATTTCATCCGTTACAACCTGACCATTAGCGGCCGTATACGTCTTGCCCATCATCGACCCCTTTGCCGAGCCTGTTCAATCTCCTGCCAAAATTTCTTCTGGACTGGAGACAAGGCATGAATGATAAGCCACCCACGGACAAGCTAGACCGCGACAAGCTCCACGCTTCGTCCGTCTGGGAGCCATCCAATCGCAAGCCATCTCGGCGGCTCGTCCTTCGACTCGCGACGAATGCACTCAGTAACCGCAAGCCAAGCGCTAAGCACCTGCTTTTCCGTCAGGTGCTTTTTAGCGTTGGGATGGATCTCAACATCCATGCATCTTCTCCTCCATCTTACCCAATTTCGTATGACGAAAGTCCGCTGTCGCCAATTCTTAAGCCGGCACGCGTTGGAGAGCAGGGATCGAAACAATGATTGAAGGACGCTCTAGTGCGGCCCAGGCGCCGGGGCAGGAGCACGTGCGCCAAGGACGAACGCTTTCGTAGCGCGCGAGGATATTGCCGTCGCGATCGATGAAGGCGATGTCGATGGGATAGGCCATAAAACACGTATGGACCGAAGAGCAGCGTGGAAACGCCATGACGAGCGGCAGACCGTTGGCGGCAACCGGACACCGTCCCAGCATGCCGCGCAGGCGCACGGCAAACGACTCCGCCACCACAAACTCGGCCGGCGTCCAACCCAGCCTGTTGAGCGCCCGCGCGTACGCGATGTAGGACGAGACCGCGGTCACATGACCACCCCCGGACGCCATGGATCGACCGTCACCGCGCGCTCGTGCGACAACGTTGTCGGCGCCCCCAGCGTAACGCCAGCGATGCTGAGAGAAGTCGGCCACGGCTCATAGTGCATGGTGCAGGTGTAGGTCCTAAACGTACCGGATAGGGAGAGCAGGCCACCATCCGATGCCTCCGCGCCTTGCTCGCTCGACACTTCGATCTGCAAGCCATAGCCTTCCATGGCATTCAGAATTTGAGTCTGAACCGTCGCCGAGGCATCGGCAGAGCTTTCGTCGCCCTCCCCCTCCGACGCCACGGCGTGCGCCAACACGATGTCGGGCACCACGCGGTCGAAGCGCGCGACAGCGCTGGCAAAGATCATGACGTTGTACACGATGAGTGCCAGCACCAGCAAAACGGGCGTAACCACTGCCATCTCCACCGTCGCTTGGGCGCGCTCCTCGCGCAGACGCATGCGGATACTCATTACGACCCACCGCCCAGAGCGCCAAACAGCGTGGCGACATCGACGGTGAGCGGGATGGAGCCGCCGCCGGGCAGAGGAATCTCCGCAAGCGTGAACACCGTGCCGCTAATGGTGCGTTCGACTTGATATTCCAACGCCTCGCAAAGCGCCTTGGGATCGGTCACGCCCAACGGAATACTTCGCAGCTTGTCTTGCGCTTGAGAGAAACCAGCAATGTCAGACCCCGGACTCTTAATGACGTTGGCGGAATCGGTCAGCACCGGCTTTCGCAGGCGCAAGTCGCACGGCTCCAGACCCAACGCCGCCACGGACGCCGAAACGGTATCGCCGAGCCACGATGCGATGGAGCCCAACGCGCCGCTGCCCCCTCCTAGGCCTTTAATCATCTCGTCCATAAGTTCGTCGGCCGAACCTTGGATGTCTCCGTATCCCACAAGCAGCCGTCCCCAGACATCCATGACGCCATCGAGTACGCCGGCAACGCCACCCGAGCGTTCCTTCAATGTCGAGAAAAATCGCGAAAGCACGTTGTTTTGCGCCGTCGCCCCATCGGGCGCCAGCACCGCGGCAGAGATGGCACCGCGATCGCCAAGCCTGACTGCCGTGTTAAACGAAGAGTTGAGCTCATCGGGGCTCGAGATGGCACCCGAAACCGCAAAGGCAACCACGCCGTTGCGACCGGGCGGAGCGATACGCGGACGCTCACCGGAAAGTTCTTTGATGGCGGTATCGAACGCATTGCCCGCACGGTCGGCTTCGTCCTCGGTCTGACGCTCGAGCTCGAGCTCCTTGTTGCGACAGTCGACGTAGTCCTCCAGGGCGTCTTTAAACTTGTCAAAGTGATACTCGAAGCCGTTTTCGATAGAGGTTGAAGGCGCCGCAACAGCACCAAGCGACAAAACGCCAAAATGGCATTTGCTGCATTTATCCTGTCCATCGTAATCGGCAACCGAAGCAAATCCGCTCGGCGTCCCTTTCTTATAGTTGGGGCAGGTCGTCCCGTAATGCAGATACGCCTTGTCATCGTTTACGCTAGTCGGCCACACCGCATCGGTATAGAGTTCCGTCGCCCGAACCTCATCAGAGTTGCGCGGCAGCAGCGGAATATAGGAGGAAACCCTGTCTCCGTTCTCGGTTATATATGCCCGATCGACCTCCGCGTTCGCATAGGTATAAAACGCCTTACGCGCCGCAGACTCTGCCTTCATCTCGACACTCGAGCCCTGGGGCTTCTCATTTGTCAGACGCCAATGGTAGTAGTCCTTCGCGCGATCAAGGGCAACTTGAGGCTCCCACGTAACGCTCGATGAGTAATGCGGATTTTGAACACCGGAAAGATCCGTTAGGCTTTTTGCGCGCTCCCACATACAAGAACAGCTGCCGACCGAGCCCTTGTCAGACCCACCACAATCCGCCAGCCAAGCGCGCTCCTTTGCCTTCGCCGTCTCCTCCGAGGCCTTCCGCAGCTCCTCGGCCGCACGCTCTAAATCATCTGATGTGTCTTTAATGGTATCGGTCGAGATCTCTGACCCTTTGAGCGCAGCAAAGTCCGACTCGGATGTCCTGGGCACGGCAAGCGCCGTACCGGTATAGGTCACACTATCGGTATCCTGCGCCGACACCGCCTGCGTGGCACGCGCGGCGATCAGATACGGCAGAGCCGTCTCGATTTTCTGTAAGCCTTCCGATGCGCTTTTGGCAAACTTGTTGCGCGTTTTAATGATCTCGATCCCGGTGTCGACCATATTGCCGGCAACCGGCTCGGCACCCGGGATGAGGATGGCGACCAGGCCCGTCCCGATCGTGGCAAACCCCGCCAGCCCCAGACTCAAGATACTCGCATCAACCACCGTGGCAGCCGTGTGATAGGACGACACTACGTTGGCACCCGCCAGCGCGCCGCTATCGGCCGCCACCTGGGTGTCCCCGGCACGCGACATGCTCCATATCGCCGCGGTCGACGAAAACAACAATGTGAGCACCACTAGGATGACCACGGCAGAAGAAAGCGTGGTATAGGCGCCGTCTTCGATAAACAGATCGACACCGGCTCGACCCATAAAGCCGCCTCGCTTGCAATGGCAGCTCGGACGGCGCGTCAAAACGCGTCTAGACCAGAAACGCTTAATCCCATGTAGCAATCCACGAATCATAATCTCCCTCCAGCCATTCGGGACGCGATTGATACGAGACATCGACCTTGAGCTCAACGTAGCCGCCCTCGGCGGTACCACCCATAGCCTGCGCAAACGCACCGATCACAGGCAACGGCTTGACCTCGCCGGAAACGGACACGGACGAGACGCCACCCGCACCGGCCCGGCCAAGCTCGATATCCCACGACAACGGCCCGCCGGCATGAAAGATCGAAACGTTGGGCACTGCGGCAAGTCGGCGGCGGGTGAACTCCTTAAGATCGTCGTCCTCCGCCGTCGTCGTGGTCATGAGCCGCGCGGTCTCGGCGGCGGCAGACTCCATGACCGCGCGCGTATAGAGCAGGCACACCGGTTGCAGCGCGAGAAGGATGAGCGTCAGAAACGTCGGCAGCAAAAAAGCGGCCTCGACCGTAGACTGCGCCCGGTCCTCGCGCGCGGCATCAATACAACGCGATGTCCTTAGCGGCCGCAGCGGCGTCGATAACCGACGTCGAGGCAACGCCATGGGATGCCGCCCGCTCAACCAGCGCCGCCAAGCGCCCATCGGTGCCGGCACGCCAAAGTCCCGCGATCGCCAGCACGATCGATAACAGCGCCACCGTGACGATGGCGTATTCGACCGTCGCCTGGGCAGATTCCTCACGCAGGACATCATGCATTTCACGATCCCTCCTTTGAGTCCGTTGCCTGCGGGCTCAGGCGCACGGCGCGCAGACGACACGAAGCATCGCCAGCATCCGCGGCAATTGTCACCATATCGACCCAGCCGCGTTCGTCGCGCACGATGGCGCCCCACACGTTTCCCTTGATGTCGAGATAGCCGCTCAGAGCAAGTTGCGCCGTGGGTACCTCGCGATAGGCACGCAGCATATCCGCCGCCGCTTCGGTCATCGGTCGGTCCTCGGACCATGCAAGCCGGACCGCAATCGCGTTGCCCTCAGGCGAATCCGTCGCAGTGCCAGACCGCTTGTCGAGCGTCCGCAGAAAGGTTTGCGCCGTGACAGCGACATCCGAATCGTCCGCATCTCGCATCTCATCTTTTTGAGACGCCACCGCCGAATCTGAGCCCAAATCGGAGGCGGTCCCAGGACGCTGCTGCCGCGCGGCGTTAAGCCCCCAAAGCACCGCCGCTATCGCCACGGTCAGGCAAGCAAACACCAGCAGCACCCCGATGAGGCGCTCGCCCTCTACAGGCTGTTGATGCCCTCGCTGATAGCGTTCCATAGATCTTGGACCTTGCCCTTAAATGCGACGATGGCGATAATCGCGATCACCACGAGCACGCCGACCAAGATGGCATACTCGGTGGTACCCTGTGCACTCTCCTCCTGCAATAGTTCCTTGGCGCGCTGACGAACATGTGCCGCCCGGCAAAACGCCCAGCCCTGGACCTTGCCAGCAGCGTCAGTCATCGTGTTCATGTATTCCTCCCTACATCATCCCGCCTGCTCCCAGCAGCGGGCCCAATATGGACAGAAGCAACGCCGGCAAGATGAGCGTGCCGGTGGGAATCAGCAGCTTGACGGGTGCACGCTCGATCTCGCGCTCGACCGCGGCGCGATGAGCCGCACGGATCTCGCGACTTTGAGCGGCCAGCGTCTCGGCAAGTGGGGCACCCAGGGCGAGCGCCTGCCCCACCGTGATGGCAAAGGTCTCGAGCGCTCGCACGCCCAGGTCGCGCGCGGCGGCCAACAACTCGTCCTCACGCGTGCCCACGCCCACCTGCCACGCCATGCAGGCGCGCTCAAGGCGAAGAGCCAGCACTGACCGGCGGTTGGCGCAGAAAATCTCAAGCGCCGCATCAAACGAAAGACCGGCCGAAAGACCCAAGCGCACAACATCGATCATCTCGGACACTTCGCCGAGCGACACTCGCGCCGGGCCGCCCGCTCCAACCGCGCCCTTCACTCGCGCGGTCAGAGCATCGACCACCGAGCGACCCGCGGCAGCGACCAGCACCGCCTCGCGCTTGCAGGCCCCTGCGATCTTGCGTGCATCCGCCCGATCCAAACCCGTCGCGACAAATACACTCAGGGCGCACAGGCAAGCCGCAACTGCAACCGGGGCGCTCATAGCTCCACCCGCATAATGCGCCGGATAACCACCAGGGCAACGGCGTTGAGGGCAAGACCCAGCACCACAGCGCCCGCGCCGGCAGGCGTCGCAAGACCGCGACGAAAATCTGCCGAAAGCAGCGCCAACACCGCGCACATGCCCGCCGGCATCGCCGCGACCATATGCGCAGACATGCGAGCCTGCGACGTCTTAACATCCAGGCGGCGCTTGAGCTCAATGCGCTCCCCCACCATGCTCGACGCCTCGGACAGTAAGTCGGCAAGCGGAGCGCCGGTGCGCTGAGACACCTTAAGCGCCAAGGTCACAAGCGAAAGACCGGGGGCGTCGATACGCACGAGCAAGTCATCGAGCGCGTCGGTCGCCGAGATGCCGCAATCGATCGCCGCCGCCACCCGCAAAAACTCGGTATGCACTGGCTCTTGCGCATGAGCGCCCACAAAGCGCATGCCCTGGGCCAGCGAATGTCCCGAGGCAAGCGACATGGAAAGTGCGGTAAACGCCTCGGGCATTGCCTCTTCTGCATCGTGTTGCTCGCGCCGGCTCTCAAAGCCATCCCGAGCGGCACCAACGGCAAACGGAGCAACAAGTCCCAAGGCAAATCCGAGGGGCGATAACGACACCATCGTTAGTAAAACGCAGCAGACACCGCTCGATAGCAGCAGAAACGCCAAACGTCCCGAAGCATCTTCGATCACGAGGCCAAGGCGATGCGCCGGAGCCAGCGATGCCCACGAACGGGCGATCTTTTTCAGCAGATCGTTTTCCACCAGCTCACGCGGCAGCTTCTCTGCCACCGTTTCGAGCGCCTGACGTGCCAGCTCCGCCGGCGGTACCTGCGGCACACGAGGTTCCGCCCCGCACGCCGTCGCGACAGAAAGCCCTGCCAAGCCCCCTACGACGAGGGGCACAGCGATCTCCATTCGTCCACCTCCTCTTGTGTGAGCGTCCCCGACCGCAGGCCTTCTGCGATAAACGGCGGCTCGCGGTCAAGCGTCCAGGTGCGCTCGGCGGCATCGAACGTCACATAGCGCTCGAGCTCTACGCCGCCCGATGCGGCGCGTCGCACCCCCGAATACGAGGAGACGAAGCGCCTGCCATCGGCGTGGCGCTCGGACATCACGATACCGTCGAGTGCCATGGCAATCTGCTCCTCGATGAGCTCGCTCGGCAGATCGATGCCATAACGTGCAAGCAACGTCAGACGCACCACGGTCTCCTGTTCTGAACCCGCATGAAGCGTGGTGAGCGACCCGTCGTGGCCCGTGTTCATGGCCTGCAACATGTCGCAGCACTCGGCACCGCGCACCTCGCCCACCACGATGCGGTCGGGGCGCATGCGCAGGGCATTAGTCACCAGGTCGCGGATCGTCACCGCGCCCTCGCCTTCAATTGAAGCCTCGCGCGCCTCTAGGCGCACCACGTGCGGATGATGCGCAAACTTGAGCTCGGCAGAGTCCTCGATCGTCACGATGCGCTCGCCGGTGGAAATCTCACATGACAACGCGTTGAGCAGGGTGGTCTTACCAGATCCCGTGCCTCCCGCAACCGCCAGGTCCTGTCGCAGCGACACCGCACACGACAGCAGCTGCGCATACCAAAGCGGCAGCGATCCCAACCCCACGAGCTCGTCCAGCGAGCAGATACGGTCCGAGAACTTTCGGATGGTGAGAATCGGTCCGTCAATCGCCACAGGCGGAATCACCGCGTTGACGCGATAGCCCGTTTTGAGGCGGGCGTTGACGATGGGGCTGCGCTCGTCGATACGGCGGCCAAGTGGCGAGATAATGCGGTCGATAAGCACACGGATCTGCTCATCATCCTCAAACGCATGCTCGATGGGGTACAAGACGCCGCCGCGTTCAAAGAAAGCCGAGCGGCAGCCGTTGATCATGATCTCGGTAACGGTGTCGTCCTCGATGAGCGGCTGCAACGGCCCCAAGCCCACCACGTCATCCAAAATCTCGTCGATGATGGTTTCGCGCTCGGGCGTCGCGAGATCGGTCGGCTCCTCAACATTGAGCGCCGCCTCCACCGCAGGACGCAATTCCGAGCGGGCAAGTGCCGGGTCGATATAGGCGCTGATACGCGCCACTTCGTCGTAACCCATGCGGTCCATCACGGCGCGCTTGGTGCGTCGTTTCACCGCGCGGCGACGCCCCGCATCTACAGGCGCTGCCGCCGCTGCAGCGCCGGCAGCCTTAATCCTCGTTTGCAGGCTCATCGCTGATCACCCTCGCGCAACCAGGGAAGGCGGATACGCGGGCGTTCGGTACGCGTTGCACGGTCGGCGACCATATCGCTCCAAGGGCCGACGGCGCACCCCAGTTCCACGAGCATCTCGCGCGTGGCCTCGCGCACGCTAGTCGCAAAAGCGCTGGTCTGCCCCACTGCCTCGTCAGCGCGCCCAAACGCCATGAGCGCGGCGAGATCCTGCCCGCCATCGGCGATACGAATCTTGGAGCTTAACGCACAGGCAATCTCAAAGCGCATGGCGACGTCCTCGTCTGCCCCGCGCGCACCGAACCGGTTGAACACGGCGCTCATGCGCGTGCGCGGCACACCTACTCGACCTGCCAGTTCAATGACGCGCGATGCCGATGCCGCGGACGACACCGCCGCATCGCCAACGACCAGGCAACGGTCGCTCGCCGCCACCGCAGCCGCCACGGCGTCGCCCCAAAAGACCGAGGTATCGATAAAGACCACGTCGGATTCGCGACGCAGAACATCAAGCAGTAGCTCCACCGGACGTGCCATGAGCTCGGCTTGCTCGGGCGCCGCGACGGGACCCCAGAGCGTAACGCCCGGCGCCACGCGCATCGAAGCGGCTACGATATCCGGCTCGGTGAGCATGCCCGCCGCCGACGGCTCGATAAGTGCCGCCATATCGCGCGGAGCATCGACGCCTAACAAGTCGTAAAGGTTTCCAAACATCAGGTCCAGGTCGAGCACGGCGGCACGCAAGCCCAACAGCGACGATGTGTGTGCCATGGTGGCAACGATCGTCGACTTGCCGCAACCGCCCGAACCCGAAATAGCGCAGATGACTGGAGCTCGATGCGGCGGAGCGGTAGCGTCTGCCGGCGGCATCGGAGGCGGCGGGGCGGGCGTCGGTGACAGCGTCCCCGTCTCCCCCGCCGCAACCACGTGCTGCGTCCAAGCCGGCATGGCTGCTTGTTCGGTCTGCGAGGCAGGCTCGTTCTGCGCAATCTGCTCATGCTGCATCAGCGACAACTCGCCGCACCCGGCAAGGCCCTCAACTTCGTCGAGTTCATCCGCCAGATTCACGCCGTGCACGTATCCCATATCTACTGCCGGGGAGTCGCCAGCATGCTGCGCCGGCCCTCCAGCGTCATCGTATACAAGGGGGTTCCGGGGGCGCCGACCATGCTCGGCTTCCGCTTTTCCATAATCATCAACACGCGGGCCTCTTGTAGCGCGAGGCGCCCCGGGTTCCCTATCAACAAAAGCATCGGGCTCAATCGTCATGCGCCGATCGGAATCAACCGCTCCCTCGCCCGCGCGCCCGTTGCCGCATATACTGTGTGCAGCGATGACCTCGGTCGCCCCCGCGCGAAACAGCCCCTCGATATCCGACGGATCGAGCGCTTCTATCAACACGACCACGCGACTCACGCGGCCTTCGGCCGTCAGGCGCGCAACAGTCTTGCGCACATCTTCGGTATCAAACAGAGACGCCGCGATGATGGCAGCCCCGCGGCGCGACGGAAACGCCCGCGCCATGGAAACCAGCCCGTCCAGGTCACCCACGCGAAGCACCTGTGCACCCGCATCACGGCCCTCGACTTCCCGCTGCAACAGCCCGTAATCGCCGCACGCGCAGCACGCAAGCCAGATCGCCTTCATCACTCGTCGCCTCCGCTCTTTTTGCCGCGCGCCGTGGCGGGAATCGTCAAGCTGACCGTTCCCTTGCCCGAGGCTCCCAGCAGTTCCTTGACGTCTTCGGGGTCAGCCGCCAGCGTCACCCATTCGATCTTGCCCTCGCGCGTGGCACCGGAATCCTCACTGGTATCGATCACGTACGCGCCGCACAGCCGATCGGTTACGCCGTCTTTTTGCACATACACATCCACGTAGCTGCCCACGCCCGTAGCACCGCCGACCGAGTGCTCGGCATCGACCGCCACCGAAACGGCGACCTTGCCCTTAGGCACCTCGAGCTTGCGGCTCTCGGCCTTGGTGTAGACATTGCAGATCACGGCGTTTTTGGGAATACGCGAAGTCGTCACGTCGCCGCGCACCTGGCGCAGCTCGGTCGCCGCGTCACGCGGCAGCAGGCTCGTCAGCCATTCCTGGGTTATGACATTGGTCTCATCGAGGGTCTCGCCCACATCGATATCGCGCGCCGCGACGCATACCTCGACGCGATCGCCACCGTACTTGGCCAAGGTCTCAGCCTGGACCTGTTCGGCTTGTGAGCGGATCGATGAGCCGTAAACCATGCAGAGCAGAGCAGCGAGCACGCCCGCGACCAGACTGATGGCGATGCGCTTGCTCTTGTTCACGGCCGCTCCTCTCATGGCAGTGCCGGGCGAATGCCCGTACCACCATTGTCTGGGCGGTCAGAGTGCAAAGCGGCGCAATCGCAATCTTGGTTTTCGATGTCAAACCAATCGCTGACCAAAAGCTGACCAGCCCGTCAAGCTCGTGGCAAGGTTTTGGTCAGCACGTCAGCAAACTGCATGTTTCGAGGCTTTTCCGCAGCAAAAAGCCGTCTCCCGAACAGTTGGGAAACGGCTGTCATAGGAAAAATCAATTACAGATGGACATCGGGATCGAGCATTTGAGCACTCACGCGCATGGATAACGCCAGGTTTTGGAACGTTTCCAGACGCAGGCTATCGATCTGCCCGGCGTCCTCGGCCTCGCGAACGGCGCAACCCGGCTCATGGGTATGCGTGCAATCGCCAAACCGGCACGCGCGCGATGCCTCGACAATCTCGGGAAACGCGCGTGCCAAGCCCCGCTCATGCCCCACGAGCGGCAAACTGCGCAGGCCCGGCGCGTCGGCAATAACGCCGGCTTCGCCCGGCAGCGCCACCATCACGCGCGCGACCGTGGTGTGGCGACCCTGGTCATCGCGCTCACGCACGCCGCCGGTAGCCAACGTATCGTGGCCCAACAGCGCGTTGAGCAGCGTCGACTTGCCAGCACCCGATTCGCCCAAGATCATGGCGCAGCTCCCGGCGGGCACGCAGGCGCGTACCTCATCCAAACCACGGCCCTCGGCAGAAGATGTCACGATTACGCGCACGTCCGGACCCACCAGGCGGCGCACACGGTCCAGATCGCGCTCGAGCTCCTCAGCATCGCAACGGTCAGCTTTGGTGAGTACCACCACCGGTTCGGCATCGCAGTCGAGCGCCAACACCAGCGAGCGCGCCACGCGGTCGAGCAGCACCTCGCCGGCACCGAGCGCCTGCACGATTAGCACGCTATCCACGTTGGAGCAGAGCACCTGGCGCTCTCCGCGGGCACGGCCGCGCCAACGCTCAAAGCTCGTACGGCGCGGCAGCACGCACTCAATCACGCCCATATCGTGCCCGGGAGCGCGGCGCACCGCCACACGATCGCCCACGGCAGGCAGCAGGACCTCGTCCTCGCCGCGTGACTTGGCAAACCCCACAGCATGCTCGGCACGAAACGTGTCATCGGCAGTCGCCACCAGTGGAAACCCGCGATCCAAGCGCACCACGGCGCCAAGCTGCATCTGCTCGGGCTCCTCGGCCTGGGCACAAAAATCATCGAAGGCAGCCTGCTGAGCCCCATCGACCGGCAGGTCATCGAACGCCGGAACGTCCTGCAGCGCGTCGAGTCCCGGCACGCTTGCCAGCAGCTCCTCAGCAGGTGCGGGAGCCTCGGTCGCGAGCTTCCGACGACGATCGCGCTTAGCCCGCGCCCCCGTCGTCTTTTTCTTCGCCTTAGCCCTAGCCTTGCCCACAAGCGCCTCCCAGCACCAAAAATCAAAACTGAGCAGGTATTTTCCCACAAAAAGAGCCGGTCGAGCAAACGCTCGACCGGCTCACACACTTTCCCCCAGCCTTTATCATCCGCGCGAGGAAAGCCAGCAGAGTCACCGCAGGGCCCGCCCCGGAAGCCCTTTCTCCCGAACGATCCCGCAGCGCAAAGCGCGAGGACCAGTGAGGGAGAAAGGGCGTGGGGCGGGCCCGGACAGGTTAATCTACTCCTTCTCCACAGCGCGCATGATCGCCTTGTAGATCTCCATCAGCGGGATGATCAGGAAGGCCAGCCCCAGCGCGGCAAGAACACCCTTGAGCTCAAGCGTCACAGGTCCAAAGAACATCTCGGCAAGCGTCGGCTGTACGGTTACGATCACCGTCAGCACCAGCGCCAGCGCAGCAGATGCCCACAGCCACTTGTTCTGCTTCTTCATGCTAAACAGCGACGCACGACGGCTGCGCATATTGAAGCAGTGGAAAATCTCGACCATGTTGAGCGTGATGAACGCCATCATCACGCCTTCCTCGTCGGCATTGCCGGCGATCATATCGGCGATGTGGATGTAGCCCATGTCAAAGTACACGCCCACAAAGAAGCTCGCCAGCACCAGCACGGTGATGATCAGGCCCTGGACCACGCAGTCCAGACCCATGTTGCCGGCAAAGACGCCGTCCTTGGCGTTGCGCGGCTTGCGTTTCATGATATCGCCCTCGGCATCCTCCATGCCCAACGCGAGCGCGGGAAAGCAGTCGGTGACCAGGTTCACCCACAGCAGCTGCACCGGCTGGAAGATAGTAAAGCCGATGAGCGTGGCGATAAACACCGAGAACACCTCGGCAAGGTTGGCCGAAAGCAGGAACTGGATGACCTTGCGGATGTTGTCATAGATGCGACGACCCTCTTCGCAGGCACCGATGATGGTGGCGAAGTTGTCGTCGGCGAGCACCATGTCGGCAACGTTCTTGGTGACGTCGGTGCCGGTGATGCCCATACCCACGCCGATGTCGGCGCGTTTGATTGACGGGGCGTCGTTGACGCCGTCGCCCGTCATGGCCACGATCTGGTCGCGCGACTTCCAAGCCTCGACGATGCGGGTCTTGTGCTCGGGCTGGACGCGGGCGTACACGCCGTAGTCCTCGATATGCGCGTCGAGCTCCTCGTCGCTCATGCGATCGAGGTCGGCACCGGTGATGGCATGGCTACGATCGGTGACGATTCCCAGCTGCTTGGCGATGGCCACGGCGGTGTCAATGTGGTCGCCCGTGATCATGACGGTGCGAATACCGGCGTCGTGGGCCTCGCGGATAGCGTCGGCCACCTCGGGGCGGACAGGGTCAATCATGCCGGACAGGCCGCAGAAGACCAGGTCGTGCTCGAGCGCAGCGGGGCTGCAATCGCTCGGGACCTCGGTGTAGGTGCGGCTTGCCAGCGCCAGCACGCGCAGGGCCTCGTCGGCCATGGCCTTGTTGGCGGCCACGAGCTCGGCACGGCGCTCCTCGGTCAGAGGGACGACCTTATCGCCCTCGTAGATGTGGGTGCACAGGCCGATCACCACGTCAGGCGCGCCCTTGGTGTACTGCTCGTACTCGCCGTCCAGGGTCTCGACGATCACGGACATCATCTTGCGGCCCGAGTCGAACGGGGCCTCGCCCACGCGCGGGTGCTCGGCAGTCGGGCCAGTGAGGCCCGCCTTGCCGGCGTCGTTGACAAGCGCGCACTCGGTCGGCTCGCCCACGGCCTCGCCCAGCTCCTCGTCCCACTGGGCATCGGAGCACAGTGCCATGCCGGCCAGGAACTTCTCCTTGGGCGCAGCGAGCTCGTGCTTGACGACGGTCATCTTGTTTTGAGTAAGGGTACCGGTCTTGTCGGAGCAGATGGTCTGTGTGCAGCCAAGGGTCTCGACGGCGGAAAGCTTACGGATAATCGCCTGGCGCTTGGCCATCTTGGTCACGCCGAGCGAAAGCACGATGGTCACGACGGCGACCAGGCCCTCGGGGATGGCGGCGACGGCAAGCGAGACGGCAACCATAAAGGTGTCGAGCAGGGCGGTCGGGTCGGTGAGGACATTGCCCACGCCGTGGCGGAGGATGTCAACGCCAAAGATCACGACGCAGATGACGATCACCATAATGGTAAGGATGCGGCTGAGCTCGGCGAGCTTCACCTGCAACGGCGTGAGCTCCTCCTTGGCCTCGGCCAGGGCGCCGGCGATCTTACCCATCTCGGTGTTCATGCCGGTGCCGACCACGACGGCGCGACCACGGCCGTACACGACGGTGGAGCCCATATAGCACATGTTCTTACGGTCGCCGAGCGGCACGTCGTCGGTGCCGGCGGCGAGCTCGATCACGTTGGCATGCTTCTCGACGGGCACGGACTCGCCGGTGAGCGCGGCCTCTTCGATCTTCATCGTGGCGCTCTCGAGCACGCGGCAGTCGGCCGGGACGGAGTCGCCCGCCTCGAGCATGATCACGTCGCCGGGCACGAGCTCGGCGCTCGGCAGGTGCACGAGCTTGCCGTCGCGTAGCACCTTGGACTGCGCCGCACTCATCTCCTGCAGGGCCTCGAGGGCCTCCTCGCTCTTGGCTTCCTGGACCACGCCCAGCACCGAGTTGACGATAACGACGAACATGATGATGGCAACATCGGCAAAGTCGGGCTCGCCCTTGACCATGCCCGTGAGCGCACTGATGACGGCGGCAACGATCAGCATGATGACCATAGGGTCAGCCATCTGTTCAAAGAAACGCCTCCACAGCGGCGTCTTCTCAGCTTCCTCGAGCTTGTTAGGGCCTGTCTTGGCAAGGCGCGACGACGCCTCGTCGTTGCTCAGGCCGAGGTTCTCATCGACGCCCTGGTCGCTGAGTACCTCCGCCGCGGCGGACAGGTATTCCTTTTGCATATAGAGTCCCCTCCTGGGATTCGGGCCACTCAGCAGATTGATGCCCGATCATAATTCCCAGGAGAAGGGCAAGGGCTCATCAAGGCTGCCGTGCTGAGCGGCAGTTGATAGTGGAGCTATGGTACCCCAAAGCGACGCGTCTAGCCAAAACAATCGGTTTGGAAATATGGTCCGCACGCAACGGTGCAGACCGTGTGATGCTCAACATTGGTAAAACGTTTTTTCTTCGGCACATCGTCAAACTGAAATATCGCCCAGATAGCAGCGGTTAGAGCGGTTGGTAAAGATTTTTCATATACCGTTTTTCTCGCAAAAAATGAACTTCCATTTCGGCATACGGTCGATTTTTTGGGGTATTCGGTCGGCATTTCGTTATAATCATTTCGGTTTTATTTCTTATGGTTTATCTATCAGCGCAAGACGATGTCAGATGGAGGTCTGAATGTACAAGCGCACCAAGATTGTATGCACCATGGGTCCCGCCTGCGATAGCGACGAGACCATCCGCGAGATGATCAAGGCGGGCATGAACGTCGCCCGTTTTAACTTCTCGCACGGATCCTACGACGAGCACCACGGTCGCATCGAGCGCGTCCGTCGTATTTCCAAGGAGCTCGGTCTGCCCGTCGGCATCCTGCTCGACACCAAGGGCCCCGAGGTCCGCACCGGCCTTCTGGTCGATGGCAAGAAGGTTGCCGTCAAGACCGGCGACAAGATTGTCGTCACCGCTCAGCCCACGTCCGAGGATTTCCACGGCACCGCTGAGCACATCTCCCTCGACTACCTGGCTCTGCCCTCCGAGGTCGAGAAGGGCTCCCTCATCCTGATCGATGACGGCCTGGTTGCCCTCGAAGTCGAGTCCGTCAGCGGCCAGGACATGACCTGCGTCGTTAAGAACGACGGCCTGATTGGCGAGCGCAAGGGCGTCAACATGCCCAACGTCAACATTTCGCTGCCCGCCATCACCGAGCGCGATCGTCAGGACATCCTCTTTGGCCTGACCGAGAACATCGACTACATCGCCGCTTCCTTCATCCGTGACGGCGAGTCCGTCCGCGGCATCCGCAAGCTTTGCCGCGAGAACGGTGGCGAGCACGTGACGATCTTCCCGAAGATCGAGTGCGCCCTGGGCGTCGAGAACTTCGACGAGATCCTCGAGGCTTCCGACGGCATCATGGTCGCCCGTGGCGACCTGGGTATCGAGATCAAGCCCGAGCTCGTTCCGCACATCCAGAAGGAGATCATCGCCAAGTGCAACGCGGCCTACAAGCCCGTTATCACCGCTACGCAGATGCTCGACTCCATGCAGCAGAACCCGCGCCCGACGCGCGCCGAGGTTGCCGACGTTGCTAACGCCATCTACGACGGCACCGACGCCGTTATGCTGTCCGGCGAGTCCGCTGCCGGTAAGTACCCGGTCGAGGCCGTTAAGATGCAGGCCAGCATTGCTCTCGAGACCGAGAAGTACCTCCCGGCCCACGCTCCGCTCGAGGTTCCGGCCGACGCTCACGGCACCCGCGTCGTCAACAACGTTGTGGGTATGTCCGCTGTGAACATGGCCACCACCGTTGGCGCCAAGTGCATCACCGTGCCGACGACCACCGGTCGTACCGCTCGCCTGATCTCGCACTTCCGCCCCAACATGCCGATCTGCGCGTTCTCCCGCCACGAGTGGGCCGTCCAGCAGATGATCATGTACTGGGGCGTTATCCCGCACCAGGCCGAGATTACCCAGGGCACCGTCAACGGCACGATCGTCAAGGCGATCGAGACCGCTAAGGAGCTCGGCTACGTCGAGGCTGGCGATTTGACCGTCGCTACCGCCGGCGATCCCCGCATGAGCGTCCAGCTCGAGGACAAGGTCTCCTCGACCAACGTCGCTTACGTCGCTCAGGTGCGTTAAGTCGTACTTGCAGGCATGTTTGCATTGCAAAGGGCCCGGAAGGCATTGCCTTCCGGGCCCTTTTTTAAGACCTTCTTCATATGCAGCTTCATCGATTTGCGTTCAGTCGCAAGCCTCTCCGATGCCGAGCGCACCACCGAAGATGCCCTGCGGCGGGAGCTATTGGTCGATTGGGATGAGCTGTTCGCCGTCAAGCCGGCCAGCTAGCAGCTAGTGATCAGAGGGACTGCGGGGACGTCAGAAGCGGCAACGCGAGTCGCAAAGCCCACCTCGGTCAGCTCGATGACCTCGGTAAACGTTGCATCGAAAAACTCCTCAGTTAGCAGGCGGTATGGCGGATGATCGGGCTCACCGGGGTTTTCGCGCACAATCTCGTGCATAACGCCGATGGTCTTGAGCACATACTCCTTATGGATGGGATACTGCCCAAAACGTGCCGCAGCGGTATACAGACGATCGGTCGCACGCGGGATGGAAACAATGCCGAGCGTCTTACCAAACCAGTCAAAGTCACCTTGCTTTTTAATGCGGAATTCTTCGCACGGCTTGCCGCCGTGCGCCTCCAGGTACTGATTCACGCGCGTATTCCATACGGTATCGGCCACCAGATGCGACCAGACGCCCAGCGTTAAATCGAGCAACGACTGCGCCACATCTTCGGACGCAAGCGAGAACTCACAGGCGCCGGGACCGACAACCGGCTCGGCATCCCTGTAGCGCTGGGGATAGTGCACGCGATTCAGTCGCTCGCGTTCCTCGATAATCGAGGTCGCCGCGGCCGGAGCACCGGTGGGCAAACTTTTAAGCAACGGTGCCACATAGGTATCCCAGAACTCATGCTCACGAGGCTTAGGGATAGGCTCGGGCTTGGCAAAGTGCGTAATGCGGTACGGGATGGGATCGGCAATGCCGGGAACCATATAGCCCACAAAAATGTCCGGAACCACGCAGCCAAACAAAAAGGCATTGCGGTCGCGCACGCTATTGGCTAGCGCACCGGTGCGCTCCAGCAAACGCTCCGTCTGAGCGATATGAATGTTCCAGCTTGGCATAGCCACCCCCATAAAAACCTGGATAACTATACCATCACGGCAAAGCCGCGCGGGCGGCTACGCACGCTCTACGCAGCAACTATTCCGCAGCGCCGCTCTCGGTTCCATACGACGACACCGGCGCCTCGACCACATGGTGATATCGATCGATATAGATGGCGCGGGCACCCAGGCGCCGCACCAAATCCTGATGATGCGTACTCATCAAAACCGTCTTACCGGCAGCAACGTAGGCCAGCAAAAAGTTGACTACGATGTCGCACGAGTCCTCATCGAGCCCGTTGGTGGGCTCATCGAGCACTAGGATATCGGGGTTCATCGATACGACCGCCGCCAGCGCAACGCGCTTCTTTTGCCCGCCCGAAAGCTGATAGGGCGAGGCATCGACCAGATCGGCAACCTGGAACAGCTCCATGGCATCGCGGACGCGGCGCTCGAGCTCGTCTGTCGGCAGCCCCATCTGCGCGAGACCAAAAGCAACTTCCTCGCCCACCGTGGCACAGAACAGCTGGGCGTCGGCATTCTGGAACACAAAGCCCACGCGCTGATGAAAACGCTGAGCGGCTGCGGAATCCTTGAGATATGCCGCATCGACCACGCGCCCATCGAACAGGTACGCACCCGCGTCCGTAAGCTCAAGGCCGTTAATAAGGCGCATGATCGTCGTCTTGCCACAACCGTTAGGACCAAGCAGGGCAACGAGTTCACCACGATCGACCTGCAGCGAAACGCCGTCGACCACCGTATGCCCCGTATATGAGAACACCACGTTGCGCAGCTCGATGAGCGGCGCGGCCTCGCCGCCCGCACCGTTCGTGCCCGCCGCACTATTCATATCGATCGTCAAAACGTCGCCCTTCCCTATTTGCATCCCCAGCAAGAACCAGCAGCGCCTACAGCACGGCGCACAACACTGCCAGCAGTGCCACGCCGGCCGCATAGACCGCATCGCGCCAGCCAAACCCGGCGCGCGCGGGCGCCGGATACGCACCGGCAAAGCCGCGGCAAAGCATAGCCTCGTCCATCGCGTGGCTACATTCCATCGCCTTGATAAACGTCATGCCCATGATACCCGCCAGCGAGTCGGTGCGCGAAAAACCCGCAGGCGCACGACCCACACTGCGCAGCATGACCGATTCGCACAGATCGTGCGCCGTGCGTCCCAGCACTTCGATATGCTTGAGCGCCATATCAAACGTAAAGATGACCTCGTCGGGCAGATGCAACGTCTTGAGCGCCGCCGACATGCGGCTCCAGGTAAGCGTCCATGAAACGCCCAGCACAAGCGACACATTAATGAACGTCTTGAGCGCGATCTTGAGCATGGCGCCCGCGGCAGAAGCGCCCAGCAGCAGGGCAGGCAGCGCCAAAACCACCGCGAGCCCCGCAGCGCCAAGTGCCGGCACAAAGGTTGCCCGCAGCCCGCGTACGGGGCGCACGGCAACGAGCACCAGCGCGATAGCCGCCATCAACATCAGATACAGCGGGCTTTGCGTCAGGCACACGCACAGAACGCAGACGAACATCCCCACCAGGCGCACCGGAGCCGAAACGCAAGAAAGGGCGCGGTCGACCATCGACCCGCCCTCGTGCGCGCCTCCACCCAGGCGAACCCGCTCAAGCAGGCTCGCCAGGTGTAGGACATTCTTTTGCATCACACGATGCCGAGCCCCCGCGGGCTCGTATCGCTGCTCGACCGTAAGCCAGCTAGGCAGCTCGGCTATTGCCATGAGCACCGCTTTCCTTGACCGTCAGCGAGACCAGGCGGAATGCGATGGTCAGCACCGCCACGCCAATCACGCCCGAGAGGATATACATGGCAGCCTGGCCGGCAAAGCCAAGACCCTGCTCCTCGGAATAGGCCTGCAGATAATCGCCCGTGGGCAGGGCGTCGGCAAAGGTCGGGGTATCGAGGCCGACCGAAGCCTGCAGGCTGTCGTCGCCAGCCTCCTGAACGGCGGTCGCGGCGCCCTCGGCGTCCCACTCACCCCAGGCGTCACCGGTGGCGAGCAAGCCGAGCGGCGTAGCCACGACAAGCACGGCGACCAGAATGAGCGTGGGAATCAGGGAAGTCTTCTTGGCGGTACCATCGGCGGCAAGCTGGCCATCGGCGGCTTCGGGGCCGACGATAATGCTCGGCGCCGTCTTCTTAATGAAGCCGTAGATGGCGGCCGTCGCCACGCCCTCGATCACGCCGGCAACCAGCATATGCGGGATCAACATGGCCGGAATAGCCACGGACAGCGGGAAGGGGCAGTACAGAGGGGCGCCCGAAGCGTTGGTGAAGAGCATCGGCTGAATACCAAACTCGATTGCCGCGCACAGGGCCGCCAGGCACAGGCCGACCCAACCGCTCACGATGGCAGAAACCGAGGTGCCCCAGCTCTTGTCGTGCAGACGGCTGTTGAGCGCACGGAACACGATAGCAGCGACAAACGGCAGCACAAAGGCCATGTTAAAGCAGTTGGCGCCAAACGACAGAACGCCGCCGTCGCCAAACAGCAGCGCCTGCAGCGCGAGTGCAACCGAGACTGCAATGGCAGCAGCCTCGGGGCCCAGCAGCAGCGTGATGAGCGCGCCACCAACAGCGTGACCAGTGGTGCCGCCGGGCAGCGGCACGTTGAACATCATGAGCAAAAAGGAGAACGCAGCGCAAATACCCAGAAAGGCCATATGCTCGCGATCGAGCGTGGCGCGCACTTTCTTGATGCAGTGAACCCATACGGGCACCATCGCCACCGCCATAACGGCATCGGTCTGCGGGGACAGGTAGTTATCTGGAATGTGCATATACGCCTCCCGGTTGCCGGCACATGGGATTGCAGCGCCGCTTGAACCATTTCATCAGTGTTACGAGCTAGATGATTCGTAACACGCCGCAGGCTATAATAGCAAAACGGCGCGCCGCCACAAAAGCAGCACGCCGTTATGTAATGCGCGTGTCATATATGCAGGGTCAACGGTGCCTTATTCCGAACACCGCGGTCACGCAGAGGCCACAGCAACCGCCATCAGGCCCTACACTCCCATCGCAAATCCTAGCCGCGGACCTCGCCGTTTACGCCCTTGCACACCTTGGTGACAATCTTCTGGTGCGCCTTCTCGACCTCTTCGCTGGTGAGCGTGTGGTCATCAGAGCGATACGTAAGTGCGAAGGCCATGGACTTCTTGCCCTTGCCGATGCGAACCGGATCGCGGTAGACATCGAACAGGCGCACGCCCTCGAGCAGCTTGCCGCCGGCACTCGTAATACGACGCTCAAGATCCTCGCAGGTCACAGTGTTGTCGACCACGATAGCAAGGTCGTGCTCAACGGCCGGGTACTGCGAGAACTCACGGTAGTTCTCCTGATTGCGGGCGCCCTTGATCAGCTTGTCCAGATCGAGCTCAAAGGCAACGACAACCTCGTCAATGCCCATAGCCTCGCGCGCCTCGGGGTGAATCTCGCCGACCCAGCCCAGCACGGTGCCGCCGGACAGAACCTCAGCCGCACGGCCCGGCTGCAAAAAGGCATAGCCCTCGCCCTCGACGGGACGGAAGCGGACCTTCTCGATGCGCAGCTGGGCGAGCAGCTCCTCGACAATGCCCTTGCCAAAGAAGAAACGTAGCTTGCGGTGCTTCATGTTCCAAGACTGCTCGCTCCACTGACCCGAGAGCACACCCGCCACGGACTTGGTCTCCTTGGGCAGGCTGGCGTTCTCGCGACCGTGGAACAGGCTGCCGACCTCGTACAGATGCACGTTAGGCGTGCCGTGGGCCTCGTTGTAGGCCACAGACTGCAGCAGACCCGGCAGCAGCGAGCGGCGCATCTCGGTCTGCTCGGCCACCAGCGGGTTCATGAGAACCACGGGGCAGCCGCGGCCCTCGGTGGACATACCGATCTTCTCCAGGTCGCCCGGGGCGGCAAAGCCAAAGGTCGTGGTCTCGTTGAGGCCACAGGCGCGCAGGATCTCGCCGACCTTGCGGGTGAGCTTCTGCTCGCGGGTCAGGCCGCCGATGTGGTTCTTGGCAGCCGGGATGGTCGCCGTCACGCGGCCCATGCCCCACAGGCGCAGGACCTCCTCGATCAGGTCGATCTCACGCGGCAGGTCGGGACGGAAGCTCGGCGGCGTGACCATGAAGTCCTCGCCGTCGCGCTCGACGGTGCAGCCCAGACGGGTGAGCGAACGCTCGATAAAGTCGGTCTCGATGTCGGCACCGCAGATGGCATGCACGCGGGCCAGGCGCAGCCTAATGCTGTCGATGGTTTTGGGCGCGGGGAACACGTCCACATAGCCGGGGGCGACCTCGCCGCCGGCGATCTCCTCGATAAGCGCGCACGTCACATTGGCGACGTCCACGCAGCCGGTCTCGTCGACCTGGCGCTCAAAGCGGATGGAGGCGTCGGAGATCAGCGACAGGTCACGGCTGGTGTGCGAGGTGCGACCGGCGTTGAAGCAAGCGCTCTCGACCATCACGTCGACGGTATCGTCCTCGATCTCGGAATCCATGCCGCCCATGACACCGGCCAGCGCCACGGGACGCTCGCCGTCGGTGATGAGGCCCATGCCGGCGTCGAGCACACGCTCCTCGCCATCGAGCGTCGTGAACTTCTCGTCCTGCTGGGCGGCGCGAACCACCACGCGACGGTGGCCATCGCGCTCGGCAAAGGTGTCCAGGTCAAAGGCGTGCAGCGGCTGGCCGGTGAGCATCATCACGTAGTTGGTGATGTCGACGATGTTGTTGTGCGGGCGCACGCCCAGGGCGTTGAGGCGCTTGACCATCCAGTCGGGCGACGGGCCGACCTTGACGTTGCGCACGATGCGGGCAACGTAGCGGTCGCACAGGCCCTCGTCGGCGATCTCGACCGAAAGCTCGTCGTCGGTCGCGCGGCCGGTCTCGACCTTGATGGCGGGCAGCTCAACGTGGAAATCGCGGTCGAAGATGGCACCGGTCTCGCGGGCCATGCCGATCATGGACAGGCAGTCGGGGCGGTTGGGCGTGATCTCGCAGTCGAGCACGGTATCGCTCGAGCCCACATACTCGGCAAACGGCATGCCGCAGGGCGTGTCCTCGGGCAGAATCATGATGCCGGAGTGGTCGCCGCCCAGGCCGAGCTCGCGCGCGGAGCAGTTCATGCCCATGGACACGACGCCGCGAAGCTTGCTCTTCTTGATCTTGACGTCGCCGGGCAGGACAGCGCCGATCATGGCCGTGACGATGTGATCGCCGGCCTCGAAGTTCTGCGCGCCGCAGACGATCTGCAGCGGAGCGGGGTTGCCGTCGGCGTCGAGGTTCTTGTCGCCCACGTCGACCGAGCACACATACATGTGGTCGCTATCGGGGTGAGGGGTCTTGGTGAGCACCTTGGCGGTCACCACGTGGTCGAAAGACTCACCCACGGTGTCGATCGCCTCGACCTCGGTGCCGGTACGGATATATTCGTCCGAAAGGGTCTTGGGATCCTCCGGAATATCGATCATGGTCTTGAGCCAGTCGTAAGAAACGCGCATCTAACTGGTCTCCTTTCATAAATGCGGCTTTGAGCCAAAAAACTGCAACGGAGACGGGTTTTCCAAGTGCCGCAGATTGCCTTGAAAGAGGAGGGCCGCGTACTTAGGTACGCAACCGATGATTGAAAGGCAAGGTGCGGTGCTTGGGAAAGCCGCCGGGCCTAGAACTGATTTAAGAAGCGCATATCGCCCGTCATGAGCGTTCGCAGGTCCGGCAGGTCGTAGCGCAGGGCCGCGACGCGCTCGGCGCCAATGCCAAAGGCGAAGCCGGTGTACTTCTCGGGATCGATGCCGCAGTTGATCAGGACGTTGGGGTCGACCATGCCGCAGCCCAGAATCTCGATCCAGCCGCTGTGCTTGCAGAAGTTGCAGCCCTTGCCGCCGCACACGTGGCAGCTCACGTCCACCTCGCAGCTGGGCTCGGTGAAGGGGAAGAAGTGCGGGCGATAGCGCGTCTTGCGGTCCTCGCCAAACATGCACTTAACAAAGTAGTCGAGCGTGCCCTTAAGGTCGCCAAAGGTAATGCCCTCGTCGACGACCAGACCCTCGATCTGGTTGAACTGCGGAAGGTGGCAGGCATCGGCCGTGTCGGGACGGTAGACGGTGCCCGGGCAAATCATGTAGATGGGCGGCTTTTGCGACTCCATGGTGTGGATCTGCACGCCCGAGGTCTGGGTGCGCAGCAGCACGTCGGACTCGCCGTGGGCGTGGGCCTCGGGGTGCGCGACGCTGCCGGGGTTATTGTCGACCACGTAGAAGGTATCGCGGGCCGAGCGGCTCGGGTGATCCATGGGGGCGTTGAGCGCGGTGAAGTTGTAGTAGGAGGTGTCGACCATGGGACCGGACTCGACGGTGTAGCCGATGCCGCAAAAGATGTCCTCGGCCTCCTCGATAATCTGCTTGATCAGGTGCTGGTGGCCGATCTGCGGACGGATGCCCGGCAGCGTGATGTCGACGGCGTCGTGCTCCAGTGCGCGCTTGAGGGCGGCGGCCTTCATCTCGGTGTTGCGCTCGTCGAGCATGCCCTCAATCAGCTGGCGCATCTCGTTGGCTCGCTTGCCCATCACGGGACGATCCTCGGGGGCGAGCTTGCCCATCATGCGCATCAGGCCGGTGATGCGGCCCTTGCGGCCGAGCAGCTCAACGCGCGCAGCCTCGAGCTTGGCTGCGTCGTCGGCGCCTGCGACGAGCTCCTTGGCCTCTTCCTCGAGTTTGACCAGATCATCAATCAGACTCATGTCTTCCCTTTCGTCTCTCGCGCATCCGCGCTCCGGGACGGCTGACGCCGCCCGATGCTGCGGATGCGCGGCCCGGTTCGGTAACAAAAAACCGTCCTCGGGCATGTGCATTGCCCAAGGACGGTTGAATTCCGCGGTACCACCTTGTTTGACCCAGCGGATGTCTGGCCCGCCGTGCCCACTCTGCACCCCTTATCGCGAGGCTCACGGCTTCCCTACTGGGGCTTCGCCGCCGCTAGCCGCGCGCCCGTTGAGGTCGCTGCTCGGGAGTGAACGCTTGGCCCTTGCCACCGCAGGAAGGCTTGCAGCCCATGACCTTCCCTCTCTTGCCGGCGACGCGGCGGGCAAAACCCTCTCCGTCAACGCATTGGGCTATAGGATAACACATTCTGCGAGCATATCGCCGCGTTCCGTTTTGTTCGCACTGGGTACAAGGTAGGTAGCTGTGCAAACTGGCCGTACGCCCACCCGTGGCGTCCGGTCTGCGAGATCAAGGATATAGGTATGGGAAAGAACAAGGATAAGATGGCCAAGCCCGCAGCGGATAAGACGCCCAAAGGCATGAAGGTCGATAAGGCTGTCAAAAAATTCCGTAAGCTCGAGGGCAAGCTGTGGACTCGCGAGTACCTGCTCAAGATTGCCGAGTTTGACGGCGCGACCATTGCTCCCGCCAACGGCGCCGCGGCCCGCGCCGATGCTATGGGCACCCTTGCTGGCGAGCATCACAAGCTGCTGACCAGCAAAAAGTCTGTCGAACTTGTGCGCTCGCTGGCACGAGAGACCGTCGCGGGCGGCAAGATCGACGACCCGCAGCTGCTCGACGAGATTCGCGTACTCGGCCGCGACCAGCGCGAGGCAAGCGTCATCCCCACCGAGGAAGCCGAGGCCTGGACCAGGCTCACCTGCGAGGCCGACGCCGTGTGGCACAAGGCCAAGACGGCCAATGACTGGGCGAGCTTTGAGCCCTATGTGGATAGAATCGTCGCCCAACTTAAGCATCAGGCCGAGCTCATGGACCCCAAGCGCGACCCATACGATGTTTGGCTCGACCAGTACGAGCGCGGCCTTTCCGCCAAGAGCTTCGACGCGTTTTGCGATGAGGTCAAGGCGACGGTCGTGCCGCTCGTGCACGCCATCGGCGAGCGCGGCCAGCAGCCGGCTGCCGACTTTTTGCACGCCCACGTGCCAGAGGCCGCCCAGCGTGCCATGAGCTTCGACCTTATGAAGCTTGTCGGCCTGGACCTGGACGACTCCACGCTTGCCTTTACCGAGCACCCGTTTAGCGAGGGCTTTTCCGTGGGTGACGCGCGCATCGCGACGCACATCTACGAGGACGACTGCATCTCCAACGTCTACAGCATCATCCACGAGGCCGGTCACACCATGTACGAGCTGGGCGTGAACCCCGCCTACGCGCGCACCTGCCTGGAGGGCGGCACCTCCATGGGCATCCACGAGAGCCAGAGCCGCTTCTTTGAGAACACCGTGGGCCGCAGCCGCGCCTTTATGGGACCGCTGCTCGAAGTGCTGCGCCGCCACGTGCCCGAGGTCTACGGTAGCGTGGACGAGGATACGCTCTACCGCGCCGTGAACATCGCGCAGCCGTCGCTGATCCGCACCGAGGCGGACGAGCTCACCTACCCGCTGCATATTATGGTGCGCTACCAGATCGAGCGCATGCTGTTTGCCGGCGAGGCCACGGCCAAGGACATCCCTGCGCTTTGGAACCGCTTAATGGACGAGTACCTGGGCATTCCCGTTCCCGACGACACGCGCGGCTGTCTGCAGGATACGCACTGGAGCGGCGGATCGTTTGGCTACTTCCCCACGTATGCGTTGGGCAGCGCCTACGACGCCATGTTTGTGCCGGCCATGTGCCGCGACGGTGTCGACCTCAATGGCGCCTGCGCGAGCGGCGATCTGGCGCCCGTCCGCGCCTGGCTGGGCGAGCACATTTGGCAGTGGGGCCGCGCCAAAGACGCGCCGGAACTCATCAAGGGCGCCTGCGGCATGGCCTTTGACGCCCGCTACTACTGCAGCTACCTGCAGGACAAGTTCACCACGCTGTACGAGTTGTAAGGCATAACCGACACACCGACGCAAAGGGGGCGCCGCGGGATCAATCCGCAGCGTCCCCTTTTTTCATCCAATAACTAGGTGCCCAATGACTAGTTCGTTGACGCTAATGTCTTGGCAACGTCAGCGAAAACGACCCTAAGCGAGCAAGGTGACGTGAAATGAAAGGGCGCTGGCCTTCTGGTCGCGCCCTTGAAATTGAACGTCAGATTGCCGCTTGGGGCCGTTTGCAGCGTCGAGCAGTTACGCGGTTTGGTAAAACCGCGTAACTACAGAGCCTCGAGCGCGTTGGCGATGCGCTTCATGGCGGCGTCGGCGGCGGCTTGGTCGGGGGCTTCGGCCAAAACGCGGATCACCGACTCGGTTCCGCTCTTGCGCACCAGTACGCGGCCCTCGCCTGCCAGCGCGGCCTCGGCCTCGGCGATGGCGTTCTGCACGCCCATGTTCTCGAGCGCGGCGTCCTTGTCCGCCACGTGCACGGCCACCTGCGCCTGCGGCAGCAGCTTGCACGGAGCCGTGATCTGCGAGAGCGTCTCGCGCTCGGCACGAATCACTTCCATCACGCGCAGCGAGGTCATAATGCCGTCGCCCGTGCGCTCGATATCGCCAAAGATCGTATGGCCCGTCTGCTCGCCACCCAGGCTGTAGCCGCCCTCGCGCATCTTGGCATACACGTGACGGTCGCCCACGCCGCTGGTCACGGCGCTCAGACCGGCAAGCTCCAGCGACTTGACCAGGCCAAAGTTGCTGGCGATCGTCGGCACCACGGTACCGCCCGAAAGGCGACCGTGCTTGTTCAGATACACGCCGCACACGTACAGGATCTGGTCGCCGTCTACCACGCGACCGCGCTCGTCCACGGCCAAGCAGCGATCGGCATCACCATCGTAGGCAAAACCCACGTCCAGCCCCCGCTCCACCACGTGGCGCTGCAGGCGCTCCATATGCGTGGAGCCGCAGTCGACGTTGATGTTAAAGCCATCGGGCGCGGCGTTGATCACGCGCACGTCGGCACCCAGTGCGTCGAACACCGGCTTGGCCACCGAGGAAGCCGAGCCGTTGGCGCAGTCAATACCGATCTTGACGCCCTGCAGCGAAAAGTTCGCGCTGGCGATGAGCGAAGCAATGTAGCGGTTGCGGCCCTGCATGTAGTCCACCGTGGCGCCGATGTGATTGCCCGTTGCCAGCGGCACCTCGCTCTTGCCATCGATATAGTCCTCGATGAGCTCCAGCACGTCCTCGTCCATCTTAAAGCCGTCGCTGTTGACGAGCTTAATGCCGTTATCGCAAAACGGGTTGTGGCTCGCGCTGATCATGATGCCGCAATCGAAGCAGCCTTCCACGGTCTGATGCGCTACGCCCGGCGTGGGGATCACGTGCAGCATATAGGCATCCGCACCGCTCGCGACCAGGCCGCTCACTAGCGCTGCCTCGAACATATAACTCGAGCGACGCGTGTCCTTACCCACGATGACACGCGCCTTGCGCTCGCGGTTGGCGCCGTAATACCAGCCCACAAAACGGCCAATCTTATAAGCGTGCTCTACCGTCAGCCCAACGTTAGCCTCACCGCGAAAGCCGTCGGTGCCAAAGTACTTCATATCTTACTTATCCTGTTCGAACGTTTGAGCGGTCGGCGTGGTACGAACCTTAAGCTCCTTGTGCCCAGAGTCCTTCGAAGTCGTGACCGTGTACTCAACCTTTATGTCTTGTCCAAGAAGCATGTGGACACCGCCCCATGCAACCTTCAAGCCATCGTGCGTCGCTTCGTTCATCTCGATAGAACCGGAGCCCGAAGTCTTAATGTCCGAAATGCTGCCTCCCGCAGGAGCATAGAGATAAAGCCTCAGCACCTCATCATCAATATCCTGGCTAATGCCGTTATGGCCCTGGAAATAACCAGGCATCTCGGCCTTCTCCTGGGGGGTCATCGTGTTCTTGAGCGAGGTGGTCACTCGATACGTCGTCGAGCCATCGGCATTTTCAACCGAAGAATCGATGGTGACTCGCTTATCGAGGAACCAATCCATCTTTGAATAACTGTAGTTGTTCACATAGACGCCCAAGATCGGAGCCTCCGACGTATCGGCTTGGAGGGCGCCCGATATTCCAAGGGCCTTCGCGGCCTTTTCCTCGTCATCGTTTCTCGAATACATGAGGATGCGACCCTCGGAAGCACCCTTTTCGATGGCTCCAGCAATCTTAGCAATATCGCTGGAGCCCAGTTCGTCCACGATCTTGTTAAAAGCCGATCCGGCAACCGCCGCAAAAATGGCGTCCTGTTCCTCTACCGGGTAATTCCAATAAATATCGTGCAGCAGCACCTTTGCAGCGTTGCTTCCATCAACGACGGTACCGTCAGGAAGCTGTGTGCCTCCTACAATGCCGAGCATATACTGCAAAAATACCGGATCGACTGCAAATACGCCGTCGATGTCATCTCCGACAATGGCCTTCTGCATATCGCTGGCAAGCTGAGCCGCACGCGGATAATCGGGCGTCATCGTAACGTCACCCATCGTGTATCCGAGCGTGTTGAATCCGGTCAGGCCCCATCCGGTCGTGAACAAGTTTGCTTCTTCATCGGTGATGGGAAGCGGGCTCAAAGGCTCTTTCATCATGTCGACTTTGACAAAATCGCCCAGTTCGAGCTTACCATCAGTCACCGACATCACGCCGCGAGAACCGGGAAAACCGCCACAGGCGCGGATCTCGACATTGCTCATCGCGAGCACAAGATAATGACGCGTCTGGCCGTTGGCGCCGAGCATCTGGGGAAGGACGGGGGCGACCTTCTCCGCCGCGTCAACCGCGCCGTTGAGGGTGGCAAAGCCGTCCTTGGCCTTATCGACCAGCTCGGTCACCTGGGAAATATGAGTATCGCCAATGCCCTGGATCTTCTCGTTGGCGCTCTTGAACACCTTCGAGCTGCTGGAAAGCGAATCGGCGACCGCCTGCAGCGCGGACACGTTAATCATGCCGTCCTGAAACAGCTTGCCGGGCGTGGCCTGCGAAAGGTTATCGGCCATGGGAACCAGCGCATTGCTCGAGACATCGGACAGGGCGTCGATCATGGTGCGGGCCGCATTGATGTCGCTGCCATACACCGGGATAAACGAAGCCGCCGTCCACAGCGGGCTCGAGGTCTCCGCCTTCATGCTGTCGCAAAGCTCATCAATCTTCTTCGCGTCGTCAGGCAGCGTCGAAAAATCGCCCGACGTGACCTTGTCCTTAAGGCCACCGACAATCTCGACGGCCTCCTTCGCTTCACTCTTTACGGTCTTTGCCGAGTTAAGCAGCATAAAGCCGCTTGCGCCAAGCGCAACGAGAAGCACCGCGGCTACAGCGGCAATAATGGCACCGGTGTGACGCTTTTTGCGCTCGCCCTTGCGATGGCGATGACGGACCAGACCGTCAGAGGTCGAACTCGACGAAGCGTCGCTACCGTAGTTCAAGCCAAAATCGTAATAATCTTCCTTGGAACCCGAGCCCGCAAACTCGGCACCGCTATCATCCAGGCGGGCGAACGTGCCAGTCTCGGAGGCACCGGTGTAAATCGTGCCAAGGTTACCCGTAAGCCCCGCGCCACCGGCAGAGGGAGTATTGTTGGCGGCCTTGCCGGCATTAACGTTGCCGGCGGCATTTGCGGCGTTGGCAGCACCTGCGTTGTTCGCAGGTACCGAAGGAGCCCCGCTCGGCTGCGACGCGGAGGTTGCACCGCCCGCAAAGACATTCCCTCTTGCACGGCCGGTCTTTTTCGCCTTTTGAGACTGCTCGTACAGAGCGGTAAACATCGCCGTCTCGCCCGGGGACACGCGCTTACTGGAACCGCCCTGTCCAGCGCCGCCCGGCGTGCCGGCCTTACCAGCCCCGTTCGGACGCGGCGGAACTGCAGGACGGCCGTTATCGCTGCCCTTAAAGTGATTACCAGCCATAAAGAAATCCTCGCAATTGAGTCGCAATGAAAAAATCCATAACGTTACTAGTTTATGGCATTTTGAGCATCGACAGCTAAACTCCAGACACGGACGTCAATTGGCGAAAATGCGGCACAACACCTTTTCTGTCTTGGCGGCGGCGCCAGCTACACCGTGAGGAACATCATCACGATGATCATGGCAAAGCCGATAAGGTCGGTCGGCAAAAACACCGTGCCCAGCATAACGGCGCTGGTGATGGTCGCCGAAACCGGCTCCACAGTTCCGATGAGGCTCGCACGCACCGAGCCGATGTCCTTAACGCCCTGCATATAGAGCATGTAAGCAAAAAACGAGCCGATAACCACGAATACCGCGAGCGCCTCGACGCCGGCAGCGTCGAGTGCCGGCATATGCGCCCAAGGCTGCACGAAGACGCACGAGACCACGCCCGCCGTGAGCATTGCCGAGCCCGTGACGATGGGGCTGCCGTATTCGGGCAGGATCTTGGCGGGAATCACCGCCATACACGTGGCGCTGACCGCACACATAAGGCCTGCGACCAGGCCAAGCGGCGATATGCTCAGACTGGTAGGGTCGCCGCCGGTAGCGATTAAAAAGGTGCCGCCCAGGGCCAACCCAATGCCAACGGCCTCACGCACGCGAGGCATGCGATGGTCGATCACGCAGGTGTAGCCCATAATGATGACCAGTTGCAGGCATTGGAGCACCGTCGCGGTTCCGGCATTGGTCAGGCGCACGGCCGAAAGATAACAAAACTGGTTGAACAGCAGACCAAAGGCGGTAAAGAGCAGCAGCTGCTTGCGATCGGCGGGTGTGGTCCAGAGCTTAATCAGGCGCTCGCGGTCGCGCATAACAACCACGGCCATAAAGAGTAGACCGGCGAGAATCTGACGCACGCTCATAAGCCACAAGGTGTCGACGTGGTAGGTATCGAACAGAAAGCTCGCGCTGGTGCCCGAGAAGCCCCAAAACGAACCGCCCACCAGCGTAGCCAAGACGCCCGTGATCATCTTGCGCGTCGAAGCGCTGTTCAGGCGCTCGCGCCAAGCGCGGCGGGTGCTACGGCTGAGCTCATCGGTGCCCTCGGGCACATCAATGTTCGATATATCGGTCATCGGCACCGAAGCCCCTGCGCCTTCGACCTGCTCGACACGCTCTTTGCTCATTCCATTCCCTCGAAGCAGCCTGGAAACAATTCGGCTTACCTTACCACGGCGAAGGCACCAGCTGGAGGCTTGTCCGCTTATCGGTAGGACAATTCCGCAGACGTCTTTCCATAGCTCGATACCGCAATGGCCTTGCATTATGCGACAGTCAAATCGCGGCAGCAGGCTCTTTTGAAATGGATATGACAAAGCCCCCGAATTCCACAATGTAAGCGATTTTTAAAAATGTTCTTGCCACCGAGTTCAGGCTCCGTTATATTATCCCTTGCGCGCTTGCGCACCCTTGATCGGGCGTTTAGCTCAGGGGGAGAGCGCTTCCCTGACACGGAAGAGGTCAGAAGTTCAAATCTTCTAACGCCCACCAAATGTTCGCAGCTCAGAGGCTATGTCCTCTGGGCTGTTTTGTTTTTTGTCGCTAAATCCGCTGGCAGTTCCAACCGTCATCGCAACGTAACAACAATTCACCTGACGAATGGCAGCCAAATATATTCAATACCCCAACATCAACAATAGCCAGGCACAAAACTGCGCCGCAAGCTGCTCCAACCGCCCAACTGGTCAAAAGCCGACCATCTACTTGCCAATTTATCTAACGGCGTAACCAAGCAGTCCGCGCCGCAACTTCTCAACAAAACGCCGCGATGTCTGCGCCCTGCGGTATCCTTGAGCCACTCGCACCTGCAGCACCAAGGAGCCGCCATGCGCACCGAGCTCGATGTCCCCTTTTCGCACAAAGAAGAAGCCAAAGCGCTGGGCGCCAAATGGGACCGGACCAAGAAGATCTGGTATGTACCCAGCGGCGTCAACCCCGAGCCCTTTGCCGAGTGGCTGCCCGGTGTTGACCGATCCGACCCCTCAGCGCCGTATATATATCTAGTACTGGGCAAGCGCGAGTGCTGGAAGTGTCACAAAGAGACCTCGGTCGCGGCCTTCGGCATTCCCTATCGAACCGATAACGACGAGAGCATCGCCATCGCGCACGCGCCCAACGAAGCCGGGCACATTGCCATCGACACGGCCAACGCCAACGCACTCGCCATCGTGCCCGCTCTTGGCTGCGTGCCGGGCGAGATCCGCGACTACCTTCATAAGCGCTGCGGCTACAAGCCCGTAGGCGCGCGAGCCTCCAAAGCCCCGTCGCTCGGCAACACGTGCACCAGTTGCGACGCGCTGCAAGGCAGCCGCTATCTGTTCGAGGAGCCCTCGTCCCCGTTTGCCCTCACTGCCATCAACAAGCTGCCGGCACTGGAGTTTGTACGCGTCGAAGTTGCCGGCGTCTTTGGCGTCCCGGCCACGCGCACCGACTTTGACCAGGCGCTCTTTACCTGGGCACGCGACCATCACGCCGAGTTTCACAGGCAACTCGGTGAGGGGGTTTATTTATAGGGACAGAGATGCCTTCACAGCCAGCTCCTCCGCATCACCTATCCCTCGTCGCCGGCGTCATACACGATATCGAGGCCACAAACAGGGCATTTCTCCTGATACACCGGCATATGAACGCCTGTCCGTTTTCTCACTTCGTCGCTAAGTCTGTCGCACGCATCGATGAACCGAATGTCGAGGCACGGTATTTGCGAGCCGCAGCAAGGACAGGCGACGACAAACGACCCGCAATCAACTTCTACGCTCGGAAACATTTTGTTGTCTATAAGGGCGCACGGCAGTTTTCCGTACTTCCCCATCACGACATCGCCTCGCCAGCTCATACACGCTCCCCTCTCGCTATACAAATCAGGAAGAGCCTGCACCGGCAGGCGTGTGCGAGATTGCATCGCCACGCGATCCGATCAAACGGCACGATCGTAAAAGACCGCCAAAGCCAAATTTCATCGTCGGTCGCACCCTGTCCGGCAAACTCAATATCGACGGGTATGTGCTTCAGATAACTCATGTCGGGCGCAAAACGAGGGTCCGGTCCGCCTTTATGAACAGGACCGTGCAGAACAAACCATCCGTTTTCGGGCTCGAACCGCTCAACAAACGCAAGGCCGAGCACCTTATAGCCCACCTCGGTTGCAAATATGACTCCGACTGGGACGTCACATTCCATGCAGTTGAGCATTTTACGGTTGTAATTCTGGTCTCGAAAACCAACGGTACCCGGCGCTTGAACCGAGTACTTAATGACCCACGTACCATCGTCCAAATAGAGCGGAGGCACATTGTTGATGCTCTCGGTTTGCCGCTGGCGCGCTTGTACCCCGCTACCCCACTCCCCTGTATACTGATGTAGCACGTGTTTCATCCGGGCTTGTTGGGCCGGATTGTTCATGGGAGGGTCTTATGGCTGCTTCGAATCCGCCTAAGGGGAGCGTTTCTTCTTCGTCCATCAAGCCGGTTACGCGCAAGGCCGTGCGTTGCCAGCGCGAGGTCGCCTGGCTTGTCACACAGGCGGCGGGCAAACTCGTGGCGAACACGGAAGACGTCAATGCGCCCACACCGAGCTTTGTGCTGGCAGCGGCGCTGGATCGAGTACGCCAGCTGGAACTCGCCGCACAAGAAGACGGCGGCCATCTTGGCTACCAAGACGCTATGGCGCCCGACCTGTTGACCTTTTGTCGCATGACCAAGTTGCCCGCCGCACCCAATGCGCTTTCGGACGCAGGCTACATGTTTACGCTTTCGGGCGCGGACCTTATCCGCGATATCTACGCATACTGCAGCGAGCTCGCCGAGCGCCACGTCTTTGGCACGGCTGAAGTCAAACCGGGAAATGTCATCAAGCTGGTTCTCAGGCTGTTCCTGATGGACGGGTTCGGGGCCATGCCGGCGTAAGCCGAGTCTTTAGCATCACCGTCGACTGGGCAACAACCGCTTTACCTTAGTGGGCGCCAATCGAGGGTCGATTATTGGGTCGCCTCGTCCACTAACGCATTTATTCCACGCGCTCTGACAGTCGATATTTGCGGTTGCGGCTTGTCGACGGCGCCGTCGGCTCAAGCTCACCCTGCTCAATGAGCGCATTGACGCGTGCCCTAACCTGGGAAACCGTGAGTCCCGTGCGCTCCGCCAGTTCGCGCGTCCCCAATTCGCCGTAGCGCTTGAGTGCCGTCACAATTAAGCCTCCGCCATGATCGACCGGCTCGATCTTTGAACGGTAAAGTACGACCTTGAACCGATCGAACCCCGGGCAGAACAGGGGCTCGGCCAGACCATGCGCGCGCATGGCATCGATCATCATCGGGATGCCCGAGCCATTGCCCTCAGCCGGCGAACCTGCGCCATCCGGAAGCGGGACAATCGACATGAGTTTCACGAGTGTCGCGTTACGGCATCGGGAGCTGCCGTCAAACAAGTTCTCTCGAGTCTTTCCCCCGTAAAGGCCGCCAGGATTCGTCACCTCGACACGATCGTCAAAGACGTCGACGGCGATCGATTGCCCACAGAACCGATCCCCGTATTCCCTGTGGATAACCGCGTTGGCGACTGCCTCGCGCAGGACCTCCTCGGGGATCTCCAGCGAGTCGATACGCGAGACGCCTTGGACGGTCGAGATGCGGCGCAGGTTTTTGGCGACAGCTGCGACGGCATCCGAAATCATCTCGCCCAGGGTGCCCTCGCAGACTGTGCGGTCCATAAACCTTAGTGGCCCCGCAGCTCCCTTTTGAGTTCCCACGTGGACAGCCACATCAATGAAGAGCTTGGGATAGAACTGCTGAGGGTAAACGCCCGCGGCAAGGAGGCCGGCCTTGGTAACATTGCCCTGGAAGTCGAGGAAATTCAGACGCTCCATCTTTGTCTTCTTGTCCGCCGCACCGCGCATCGCTCGAGGCGTCAGCGAATAGGCACGCTCTATCGTGCGGTCGACCATCGACTCGTCGAGATCGCCCACACTCGTACCGGGCACCGCATCGCGATCGCTAGGACTCGTCCGTTCATATGACGACAGTGCCAAAACCTCGGTCGACGAGAGCGGAACATCTTTGTCGTCGATGCGTTTGTAGCTGCCGCCTTGAGCGCCCCGCTCTATGACATAACAAGGTTTGCTCGACGGGTCGAGCTCCTCAATCGTGATGACCAGAACCACGGTGCCCTGGAGCTCCACGCGTTCAATGGTGTATTTGGGCGGATTGGCCAGTTTTCCGCGACCGCCGGCATCACCCATGCCCGCTACGAATTGGTTGAGCACCTTCTCGGTCTCAAAGTTCTCAACCGGGACAAAGCCCGCGCGCTCGCTCACGCCGAGCACGATAATTCCGCCAGCGGTATTCGCGAATGCGCTAACTGTTTCCCATACGTCGCGGGAAAGCGTCGTGGCGCTCTCCTTGACCTCGACGTTAAGATCGTCCGAGCCCATGCGCCTTAAAGACTCGAGCAGACCGGTCAGCTCGTTTTCGTTCATCTGCATGTCCTTTCGCTCGGCCCGGCGGAGAATGCCACGAATAGATTTCCTTCGTCTCTCAGTTATCTCTCGTAATTATCTCTCATCTTACTGCTATCTCTCATATTAGAGATAATTGAGAGATGAAAGATAAGATGTCTGCCATCTGTTTCATGTAAACATGTTTTTGCTGATAGAACAATCAGTATTGAGACAATACCATGATTGCTTGTCTCTTTGCTGCTCAGTTATCTCTCATATTTATCTCTCGTCTTTCGGTTATCTCTCATATTAGTGACGAATGAGAGACGAGAGATGCGTGAGTGGTGCATGGGCGTGGATTATTGGACGGTCGGAAAATCCCTCAAATAAAAAGGCTCTGTTAGACCAAATTTGACACGATCGGCTGTTCGTCGAACCGGGAAAT